>DATLJR010000181.1:0-1518 GCA_035538755.1 Pseudolabrys sp.
AGAGGTATCGCGACATACGTCGCCCCCGATGGCCGCGTGGCAAGGGTGCGAGGCACGGAAGTTTTCCAGCGCATCTGAACAAGCCGTTGGAAACCTTGGCGGGAATGCCCAGCGTACGCGTCACATGTTCGAGTGCGGGGCCTCGCGTAATGCCTTGAGCGAGGAAGTGATTCGCGCCGACGAGGGCATGCGCATGATCAAACGCTCGGTCGAGCAGCGTGCCGACGACGGTTACATCGTCGATTCCCTCGGCTGGGCCTATTACCGGCTCGGCAACATGGAGGAGGCGGTCAAGCAGCTCGAGCGCGCCGTCGAGCTCAAGCCCGAGGATCCCACCATCAACGATCATCTCGGCGATGCCTATTGGCGGGTCGAACGCATGCTGGAGGCGCGTTTCCAGTGGTCGCATGCGCGCGACCTCAAGCCCGAGCCCGAGGATCTCGTTAAGATCGAAGCCAAGCTGAAATCGGGGCTTCGCGACGACACCGGCCCGGCGGCCGCGCCGGCCGAACACAATTGAGGCAGATGGCGCCGGCCGAACACATCCTGCGACTTCGTGACCAATTGTCCGTATTCCGGTTGCAACAATGGTCCTGCTGTGGATGGCGCGCAATCGCCGCTGGGCAACCCCAGGGTTCCATTGAGGTCGGCGCAAATATCCGCAAGGGCGCACATGGCATGTGCTCGACGTCAAAGCCGGTCCATCGTGGGGAGTGTCCGAGACCCGCACGCCCCTCGCACCACCGCAGGTTTCGACAGAATTGCCCTTGAAGCGCGTTTGTCACGCTTAGGCAGTGAGGCCGCCATCCTCGGTCACGACGCGATATCCGTCGAGCCATTCGTCATCAAGTGCCCGCCGTCTTCAAGAACCGCCAACGGTTGTCGCAGCTTCGGCACCGATTTGGTCTCCCCAGAATCCCGAATCAATGCCGCAATTGAAGAAGAACCGGATCAAGACTCTGGCTGGCGCGTGTAGGCCAGGACCTCGTAGCCGGCATCGAGCTTGCAATTGCCTTCCTTTTCGTCCGCTTGCTGTATGACTGCTTCAAGTCGCGACTGGCGGCTGCAAGCCGAAATACTGGTACTGCGGCATAAGCTCAACGCTTTGCAGCAGCGAGCACCACGTCAATTGCATTTGCGTTGGGCCGACCGTGCCCGGTTCATTTTGCTTATCTTCGCTGTCCCGCATCCTCGATACCATTACCATCGTCAGGTCAGAGACTGTCGTGCGCGTTGGCATCGCATGAACTACTAAATAGAACACGATGAGTGTCACGCTGCCCTCCGCAGAACAGGCGTTACCCCCCCGTTCACCACTACGTGGCACTCGATATCTTGGAAGTTGTCCGACGAACGTCAGCCGACGTACAGGACGCGCATCTGGGCCTTTGCCTCAGCTGGCGTCTTCGGCTGTGCCGGAAGCTGAAGCACCGTTGCCTGCTGACCCTCATGCAAGTCCGTCAGGAGAACAAGCGTGCCATCCGGAAATTCGAGTGCGTCGTGATGCACCTGTGGTAC
>DATLJR010000182.1:0-2043 GCA_035538755.1 Pseudolabrys sp.
ACTTCCTCGTCGGGGTAGCCGTTATGCTGATCGGGGCTAAAGGATATGTCACCGTAGACGCCCGGGAATCCTTTGAGCTTATTGAGGTAGCCGACAATTTGTTGTGGCTCGGGTCCGACGGCCTTCATGGCCTCGGCGATCATGCGCGGACTGTCATAGCCGAGCGCGATCCACCACAAGAGCGTGTCGCCCATGTCGATCTTGGCGCTCTTCAAACGGTCTACGAAGGCAGTGGTGCGCTCCGTAAGTTTTCCGCCCTGGCCGTAACAGACGTTGCGGAAATTGTTCGGATAAACCTTCGCCCAGTATTCCGGCTTCTCCAGCAACGCTTTTGTCTGACCCGAGCCAAGTGTGGTTTGGCCGACGATCGGCACGTCCCAACCCATATTGCCTCGCGTGTTGATGATCCGCGAGAGAAAGCCGGCATTGACGCTCCACGGCATGATTGCTTCCGCCCCTGCGGATTGCATCCGTAAAAGCTCGGGCTTTAGGTCAGGATTGGCTGCGTCGACGTTGCCCTGATAGACGACTTCCGCGCCCTTCGCCTGGAGCATCGGCACATAGGCGTTAACCGACGCGGTACCATAGCCAGTCGTGTCGCTGATCACCGCGACCTTTTTGCGCTTGAGCACTTCCACGACATAGCGGTTCGCGGCGGCGCCGATCTGCTGGTTAGTGGGCGCGTTACGGAAGCACATTGGATATTTCTGCGGGTCCGTCAGGGTATCGACCCAACAAGGATGGACCTGCGGTGTGCTGGTGCGCGCGAGCAGGGGCACGACCGCAAGCGACTCGCCGGAATTGACCGGCCCGAAGACGACGCTGACATTCTGTCCGTGTGACAGTTCCGCCGCTCCATTGACAGCCTTTGTCGGGTCGCTTTGGGTATCGCGCGTAATCAGTTCGATCTGCCGGCCATTTATGCCGCCGGCCGCGTTTATCTCCTGCACCGCCAATTGGGTTCCGCGATTGATGCCGATACCCGTGGAGGACGACGGGCCAGTCAGCGCCGGCAGATAACCGACGCGGATCGGCTCATTCACGGCAATTGCGGGCTTGGCAAGCGTGCTGGCTGCAATGGCGGCGCCAGCGGATCCAAGCGCTTGACGACGAGTGATCGACATTTTGAATCCTCCCTTGACTCGGCTTGCCCTTGGCCCACTCCCAGTCTGTCATGTTCTCTTGCGGCCTTACGACATACTATAACCCCGACCTGATGGCTCGCAAAGCGGTGCCGCGACTCGTGCACCGCATCGTTGGTCGGCGTCGAACGAATGAAGAGTGGTGGGGCACTTGCCGCGGGGTGTGGGATTTCTCCCAACTTTTTTCCCGCGCATCTCCACCATGATTTAGTGTCCCGAGTCTGCGTACAATCTTGAGCCGTCGAGCAGCGCAAGCTTTTGAAAAGGAGCCAGAGCGATGGAAATGGGCCTCGCCAACAAAACGGCGCTCGTGACTGGCGGGAGCAGGGGAATAGGCCTTGAGACGGCGCGCGCGCTCGCGCGTGAGGGCGTGAAGGTTCTTATCTGCGCGCGCCGAGAGTCGGCGCTCGCCGACGCAGCGCGCGACATTATGCGAACTACACAGGCAAAGATCGAGACACACCCGTTGGACGTGACCAAACTTGAACAGATTGAAATTATTCCACGCATCATCGGCGACAAGCTCGGCCGAATTGACATTCTCGTCAACAATGCCGGCACGGGTACCTACAAACCGTTTCTCGAAGTAACTGATGAAGAACTCGTCGAGGGCATGGCGATCAATTTTTTCGCGCAGTTTCGTATTTGTCAGCGCATAGTGCCCATGATGATCGCTCAGGGCGGTGGCCGGATCGTCAATGTGAGCGGCCAGACCGGGATCATGACGCTGAACCCGCCGTTCTTGTCCTCCTGCACCGGTCCGGCGAAATCGGCTGAAATCCGTTTCTCCAAGGTGCTCGCTAACGAGCTTGCGCCGCACAATATCCGCGTCAATTGCGTGATACCGGGCTTCATCAATACGCCGGAGCGCTTCGCCAAATGGGAACGAGAACTTGCCAGG
>DATLJR010000183.1:0-1815 GCA_035538755.1 Pseudolabrys sp.
GCCCTTCGCGAATTTGCATTCCCAATTGATCCGCGTCTGGGTCAGCGAGCCGTCTTCGTTGTCGAAACGGCCGGAAACGCTGGAGCGAAAAACACGGTTCTTGACCTCGAGATTGTTAAATTTCAACGGTGTAAAGATGACGTCGCTGCTGGCGCTGGCGGCGGCCGATATAACGCTTTGGTTCATCTGTTCGGTCATGTGGCAATGGACTCCTGTAAGCTCCGACGCCACACCGCAAGGAGGAGTCCGGTCACGAAGGCGCGTGCCGGGCACGCGTTCCAGTGGCCCTGCATGAATACCAGTTCCGCATCGGGTGCTCGCGGCCACGCAGCTTCCAGCTGCAGCATCAGAATGGAGCCGACGCTCAAAGGCTCCTTCACAAGCGGGGTCTCGAGCGGGACTTCGACGGTGCGGGGCACCTGTTTCGGCGGGGCGAGGCATTGCCAAAGCACCGCCTCATCGCTCAAGGATTCAGGATTTGGCGCGCAGCGCAGCCGACGCATCTGCGCCAAGGCCCGTACAATCCCGTGAACACCGATTGCGGTGCCGTGCATCGTCCAACGGTCAGCCTTGGCGCGATCAACCAAAAGAGAGCGCGCACGGCGCAGCTGTCCGGTAAGCTGCCAAACGATTTGAATCGGCGAGATGCCGTCTCGAAACTGATCGATCAGTTTTGCGGCTTTCCAAGTCGCACCATCTGCGTGGTAGAGCGGATCGAATAAACTGCCGACAATTTGCTGAGCAACAATACCGACTGCCTCGTCAGCGCTGCCGCCGCAGACATAAGCGGCAAGCGCGTCGATTTGTGAATTGCTCCACAGAGTGTTGCCGGAGGCCGGGTCAACTACTGCCGCAAGCTTCTGCTGATGATCGGCACGGACGTGGTCGGAGCGCGGCATGAGAGAGGGCAACAGCTGGCCCATAATCTGGAACCAGCGGCGGATACGGGCCACGATCAAGCGATTGACCAGCGGCCCGCGCAGCACGAAATTGCGATCGACGCCGTGTGCATCATTGAGGACGCGAATTTCGGCTGGGTCGGAGACCAGCACCACGTCAACGATTCCTGGCAGGCGGATGCGCCGCGCCATGACGTCAGCTCGTTGCTCTGGGCCACGGAAAGAAGCTGTTGCGCACGTTGCTTAGAACGGGGCGAAGTGACGGGGCATGTCGCAACAGCACTTCGCGCATGCCATTTTCCTCCACCCAATCAATACCGAGGGGCGTGTAGACATCGGCGTTGTAATCACTGGTCAGGAAGCGGTCACTTTTGATCCTACGCCCAGCCATGACGATGAAGATGCGGAATGCCGTGTCCGAGATGGCGAATCCCGGGGGCTTGGATTCCGCCAACGTGCCGGTCAAAAGATCGACGCGTTCGACATCGCGGTAAATTTTTTCCAGTTCCTTCTGCCAAGTCTCATTATCGGTGAGCTCCTGGAAAGTTTCTGGGACGCTCATCCGCAGCATGCGTCGGAACGCACAATAGCGTGGTACACCGCGCTCGCGGTCGCGGACAATATCTGTCGCAGCCAGATCCGTCATGATGCCCTGATCGATTTTTTCAGGTAGGCGGCGCAGATGGAGCGGGTAATTGTGTAGCACCGGCGCGCCTGGATAACTCGTGCCGATCGAATACAGCACATTTTCGAAAGAGACCTTACGGTGTACCTCAGTGGTTCCGCCGGCAAACAGATCTGTCATTGTGCAGGCGAGGATTTCCTTGTCATCGCCGTGCTGACGAAACGAATAATCGTCGGGAATGAGCGAGTGCAGTCGATAGACCGCCGTGAACTCCTCCGTAATTGAATACGG
>DATLJR010000184.1:0-2240 GCA_035538755.1 Pseudolabrys sp.
AAGATCACCGATTTCGGAGCGGAAATTCCCCCTCGCGAACAACAGACGACGGAGGCTTTTGGCGTTTTTCACAAGGCCGAGATCGACAAATGGTGGTCGTTCATCAAAGCGGCGGGAATCAAGGCGGAGTGAAGAAATGTCGCGAATTGAATGTCCGCTTTGTGCCAAAAGCGGACATTCTGCACTGCAGTAAAGAACGTCGTTATTCGATCACCTCGTCGGCGGCGACCTGGAGGGTCTGCGGTATCGTCAGGCCGAGCGCTTTTGCCGTCTTTAAATTCAACATTAAGGTGAACCGAGTGGGCAACTGGACCGGCAGATCGGTAATCGCGGCCCCTTTGAGGATAAGATCGACATAATTTGCGGCACGTCGCAAAATATCCAGATAATCGACAGCATACGCCATAAGCCCGCCGCTCGGCACCCAAATCGGGGCGGGATAGATCGCCGGTAGCAGATACCGCGCCGCAAGCCGAATAACGACATCGCGGTGTTCGGCAAGATAAGTGTCGTTTATGATAATAATTCCACCGGCATCTTCGCGCGCCCGCGCGGCGAACGCGGCTTCAATGTCTGCGGTACTGCGGCAAGGAGCCGGGATCACACTGGCGCCCAGTTTCTGCGCTGCCGCTTGCGCCGAACGCAAATAGCCGTCGGCGTAGGGCGCCGTCGTCGGGTTAAAGAGCAGCGCGACCCGAGACACCGTCGGAGCAGCTTCTTTCAGAAGTTCGAACCATTTGCCGCCAACCGACGTTTCGAAAGTGGCGAATCCGGTGATGTTACCACCCGGTTTTACCAAGCTCTGGATGAATCCTGAACCAACCGGATCGGCGACTAGCACAAAGACAACAGGAAGTCCCTTGTTAATAATGACGCTCGTTGCCGGCGTCGAGCGGCTCACCACCAGATCAGGACGAGCGTCCACGATTTCTTTTGCAGCATCACGCACTCGATCCAGCACAGCACCAGGCCAGTGATAAACGACTTCGATATTGCCGCCAATATTCCAGCCCGCTTGCTTCAGGCCATCTTCGAAGGCAGCGACTTCCGCCTGTCCTTCAATGTCACCAGACTCAACACCGCCCATCAGGACCGCAATATGCCGCATCGGCTCGCACTGCTGCGCGCGTGCGGCGAGCGGCCAAGTGGTGCTTATTCCAGCAATGCTTTTGAGAAGATCCCGTCGTCGCATTGCCTGCTCCGAGGCTCAAGAGCAAGTATCAATGCTTGATTACATCAGGGATTTACGACGGGCGAAATGGGTGCCAACCGCCATTTTGCATAGCAATAATCCTTGGGACCGAATGTCCGCTTTGGGTCAAAAGCAGACATTGAGCCATGTCTGAGCGATGTCCGCTTTACCCCCAAAAGCGGACATAGTTCGGCACGTTCGTGATGTCCGCCTTGTGCTACAAGCAGACATTCTGCGCTGTGGCAGACGGGCGCTATTCGATCACCTCGTCGGCGCGGGAAAGCAGTGTCGGAGATATCTCCAGGCCAAGTGCTTTAGCGGTCCTGAGGTTGATCACGAGCTTAAATTTCGTCGATTGTACCACTGGCAGGTCCGCCGGCTTGGTTCCCTTGAGAATCCGCCCAACGTAGACCCCTTGCTGTCGAAGCGAATCCGCAATGTCAGTTCCGTAACTGATGAGGCCGCCGGCTTCGGCATAGTCACTTATCGTATATATCGCGGGAATCATGTAGCGCGCTGCTAGGATTGCAATTTGCACACGCCGGCTGACAAAAAACGCATTAGCGCCGATGAGGACGCCGTCGGCGCGATGACTTTCAAGGGTTGTGAACGCAGCATCAATCTCGTTGCCATTGCTCGCGTTCAGGACTTCTATTTGCACCCCGAGCGGATCAGCAGCTGCGTTGACATCTTTCACAGTTCCCTCGGTAATCTCAACATTAGTCGGATTTACGAGTACCCCTATCCGAGTGGCCTTTGGCAACAGCTCACGCAGGAGTCCCAGCCTCTTTGCGGTGACCTCAGAGCTAAAAAAATTGATGCCGGTCGCATTGCCGCCAGGTCGCGACAGGCTCGAAACAAGACCATGCTTGACCGGATCGTCGCCAACACTGAAGACTATCGGGATCGTGCTCGTACTAGCTTTCGCGGCTAGTGCAGCAGGAAAGGTGAACAGCGTGGCAATGACGTTGACGTGATGACGGATTAGATCGTCTGCTAGATCCGGCAATCGATTGTATTGATCTTCCGTCCAACGGTACTCGATTAC
>DATLJR010000185.1:0-2482 GCA_035538755.1 Pseudolabrys sp.
CCGATATAGCTTGAGCACTCGAAAATTGCACCGTGTACGCGAGTTGGCGTCGGAAGGGTGGCCGAGTGGTTTAAGGCACCGGTCTTGAAAATTCATCGTCGCTGTTTTGTTCTAGTGCGGCCTCGTGCTGTCGAGTTTGAAAAATCAGCACTTTCGCGCAGTCCATCTTGTGCCCCGTGCGGCCTATTACTGTCCTGTATTGAGTAGTTCGCTAGCAAAAATCCGCCGCCCCTTCGCCGCTTCCCGCCGCCCTGGTCCGTCGAAGAGGCGCTAGAGGCTGCTGCTTCCGTCGCGACGGGAGGGCTTCCAACTTTTTGGTATAGCACTCATCGCTTCGGGTGCCCTTCTCGGCCGGCGATCAGCGGCCAAACTGCTCAGCAAAGATGAGGCGCGACGTATCGTTGCGAACATCGCCAAGCTGCCGGAGTTGCCGCGTAGGTCGCAGCTAACGGATCGCCGTCTTGGCTTCCTCTAGAAGCTCCCCCGTCTTGAGATTGACCAGATGAGTGTGCCCGCTCAAGTCACCGGCTCAATATGGGATATATTTCAACTATCTCCCAAAGACCGCCTAACTCGGTTATTTCAACGCGCAAGCCGAGCTTGGTGGCTTCCGCCCCCACCCAAGCAGTCGTATGATATTTATTTCGTCCGAGCAAAGTCGGAGCAGACATTCGGTTTTCATTGTTTCAGGGTAATTTGATCCGCAGTTTTGGCATATGACCCGCGCCACATCCGCCAGGATATGATCGATGCCCGATGGTTTACCGAATACCCCGAACCCTGACCGAGCCGCCGGGGCGCCACCGCGAACGCAGATGTCCGTGTTCTTTCCAAAAGAAAAGCGGCCCCATTGCCTCAAGGAGCCGCAAGGCTGACCTATGAAAGTTCCGTACACGCTCGTAACACATCACGGTGCATTTAGTTCCGCAGCGGCAAGCGATGCTGGGCAAAAGAAAGGCGGCTCCGTCTCAGAGGCCGCTAAGTGAAGTTTTGAGTTGTTACACACAATTAACGCCGCGCGCCGTTCATCGTTCCCCAGCAGCGAGCGATGCCGGCCGCGCGGCCGTAGCCGGTTGCAAACGTGCCGATCAAAAGCAGGTCGGGCGGCCTTCGAGGGAGCTCAGCGTGTACCCTGCCACGGGTCAGGTTTGGGTTTGTCGGGCACGCTTTTGAGCGCAGCATTGTAGGCTTTTTCGTTAGCCTTGGGCTTTTGTGGCTCGGTCTTATCCGGTTGCTTTTGGTGTTTGTGACCGCCGCCGCCCATGCCACCGCCCATGCCTTGCGCGTGAGCGCTAACCGTCGCTAAGCCGATGGCGAATGCAAGAAGCATAATTGCCGTTGTGCCGCGTTTCATGTGCGCACCTGTAGCCCTCGCCCCAAGGGAGCAAGATTGAGCCCAATTAGGACAGTCGATTGACCAAATTGTGGATTAGCTTGGGAAGGAGTAGCGCGCGGCAAGCGATTGGCCGACCGCGCTCACGTCAGGCACGCGAATCGTTTTGCGGCCTCAGCTAATTTTGCCAATCCAACAAACTCCCGTCGCTGTGTGACGACCCGAATGCAGATTACAAGATATTAACTTGATGGCGAGACAGGGAGCGTATTGCATAACGGCTGGCCATGGCCCGCTTCGCCGACAAACTCTACTTCGACAAGCAAAAGATCGACGCCGTGGAATCGGCCCTGCTGCTCACCATTATTGTCGGCGGCCTCGCGCTCTGCGTACTAGGCGCAGCAATCTATGATATCGGACGAACGTTTTCTGTCTGGTAAAACACGCCGCAGACTGAGTGTGAACAACATCACAACCATCTTGTTCCTATCGCTCGTCATTGTTGCTCACGCGCAGGCTAGCGAGCCTACCGTGATCACGCTGTCTTGTGATGGCACCGTGAAGACCAGCGTGGGGAATATTGAGGGGCCGCGTAAAGCCATCAACAAGTTGGACGCGGTAGTAGACCTTGCGGAACAAACGGTCTCGTTCGCTGGCTTTGTCGCACAGATCGAAAACATCGACGGCGCTGTTGTCTTCTTCGGGAGTGGTATAGACCCCGCGATAGGCAACATTGATCAAGTAACCGGCGTCATGTCAGCAACAACAATGAAGGGTAATCTCGCTACGTCCTATGAGCTTTTCTGCAAACCAGTGACGCGTTCGGCCAGTCGGAAGACGAAATGAGAAACGCGGATCGCGGCCAACATCGCCAAGCTGCCGGAGCTGTTGCGCAGTTAGAGAATTAGAGTTTCGGAATTAGCAAAGGCCTGTGCCGGCGATATCAGCCGGTCGTAAATCAAGGCCAACGTTTAAGTTTGTCGCGCCCATTTGCAGGACTATTCTGTGCGCCAGCGAGCCCGGCGGTTTTCCATGGAGCAATGGCTTCGATTATGATTCCGATTCCGTCCAATACACCCTCGATTTCACGCTGCACGCGCTCGGTTTCGGTTTTCAGGAATTCCTGCAGCCGTTCGAGTTCGGCCATCA
>DATLJR010000186.1:0-1724 GCA_035538755.1 Pseudolabrys sp.
CCAAGATCGACCGCATATTCGCTCGCACGGCCACCGCGTGAATGAGTTCTGGTTGTCCTGCAACCTGTGCCCCTTTTTCGGTGCCAAGCGCGTTCTTGGACGCGCAGCAGACTGATGCCGCGATGCGATCGCCGTTGGAGCCCAGTCGACAATGACCCATCCCAGACATTGGCAGCTTATGATTTCTGCAGCGCAAAAGCATGGTTCGCCCCCTCGCTAAAGCGTGATATCGTGCGCCCTTGCATGGACACGTCCCCTTATGGGAGGTCTCATGGAAATCCACATCCGCCGCCGAGAATTCATATTCGCATTGGGTGGCGCCGCAACCGTGTGGCCGCTTGGGGCGCCCGCGCAAAACAAACGTCGGATCCCGAAAGTCGGAGTCTTGTGGCATGCGGGCAGCGCAGAGGAAGAAGGGCCGCTGTTCACTACGCTTGTCGAAGGGTTCAGAAAGCTCGGCTACGTCGATGGGCAAACCATCATCTTAGAGCACCGCTTCCCCAATGAAATGCCTGAGCGATTTAGGAGCATGGCGGCGGAGCTCGTAGCGCTCAAAGTCGATGTCCTGATGAGCTCGGGGAACAATGCTGCCCCTTATGCGAAGAATGCGACGGCCACCATTCCCGTAGTTGCGATGTTGATTACCGATCCTGTCGGAACCAAGCTCATAGACAGCATCGCGCGGCCTGGTGGGAATGTAACTGGTTTATCGCTTTTTTCATCTGAACTGATCGGAAAGCGATTGCAGCTTCTCAAAGAAGCCGTGCCGAGCGTGTCGCGCGTTGCGCAGCTGGTTAATCCGCTCGCGCAAATCTCGCGGCTTTACGTTGACTTGACCAAAATGGCTGCGGACCAACTCGGGCTGACAGTCGAGAGGTTTGAGGCAGGCTCCCATGACGAACTCGAACCGGCCTTCACCGCGATGGCAAAGGCAGACATGCAGGCGGTCCTCACCAACAGCGATGGATTGGCCTACGCGCAACGAGAACTCATCGGCCAACTGGCGCTCAAAAACCGTTTGGCGGCGGCCGTTTATGTGCGAGAAGTTTTGACGCCGGGAACTCTTTTGTCGTACGGACCAGACATCTTGGAGATCTGTCGCCGGGCGACCGTGTACGTTGATAGAATTCTCAAGGGCGAGAGGCCGGGTGAACTTCCCGTGGAGCAACCGACAAAATTTCAGTTCGTCATAAATCTCAAGACCGCAGATGCGCTCGGCATTGCCATTCCGCCTTTGTTGCTAAACCAAGCCGACGAAGTGCTTAGCTGACAGCGCCACGTAATGACCGCTTGTGACACCTTGGGTGGCGTTGCAAACGCTGCTCGCTTACCGCCGATGAGGCGATCGAGTATGGCACACAATGTCTGGAAATGGCCCGTAGCTGATCTCCCTAGCCGCGGCCGTTTGGTCCGCCTTCAGGGTCAGACCGGACATACCGCTCGGCACGGCCGATGTCGGTTCATGACCCTGGCTGTGTAAAAACGCAAAAATCGAAGCGAGACGAAGAATGATATTTCTCAGTTTGATCTTTAAGTTGAATGCGCTTCCGCTTTGAGCGAATAACTTCTTCTATTACGCTGCGCGTCTTCGCGTTTTCACACAGCCAAGACCCATACCGGAAATCGGTCTCTAGCCAATATATGTCGTTACGGCCATCGACCCTTTCCAGCATCGGACGTTCATTCGGTGTCATTGTTGTTCGGCAAACGTCTTCGAGACTATA
>DATLJR010000187.1:0-3228 GCA_035538755.1 Pseudolabrys sp.
AAACGTTGCACGCCGTTGCAAACCCACAGTCATGCGCTCGTCCCGTGCGGCTCGCCCAGGTAGGCGCGGATCACGTTCTTGTCGCACTTCACCTCATTAGGCGCAGCATCCGCGATCTTTTGACCATAATCGAGCACGACCACGCGATCGGACAGGTCCATGACTACGTGCATGTCATGCTCGATCAACGCGATTGTCGTGCCATATTCGCGATTCACGTCGAGAATAAACCGCGACATGTCCTCCTTCTCCTCGAGGTTCATGCCAGCCATTGGCTCGTCGAGGAGGAGCAGATCGGGCTCCATGGCAAGCGCGCGGCCCAGTTCCACCCGCTTCTGTAGACCATAGGGCAGCCGCCCGACCTGAATCTTGCGGATGGCTGCAATCTCGAGAAAGTCAATGATCTCCTCCACCCGGCGTCGATGCTCGACCTCCTCCTTAAGCGCGGGGCCATGCCGGATGAGCTGCCAGAAGAAGCCGCTGCGCATCTTCAGCGCGCGCCCCGCCATGATATTGTCGAGCACGGTCATTCCCCGAAACAGCGCAAGATTCTGAAATGTGCGCGCAATGCCGCCCTGTGCCGCCGCATACGGCCGCATCGCCGCGCGCGGCTCCCCCTTGAAGATAATGCGTCCCGAGTTCGGCTGATAAAAGCCATTGATCACGTTGAGCATCGATGTCTTACCGGCCCCGTTGGGTCCGATGATCGCCCGGATCTCGCCTTTACGGATGTCGAACGAGACGTCGGTGAGCGCTTGCACGCCGCCGAACGCGAGGGAAACATTCTCCACCGCGAGCAAGACGGTGCCGAGGTCAACGTCGCGCGCGCACGGTCCTTTCATGCAGCGCGCTCCAGCTTCGGCGCCCGTGCCGGATAGGAATTTATGTCGCGGATCGTTATGCGAGCAGCAATTGCTCCCTTATGCCCGTCGTCGAATGTGATCTCGGTGGTGATTTGAGCTTGGGTCGAGCGGTCGTACAACGCTTCGACCAGCGGACCGTAGCGATCGACGATGTGGCCGCGGCGAATTTTTTGCGTGCGCGTAAGTTCGCCATCGTCTGGATCAAGCTCTTTATGCAGCACAAGGAAGCGGCGGATTTGTGCGCCTGCCATGACCTCTTCTTCCGCAAGGGACCGATTTACCTCGTCGATGTGCTGCGCGATCATCTCGTAGACTAGCGGATGGCCAGCGAGCTCCTGATAAGAGCCATAGACAACGTTGTTGCGCTCGGCCCAGCTTCCCACCGCCGTCAGGTCGATATTGACCATGGCACAGACAAAATCGCGACCGGCGCCTATCGCAACCGCCTCGCGGATGTTGGGATAATATTTGAGCTTGTTTTCGATGTATTTCGGCGCAAACAGCGTGCCATCTTTGAGCCGGCCGACGTCTTTGACGCGATCGATGATCTTTAATTGCCCCGTCTTCGAGTCGAAGAAGCCGGCATCGCCACTGTGCACCCAGCCGTCCGTTGTAAGGACTTCAGCGGTCCTGTCCGGATCCTTGTAGTATCCGACGAACACGCCGGGGGAGCGGTAAAGGACTTCGCCCTTTTCCGAGATCTGCACTTCGACACCGGGCGAAGGCTTGCCAACTGTCTCGGCGTCGACCTCGTCGTCCAGCTGCGCGGTGACATAGACCGAAGCCTCGGTCTGTCCGTAGAGCTGTTTAAGGTTGAGTCCGAGTGCGCGATAGAAGCGGAAGATTTCCGGGCCAATTGCTTCGCCCGCCGTATAGCCGACGCGGATGCGCGAGAGCCCGAACTGGTTCTTCAGTGGGCCGTAAACGAGAAAATTTCCGAGGCCGTAGAGCAAGCGCGCTGTCGCTGGCACCCGTTCGCCATCCAAAATCTTCTCGCCCCAGCGTTTAGCTACTGAAAGGAAGAAATCGAACAGCTTGCGCTTGAGCGCGCCGGCGTCGGCCATCCGCACCATGATTAGGGTTAAAAGATTCTCGTAAACGCGGGGAGGCGCCAACGCATAAGTCGTTCCGATTTCTCGCCGGTCCTGGACCACGGTCTCGGGGGTCTCCGGACAGTTGACGCAGTATCCGGCGGCATAGGATTGAACGTAAGATAACATGTAGTCGCCAACCCAGGCGAGCGGCAGATAGGCGATCACTTCCTCGTCTTGGTCGAGATGGTCGAAGGCATTGGCGTTGCGCGCCGAGGTGATCGTATTCTGATGCGTGAGCATCACACCCTTAGAGCGTCCTGTGGTTCCGGAGGTGTAGAGTATGATGCTGAGATCGCTGCCCTTGCCCCCGGCGATTCCCTCTTCCCAGCGTCCCAGGCATTCGCCATCGCTCGCGAGCTTCTCGTCGCCGATGCGTTGCACGTCCTCGAATGTGTTCAGGCGTCCGTGGCCGTAGTCTTTTAGACCGCGCGGTTCGTCGTAGATGACACGTGCAAGGTGGGGCAGCCGATCGGCGACTGCGGCGATCTTGTCGACCTGTTCCTGGTCTTGGACGACGGCAAGCGTCACCTCGGCGTGCGCCAGAACATAAGCCATCTCCTCGGCTACAGCGTCGGCGTAGACCGGTACCGGCACCGCGCCAAGCGCCTGGCCGGCGCAGATCGCCCAATAGAGCCGCGGTCGGTTGCCGCCGATGATGGCGAACCTATCGCCGCGCTTGAGCCCCAGCTCGGCAAGCCCGATCGAGAAGGCGCGAACCTGATTAAGCGTCTCGCGCCATGTCCAGGTCTGCCAAATTCCGAAGTCCTTGTGGCGGACTGCGGGTCGTCCGGTAATGGCGCGGGCATTGTGTAAAAGGAGCTTGGGAACGGTATCCAAAGTGAGATCGGGTGACAGCACGGGGTTGCCCTGGCCGCTAGTTACAGGATCGAACGCAGTGAAATGGCGCGGCTTTTGCCAGCGGAGGACTTGCGCAAGCACGGTGAGGGAACAAGTGCCGAGCCGGCCCAGCTGGAGAACGTGCTCGGGCAACAGCGCACACGTACCGGCGATCCTCGCAATCAATGGTCATCGGCGCGCAACTAGATTTCTCACACTGGGCGTATAAACTCTCGCACTGCTGAACAGAAACTACAATGCGACTGTATGGCTTTGGGGGCAAATCCGAGAGCGCTGAAGGCAATACTGTGAGGTAATGAATGCTGGAATTTTATGACGATAATGAATCACGCCCTCCCGAACTCCGCGAACGTGAGATTTATTCCAAGCTGCCAGACCTCATTACGCGAGCCATGCATGCGCCCGGTTGGGCG
>DATLJR010000188.1:0-1947 GCA_035538755.1 Pseudolabrys sp.
GATGTTTACAATAGAGTTCTTCCGCATTCGCAAAGAGGACAATGCGCGCGCCATGCTCGATCGCATTACGCACATCGCGTCGGATCTGGAGAGTGCAAAGGTCAAAGCCAAGTCGCTCTTCGAAACTTTGAATATGCCTCAAAACCCTGATGGCTTGCGGATTTTGGACCAGTATGGGCATGAGGTGTTCTTTTGGACGCCGAGGACGGAGGGTTCCTAGAGACCCGGATGGTGAGGATCGCGTTCCGTCACTTATTGTGTGCGAGGCTTTTTTCCGTGCGATTAGTGCATACATATTTCATTCATGGCGCTCAAAAATTGAGGAGTCGCCATGGGACAAAAAACTGAGCGCTTTGAAGTGTACTTTGGCACGTCTATTTTGACGGCGCTGGACGAGTGGCGCCGCAGACAGCGTAATCTTCCCTCGCGGGAAGTGGCGATCCGATTGCTCGTGGAACGCGGTCTTGCTGACAGCACAACAACCGCTGCGCGTCAGCTTCGCAAAGGAGGCAGGCGCAAGGCAGCCGAAATGGCAAGCCGGGAAATCGATCGCCTCGGCGACCAATCCGTGACTAATGAGGAACGCACGCGGCGAAAACGCCGCCTCATCAAGGGACCGCCGGAATTTCGCGACGTTCGCGCCAATCGACCAAAAACTAAAAATTGAAGCATTCCAGGACCGTGATTCGCGTTGGCGACCGTTCAGCTTCGGGTCGCCATTGCGCGCGTGCCGAGCGCCTGATCGCTAGACGGTTGAGATGGGCTCGAATTAACGAGACAAGACTATGAGGAAGGACGTCCAAGAGGCACTAGAAAGCGCTATTGCCGAATTTGAAAAGCGGCAGCAGGCCAAACAAAAGCGATTGCGTGAACGCGAAAGGTTCGATACCGACTGGGCTCGAATACGAACTGCTGTTGTGCTCCCCGCCCTCGAAGAGATCGCGGTACTATTGAGGAAAGCAGGGTGGCAGTGCGAAGTGCGCGCTGGAGATAAAGACCCAGGCGTGCATTTCACGGTCTATCGGGGGGCGACGGCCGGCGCGAGCGGAGGTGAAAAACCTTTCATGACCTACCAACCAGAAAAGCAAAACAACACTGTATTGGTCAATTTTGCAACGAGAGCATCCGCTGCACCTGTGGGCAGCTTTGACTTAAACAAAATCACCGAAGATTTTGTTCAAACAGAAGCGACTAAGTTCTTTGCGCGCGTTGCCTCGGAAATCGGTTAGCTGAAACGACGGCGGCGCTGCACACAGCCTAGGTCACTAGCGGACATTGAAACGAGCGAACGCTACCACGGCCGCTGAGTAGCCGGAAGCAAACCACTCACCCGCCATACGATCGCGCGAGTTGACATCGGCCGCGTTCCCCCGTTGCCTGCACGACCTTGCAACTCGCCCGGCCAGAGGGACCGTTTCCATGCTCGTGATCACAGGCGGATTGGTGCATTCGGTCTCTACGGCGCGCGGCGAGCCGCGCGACATCGTCGTCGAAGGCGATGTTATCGCCGACATTGTCGCGCCCGGGGCAGTGAGGAACGCCAATGCCGAAGTTATCGACGCCAGCCGCCGCCTGATCATTCCCGGCCTGATCAACGCACACACCCACAGCCATGGCGGCCTGTCCAAGGGCGTCGGCGATCGCTGGGAACTCGATCTCCTCCTCAATGCCGCGCCATGGATCGGCGGCAGCCGCTCTCACGAGGACAAGCACCTCTCGGCGCTCATCAATGCCGTTGAGCATGTCGAGAAGGGCTCGACTGCCTGCTACGACCTGTTGTTCGAGTTTCCGGCGCCAGCCATCGAAGGCATGGAGGCGGTGGCGAACGCCTATGCCAAGGTCGGGCTGCGCGCGGTGATCGCGCCCATGGTTGCCGACCTCACCTTCTACCAGGCGGTGCCCGGCCTGATCGACGCGCTGCCCGACGATGCGCGCGACCGCGCCAGC
>DATLJR010000189.1:0-1528 GCA_035538755.1 Pseudolabrys sp.
TAGGCCTCGGCCTCCGCGGGCGAAGAAATCGCAAAGCGCTGCGCCATGGCGCTGAAACCCAGTCCTGCGATTTGCGGGAAAATGAACCACATCCAGTGGCTGCGCTTGCGCCCCTCGGATAGCTCGCGAACGACCTGCGAATAGACGGAAGCTTGCGCAGCGACAAAGCGTTCAAGGTCGAACGGGTCGCTCATGGCGCCGGTCCCTTACGAATATTGCATGACCCCGTCATCCACCTTGCCGAAGCGCAGGGAGACGATGTCGAGCGCGTAATTCTGGTAGAGCCGCCAGGGCCGCCGCGAGCCCTGCTTGGGCAGCTTCGCGATCGAGCGCTGCACATAGCCCGAAGTGAATTCGAGATGCGGCAGCGCTTCGATGGCCGGATCGTCATTGTGCGGCATGCATTGCCGGTAGTTGTGCCGATCCATGTAGTTGATCAGCCGGCAGACATATTCGCAGGTGAGATCGCATTTCAGCGTCCAGGACGCGTTGGTATAGCCGAAGGCGGAGGCGAGATTGGGCACGTCGGAATACATCATGCCCTTGTAGAGCAGCTTTTTCGCGAAATCGATCGCCTGGCCGTCGACGCTCACTTGCATGCCGCCCAAGATTTGCAGCACAAGCCCGGTCGCGGTGACGATGATATCGGCTTCCAGTTCGCTGCCGTCCTTAAGACGGATGCCTTTTTTGGTGAAAGTATCGATTTCCTTGGTGACGACGGAGGCGTGGTTTTCCCGGATTGCTTTGAACAGGTCGCCGTCGGGCACGAGGCACAGCCGCTGATCCCATGGGTTGTAGCGCGGCGTAAAATGGGTCGCGACGTCGTAGTCGGGCCCAAGCGCCATGCGGACGCCCTTGAGGATCAGTTCCTTCACCCGCGCCGGCTTCTTCCTGCTGGACTGGAAGAAGTACATCCCCAACAGCACGTTGCGCCAGCGGATCAGATGGTAGGCGAGGCTTGCGGGAAGATTGCGCCGCAGTTTGTTGGCAAGCGCATCCTGCGCCGGGCGCGACACCACATAGGTCGGCGAACGCTGCAGCATCGTGACATGCGCCGCAGTCCTGGCCATCTCCGGCACCAGCGTGACGGCGGTCGCGCCCGAACCGATCACGACCACGCGCTTGCCGGCATAATCGAGATCGTCAGGCCATTTTTGCGGATGGACGATGCGGCCTTCGAAATCGGCCGTGCCCTTGAACTCTGGCGTGTAGCCTTCCTCGTATCTGTAGTAGCCGGCGCATGAGAACAGGAAGATGCAGGTGAAGGTGACGGTTTCGGTCAAGCCATCGGCAGTCGTGCGCTCGGCCTCCACCGTCCAGCAGGCATCCTTGGTCGACCACGACGAGCGCTTCACGCGATGCCTGAATCTGATCTTTTTGTCGATGCCGTTCTCGACGGCGGTCTCGCGGACATAATTCAGGATGCGCGACCCGTCGGCGATCGCCTTGGGCTCGGTCCACGGCTTGAACGAATAGCCGAGGGTGAACATGTCGCTGTCCGAACGGACGCCCGGATAACGGAACAGGT
>DATLJR010000190.1:0-4177 GCA_035538755.1 Pseudolabrys sp.
CCCAATCCACGACCGACCGCAGTTTCATTCTCGTCTTCCGCCTCCTCATGGCGTGGACGTTCCTCTATGCCGCGTCGCATCAAGTATTCAATCCGAAATTCAGTGCGGCGGCCTTCCTCGGTCACACCAAGACCTTCCATGACGTCTACGCGGTGCTCGCCACGCCCGCGGCCGACCCCGTTCTGACGTTCCTGGTCAGCTACGGTCACCTGCTGATCGGGCTTTCGCTCCTGGTCGGGTTGCTGGTTCGCGTGAGCGCTGCATTCGGCGTGGCGCTGCTGGTGATGTATTGGACGGCGCACATGGATTGGCCATTCATCGAGAACACCAACAACTTCATCATCGACTATCACATCGTCTATGCGGTGCTGTGCGTCTACCTGATCGTCTACCGGGCCGGACACGTGTGGGGTCTCGACGCCTGGGCGGAGAAGCTTTCATTCGTCGAGCAGCGTCCGTCGTTGCGGTTTTTAGTCGCCTGATATCGAACGTGCGGGTGCGGCGATCGTGCGTACTGCCGCACCAAGGCGATGATTGGCCGTTGTTCGGCTTCGCACATTCAGGAAATTTGAGGGAGGTGCAAGATGTACAAGCATATCCTGATCCCTACCGACGGATCCGAGCTGTCGAAGAAGGCCGTCGATCAAGGAATCGGACTGGCCAAAGCTCTCAATGCCAAAGTCACCGCAGTAACTGTATCGGAGCCTTTCCATGTTTTCGCGGTTGAGCCGGGCATGGTGACGGACACACCGGACGAGTACAAAAAACGTATTGCCGCTGTTGCCGCGAAATATCTCGAGGCGGCGAAGAATGCTGCCACGACGGCGGGCGTGCCCTGCGATGTGGTGCAGGTTGAACACGAGCATCCCTATGAGACAATTATTGATACGGCGAGAAAGAGAGGATGCGACGCAATTGTGATGGCCTCCCATGGCCGCCGCGGCGTCTCAGCGGTTGTGCTCGGTAGCGAAACAGTCAAGGTGCTCACTCACAGCAACATACCGGTTGTCGTCGTTCGTGCGTGACGCGGCAGCGTACCATCGCGCATCCTAAAGGTGTACACCCAAGGCGCGCGCTGACGCGACGCATTAGAAATCAGACATTCGGACCGCAGCGCATGTGATCTGGGTGTGAGCCAGTCCGCCGTGGCATTTTTGCACGTCAAGTCCGGACACTGTGAAACTCAAAACCGGCCGACCCCAATGCCCATAAGAACGGGATCGTAAAAAGTAGAACGTTTTGCTTGGCAACATAATTTGGCCGAAGCCAACCACGAATGTCTGACAACGCCACCATTCTCTGCCTTTTGGAGCCAGGGCCATCTCACAATGTACAGATGGGCCGACGGTTCCGCAGGAGGTTCCCACGGGTGGCTGGCCGCTCTCATTGCCAATCAGGCCACGAGAGACATGAGGCGCAGCCTCTCTCAAGCAGGCCAGATCGGCAAGAAATGCGGCAAGTTGCTTCTTCCGCTCTTCGCCTTGAGGCGGTGCGGATAACGCGTCGTTCCAGAACTGTGCCTAAATCACATCCTTTGGCGCGGATTAGCTGAACATTAAATGCGCACTCGCCTGGGCGCCGCCGTGCGCGGATTCGAAGCCCTGCGCGCTGAAGCGCGCTTCATCAATTGCTGCCCCTTTGGCGACCGTGTGTCGCTGTTCCTTCCAATTATCAAACAATGTGTGCGCTGAAGCGCACTCCTTATCGCTCCTTCTTCGGCGGCCGAGGCCGGCTGCTTCCCCTTTTCGCCTTATCCAAATCGGCAAACTGAAGCGCGCTCGTCCATCTAGACTACCTAGTTAGATTAGATTAGGCCGTGGACTCATTCGGGGCAACGCGGACATCAACCAGCCGAAGCTGCTAAAGTGAGTTTCGCGCGCACGCTTGAACTCACGGGAATGAGATGGAAGGTCCTAAGCTCAGGGTAGCAATCCTTTTCGGCGGACGATCCGCCGAGCATGACGTGTCGCGTGCGTCAGCGGCAAACGTACTGCGCTCCCTCGATCAAGATCGATACGAGACGATCCTCATCGGAATAACAAGGGTGGGTCGGTGGATAGCTGCCGATGTAGGCAATGGCGCTGGAACTGGTACCGCGGCATTAGTTGTTCCGCAGGATGGACCGCAAATCTCCCTCCTTCCCGGCGGCGGCGGCCGAGCGCTCCTCACTGACGGCACAGGATCAGAAGCCCGTCAGGTTCCTGCTTTTGACGCCATTTTTCCGGTCTTGCATGGTCCTCACGGTGAAGACGGTACAGTGCAGGGTGCACTCGAATTGGCCGATGTTCCCTACGTTGGATCGGGCGTCGTCGGATCTGCGGTAGCGATGGACAAGGATGTCGCCAAGCGACTGTTGCACGATGCGGGGCTGCCAATTGCCCGCTTCATTGCAGCCACAACGCCCTCGGCGATCGACTATGAGGACGCTGTCCGGGCCGTCGGCACAAAAGACCTCTTCGTGAAGCCCGCAAACATGGGCTCATCAGTGGGCGTTTCCAAGGCGCGAACCGCCGAAGAGTTCAGTGAATGCTGCAAACACGCGTTTCGGTTCGACAGAAAGATTTTGATCGAGCAGTGCGTGTCGTCCATTCGCGAAATTGAGTGTTCGGTTCTAGAGGACGCGAACGGCGACGTGAGAGCATCTGAACTCGGCGAAATCGTGCCTGACAATAAGCATGGTTTTTATTCCTATGATGCCAAGTACGTCGACGCGGGCGGAGCCAATCTTGTTGTGCCTGCCCAGTTGCCGCCTAACGTTAGCGACGCGATCAAACTGCTGGCGATTAGGACATTCAAGGTGTTGTGCTGCGAGGGAATGGCATGGATCGATTTCTTCCTGAGTGGTCAGAATGTCTTCGTGAATGAGGCCAACACGCTGCCAGGGTTCACGAACATCAGCATGTATCCAAAGCTTTGGGAAGCAAGCGGCTTGCCCCAATCGAAATTAATGGACGCGTTGATTGAGCATGCACTCGCGCGCCATCGGCGGTCGAAGATGGTTTCCGTTCATCGATAGCGGGCGCTGAATTGGGGGCGCCCGGGTCGCGCCGAGCCATCAGTCGATACCCGTCGTGCTTGATTTCATGAATCCAGTCAGGGCCGGGGGGATGCTCGGCGGGTGATGGGAGGCAGGGTTCGATGAAGCCGGAGGGTGGCGGACGGTTACGCGACAACATGGGAAAAATTAGTTAGTGGGCGGATATCGCAAAGTCGAGTCAAGATCGAGCAAGAGCCTGCCGGGCAGATGGTGACGGATACCTCGGTTTCGCGCCCGGCATGCCTGATTGGCCCCCACTGAGTGGTCCGGGTGGAATGTTAGTTTTAAGGCTGGCGGTTGCGCCAGCGTGGCCGGCGAAGCCGGTTGACGTAGCGCATCCGGCCACGCGGCGAAGGCAGGCATGAACACCTCCGGTGCTGGTGATGCGGGCGCCGTTGCGCAGCGTGTTCTTGGCACCGGGCCAGCGCTTGACCGCCGCCTCGAACGTCGCTTGCCAGCAAGAGGTCGTAAACTTGTCTAAGATGCGTGGAATAATTTCCTACATCCGCGTTTCGACGCAGAAACAAGGCCGCTCCGGCCTCGGCCTTGAGGCGCAGCGTGCAGCGAACGCGCAGTTTGCCAGTCGCGAGGGCTTTGCCATCGCCGCCGAATTTACCGAGGTCGAGACCGGCAAGGGCGCCGACGCGCTTGATCGCCGGCCGCAGCTTGCCGCCGCGCTGGCGGACGCCAGACGACGCAAGTGCCCGATCGTCGTCGCCAAGCTGGATCGGCTGAGCCGCGACGTGGCGTTTATTTCTGGCCTGATGGCACGCAAGGTGCCGTTTATCGTGGCCGAGCTGGGTGCTGACGTTGATCCGTTCATGCTGCACATTTACGCAGCGCTGGCCGAGAAAGAACGCCGCAACATCTCGATCCGCACCAAGCAGGCGCTTGCCGCCGCCAAGGCGCGCGGCGTCCGGCTCGGCAACCCGAAGCAGGCGATGGCAAACAAGCGTGAGGCCGACAGTTATGCGAAGGCGCTGCGGCCGATCCTGATCAAGCTTCGCCACATGCCCGTCGAGAAGATCGCCGATGAGCTGACGCGGAGGAAGGTTCAGACACCGCGCGGTGGCCGCTGGCACGGCAGGACGGCAGCAAGGCTGCTCGATCGGCTGCACCTGCGATGATCGCCCGGCCCCA
>DATLJR010000191.1:0-6079 GCA_035538755.1 Pseudolabrys sp.
GATCTGGCAGTTTTGGTGTCGTTATTAGTTTGGTGTCGCATCTCCTTCTTTTTGGCGGCGATGACCTCGCCGTGCAATGCTTTAGAGGATGCAGCGTCGGAACATGCAAATGCCGTCGCTTCCGTGCACCCCGACATCCACGCCGTCTGCCGCGGAGCGAACGAACATCCCATCAAAGTGGCAGTTAGAGCTGTGGTAAGAAGCAGTCTCATGGAAACCGCCCTTTGAAAAAATCGACTGCGTAATTTTTCCGGCGAGCTATTAACCGCTCGCTAAATAAATGGCTTACTCTGTGAAAAGCTTTACATGGTTAATGCAAGGGCGGCCACGAGCGCGGTGCCGAACAGCCCCAGGGTTTCGAAACAGGGTTGCTTGTCAGGCTCACGTCTCCGACGCGGGTCATTTTGCCTGCAACGGAAGAATGGAAGTCTCGTTCGACGATCACGGTCCCGCGACGGGCGGCCAACGGCCGGTGGGGCACCACATAACTGGCTAAGTTCGCTGGAGCCGCACCACCGTTTATTTTGCGGCACGCTTATCGGGGTCTACGTACCGGAATTTGGATTTGCTACACAACGAATATTCGTGGATTTGTAGTGCTTCTGGCACGCGTCGAGACTCGCATAGAAGCAATCGAGATAGCCGCTCACCACAGTCTCTTTGCAGTACTTACCTTTTCCGGCTACGTAGACAAAAGTCCCTTGAGAAGTATCGTCGGCGCGTGCATTTGCCAACACGCCGCAAATGAGCGCGGTGAGAATCGCCATTCTGGTTAAAGTTTTAGTTTTCATGACACATTCTCCCAGCGAGATATAGACGTGCTCAAAGAAACGAGCGTAGGCCATAAGCCATCAGATTAGAAAACGACCGCACCAGCGGTGCGGAACAACAAAATGCGAAAGTAATCGAAGCCGAAACGCGCAGCATCGGCCGCTCGTTTACAATGTTCCGAAGCTTGCATGTCTGCGTCTTCCCGAACGTTGTAAAAGGTTAGTGGACTGGGGGCGTCTTGCGCCATTCTACGTTGAGTGCACTGCGCCTATACAAAGGTATCGAACGCGCGACCGTTGCTAACTCAAAAGGCGCTCTTCTCCCTCTCGCATTCAAGCGCAGTCACGTTTGCGCGATGTCGTCCAAAACGTGATGGCTAACACCGATACGCCTTACCAGTTATGAGCAATGGTGTTGGGGCATGGCGGCTCAAGGATCGCTTTGTCCATGCGTTACGAAATGTGCGCCAAGGACTCCGCTTTGCCCAAGCTGTGCTCAAATCATGCGGGTCGCTCGAATAACGTCTCGATTTGGCAGCTTGCCCGACCTCTATACGTTTGAATGCCGAGCCTGTGGTGTGTCGCACATACAGGCAGGGTACATCGAGCCAGCGTGAGCGGGAGGCCAGCTACTTGAATGGGCACGGAAGGTCCTATTCATGACGCTTTTCATTCGAGCTCATCTCTCGTTTTGCATCGCGGCAGCAATCTGCGCCTTTTGGTTAACCTCCGCGTGCTGCCAGGAGACGGCAAACCAGCCGAAAGTGCACAGCGAGGCGGAGCGCTGCAGACGCATCAACAATGAACACATGCGGACGCACTGCTTTGAGCAATTAAACGCAAAGGCCGCCCCTGTTCCTCAACAACAGTCCACCGCTTCCGGAACTTGGCAACTTGCGCGCACACCCAATCCATCAGGCGGCCGCGATTCGATTTCAATTACGAAAATTGCAAACCCAACCCCATCGGAACAGGACGTTGCGGGAATTATGCTGCGTTGTGCTGAGGGCGCGACGACGAATGTCCTTATTGTTCTAGTCGGACCCCTCCACTGCGTACCCATCCCAAAGTGATTGTCGTTGCGGGCGCAGCGACGACAGAGTTCATCGCAAGCGTTGTGCCGCCAGGAACCTTGGTACTGCTTCCGGAGAAAGCATCTGCTCTAGTCGAGAGGGCTTGGCAAGCCGTCCCGGAGCTTGCCGTGTCCATAAAGGACAATATTCGTGCTCTCCGCGGTGTAATACCGCTAGAAGGCATCAGCAACGCAATGCAAACATTGCAGTCGAATTGTCCAAAGTAGTTCGTGATCGCAAAGGCGGTTGGAGGATACCAACAGAGAACACGGCACCGTTAATTAGTCTCGGTGATGATGAAATCTTGGGTAAGCCGGGAGGAACGTGCTCCGGCGTTTTCGTTGTCGAAGACATACCTCCTGAAAGACTTAGTGCATGTCTACGCCGGAGCAAGCAATTCTTCAAAAAGCCAGACGGCAAATTCTTGAACAAAACCAGGCGACCAAAGAAAAGGCAGCTGGTCGAACCCGGTTGACTTCGATCGACTTTTTGCGCGGCCTAGTGATGATTGTGATGGCGCTTGATCACACGCGCGACTTTTTCGCCGCCGGCGGCTTCAATCCGCGCGACGTAACCGAGCCGGCGCTATTCCTGACGCGCTGGATTACGCATTTCTGCGCCCCGACGTTCATCTTTCTCGCCGGCATCTCTGCGTTTTTGTACGGCACGGAGCGCAAGACCACTGAGGTTAGCCGGTACCTGTTCACGCGCGGCTGCTGGTTGGTTCTCATCGAGTTCACCATCGTTCGCTTTGGCTGGACCTTCAGTTTTAAAATTGACTACCTTGTCATTCAGGTGATCTTCGCGATTGGTGCGTCGATGATTACTCTCGCGGCGCTCGTCCACCTGCCGCTATGGGCAATTGCCACATTTGGTCTTGCTCTGATCGCTGGCCACGACTTATTCGACGGGATCAAAGCCGAGCAGTTCGGTGCCGCCGCGCCGCTTTGGAATTTGTTGCATCAGCCCGGGGCTTTCGATCTAACACGCGGTTTCAAACTGATCGTGCTCTATCCGCTGATACCATGGATCGGCGTGATGGCAGCAGGCTATGCACTAGGACCGGTGTTTAGACTTGAGCGCGAGACTCGTGTGCGGCAGCTGTTCGCCATCGGAGCCTTGATCACAGTTGGCTTCGTCTTCCTGCGCGCGACCAACCTCTACGGCGATCCCGCACCGTGGGCTGTGCAGAACGGGGTTGTGGCTACCACACTGTCGTTCATTAATTGCGAAAAATATCCTCCGTCGTTGCTTTTTCTGGCGATGACGCTCGGACCTGCGCTTATGCTAGTCGCGGTGTCAGACGGAGCGCAGGGAATCATCGCGGGCTGGATTACGACATTCGGTCGCGTGCCGTTGTTTTACTACATTGTTCACATCTATCTGCTGCACGCCTCCGCCATCTTGTTCGCACAGATCACAATAGGGGGTGCTGGTTTTGCGGCGAGCCATAAACCTAACGGATACGGGCTTGGCTTGGCCGGAATTTATACAGTGTGGCTGGCGGTGGTCATATTGCTCTATCCGCTCTGTAGCTGGTTTGCTGCAATCAAGCGGCGGCGCACCGAATGGTGGTGGAGTTATCTTTAACCTGGTTGTTGGATCGCGTGAGGAAGCGGAGTTACAAGCTCATTCCATGATAAATGATTGGCTCCGCAGACATCCGCGCAAACACTCGGTCGTCGAATGAACCAGCTGAGCGATCAATGAGCCTTGCGCTGAAGTTGGACCGTGCCCGCCAAGACTTGGAATACTGGCAAAAAATTGCGGAAGACCCGAAACTCTCTCCCACGGCGGCACAGATGGCGCGCGACCATGTGCGGTCCTGCCAGGCGGCGGTGACGCTGTATGAGAAGGCGTTCGCCGTGCAGGAGCGGAACCGCCAGGAGCGCACTCGACGAACGCTGGGCGAATAGCGCCTCCAGACATTTACGAAGGTGGTTGCAAAATGACGAATCCGATCGGCAGACGCTTAGGCCGTCTTGAAAGCGAAATTCCCGGATACATCAATTTCGCTTGGCTATTGGCCATGACGCATCCCCATTGAATTTTTGCGCCGCACGATCGGCGGCACCTTTCCAAGACTTACAAACGCTAATAACACCGAAGAACGTAAAATCGATCCCAGCACCAGGCGGCCCCTCGCGCCTTTTACGAACAGTGTAAAGCAAAGGATCGCTCAAATTCCCAAAGCAGTTTTGCGACAGTGACAAAGGCTTTACGGGTTCGATGGAATAATGGCCTCCTCTACCGGGCCAGATATGTCCAAGTGGCTGGACGAGAAGGCAGAAAGAAATAGTCAGGCGCTGGCGCGCCTCTCCAAGAAATTACCCGCTATCTTCCACCCGCAGTGCTCGCACGCGCTCTCAACCGGCCGTTCATACCCCTGGCTGGTCTGTGGGCGAAATGGAAATCGCCGACGAGTGGCGAAGAAGTTTTAAGTTGCACGATTTTAACGTGCGGCACGAACAAGGCGATGGGCGGGCCGCACGACCGTATGCCGGTCATCCTCGCAGAGACCGATTGGCCGAAGTGGTTAGGCGAAGAACCGGCGAGCGAGCAAGAATTACTGGCGTTACTCAAACCATGCCCGGACGAGGCATTGAAAATTTGGCCGGTCGACAGAATGGTTGGCAACATAAGGAACAACGGGCCTCAGCTAATCCTGCCGGTTCTGAGCAATGAAGTTCCCGCATAAAACGAGACGCTGTTCGAACAACAAAGGCGGGGGCCCGCGATCGATCTACAATCATTAAGTGCGCCTTAATCTCGCGGCATTTCGCCCTAAGCCTCGCGATAACAATCGACAATCGCGAGGGGATGGCTATGCGGCGCGCTTGTTCCACTATTTTGTTTTTCTTGATGCTGGCTGGGCTGGCCGTGCCGGTCGCCTCAGACGCGCAAGTCATTTGTACCGGCAATGCAAGTCCGCCACCGGAACTGCCGGTCTATGAGCAACCCCCGATTCCCGCACCCGGTTACGTATGGGCCCCGGGCTACTGGGGGATCGGTCCGGTTGGATATTACTGGGTTCCGGGCACCTGGGTGCTGCCGCCGACCGTGGGCTTGTTGTGGACGCCGGGTTATTGGGCTTGGCGTGACGGAATCTACGTATGGAACGCAGGCTATTGGGGTCCCCACGTTGGTTTCTACGGCGGAGTCAATTACGGCTTTGGATACGGCGGCGTCGGCTATGAGGGTGGCCGGTGGGACAATGGGGTGTTCATCTACAATCGAACGGTCAACAATTTTGGCAACGTCACGATTACTCATGTCTACGAGAAGACTGTTTACGTCGAGCCCGGTGCATCGCGAGTCAGCTTCAATGGCGGGTCGGGCGGAACGACAGTGCGGCCGACGCAGGAAGAGCAAGCAGCCACGCATGAGCAGCACGTAGCGGCTGTGCCTTCGCAGCTCCAGCACGAGCGCACTGCGAGCGAAAACAAGGCTCTGCTTGCCTCCGAAAACCATGGCACGCCGACTATTGCGGCAACCGCCAAGCCAGGTGAGTTCGCCGGCAAGGGCGTTGTAGCAGCGAGGGAAACGTCGACCACTGCGCTGCCAAGTGCCGGAGCGAAGAACCCTGAAGGAACGAATCCAACAGGTGCCAAGACGTTCGAGGAACGAGGAACGGGCACTGGGCCGTCGGGGGCGAATCCGGGCGCTGCGAAGTCGGCAACCAATCCAACGGGTGCCAAGGCTCTCGAGGAGCGAGGAACGGGCACTGGGCCGTCGGGGATTAATCCGGGCGCTGCGAAGTCGGCTACCAATCCAACGGGTGCCAAGGCCCTCGAGGAGCGTGGAATAAGTACTGGGCCGTCGGGGGCGAATCCGGGCGCTGCGAAGTCGGCAACGAATCCAACAGGTGCCAAGACGTTCGAGGAGCGAGGAACGGGCACTGGGCCGTCGGGGACGAATCCGGGCGGCGCAAGGTCGGTAACGAATCCGACTGGTGCCAAGACGTTCGAGGAGCGAGGAACGAGCGCTGGACCGTCAGGGGCGAATCCCGGCGGCGTGGGAATATCCAATCCGAGAGGCATGGGCGGCGACCGAGCAACGCTCAATGGCGGAAACGCTCCAAGGATGCCGAATAGCGGAACCCCACCGCTCCAGCCTATGCCGCACGCAGGTGGCCCTCCTCCGCAAGTAGGAGGGGGACAGCAACAGAAGAACAAAGACAACAAAGATAAAGATCACTGACTCCTGTTTCATTTCGCTGGGTTACCGGGGGGAGCC
>DATLJR010000192.1:0-10823 GCA_035538755.1 Pseudolabrys sp.
ACCACTTGGCTGCCGGTGATTTCGCGCCAGCGCTTGGCGACCTGGCTTTGGATCGCCGCGCCGCCGCCCACCGCGACGCGCAAATCGCCAAAATCGATGCCAGCAAATTCCGGATCGTTGATCAGCGCGTTGAACAGCGTGTTCACCCCCGACATCCAGGTGATTTTCGCTTTGCGCATGGTGCGGATCAGCCGGTGCAGATCGCGCGGATCGGGAATGAGAATGTTCATCCCGCCTAACAGCGAAAACGACAGCAAGTTCGCGGTCAGCGAAAAGATGTGATACAGCGGCAGCGGCGTGAGCACCCGCTCGTGCTCGGCCGTCGCGTCCGATCCGATCCAGGCGCGGCACTGCATCGTATTGGCGATCAGATTGCGATGCGTCAGCATCGCGCCTTTCGGTTCGCCGGTCGTGCCGCCGGTATATTGCAACAGCGCGACGTCGCTACCGCGTGCGCGGGCGTCTTCATAACGTTCGCTCGGCCGCCGCTCGCAGGCCTGCTGCAGCATGGTGAATTTCTCGAAGCGCCACGGCGGCACCGCATGGCGGATATACGAATTGGCGAAGTTGAACGCCCAGCGCTTGAGCATCGGCACGAAATCGCCGAGCCGCGCCACCACGACATGACGTATTCTCGTTTGCGCGATGATCTGTTGCAGCTTGTGCGCGAAATTCTCCAGGATGACGATGACTTCGGCGCCGCAATCGGCGAGCTGCTGCGCCAGTTCGCGCGGTGTGTAGAGCGGATTGACATTGACCACGATCAGTCCGGCGCGCAGCGTGCCGAGAAACGTCACCGGATAAGCGAGCATGTTTGGCAGCATCAGCGCGACCCGGTCGCCGGCGCGGCAGCCAAGCTGCTCGATCAGAAAGGCGGCGAAATCTTTGCTGTCGCGCTCCCATTCGGCATAGGTCATGCGCGCGCCGAGCGACTCGAAGGCCGGGCGGGCGGCGTGCTGGCGGCACGCCTCGATCAGCATTGTCGAAAGCGACGGAAAGCCGTCGGGATCGATCGTCCTGGGCACGCCGGCGGGATAAGAGGCGAACCAAATTGGCTCCGCCTTCTTGGTCACTTCCATATTTGCTTCCGGGGTTGCTTCTTTGACTGCAACCGGAGCGGCTTCACCCTCTGGCATTACCGTCATCGATCGATTCCCGGCATGATCCTAACGCGCATACGCTCTGGTGTCGAAGCTGCGCATAAGAGGGCTTTGCGGCGGAGCCGGTTTGCCTTGACACCTCGGCAAGCGCAATTCATACCCGCTTTCTACTGTGAAACTTGGAGGCTTCATGGCGGACGCGGCGTTCTCTGGACGCCAAGTTGCCGGCTCCTATCGCGGGCTGCGCGGCTGGCTCGACACGGTTGAGCGCCTTGGCGAGCTCAAGCGCGTCTCCGGCGCGCATTGGGACGTCGAGATGGGCGCCGTCACCCACATGCTCACCGAAAAGAGTGGCGGCACCGCGCCGGCGATTCTGTTCGATGACGTGCCCGGTTACGCCAAAGGCTACCGCACGCTTTACGGCCAGCTTTCCTCCGTCAAGCGCATCGCGCTGACGCTCGGGCTGCCGCTCCAATACCAACGCAAGGTCGACATCGTGCAGCGCTATCATGCACGCACGCAGGACTTGCGGCCGCTGCCGCCGCGCTATGTCAACGACGGTCCGATTTTCGAAAATGTCATCGAAGGTGACGCCGTCGACGTTTTGAAATTCCCGGTGCCGCGGCATCACGAGCGCGACAAAGCGCGCTTCGTCGGCACCGCCGATTGCGTCGTCACCAAGGATCCCGACAGCGGCTGGTACAATCTCGGCGCCTATCGCAGCCAGGTCTATGACGGCAAGACCGTCGGCTGCCAGATCACCGAGGGCAAGCATGGCCGCATTCACCGCGACAAATATTTTGCCCGCGGCGAACCAATGAAAGTGGTGATCCTGTGCGGCCAGGACCCGCTGTTGTTTATGCTCTCGTCAAGTCCGTTGCCGGAAGTCAGCGAATACGACATCGCGGGAGGACTTCGCGGCGAGCCGATCGATGTGGTGCGCGGCCCCTATACCGGCTTTCCGATTCCAGCCGATTGCGAGATCGCGATCGAGGGCGAGACCGTTCCCGGCGAGACCAGGCCGGAAGGCCCATTCGGCGAATGGATGGGCTACTACTCCGACGACACGCAGGAGCGGCCGTTCGTGCGCGTGAAGACGATCCTTCACCGCAACGATCCGATCCTCACTTGCGCGCCGCAGCACAAGCCGGTTGACGAGACCGGCTTGCTCAAAGGCATTGCCGGGGCGGCACAGATCTGGCGGGCGCTCGAAGCGTGCGGCATTCCCGACGTGCTCGGGGTGTGGAATCACGAAGCCGGGCCGGCGACGCGTTTCTCCGCGATCCAGATCCGCCAGCGCTATCCCGGCCATGCGCGCCAGGCGCTGCACGTCGCCTGCGCCTGCCAGGGCGGCGCCTATGCCGGCAAATGGACCGTGGTCGTCGACGACGACATCGATGCCGGCGATCTTGACCAGGTGTTGTGGGCGATGTGCACACGCTTCGATCCCAAGGTCGATATCGACCTCGTGCAAAAAGCCTGGGCGTCGAAGCGCGATCCGCTCTATCTGCCTGGCAATTTCAACAATCGCATCCTGATCGACGCCTGCATTCCTTACGACATGAAGCTCAAGGGCGCGTTCCCGCAAGTCGTCGACGTCAGCGCCGACCTGCGCGCCAAGCTGCGCGCGAAATTTCCGAGATTGTTTAATTAAGGCGCGTACTCATCATTGCATCGCGTAATGTCCGCTTTCGCGGGCAAAGCAGACATCAAATTGAACGTGCTCCGATGTCCGCTTCTGACCCAAAGCGGACATGCGGCGCCCGGTCCTGCGATCGATCGCATTGAACGGGACGCAAAAATATTTAGTGGCGAAATTCGGCAGTCAAAACGGAGTCGGGAGGAAAGATGATCAAGGCAGCGATGCCACCGGCCAGCGCGATCCAAACGACGGCGAGCAAGAGCTTTCTCTTCATGGGAGATCTCACATGAACTCTTGCCGCTAGGTTTTGCGCGATTCGGCTGGGACCTCCGTGACAGCCATCACGTTTCGGACTCTTTTGCCCATAAACCATCGGATGGTTTGCGCGCGATCCGCAGTTTCACATTTGGGGCCGTGAAATCGGCAAGGGGCGGCCAGCACAAAAAGGTTGGAATTCAGACAGCAAAGCCGCCAGCGGTACGCAGCCAGCGGCTTTGCCTTCGTCCCCCATACGCGCGCGCCGTTTTTCTTGCGCGGCAGCGTGGGCGTCGAACCGGCGAGCAGTAGGTCCCCTTCCTGCGGGACGCCCAGTCCAACACGGAAGAGCATATCCCCGTGCGGCCACCAAGCCGACTCGGCTTCTGCACGCGAATTTCACAAATTGTAACGGTATTTTCCGACTTGTGATGCCCGCCCGCTACGAATCGATCCACAAGGCAGTGCAGTACAAAAATAGTGGTGCAACACAGATCGGAATTATCAACGAAAGCGACGTGATCACGATGGGCTTCAAGGAAACTTCCAGTGTTCGAGGAGAGCCAGGCCCCAAAAGGGCATAGTGCGAAAAACTTCACTATCCAATGCCGAAGAAAGTGAGGCCGCTGCACGAAGGTATTGTGAAAGTTTCACAGCACACCAATGGGAACGTTGAAAACAAAAGGCACCAGCGCTAGCCACAGCTGACAGTCAGTTTGTGCGCTAATGTCCGCATTTGGCAGAAACTTCTCAACGTCATCGATTGATGCCTGCTTTCGGGGGTAAAGCGGACATTGCTTCAACTGACCTCGATGTCCGCTTCTGACCCAAGCGGACATCGGTCCTGAGGATTGTTGCCGCGCGGACCCCATTTTCCTCGGTACTCTTCGATCTCGCCGTTATTTTTTGATCCACATCAAATTCGAAGTCTCGTCCCACAAACTATCGTCAATGGGAGCACCGTTCGATTTCCACTACAGAGTGACGACCCATGTCAGCGAAACCGCCGTTCCCCGACCGTCGCAAGATTCTTGCCGCTTCGGTTGCAGTGGCTGCTTCCAGTCTGATCCCGGCCCAAGCACACGCGGCGACCACAAGTGAAGCAATTCGCCCATTCCATGTGAACTTTCCGCGAGCGGAACTCTCCGAATTGCGCAGGCGCATAAAGACGGCAAGGTGGCCCGACCGGGAGACGGTTGCAGATGAATCGCAAGGCATCCAGCTCGCAACGATTCAGGAGATCGCGCGTTATTGGGGGACAGATTACGATTGGCGGAAGTGCGAGGCGAAACTGAATGCACTGCCGCAATTCATAACCCAGATCGATGGGTTGGACATTCATTTCATTCACGTTCGTTCGAAACATGAAAATGCGTTGCCGCTCATCGTCACGCACGGGTGGCCCGGTTCGGTCATCGAGCAGCTCAAGATTGTCGATCCACTGACCAATCCCACGGCCCATGGCGCGAGCGCATCGGACGCTTTCCATCTCGTAATTCCGTCGATACCGGGCTACGGATTTTCAGCTAGGCCCACCACTACCGGCTGGGGTCCGGAACGTGTCGCTCGTGCCTGGGTCGTGTTGATGAAGCGCCTTGGATATACGCGTTTTGTGGCACAAGGCGGCGATGTGGGTGCAGGCGTCTCGGAAGCGATGGCTCTGCAGGCGCCTGCGGAATTGCTCGGCATTCACGTCAACTTACCCGGCACGATCCCACCCGACATCGCCAAGGCGCTCCAGTGCGGCAATCCGCCGCCATCCGATCTCTCGGCCGACGAAAGAAGCGCGTACGAGCAGCTGCAGGTTTTGTTTACGAGGCGACGCGCCTATGCAAGCATGATGGGGACGCGCCCGCAAACGCTAGATGGATTGGCGGATTCACCTGTCGGCCTGGCAGCTTGGATGCTCGACCACGGCGACGGTTATGGTCAACCGGCGGCGGCGGTTATGTCAGCGGTGCTCGGGCGCACGATCAATGGACACCCCCCAGGCGACCTTACCCGAGACGACGTCCTCGACAACATCACGCTCTACTGGTTGACGAATACGGCGATTTCTTCGGCGCGCTTCTATTGGGAAAGCAAGTTCAATCTTTACAACGCCGTCAACGTCGCTATCCCGGCTGCCGTGAGCGTCTTCCCCGGCGAGAACTATCAAGCCCCGCGCAGTTGGGCGGAGCGGGCGTATCGCAAGCTCGTTTATTACAACAAAGTCGACAAAGGCGGGCACTTTGCGGCATGGGAACAGCCGCAACTCTTTTCCGAAGAGGTTCGCGCGGGCTTCCGACAACTGCGCACATAGTGGTAGGCAGCCGAGATTGGTGTGATGACGGAGCAAATGTCTGCTTTTGACTCAAAGCGGACATTCACCACCTCAGTGACCTGTTGCCCGGCCCGAGTTTTCCGGGCATTTTTTGACGTGGGCTACAGAACAACAAAGACTTTCGCGGAATTGTACCTCTATACGACGTGACTGCTTTTTCCCCACTTGCCCCTGATCAAATCCATGATCTAATTTCAGTCAAGACGACACACTCTCTTGACCTAGCTTGCGAGCACGCCAACGGGAGCTTTCTATGATCCTGGGGATGTCGGTCGGCGCTTTCACAATTTTGCATGTCATTATCACTCTTGTCGCGATCGGAAGTGGACTGATTGTTGTAGGCGGAATGTTTGCTTCGCATAGGTTGCCCGTTACAACCGCACTGTTTCTTTTCACCACAGCACTCACCAGCGTGACCGGTTTTCTTTTTCCCATCCACGGCTTCACGCCGGCTTTGGGTGTTGGAATTTTGGCTTGCGTGATCCTGGCAGTCGCGCTGTTTGCTTTGTACAAAGAGCATTTGGTAGGCGCATGGCGCTGGATCTATGTGATCGGCGCTGTCGCGTCGCTCTATCTTAATGTCTTTGTTCTAGTCGTGCAGAGCTTCGTGAAAGTTTCAGCTCTCAATGCCTTGGCTCCGACTCAAACTGAGCCACCCTTCGCGATCACGCAGGCCGCGGTGTTGGCCATTTTCATACTGATTGCCCTAATCGGCGTAATTAAATTCTGCCCGCCTAAAGCTGCTGGGGCGTGACAGGTTGGATGTACGCTTCTGGCACAAAGCGGACATCCACCCGGAGCTCGGCGATGTCAGCTTTTGACCCAAAGCGGACATCGGTCCTGAGGATTGTTGCCGCGCAATAAGGTGAGGATTGTTGCCGCGCAAAATGATGGCCGGAACGCCATTCCGCATTCCGCCGGTCGGCGCGATGAGGAGAATTTGTGGTTCTCCAGTGTTGCACTTTTCTACATGGCTGCGTTGTTGGGGAGTGGACCGAGCCAAAAAGAAAGCCGGGCGTCGGTCGCGTCGCAAAACTCAGTCTTCCGCATCAATATCGCGTTCGCTACGGTCAGCAAGCCTTTCCCAGCCTTGAGCGGCACAATCCAAAGCGTACTTGTCTTCTAGATTATGGACCATGCTTGCCAGCTTGCGGCATTCCCATGCTCGCTTTCTATATTCGGTTACGGCGCGCATACGATGATCTCCGCGCCCATCCCCATAGATAAAGATCTTAAGCAGCTATTGTGACATTTCGTCGAAGCAATCAGGCACAACCATTTTAAAAGCAGTGCGCCATAGGGAATAGACACATCGCAAATCGCCCGCGCGGCAAAATTTCCTTTCACACGTCGCGACTAATTTCGTGCTTCGCTCAGCGACAGAAGTAGTCCACGTCGTAAACCGTTATTCCGAGGTCTCGCGCGGCGCGATGATCGCTACGGAGATAGTCGATGAGCTCCTGGCGTTGCCTGCGGCGGTCACGCGCGCGACGGAGATGATCGGCAATCCGGCTCAAAACAGCGCGAAGAGAGAACGTCCGAGGTGCAGCAAATGCTGCATCTCTTTCGCGATGCGAGTAGCAAGACATGACAAGCTCCCAAAATGATCTTGGGCGAACTCTCCTCGCTTGATGCCTTTTCCTCCACCCGATTACTGCACGCGATGAGCTAATATCCAGCCACGTTGTTTGCTATATCTGGCAGCAGTCCCTATTTTCGGGTCAGTTATGCGTTGAGTGAGGAGCGTTCTTGCCGATGTCGTTGCGTGAGCGTACCCGCCCGCGTCATCTACTGGCACCATGCCAAGTCTTTTGCACGCATTGCGCGGACAGTGTCACGACTGCCTGAGTGACGGGCCGTTTGATCTGTTTGGATTGGCCGTTGCAGTCGGCCTCGGTCATTGCCACATCAGGAATCCTCTTCTCGATTTTCTTTTCGATAAGCCCCCTGAATAATGAAATGAATGACGACGCCGAAGTCCAATCACGCCTAACGAATGGCGGACCCAGTTTCTTCGCTATGGACGAGGCATTCTGTGCTCGAGTGCTTGCGGCCATAGAAGCAGGGCTAGAAAGTGCGCCGATTGGTGTCGTCACCACGCCTGGAACAAAAAATCCCAAATACGTTCCAACAGAGCCTCGGCCGCTAACCTCCTCGCAGCGCGATCTGGAGCATGCTTAACGGAGCGCGTATGAATTGGTCATGCAAACTGCCGCAACCATTGAAAATCCCAAGTGTCACGACGCTGCACACGCTCGTTGATGTGTGCGAGCTTGTGGGGCCGTGCATGCCCAAGCGAACGGCTTACGAACATCCCGTCCAACACCGTCTTTGCGGAGGCGAAGGCAAAGGATTACACGCGAGACCAGTGGGAGGCGGCACTGGACAAGGCAGAGTAACGAGCGGAACCTGACGAGTGGCCTCTAATTATAGTAGATGATTTTTACTGATCCCCGACCGTCCCTCCCCCCACATCCTCGGCCCCGCTTGCCTTCACTCGCTTGGCGCAGCGCACCCCTGTCGACTCGCTTACGCGCTTATGCTTTTGCTTACCCGGTGCTTACCGGGCCTAATGATTCACTTGGACCCTTTAGCTAAGCCTTTGGTCTTGCTGATTGACCCGGTAGGATTCGAATCTTCGACCGATTCCTTGTAGTAAGCGACGCCGCAGCCTTGATTGCCGATGCGCGTCTCGAGCGATTGCTTGAGCGCAGGCTTCCCCGATTTCGGGAAATTAAAGTCCATCGTGGCTACGACCCCTTCCTGCGTGCCCCGAATTGCGTCAAAGGCTCTTTGGCCTATCGGGTCGTCACCAAGTTTAAAGGTGCGAACATCAATGCCGATCATGCCGGCACCTGGAAACGCTGTGAATTTGCCGTTGGACGTGTCGAAGCACGAAACGTAAAGATCGCGGTCGTGAAATTGCTTGTTATTCGGATCACTGAATGCGCGCAAGGCCGTAGCCTCGTCGCTCTTGAGCGCGGTGACAGCGCGATCGAGCATCGCTCTCGCTTCATCAGCCGTCCCGAATTGTTCGGCACTAGCCAGGTTAGCGGTCAGTATCACCGACAACGTCGCAAATACAGGCACGAACAACGTATTACGCATGGTGTTCTCGCGTGATGGACTTGGCATTGTATGCAAGCCTTTATTGACTGCCATAGCGCGCTAAAGACGGCACGAGCATTTCCTGGTGATCGTTGCCAAAACAACACAGCGCTGCGATCGGCGTCCGCTGCGAGGGGCAAAGCGGACGTAGGGTACTTGCTCTCACGATGTCTGATCCTGACCAAAAACGACTTCGTGCGGCCCCCGTTTGCCCTCTGCAAAGAGTCGGCCGACCCCGTTCCGCTGATCACAATTTCCTTTTCTAATTGCCTTGATTTTCCGCGTCGTCCTAAGCCTTGGGGCGAGGCCGACCAAGTTTGAATTGGGCATAAATCTGAAAACCGCGAAAGCGCTTGGCCTGAACGTCGCGCAGGCGCCGCTTGCAACCGCCAGCGAAATGATCGAGTGGATCGGTGCATGAGTCCGCCTTTGGCACAAAGCGGACATCACGCGGTTGAGTTCCAATTTCCGCTTTAGCCCTCAAAGCAGACATTGCCAAAAACCCTAACGGCCATCGCTGGGCTAATCACCGCACAACCCGTCGAGCGACTCGATTATCGCATGAATGTCCTGCGCGTCTGGAGAACCTGGGTCCATGTTCGATACGTCATGTGCTAGCGTCATAAATTCGGGACCCAGTTTCCCCTCCAAGTTATCTATCTTCTGAGCCAGTTCATCGGTGTTCGCGGGATTTTCGTCCTGGTCGATTTGATCGCTTAGCTCGAGAATTTGGCAGTAAGTCTGGGTTTTGAGCTTGTCGTGACTGATTATGCTGACAACTTTTTGTGCATCCATCTTTAACTTGGCCGCGTCCGGTTGTTGATCCTGCGCATATACTGGCGCAGTGGATATTAGTAAAAGCGCGACAATCAGTGGCCTGCTCATAATGTCCCCGTAGCTTGCCAATTTTCCGAGCAAAAGTCGTGCCACGGCCGAGATCCGCTCGCTATGTGAAGTGTCCCTTAGGTGGCGGTGACAATTCTTCGACAATCGCCATGGATCACCGGTGAGCCGTCAACCGGGCGGTGCTTTTCTTTCCATTGGCGGACAACCGAACACAAAAATGCTTGGCCTCGTCCAAGCGTTCGGTTAACTGTTGGATGCTCGTGCCGTATCGACAACGACGCCCCAACCGCGTGTCGGCACCAGATACAGACGAGCGCCGGGATGTAAGGCCCCTTTCGCGCGAACCTCACGACTGGGGCCTTTTCAATTCAACTTACTTTATCATTCACTGGAAACGGAAAGCGGTGCCTGATCGCAATTTGCCGGCTCCATGGTCTTCGGAGGAACACTCAGCATATCTTATGGTGAGAGATAACAACGGAATGGCAGCTGCGTATGTCTATTACGAGAATGAGACGAGGTATCGAGCGAAATTCCCAACCAAAGACGAGGCGCGGAGGGTTGCCCTCAACATTGCGCGGCTACCGGAGTTATTGCGGTGCAAGACTTGATGGGCCGTCCGCCTTATAATCATGATGAGTGGGTGTTGGGCAGACCGACTTTGTCAGCAACTCCAGGAGCGATTCTCAAAGTAAGCACTCTTGATTGCGGGGATTCGGAACAAAATAATTCGCTTTCATGGCTAGAAAAGTGCAGCGTGAGGTCTGGTGGCTTGGGGGCTCTAACGCTAGTGCTCGTGCCGGAGATGCGAGCGAGAGCGCAATGGCCTAAGTTCCTTCGTTTACAAATTTTGATCCTGAGACTGCCGCAATTTTGAGAGCCGCTTACGATGAAGCAATCGCGCGAGTTATGGACCAGCCCGATGTTGTCCTCGAGCTTATCGCTAAGCGCCTCGTCGCATTGGCTACGACAGGCGAGCGCAATATCCACAAGCTTTGTGACGAGGCTTTAATCGGTGAGGGTTTTTTAAATTAGATGCTCGACTGCGATTACTCTGACCCCGAGAGGACTTCGTCATGACAACGGCGAAGAAGTATCGCGCGCATGCGAAGAAATGTTTCGTCCGGGCTCAAGAGACAGATAGTGAGGAGTTGCGGCAAGCGTCATTGGAAATGGCGAGCTATTGGATGGATGCCGCCATGCGGACGGAGTGTTTAGGCGATAGCCACATCGAGCCAGAACAGCAGGCTGCCTAGCCCAGGAGATTGCCAGTCGTAAATTAATTCGACTCGTACCTGCCTCTACTTCGTCAGCTGATTTTGTCTCGTACACTTTGATGTCATCATGCGGAAACTGATATTTGAGAAGTAAGCCTGCTTCAGTGCATCCTTATCAAAACTCGACGTCCAGTTCTTCTAGCTCATCGGGTTCAAGCTTTGCCGCCGCGGTCCATTCTTTCATGTAGGGATAATCCATCATCGTGCGTGAATAGCCCGCAGCGTCCTCGTCGAGCGCAACGTCGTAGGTCACGAAGCGAGAACAGACTGGC
>DATLJR010000193.1:0-85428 GCA_035538755.1 Pseudolabrys sp.
GGTCATCGATCGGGGAAATCTCGTAAGCTGCACCAGCACGAACTGTCAGCCGGTCGCTCCACTGATACTCGCCCCCCAGGGCGAAGAACCAGCCGTCCTTATATTGAAACGGTATCGTGACCGGCGTGGCGCCAACGATAGCGGGCGCCCCTGAAGCCGTCAGGACATTGGAGGTCCCGATCCGGCTCCAATTTGTCCATTCGGCCGTGCCAAGCAGAGTCAGCTGCGGCGTTACACGTTGTCGGATACCAAGAGACACCGTGTCGGGCAGATCGACGGTGGTGTGAATCGAACCATTACTAAAAGCTGCGACGGGGCCTGTCAGAAGCAGGGACCCGTCGATCTTCTGATTGAGAGCTGACCGGTAGCCAACGCCGATTGTCGTCGTGGGAGTCGGCGTGAGAGTTACGCCGGCCGTCAGGCCGTAAGCCCATCCGTCGCCGTGCAATGTACTGTCCGCAAAGATTGGCGAGGGAGGAACCCCGGGAGCAACCGCACCCGGGGGAATTGTAACACCCGTGTTGAGCGTCGCCGTGGCGCGTTGGATCTGCGCGCCGATACCGACACTGATCCAGTCGTTGAACCGATAAGCCAGACTTGGCGCCGCATTGTAGGTCACCAGCTTGCTGCTGTTTGCCGCGTAGTCGCGCCCCGCCCAAAGGTCCGGAAAGGCCTGCGAAAGACCGAAGGGTGAGTTCAGCGACATGCCGAGCCAAAGGTTTGGGCTGAACTGGTAGGTAAAATACCCGTTGGCCAACAGGGCGTCGTTTCCGACGTTAAAAGTGCCGCCACCAACAGCCGGCAGGCCGAAGAGGGAGCTGCCCGGCAAAGGCGTGTTCGAGGCAAACGGGAAAAGCCCCGAGGTACCGACTTCAAGGCCCATCCCGGGAAATTGAGTCATCGTTGCCGGATTCCAGTACATCGATGACAACGCGCCGCCCGCCGCGATGCCGGCGAAAGAGGTTCCTTGTCCGTAGACGCTCTGTTCGTGAACCGCGAAGCCGCCGGCATTGGCCTGCGCGGATGCGATGGCCAGAAGCCCGAGCGCACTCGTCGCACGTAAGACGCTTCCCCAACCCTGAAGTGACATTGTCTCCCCCAAAACAATTCACGGTCTTAAGCTTTCCGGTATCGTGACCGCAGGTTGAAGAGTCGACAATGTGAAAATTGCTGAAGCAGCGGGGGCTTACGCGAAAATAGCGAGCGTGTTGCGTCGATGACACACTCAGTGCACTGCACCAAAGTGAATTCTTTTATCAATCAATGCGTTGAGCATTGCCGCGATCGGGCATCGCGCAAGGTATTTTATCAATCAATGCGTTGAGCATTGCCGCGATCGGGCATCGCGCAAGGTATAAGTGTGCCGTCGCCGGGCGGCTTGAACGCTACCTTCCAGCCCCAAGTGAAGGCACGCAAGCCCACCAATCAGTCTTGCCCGGCGACCAACGCCATGCTCCTCCGGCCAGGCAGCAGGTTGATGTCCCGCGGCTTTTGACTCGCATGGCGCATGTGCCCCTCATGCAAAGGAGGGTTGCCCCCTGCCCCCGGCCATGCATGATGGCGCCCACCTGTCTGCCATTTTTCAAAAACAGAACCGTTCGAGGGAGTGACCCGACTATGAAACTCGTCCGCTATGGCGCGCCCGGCCGCGAGAAACCAGGCATCATCGGTGACGACAGAAAGATCCGCGATCTGTCGCGCATCGTGAAGGATATCGACGGCGCGATGCTGGCCTCAGGCGGCATCGCCAAAATAAAAAAAGCGAACCTCAAGCGGATGAAACCCGTCTCCGGCAAGCCGCGGCTCGGTCCCTGCATCGGCAACGTGCGCAACTTCATTGCCATCGGACTTAATTATTCAGACCACGCAGCGGAAGCCGGCATGGCCATTCCGAAGGAGCCGATCATTTTCAACAAAGCGCCGACCTGCATCTGCGGGCCGAACGATGACACGATCATCCCGCGCGAGTCGGGCAAGCTCGACTGGGAGGTCGAACTCGGCATTGTTATCGGCAAGCGCGCACGTTATCTCGCACGCGACAAGGCGAGGGACGCCATTGCCGGCTATTTCCTTGGCAACGATGTGTCCGAGCGCGTCTTCCAGATCGAACGCAGCGGCGGCCAGTGGAACAAGGGCAAGAGCTGCGAGACCTTCGGACCGATCGGCCCGTGGTTCGTCACCAAGGACGAAGTCAAGGATCCGCAGAACCTCAATATGTGGCTTGACGTCAACGGTGAGAAGCGCCAGCGCGGCAATACAAAGACGATGATCTTCGATTGCGAACATCTCGTCTGGTATTGCTCGCAGTTCTTCGTGATGGAACCGGGCGACATCATCATCACCGGCACGCCACCGGGTGTCGGTCTCGGAATGAAACCTTCTCCGGTATTTCTCAAGGCCGGAGACATCGTGACTCTTGGCATCGACCAGCTCGGCGAGCAACGGCAAAAAGTCGTCGCCGCTAAATAAGACGACGATTTCGCAGAATTGGTCGGTAGGACTCGGGAGACCGGCCCTGCCGAAAAATTTTGCGACTCAGCGCACGATTTTAACGACCATTTAATCGCCGCAAATCGTATGCGTGCGATACCTCTGGCAGATGCGGGACAAAAAAACCTATAATCTCGCATCTGCAACGAGGCACGCACACACCTCACTACCATTGTGGCAGTGGGTACTTGCCGAATTTGCAACGTATTGCAGCCCCAATCGCAGTCTCCAATCCGCGCCACCAATTAGTTTCTGATCGCGTGCTTGATGCAACGTCGAGGAGGGCAGGCATGCCAGAATACAAATCGACTTCGGTTTTGACCTTTGTAACGTTTGTTTTGCTTACGGGCGTGTTCGCGCAATCGACACAGGGGGTACGCGCAGAGGAGTGTCTTAGCAAGCCAGGTTCGTCGGCTTCACCGGGACAGCATTGGTACTATCGAGTTGATCACGCCAGTGGTCGTCAATGCTGGCGTCTAGGCCCTACAGGTCTTCGCGTGCAAAAGAGCGCGCCGGCATCGCAGAAACATACGGCATCTGCGACGGCAAAGCAGTCAAAGGATCCCGCGCAAGCGCAACGCCCTGTGACTACGGGAACCGGAAGCGTGCCTACCGAGGTTGCTTCGGAGGCCAATGTAACGTCGGCGTCACCCGCCTACTGGCTCGACGCTTACAGGTTGATGAATCAATCCTCCTCCGTTCCGCCCACAGCAGAGCCGGCCTCTTCGATCGAGCGGTCAACCGCTTCACCTGATTCGCCCTCGTCCGGCGCAGATGACTCGGCGACCCCGCCACGCAGTGTGGTAGCGAGCGCGGGCGATGCTCTGCCGCAAGCCGCCGCGCGCTCCGAAGAACCGCAACGTACTGTGCCTGCTCCGCGACCAGCTGCGAAACCCTCGATCGTCGACGACGATCATACTTTTGCGCTGCTGCTGCTCATGTTCGTGACGCTCGCTATTGCCGGGCCAGTGCTTCACTTCACGGAATGGCGACGGCGGCGCGAGGCAAGGCGTGCTCAAACGTCGAGATGGGATTCAGCGATGATCTTGAACGAGCCCGATGTCGACGCTCAGATGCCACTTGCACCGCATGCAGGAGTGGGTGACGGCCCCATCCCCTCGAACGTGTCCGTGCACACCGAACGGCTGGAACAAGCCCTGCACCAGCTTCTCGACCGATTGCAGAAGGACAACTTGACCGGTCAAAACGCAGCGCACTCGGCGAAACCGGTGGAAGTCGAATTGAAGAAGAGCGCCTGAGCGATTGACGCGATTAGGCTTTGCGCTTTTCCCGGCGCTCGGCTTCCTGCGCGCGCTTTTCCCACGCGGATGCAATCTCAAGCAGGGCCTGCTTGTCCGCGGCAGCCATCGTTTGTGCAAGCCGAGTACAATCTGCCGCGTACTGTCGATATTTCTGGGATTCCAGCAACGCCACCTCCTCGGTCCACCTGAGGCAGCAACGTCCTGAGCTGGAACTTCGTTCTTCAACAACTTTGTGAGAAAAATTTGTATGGGAACCAAATATCGAGACGCTGATTTACCGCTGCGTCCGGGGAGAAGTTTGTGCCACCATTTTCTGCCGTCGATTACCGTCGATATGCCGTGGAATTCGTCAGACTTGCCCAGGCGACCTCGGATCCCGTCGACAAAGCCCGCCTTCGCGATATGGCTGAGACGTTTTCGGGGTTGGCCGGCAAAAGCGCGCCAAGGGATAGCGGTAATCCGGGAAGCTGACCATTTAATCCCCTGGTGTGGGTTGCCTTTTTTTCGCCGCGTCGACCATCGACTATTTTCATGGTTTTCGAAGGACGGATTTTACAACATTGGGTTTACCGGCGGCTTGGCCGCGCAGCACACGATGTCTCCATCGATCATTCCAGAGAGCCGAAGATGTCGCACCAGGGCTCGAGAGTGCCGGACGATGGCCGAACGTTTGCGCGTTCAAACTGCCCGCGATCAGATGCTCAAGGCCGCTTCCGATTTTGAGCGCATGGCGCAGGATGCCGAACAGCGCGAAATTGCACAGGGTCTGACCCAGTTAAAGGCAATTGCAACTCCCCGATATCCTCGCTCGGCCGGACGCACTCAGGGTAAAAGGCCCCTCGCCTGAAGTTCGAATGTGTGCGCGAAACAGCACACCGGTCGCCTCTCAGCCGAAATTTTCCTCGGATCGCGGTGACAGGCCCGCCTTGCGAGCGCAACCGTAATCCTCGCACAGGTAGGAAAGGTCGCCCTCGCAGAGAAAGCCTGTAATTGGACAATTGGCGGGTGGATCGCCGCTCTGCTTGGGCGCGGCAAAGAACCAAGGATTTTCCCAAAGCGATTCTTTCAACGCTGCCTCCAACCGAACGCCCTCAATACGCGGTCATTGGGCTGATCACAATCGGCACCTCGGTGACTTTCGTCACCGGAAATCCACCCAGCTTGGCGTGCTCGAATACGAGTGCCTCGCTTTCAGCAAGGTAGATGCAGAACGTCCTGTCGGCGGCCACATACGATTCAAGCCACTGTATATTCGGAGCGAGCTTGGCGATCACGCTGTTGGACTTCGCGGCAACGCCCTTGAGTTGTTCGGTACTCAGATTGCCAATGCCCGAAATATCACGCTCGATCAGATAGCGTTTCATTGTTTCCGTCCTTCGCTTGCAGCCCCGTCATCCCTTAAGTTGTCCGGTGCCATTAGGTGGCTGTGCCTTTCAATCACGCGACGGGCTTCCTGAAGCCGCGACTCCTTCAGTCCGTTTATGAATCGGCCAAAGAGCCACGTACGTGATTTCACTCGCTTGATTTCGACAATGGCAGTGTCGGGAGTGACACCCCCGAAAGTAGCGACATGCATCAGGTTTTTTCCTTCTTGAAAGCTCCGAAATACAACTTGCACAGGTCTCAGCCTGCGGCGGGGAACCTCACCGTTTTACTATGACGATCTCGAGATACTCACTCGGCACGACCATTGTTTTATCGTCGGCCGTGTTCATGTGACCGATGAGATCGTACAGATCCTTCTCCAGCCGAATCTGCTGAGGCACATCCAGCGCGGAGAATGCCTTGAGCGTCGGGCCGTAGTAGGTCCTGAACACGTCGACGAAGTGTTCTGCAGAGCGATAGCGAAATTTGAATTCACGCGGCTCGGTCTTGATCCAGGTTGCACCGGATCCAAACAGTTCGGTGAGACGCGCGCGCGTGCCCCAAAGCAGGGGGGATTTCGCGGTCGGTGGCGGCGGCAGGTATTTGCCGAGTGTCTTAAAGAGCTGTCCAATGAAGCCGTCGGGGGTCCAGTTCGTGAGTCCGATCTGGCCGCCTGATTTGCAGACGCGCAACAGCTCGGCTGCGGCCTGTTCCTGGTTGGGCGTGAACATTACGCCGAACGTCGAAACGACCGTATCAAACGACCCGTCTGCAAACGGCAAGGCTTCGGCATCGGCCACTTTGAATTCGATCGGCAGGCCTTCCGCCATAGCGCGGGCGCGGCCGCGCTCGAGCAGGCTACCCACATAGTCGGTCGAGGTGACCTCGCACCAGCGCCGCGCGGCGGCGAGGCTGACCATCCCGTTGCCGGCGGCTACGTCGAGAACTTTTTTGCCAGCCCGGAGATCGAGAGCCTCGCAAAGTTCCTCGCCGACAATCTGCAGAGTCGTGCCGACCACAGCATAGTCGCCCGAGGACCAGGCGGCCTGTTGGCGGGCCTTTATGGCTACAAGTTCGGGGGATACGGTTTGCGCGGCCTGTTTGGCCGGCTTTTCAGCAGTCAGGGCTGCAGGCATTGATTGCTCCTGTCCAATTTCAACACGATTGGGTTGTGAGTACGCCCCTCTCGCGCGAAAGACTTTGTCCAGAGCTTGATTTGTCCTTTAGACCACCTTGATTATTTCCTGAGGCCGAGGTTGCTATCGCGGGGGGGGTAGCGACATGCAATTTCTCTTTGGCGACCATACGCTTGACGAAGACAGGCGCGAATTGCGCTGTGGCGCGGGTCCTGTTGCTGTGGAGCCGCAAGTATTCGACCTACTCATTTACCTGGTGCAAAATCGCGACCGCGTCGTCTCCAAGAACGACCTCATCGACGCGGTCTGGGGCGGCAGAGTCGTCTCTGATTCGACCCTCACCAGCCGTATTAATGCCGCCCGGCGAGCGATCGGCGACAGCGGTCAACAGCAAAAACTGATCCGGACGATCGCGCGCAAGGGCCTTCGCTTCGTCGGTGACGTGCGATTGCAACCCTCAGGCGCTGAACCGCCGTCGGCGTTGCCACAAGGCGAGATTGGCGATTCCTTGCGCACCGCGCTTCCGTTGCCCGACCGGCCGGCCATTGCGGTGCTGCCTTTCGTCAACATGAGCGGCGAGCCGGAACAGGAATATTTCTCCGACGGCATCAGCGAAGACATCATAACCGCGCTATCGAAACTACGCTGGTTCTTCGTGATCGCACGCAACTCGTCCTTCACTTACAAGGGCAAGGCCGTCCATTTGAACCAGATCGGCGAAGAACTCGGGGTCGGCTATGTCGTCGAGGGCAGCGTACGAAAGGAAGGGGAGCGCGTGCGCATCACTGCTCAGCTCATCGATGTCGCGACCGGCAGCCATATCTGGGCAGAACGCTATGACCGCAACATTGCCGATGTATTCGCGGTTCAGGACGAGATTACGGAGGCTATCGTCGGCGCCATTGAACCGCAGCTTTACGCTGCAGAAAATTTCCGCGCCCAGCGCAAGGCTCCTGACAGCATGGACGCCTGGGATCTCGTCATGCGCGGACTGTCGCACTATTGGCGTTTGACACGACAGGACAACATGGTCGCGCAGGCCCTGCTCGAGAAAGCAACCGCGATCGATCCAAACTATGGCCAGGCACTCGGCGTGCTGGCCGCCAGCCACACATTCGGTGCTCACATGGGTTGGGCCGACATGGCTGCCTCGGTACTCCTCGCCGAGCGCGCTGCCGTGGCTGCGATCAGGGCCGACAGCGAGGACCCCTGGGCACACCACGCGCTGGGTAATGTTCATTTGTTCACGCGCCGATTCGATGATTCACTCGCTGAGTTCGAACTGGCTCTGCAGCTCAATCCCAACTTCTCGCTGGCGCAGGCCTACTATGGATTAACGCTGTCATATTGCGGGCGCTGGCAGGACGCCGACCTCGCTGCGCGACGCGCGCTGCGGCTCAGTCCACGCGACCCGTTTTCCGCACTCTATTATGGCATCGCCGCCTATTCACAGTTCAACGGGCGCAATTATGAGGACGCCATGCGGCTTGCGCGAGAATCGATACGCCAGCGGGGCGATTTCGTCGGCGGCCACAGGGTGCTCACCGCAGCCGCCGGAATGGCAGGACAGGCCGACGCGGCGGCGGCCGCCCTACAGGAGCTTCGCCGCGTTCAGCCAAACATCTCGATGGCCTGGCTCGCACACCAAATGCCATTCCAGCACGACGCCGATCGGAAGCACTATCTGGAAGGCTTCCGTCGCGCCGGCCTCAACTGATCCGCCATTACGGCGGCTAGTTCTTCAGTCCTGCGTTCAGCAGCCCCTGCAGAAATCGCGCGCGATCGTTCGAATTGACGAAGACTGTATCGTTGGTCACATGTGCACTCGAAAGATCCGGCTGAAGGGCGAGCGTGCGTGCCAGCGCCTCCCTCGCCTCGTCAATCTTTCCGAGTAGTCCGAGCGAGACGGTCATCAACCGCCAGGCGCCGGCATGGTGAGGATAAAGCGCCGTGAGAGAACGGCATACTGCGACCGTGTCCTCGTACTGTCCGAGAGCGAAAAAAGCCATGTACCTGACGATCGGAGCATAGATCGCGAGAAACGGGTCGCAAGGGCTCAGTCGCTGCGCTTCCTCCAGTGATTGCAATCCACGTTCGGGCTGTTCGCCGCATGCATGAGCATAGCCGAGACCGGCGTGGCCCAGCGCGAAATTGGGATTCAGTTCGACGGATTTGGAGAGATGCATCACCGCTGGTTCGGGACGTCGCCTGCGTGAGTGGGCAAGACCGAGCACGAAATGCCCCCAATGGTCCTGGTCATCAAGCGCAACGGCGCGCTCGCCAGCCTGGAGCGCCTTGTCGGTGAATTCCCCAATGGGCATCCGCGCGTCGAGATTGAACATGCACAGATAGGTCCATCCGAGCAACGCATGTGCATGCGCGTAGTCCGGATCGAGAGCGATCGCCTGCCGCAGACAGTCTTGGGCCAGACGTTGCTCCTCAACGCTCATACGCCACATGTGGGGCAAGCCCTGCATCACCCAGTCCCAAGCCTCGATGTTCTGCGGAGGCTTACGCTGAACGCGCGCGGCTTCGGCAACGATGATCTGCGAACCAACCAAGTCAATGACCCGATTAGTGATCTCGTCTTGCAGTTCGAAGATATTTGAGAGGTCGCGGTCGTAACGATCGGCCCAGAGGTTGACGCCCTTGCTGGCATCGATCAATTGCGCAGTCACGCGCACCTGGCTGGACGCCTTGCGCACGCTGCCCTCAAGCACATAGCGCACGCCAAGCTCGCCAGCGACTTTGCGCACATCGACAACTTCATCCTTGAAGGCAAAACTTGAATTTCGAGCAATGACGAAGAACCATCGCTGGCGCGAAAGACCGGTGATGATGTCTTCGGTCAGACCGTCGGCAAAGTATTCCTGAATGGAATCTCCGCTCCTGTTCTGAAACGGCAGAACCGCGATAGACGGCTTGTCGGGCAAAGCCAACGCGGGCTTGGCCGCGTTGTTGTGCGCCCAACCCTCCCGACCGTTTGCTGCAATCGGTCGTCGATCCGCCGCTACCATCTCATAGGGTGGGGAATCCTCGACCTGGCCGACGAAGCGAAAACCCCGCTTGTGGTGCGTACGAACGAATAACTGATCATCGCCATTGTCACCAATGGCACGGCGCACAGCGCTGACGCGCGAACTGAGGGTCGCTTCGGAGATGACTCTCCCCTTCCATACCGCGTCGATCAGTTCTTCCCTGCTGACAATTCGGTTGCGGTTGCGAATCAAATGAACGAGCAGATCGAAGACCTGCGGCTCGATCGGAATGATCTTGCCACCACAACGCAGTTCGTGACGCGCGACATCGATTTCAAAGTTGGCGAACCGGAATGCCGCGCTATTCGCCTGCGAGGCGGCTTCATCCGATTCCAGTACTCCAAAGTATCGCATTGGCTCGCCCCCTGACGTACCGATGTGACGCACTCAACTTCTTCAGAAAGTCTTCATGACCTCTTCTAGCGCGAAAGAAATGCCCTTGACTGTGAGGGCCCTCACAGAACGGAAAGCTCCAATTTTTCAGGAATAAATTTTTGGACGAATCGAGACAGACTTATCCAGCAATTCCGAATTGCCCCCGCGCGGGATCGGCTAGCTCTCCATCTTAAAATTTCGCCGGAATGAGGTGTCGCGACCTTCGCGGGCACCCCGCTTTCGAGGCGATGCTATGCCCCTAATTTACGCCGCTGTCACGATGTCACGATCGCCTATCACGAAAACGTCATGGAACAGCGGCGTAATGAATTACCACACATTCGATAGGGGCAATTCTTGGAGAAATGCTTGAGACCAAGGCCAATTGAGTTGGGCTCCATACTATCTCCACGAAAATTCAAGCTCAGCGAAAGTACTTCTTCAAGCAACACATACCGATCGCTCGTAGTTCTCGTGCACCGCAGACATTCCATCTGCTCCAGACGAGGTGCCCAATTGTGACATGGCGAAAATTGAAATTTATATCGGTAGTCGCGACCGCGTTGGCCTTGATTGCAACGCTCGCCGTCGCGCGCGCTGTGCGTTCCTCGGCTGGCTTTGAAACGAATCGGGCTCAGGCCGCGCCCCTGCACTTGCAGAACAACTTCGCCTGTCCCCCACTCATTTCCTCCTGGGATTGCGAGATTGTCGTAAATACCTTTCCCATGAGCACAGGCGACCGCCGGGTGCCCCCAATGCGGATGACAATCTAGCTTTTCCGTTCGCAAAAGCGTTGAGGCAGCAATCAATCTGATAGCGCACCAAGGCCATATACGACCCTCAGGATTGGACCCAGCGACAGCCCAACCCGGTCGAACCACGCCTTGAACACCGTCACGACCCGGCCATCCCGGTAGATCTGGGCCAGGCCGGTATTGACCGCGAGACGAAATGCCCAATCACCACGCGGCAGAACGATGGCGTAAGGCTCGACCGACAAATCATCCGGCAACATCATCAGATCTTGTGGATTCTTTATGTGAGCACCGACCAGCAGGAGTTTGTCGCTCGCGAAACCATCGGCTTTACCACTTTCCAGAAGTGCGACGGCTTCGCTTCCGTCTTTCACGGAAATCACCGTCGCTTCGATCTTTTGCTGTTTGAGCTGGTTGATGATGGCCTGCTCATTTGTCGTGCCGGATGCAACTGCGATTTTCTTTCCGGCCATGTCCGCAAATGTGCGGATGTTGGATGTTTTGGCGACGATAATGCCGGTGGTTTCGACAAACACGAAGTTTGAAAAATCGACGTCCTTCATTCGTCCCAGCGTTACGGTGCTTGAGCCGCACTCCATATCGGCCTTGCCGCTGGCAACGGTTGTAAATCGCGTTTGAAGAGTCGTCGGCACCCAATCGATCTTGAGATCACCCAGGCCGAATTGCTGTCCGATTGAATTCGCCACCAATCTGCAGAGATCAATCGTGAAGCCTACCGGCTCATTTTTGTCATTCACGAAAGAGAACGGTCGGGCGTCTGCCCGGTACGCTATCTTGATCGTCTTGGTGCTCGTGATGGCCTTCAGGCGGCTATCTGGCGGAAATTGAATTTGTGCGAAAGCCGCTGTCGCGAACAAAAAAGCCAAGCATACCGAAACCAACCGAAACATGATTTTCCCCCGTTTACGAAGTCCTGACGTCTGCAATTCCGCCGACAGCCCTTTCAGTATCGCTAATCAGGCCAGATGAATTGATTGAGATCAACGTCCTTCTTCGCACATCAGGTCATCGTGGGAAGAGCAAGGTCAACCCCTATGCCGTGCCTTGAACTGAGCAGACCTTCGGCTACCTGCTTGAACAGTCGGTATTGCGGTAAACCACAAACAACGAATTCTCTGACCAGTGCATGCGAGTGCGTCGCAGGGCAGTGCGCGCAAGAGGCCGGCCGCGACTGAAATGAAAACCAGCATCAGCAGCAAAGAGCCGGACCGAGCACCTTATCGAACGCCAGGAATTCCGAAAATCGAGTGAGCCACCTTCCGGCAAACCGCGTGGCATGGCTGAGGCGAACACGACCGGGATCAAAAGGCGGAAAAACCCGCCTCGCATCGACACAACGAAGCGACCGAACTACGCGAACGACGTTTGGCTGTGATAGCGTTCGACGGGCATGAATATTCTTCGTCTCTATTGCCGCGTTCTCGCTCTGCTCGGCCCCGAGGCTCCATTGGCCTGGGGATTGGCGATCGCCAACGTAGCCCTTGCAACCGCGCAGTTTGCCGAACCGGTATTGCTGGGTCGCATCATCGATGCACTGACGGGAGCCCAGACGCGAGGCGAAGTTCCGCAGTGGCCGCACCTGGCAACACTGCTTGCTGCCTGGGCGGGCTTCGGTCTTTTCACCATTGCCTGCGGAACGCTGATTGCACTCTATTCCGATCGCCTCGCCCATCGGCGCCGTCACGTCGTTCTGACGGGCTACTTCGAACACGTGCTGCAGCTGCCCCTCTCCTATCACGGCAACACCCACTCCGGCCGATTGATGAAGATGATGTTGCAGGGCACGGAGGCGCTGTGGGGATTGTGGGTTGGATTCTTCCGCGACAACCTCTCTTCGCTCATTTCGTTGCTCGTGCTGCTGCCAATTTCCCTTTTTATAAACTGGCGGCTCGCGTTGCTGCTGATCGTCCTCTGCATCGTTTTTGCTTTGCTGACGACGGTGATTGTTCGCAAGACCGAAAGATTGCAGAGCTCCGTCGAGCGTCATTATTCCGACTTGGCCGAACGCGCTTCGGACACGCTCGGTAACATTGCCCTCGTGCAGAGTTTCGCGCGCCTGGAAGCCGAGGTTGCCGAACTGCGTCTCGTCGTTGAGCGCTTGCTGTCAGCTCAAATGCCCGTGCTGTCCTGGTGGGCTCTCGCCAATGTGCTGACGCGGACCGCAACCACCCTGACTGTGCTTGCGATCATCATCGTGGGCACGCTGCTGACCATCAAAGGTCAGGCGACCGTCGGCGAGATGGTCACTTTCATGAATTTTGCGGGACTGATTATTGCGCGGCTCGAGCGAAGTGTAAGTTTCGCCAACTCGGTGGTTTCGGAAGCGCCACGTCTGCGCGAATTTTTCCAGGTCTGGGACACGGTTCCGTCCATCCGGGACCGGCGCGGAGCAGTCGACCCCGGAAGATTGCAAGGACGTGTCGAGTTCAAGCACGTTTCTTTTTCTTACGACGGGAAACGCACGGCCGTCGATGATCTCAACTTTGCGGCCATGCCGGGCGAAACGATCGCACTTGTTGGCGCAACAGGCGCCGGAAAGACGACCGCAATTGCGCTCCTTCATCGCGCGTTTGATCCACAATCGGGTCAAATCGAGATTGACGGCACCGACATCCGCAAATTCAAGCTTGCCGCGCTGCGGCGAAATATCGGCGTGGTTTTCCAGGAAGCGTTGCTGTTTAACCGTTCGATCTCTGAAAATCTGAAGGTCGGGAAGGCTGACGCGACGGAAGCCGAAATGCGTGACGCCGTCCAGCGTGCGCAGGCTCTCGACTTCATCGAACGCAAGTTCGAGGGCTTCGCGGACAATGTCGGCGAGCGCGGCCGCTCGCTCTCGGGGGGTGAACGTCAGCGCTTGTCGATCGCCCGCGCGCTTATCAAAGATCCGCCGATTCTCATTCTCGATGAAGCCACGAGCGCACTCGATGCCGATACCGAAGCGAAAGTCATGCGCGCGCTCGACGAGGTCATGAAAGGTCGGACCACGTTCGTCATCGCGCATCGGCTCTCAACGGTGCGAAAGGCATCCCGTATTCTCGTTTTCGATATGGGCAAAATCGTCGAACAAGGTACGTTCGACGAACTGGTCAACGCCGGCGGCCGCTTTGCCCGTCTCGCCGAGCAACAATTCATTTCGGCCGCCCCGATCCCTTTTCCGGTCAAGGTCGACTGACTTCTCGCTTATCGCCGCGCCCGACGCTTCGTTTTTCGCCGGGAGGCCGTTTTCTTCCTGGCCACTTTCCTCTTCGCGACCTTTTTCCTGCGCCGCGGTCCCAGACCGATCGCCCGCTTCATCGCCGGTGTGACCTGCTTGACCTTCGTCCGTCCGGCGTCCAGAGCGTTGCTAGTCGATTCAAGAACCACGTCCGCTGCGGATTTCGCGGCCGCACCGGCGTCAATGGCGACGGATCGGACGTTCTCGACGCCACGTTGCGCCACGTCCGTGATCGCGTTTTTCGCTTTGGTGGTTACGCTTCTGACCATTCGATGCCTCTCGTGGGATAACGTTCGATAATGCAGACGACGCCTGCGTAGTTCCCAAAAAAGCGAGGCAACAAAGCAGCGGCCAATGGTCAGATCACATAAATCCGGTCCGGCAATTCATTGCGGCCCGCCGTAGTATGCGGGAAGTGCCTTGCGAGCTCTTCCCCGCACTTTTCGATCGCGGCGATAAATCCCTCGGCGATCCGGCCATTTCGCGTGTGAGCGACCAAAGCGTCCACGGCTTCCTGCCACCGGTTCTGGGGCACCTGGGCGGAGATCGCGGTGCCGGCCACGATGCGCGCATAGTGCTCGGCCAAAGAGACGAAAATGAGAATTCCTGATTGACTTTTGTTGCGCGCGAGGCCGCGACTCACGAACTGCTCCATGGCGAGGCGATAGGCGGCGGCACGGCGTGCTTTACGCGGCATCAGCGCGACACGCACGCGCGGCAGGCAGAGCAACATCAAGAGGGCCAAAAAGACGATAACCTGCAACGACAGAATGCGGAAGACCGTCATCGCGGTGAATGCGGTGAGAAGCCAGGGGAGCGCAAGGGAGATCACAGCAGCGATAAAGACCGGCGACGCCGTCGCCTGCACTGAGGTCTCCGCCAGTACGCAAACGATCTCGCCCGACGTTTTTGCTTCCGCCGCGCGGATCGCCTTCGTGATGTGATCCTGATCCTCTTTTGAGATATTCATCACCAGCTCCCCGAGGCGCCGCCGCCGCCCGAAGACCCACCTCCCCCGGAAAAACCTCCGCCGCCCGAAAAGCCTCCCCCACCCGAAAAACCGCCGCCAGAATAGCCGCCACCATATCTGCCGGAACTGGCCGAGGCGCTGACCAGCGCGTTTATGAAAAGCCAGCGGAAGGTCGGCGAGACGACAACCAATACGATGAAAACGAGAAAGGCGAAGAACAGTATCCAGCTTGTTGGATCGTCCTGCTGGTTCTTGTCGAGCCGCAGCGATGGGCGCTGCTCCCATTCCGGCGCATCCGTCGTCAGAACGGTAATGATGTCATCGACGCCACGTGAAATTCCGCCACTGAAGTCGCCAGCTTTGAAACGAGGCGTAATCGCATTGATGATGATGACCTTGGACAGCGCGTCGGTAAGAGTCTTTTCAAGTCCATAACCCACCTCGATGCGGACGCGCCGCTCGTTCGGTGCAACGAGCAGCAGCACACCGTTGTTTTTTTCCTTTTCGCCGAGCTTCCAGTTGCGAAATAATTCGTTGGCGTAAGGCTCGATGTCCTGGCCTTCCAACGAATTGACCGTGGCAACGACAAGCTGGATGCCAGACTTGCTTTCGAGTTCGGCGAGCTTGCTCTCGATTGCGGAGCGGGTCGCGGGCTGGAGGATGTTAGCCTGATCGACGACACGGCCTGTCAGAGCAGGAAAGTTGAGGGCAAAGCCGGCGCCGATCGCGAACAGCAGCGCGCCAACCACGACAGCCACGCACGCTCCGCTTCTACCGAAGGCAGAAGGGACAGTGCCCGCAGTCATTCTAGTTGCCCTTGTGTCGCGGACGTATCGTCAGAATTTTACCGTTGGCGGCCTGTCCGCGCCATCACTCGCGGTAAATTCCGCCATCGGTTTGTTGCCGCGGAAGAAAGTCCTGGCCCATATGATCCCGGGGAATGTGCGAAGCTCTGTATTGTAGGCGCGCACAGCTTCGATGTAGTCGCGGCGAGCTACTGCGATGCGATTTTCGGTGCCTTCAAGCTGCGACTGCAACGCTAGGAAGTTCTGATTGGACTTGAGATCGGGATAGTTCTCGCTCACGGCGATGAGCCGCCCGAGTGCACCGGTCAGTTGGTTCTGTGCGTCCTGGAACTGCTTCACTTTTTCAGGGTCCGTGAGCTGCGAGGCATCCACTTTGATCTGAGTCGCCTTGGCGCGAGCCTCGATGACTGAGGTGAGAACGTCCTTCTCCTGCTTTGCGTAACCTTGAACCGTTGCGACCAGATTCGGAATGAGATCGGCCCTTCGCTGGTAATTGTTCTGCACGTCTCCCCACTTCGCCTTCGCCTGCTCTTCAAGAGTGGGAATGGTGTTGTAACCACATCCGGCGAGCGTCAGTCCGGCAATGACGGCGAAGGTGAAGCTGCGGATGGACGCCATTGAGATGGTCATGACAAACTCCCAAAACAAAAATCGAAAAGAGCGGCTTACTTTAGCCGATAGTGGACGCCGATGACGAGATGGACGACCTGAGACACACGCGGTCTAGGCGCGTGGCCCCGCTCCCGGATCGGAAATCACGTGTGACGCGACGAGCCTGTTCCAGATGAAAAGAACAAGGATCGCGCCCACGGTCGCACCGATAAAACCGGCACCCTGGTCAGGGCGATACCAGCCGATGGCTTGGCCGAGCCACGTCGCAAAAAACGCCCCAGCAATCCCGAGTACGGTCGTCAGTATGAAGCCTGCCGGCGTATTCGGTCCTGGCGAGAGCCAGCGGGCAATAAGACCAGCCACGAAGCCGATTATAATGATCCAGAGAATTCCCATGCGCCCCTCCTATGGCGGCACCCTCAGCGGCCGGCGGGCGCCTCCGTCGGCCGAAATCAGGCCAGACAACCGAAGCAGCGCATGCGTCAAAGCATGCGCTGCGCTTCCTGGTCAGTCGGCAATCGACCTTGCGGCGTCAGGCGATCAACCACCTGCGGCAGGTACTGGCTGAGCGCGTTTAGCAACTCTTCGCGGGACATCCCGGTCTGTGCCAGCACGGCATTGACCTGTTCCGATCCCAGAGCCTGGCCCAGGTCCTTCGGTGCGATCGACTTGTTTGGGCCGGTACCGACCCATGAATCAACCGCATCGCCGTGACCGCTCTGCTGAAATTGCTTGAGCAGATCGTTCAACCCGCCGGTCAGCACACTGCCGGCTGCACCGCCCGCAAGCAGTCCACCGAGCCCGCCGCGCAACAGGTCGCCCATTCCACCGCCGCTTTCAGGCGCGCTTCCGCTTGGTACCTTCGCGCTGCCGCTCGGCACGTTGACGTCGATTGTCTTTCCACCAGGCGGTACGCGAGTATTCGCTGGAGCTGCCGACGGTTGCCTGCCGGCAAGACCTTTCATCGCCTTGTATGCAAGCAGCCCGAGGATCGCCATCGTGATTGGTGACATTCCTCCGCTGCCGCTATTCGGCGTTGCACTTGGATCGCGCTGTCCGCGCGGTCCATTCTGCATGCCGTTGAGGACATCAATCAGACCCATATTCGGCTCCCGTTAAACGCGTGAAATAATTTTCGAGGTTTGTTTTTGAATGTATGACGCAGCAATGACAATAACATGGCGACTAATTGCAGCGTTGTGCCACTCGCGTGAATTTTATCGGTAACCAACGATGGTGACGATGTTATAATCATTACTTCTGCAAGGCGGTATCGAAGTAAAGAAGCGCACGTTAGTTATAAACCGACCGGAGGATCGTTATGAGCATTTTCGGAAGCATTATGAGCAAGATTTTCGGCCACGGCTCCGCGCAAGCGGCAAACGCTTCGCCTTCCCTGGCGCCTGGCGGATCTCCGGCGTCGACTGCAAAACCGGCAAGTGCGCCGGCGCAAACGGTGGATGTCGCCGCAATCGTCGACAAGGCAGCGGCGGCAAAGGGCGAAAAGCTCGCATGGCGAACATCGATCGTCGACCTAATGAAGGCGCTCGACCTCGATAGCAGCTTGGCAGCGCGCAAGCAGCTTGCGAAGGAACTGCACTACACCGGCGACACCAATGACTCTGCGACGATGAATGTCTGGTTGCACAAGCAGGTCATGGCGAAGCTCGCGGCCAATGGTGGAAAATTGCCGGCTGACATCAAGACCTAAACTTCACGCGGAACTTTTTGTGAGGAGGTTGCAATGTCTGGCGTTCTCATCAATCTCATTATTCAGATTGTTGCTGGCGCAATCGGCGGCAATGTAGCGGGCGGGGCATCAAAAGATCTGAGCTTGGGAACAGCCGGCAACACGGTCGCCGGCGCGATCGGCGGCGGCGTTGGCGGACAAATTTTGTCGGCTGTAATTCCGGCGCTCGCTCAGGCCGGCAGTTCCGTCGATATTGGCGCGCTCGTCGGCCAATTTGCGGGGGGCGGAATTGCCGGTGCGATCCTTACGGCAATCGTCGGCTTGATTAAGAACAGGATGGCCGCCTAGCAGCTTTTCGGCACCGCCCACGGGCCGAGCGCCCTCCCCCTGCCGCGCTCTGACCAAGGTTCCGCCCCTGGCGTCTGGCGTCATTCTCTGGAATGTCTCACCCAAGCGTGCCAGCAACTCGGCCGTGCTGAGGACCTTCGCAATCAAATTGCGAAGATCGGCTTCATCGTAAAAACCAATGCTGGACCGAAGGATTGTCCGCTGCTCAAGTACGAACGAGCCGCTTGAACATTCGTCGTACAGACAATCAAGATACTGGGCTTGACCTACGAGCCAATTCATAAATCCACCGGTCGCCCCGGCAGCGGCGGCTTGGGCATCTTCCCCGGAGGATTGATGCCGCGTACCGCAGACCGCTCCAGCGGAAACCCGTGACTTGGCTCCATGGGAGGAAAGTCCACTGAACGTGAAGGACGACGACAAGAGCGTCTATCCTCCGGACACCATGGGGCCATAAGTCATGCCCGAAGGCCAAAGAATTGCAACGGGCGATTGAAGAGATCCTAGAAAAGCACCCGAGTAAAAACCGCGGCACGCTTCTTAAATCTACCTACTTCCCGGGCATCATCATCGGCATTTCTGGCATAGCCGAGCCGCCATCTTGCTCAAAGGTAGGAAGGAGTTGGGGTGACGTAATCACCAGCGCACCATAAAGCACAAGCACGCTAGCCGCAGCGTAAGGCGCGAGCCGAGGCCAAGGCAGCGTCTTCTCGGCGAATATAACGAGAGTGACAGCCGCCATTGCTCCAACATTCATCATGCCGAGCGGAAAGAGGATGACAAAGAGAAGCCAGCAGCAGCCCAGACAATAGGCGCCGTGGAGCAAGCCCATTTCAAGTGCGCTGGTTGCGCCGTCCCGCCATGCCGTCACAATGAAGTCGAGAGGCTCGCGACACTTTGAGAGGCATACGTCCTTTAGCGGCGTGAGCTGGTAGACACCCGCTACCACGATGATTGCGCCGCCGACTTGGGCCGCAGCGGCTGCGGTGAGCGGGATGCGTCTGATAGCGGCTTCGCCGGCTTGCATCCCAACATAAGCGGGCAACCCCGCAAATACCCACACCACCAAATAAGCCGCCACAAACACCCAAGTAGAAACGAATGCGTCACGAGGCTGGCGGTTGGCTGCTTGCACTCGATGGAAAGTGAGGATCATGGGCAACGCGGTCGGCAACATCATTGCCACCATCATGACCAGCCAATCCGCAATGAAGTGCCGTGGATGGCCCACGGCATGTGTCATTATCATTTCCGTGGTGGTGTGGCTGTGCCAGATAAAGCCCGCCCATGCCGCTGCCGCGAGCGCCAAGAGCAAACCTAATATGACGCTGCGTTGACGCGAGAGTAAATCTGGTCGGGCCTTGTGCATCGTTCTATCTCAAATATACAGCGATAGAAGCCAAAGATCATTTCGATTTGGCACGGCCGCTAGCAACTAATTGCCCCAAGTGACAACAGCTAACGTCCTTTGTTGCCAGCGCACTAGCGCATGTCCGATTTGGGTCCAATAGCGAGACATTCGCAATTAGAGAAACCCCCGGCTCATCACCGGGGGCTTTTTCTTACTGTGTCCCTAACACTCAGGTCGCGGCGTTCTCTCGCTTGATGATCAGCAATGCCGCAATACAAAACGCGAGTGCCATCCCCGCCGCGAGGAGCATAGATGCCATATAGGCCTCCAACGTGACGTGATGAGGGCATGGTACTCTTCCACCATGACAAGGCCAAGACACCGGGACGAAAAACCCCGGCACAAGGCCGGGGTTCAAATACTGCCACCAACGGCGTTTTTCAGCGCGTATCAACCCGCTCCATCGTCGGCAATAAACCGACCGCGCTAAAGGCCAAAAAAGCACAAAAAAGGTGGCCCGCCCTGGGCCACAAAGTGCGATTTGCCGCGTTATCCCGCTGGGGCGGCTCTTTTCCCCACCCCGGTTTTGCCAACTAGGCCGAGGCCTAGGTCGCAAAATCTTTGGTTTATCTTTGGTCGGCGTGAGGGCGGAATTTCAAAAGTGGCTGAAAAACACGAACTTCCGGAAAAGGGAAAACGTCGCATGCGGGCGCTTCTCGTGCACAATCCGACGGCCGGAACAAAGGGCCACGATAAGGACAGCATCATCGATGCCTTGCACCTTGCCGACTACAAGGTCGATTACGTCTCGACGAAGGAAGACGGCGTCAGGGACGCGTTGAAAAAAGCGCCCGACCTTGTTGTCGCCGCCGGCGGTGACGGCACCGTCGCATATGTTTTCAAACATATGCAGGACTATTCGGTGCCAATCGGTGTACTGCCGCTTGGCAGCGCCAACAATATTGCTCGCTCGCTCGGCATTGCCGGCACGCCGCAGGAACTCGCCGAACAATGGCACACTGGTCACGTCAGGCCTTTCAATCTGATCGTCGTGAACGGTCTCAAGGAAGAGATGTTGTGCACGGAGGCGTTCGGTGTCGGCCTCATCGCAACGCTTATCGAGCGACGCGCCAAGGGCAAGAAAGCCGACGGTGCCGACGACATCCGCCGCGGACGAAGGGCATTGAAGGAGATTCTGACCGAAGCGGAGCCCCATGACGTCGAGATCAATATCGACGGACAGCCATGGGAAAGTGATCTCCTTGGCGTGGAGGTTCTCACCATTCCTTTCACCGGCCCCGCCCTGCCGCTCGCGCACGATGCCGATCCGAGCGACAAGTTGTTGGATGCAGTGGGGGTTGACCGCGACAACGGCGAAGCCGTCATCGATTGGCTCAAGTCGCCGCACGAAAGCGCGCCACCCGTCATTTCACGCCAAGGAAAAGAGATCGTTGTCCGCTGGCGCGGCGTGGAGAGCCGAATCGACGACAAACTCGTGAAGGCAAAAGCGGATTGGCAGGAGGTCGCTCTGTCGTGCGCCCCGGAACCCTTGCAAATTCTGGTGCCGGCGCCGCATCCAGCCGTTCGGAAGAGCGCCGATGATAAATAAAGCAATTAAACCAGTGACGACGACAGATGCAGATATCCTCGAGGATCTCGACGATATCGAGCACATGGCGGTCGAGCTTGCCACGCTCGCGGGTGCCGAAATCGTCACGACCTATGGCAGCATTTTTACCGTGCGCTACAAAACCGGCGCCGCGGGTGCGTTGAGCAGCCTGCGCGACCCCGTCTCCGAAATCGACCGCCGTGTCGAGACCCTGATCCGGGCGCGGCTTGCCGAACGCTTCCCAGGCCATGACGTCATCGGCGAGGAAATGGAGGAGCGTCCCGGTCGCGGCCAGGATTGCGTATGGGCAGTCGATCCGATCGACGGCACCACTAATTTCGTCAACGGCTTTCCCATGTTCGCGGCATCGATCGGCGTGTTGCACCGTGGGGTACCCGTTGCAGGAGCGGTTTGGTGTTCGGTGAGTCATGCTCTCCGCGTCGGCGTCTATCACGCCTCGATCGGCCGCAAATTGCGTTTCGAGGGCAACGACGTGACTCCCAAGGTCAACGCCGACGTGCTTCGTCGTTTGGCCGGCGTTCCGGTTGCCGCGCACGCCGACGAGGCCGGCTGGGAAACGCGGAAGACCGGCTCGGCTGCGCTCGAATGCGCGTTGGTAGCGGCCGGACTTCTGGAGGTCGCGCGCTTTTCCTCACCGAATATCTGGGACGTGGCAGCGGGCATTGCTTTGGTGCAGGCCGGCGGCGGCGGCGTGCGCGAGCATGACGGAATGCGCTGGATACCCATGCAACGTTTCGCCCCTGCTTCGCGCGAGGGCGAGAAACCCGACTTGCGTGCCTGGCGACGGCCAATCGTCGTCGGAACCAAGAAGGGCGTTGAGACGATGTGCGGCGAGATGCCAACGCGAGCACCCTGACTACCGCTACAACTCCTGCATGGGTGAAAGGTTGGGAACGTGGCTAGACGCGCGCGAGCAACACTACCATCGTGACGACGCCACAGAGTGCTACACCGGCCAGGAGGATCGACCACTCCGAGGGTTTCAGCGCACATACCCTGCCGTCGTTGACCACGTAGGCAAACACTGAGGACACTTTTTGCATTTTTGCCTCCACTCCAAAGGCAAATTCGTTTTTCACAACTTAAGCCTAGGACATGCCCGCTCCGCGCACTGTGATGGAGGTCACAATTGTGCGAATTTGTCAGGGGTGTGGATGGACCTCTAACCCATTTGCCGGATTGAGATTTCCGATTTGAGCGGATTCGGCCCGCGGCGGAACTTTGTCGCGAGAAGGACGTTAAGGATCGGACTGCCGGCCGAATCCCCCCTTCCCCCGCGCCGGCAGGTAAGCTTCAGGCCGCCGTTCCCCAAGAACGCGCGGCCTCTTTTTTGCGTCGATCTAGTTGACGTAGCCAGGCGGAGCCTTTTGCCACGGATACCCTGCTCGGCCTTTTTGATAGCCGTAGTCGTACAAAGACTGCATATATTCCTGATTGAAGGGGCCCTTGTAAGGCACGTCAAAATCATCGCCGATCGATGCGAGATTGAAGTTGACGCCGTCTCGTCTCGCGAGAAGAAACATACGATAGGTGTCGTTGACGCCGCTCGACGCAGTCATGGTCGAGAGCGCTTCTTTTGCGATCGCGATCGTTCGCAGCTCGACGCTTTCTTCGGGACGTACGAAGCGGCCATTGCGGATCACATAAGCGACGCGCTTTCTTTCGGTCCGCAACGTATTCTCGTTGACCCCCGAACGCGCCGCTCCGGTTCTCAACGATATAGATGGCGGGTAGAGAAAAGCCTGCGCGATGGTGCCACCATCGACATGCATCTCCTGATGCCTCTGACCATCGACTGTGACATCCAGCATCACGGGCGGAAAAACGACAGGAATCGCGGCCGATGCGAGCAGAACGTCGATGATAAGGTCACGGGATTTGGGATTATTGCTCGCCGCGATCGCACCAATGTTCCAGATGACGGGACGAGCCTGGTCAAGATTTGTCGTCAGAATGAACAGCAGCCGTCCTTTGGAATACTCTTCCGCGATCCTGCGAATCATTTCGTCGTCCAGGTGCCTCGCAATCATCGCTCGCAAAGGTGCGTTGCTCGTAAGCGAATCGCCGGTCAGAGCGCTGATCAGCGGCACGTTTTTCTGGAAGACATCGTTCGCGTTCGTCTCCGTATAGACGGCCTTCAACTGAGGATCGTAGGCGCGACCGAGAAAAACAAACGGAGCCGAAAGCGATCCCGTGCTGACACCCGTCACCACATCGAATTCAGGTCTGTCACCACGGTCGCTCCATCCGACGAGCAAGCCGGCACCGAACGCGCCATCATCACCGCCGCCGGAAATCGCAAGAAAATGTCGGGTCGCGGTAACCCCACGCGCCAGGTTGCGACGCTGACTTGCCTTTACTGCGAGATTGAGGATCTGCTTGGTTTCACTGACGTAAAAGCGGGCATCGGGAATATCCAGGATGTCGGTCCGCTTCGCCTGCGCGTAAGTCACCGCCGGAAGGCGCTCAAGCGTCGCGCAGCCCCCAAGAGCTGCGCCCACGATCATGCAAATTCCGAGCAAGACACCGCCTTGCAGGCTACGCAAGCGGCAGCCGGCGATCCTTCGTCTCCCGAACATCTACGCCACACCCCCGAATTGCGCAGCCATTATCATAGGCAGCTTTGCCTGACACGACAAAAGGTTGGTCCGAAACGCTGGGCAGCGATGCCCGAGTCGCCAGTGGGGACGGTACCGATGTAAACTTGATCATCCGTCTAGTGTCGCCGTGTTTTGGCTAGTTTCGGAGAGTTTGGGTCCAAAATTGGGGCCGCCGCTAAGGCCATGGCGAGTTAGACCTGCTTGCTGCGACCCTCGCCGCTATATCGGCGGCATGTTGTGCCACCGAGACAGGTCTAAATATCCAACGACGAGTTCATACACGCACGTTGCGACTCACCAGTGGGGTTCCTAAGCTCTCCTGGGCCATTCCTTGAAGAACAGGCCAACCTTCCTATGTACATTCGCGCAAATGCTGCATCGGATAGCCCACATGCTGGTCACATCGAGCTTGATATGTGTGTTAGTGCCCGCTCGATCGGCGGTGGAGTGAGGTAATGCGCGGCATCTCGGTTTTGATTGCTTATTTGCTTGTGCTCGGGGCGATAATTACTTTCGGCATCGCTAGCCTGATGGCACTACAGCCCTCTACAAAACCGACGCCGTCCGCATCAGCAGCTGCGGTTGCACATAAAGAGCAGGCTGCACAACCGGACAAGCAAACAACGCAAAAGGATGTGCAGCCCAATCACAAGCGCAAGACGGTGAAGGCAACTCGCAAGCGAATGGAAGAAGCAACGACCAATCGTTCATCGGGTCTTGATGCGTATGGATCAGCAGACAAACCGCGCCACTTCTATCCGAATCCCTTTCGCTTCTTCGGCCGCTGGCGGCCATCCCCATGACGGTCAAGAAAGCCGGCGGTCAAATGGGACCTCTAACAGTGTCAAAGGCCCAGACATACCGAGCGACCATGGCCAACCCTACGATAACGAACGGGAGCCCAACGACGATAAAGAAAACCAGTGCGCCTAGCCGGTCTGAATTTGAAGGCGGCTGCCAAGTCTTCATTTATTTGTTAAATCGACCGCTTATCTTTTTAAATCAGCGCGGCTTTTTTTCTTCTCTCTAGCAAAATTAATAGCCTGGCTTTTGGTCACCAAGGTAAAATGAGCAAGGACGGTCCTCCCACACACCGAAGGGGACGGTCTGACTTGCGATGTCACAAACTAATCAACCCGATCCTCTGGAAGGCCTCGCTCGTCCACTGTGCCTGAGCTGTCGAGCAGCACGAATGTCGCTCACCTGTGTCAAGGAAGAGTATCCCGGTTACAAAAGGCGAATGTTTGAGTGCCCTGTCTGCGGTGACACCATGACGCAATGGGCTCAAGACGCACTGGATTGAGCCGTCCCGCGCTGCTGCGTCTTGGGGACGAGGATATCTTTGAGCGCCCAATCTTGTCCTTGCGCCCTGGCAAAACGAGCCCTGCTGGCGGGGCTACCGATCAACGTGATCGCCGGCGTGTCATCGCTCAAGTTGCGCTGGCACTAAAACAGCCGAGCGGCGGTTCAAGTCCGGTTTAAAGTGATCGAGGCTCTGACGACCTGACCAGCGCCGTGCGAGTCAATGTCGACGCTTTGCTTGCGGTTACGCGTCACCATGATGAGTTCGGCGGCAAAGCCACCACTTTCGATGTGAAGCTGCAGACGGTCGCCTTGGGCGTTTCCGATAGCAGTGCCGCCGGTGCTGCGGCTGCGTTCGGTCCAACGACCGCTGACCTGGTTTTGGTCGTCGGCCGTAAATTGGCCGACAAGGTCGAAGTTGTAGCTGTCGCTGGCGCACCGCAGCTGCAGCTCGATGTCGCGCTTGCTACCACCCGGACGGTAGGTCGCGTTGCAGCGAATTCGCTCGGCGGTCCCCTTCTCGGGACGCAATTGCCCGCTGCCGGACCAGCTACCGGTGAATTCGGCGAATGGGCCGGCTGCCTGCCCCAGGGCCTGCGGTATGCCAATAGGGAATGCCGTCAACACAGCCAGAAACAAGCCGCCAAAAAAAGCGGCAGGGAAAAACGGAAATGAATGGCCAACTGTGCGTCGCAAGAGCTTATTCCCCTTCAAGTTCGTGTTGAGGATGAAGAACCCCCGCGGTAAAGGCCGACAGGGTGGTTCTGGTTCCCATCTAGAATGCGCGTCTCTACAGGGGTCCGTCTACTGAGATTTCGTCACAGTTTTACGGCTGCTTTCTGTCGTGCGGGAGGAAGCCGCGCAATGGCCGCTTGATGATGCAGGCATCCTGCAGGCTGATGTTCTGGTCGCTAAGCGTTTCACTCCCCTCTTCGCGCGGCAATGATGCAATCCCGCGAAACCGCACGACACGACTGTAACGAACTGCACCTCGGCAATTGTGACTTAGATTGCCTCACGGCTTTGCCGGCGGTGAATGGCAATTTGTCGCAGCGAAATAGTCAGGGCTTGTTGAAATAAGTACTGACTCATCATACCCGCGCTTGCAACGCCATGCGACCATGCTGCACATTGTGTTCTCAGCGCGACATGGCAGGTGAACCCATCATGCTCGGTCCAATCAGAGTTCTCTGCATCGGTACTTTCTTGATCGGCTGCGGATTGGGATTCATGCCGATGGCGGCAGCGGCACCCAAGTTGTCGGAAGCCGACGATGCGGCCATCAAAAGCGCGATTACCTCGTGCAAGGCCGAGGCAAAGGCGAAAAAAATCCGATTTCCGGCGAGCCGGGCATTTCTCAGAGACTGCGTCACCGAGACGATCAGAAACAACGCGACTAAGCACTAGCGCTGGGCGGGGAGCGGCGCGCTCGCCTGCCGCGTCTGCTGCTGGTCCAGTTTCGTCTTGTACTCTTCAACGAGCCCTTCGAGACGCGAAACATTTTGCAGAAGACGTTCGCTGGTCAGACTCAATAGATAATAGCCGAATTCGGGATTCTGGAAATAAAGCTCGAGCAACGTCTCGTATCTGATTGTCAGCACGTCTCCGCTCTCGATGCATTCGACGGTCTGCGTACGTTTGTTCTTTGGCGCGACGAAGCCGAGCTCGCCCATAATGCGGCCAGGTGGAACCTCGACGCCGATTTCACTCACCAGAAATTTCCCCGTGACGGTCAGAAACATTTCGTTGGCGACATCACCTTTACGGAACAGCGTGTCGCCCTTTTTGTACTTGCGCGGCGTCATGTAAGGCCTGAGCCAGTCCATCGAGAGGTCGCCCTGCGCAGACAGGCGCGCCTTTTTGACCAGCGACAGCATCTGACGCAGCCGAATGACGTTGATGGGCAGCGATAGAAGATAAAGCAGGAAAGTCGAAACCGCCCCGGCTACAACGCCGTAAGCGATGAAGAACGCGATGCTGATGATGCCGATCACACGCAGCGGGACGATCGTACGCATCATCAGGGTAGCCACGTAGAAAATAGCGCCGACCAGCGCCAGCATGTTCGCTACGTTGACATTCGCCCAGGCAATTTCAGCGACGCGATGAAAGACTGCATCCCAAGTGAAATGATTAGGGTCAAAACCGAGGTCGATGAAAAGTTTATCGACCTTCAGGTTTTGGCCGATGAAATTGAGGACACGGCCTGTAGTGGAATCAGGATCTACGGCGAGCATGTTTCCCCCGCGGAAAGCTGCCAATGGCCAAAGCTGCCAATTTTCGCGCCATAATAGCCCGCAGGGCCACGGTAATCGAGTGAGAGGGCTCACATTGCACGACACTTCCCCGCAAACAGTGGGAAGCGCGGAAAACCTCGCTCAGCCTGTCGGGATCGCATCAGGGGCAGATGCCTCGCGTAGTCGCCGCCCTCGTTGGTAGGCCGATTCGTGGATCAGGGAGTTTGGCGGGATGGTGAGTCGCCGGCCGGGTTGGGCCGCCGCTCCCTCCCGGCAGTTTCTGTTTCACGGAATGCGCGTTCAGGACGCAACTAGTTGCTGTTCGGGCGACTGATTACTGATTTGTGGAGCTTATCTGGCTGGCCGGGTTTGCCGGGAAATCGCCGCGCAATTTGGCATCGGCGACAGACGAGTAGTTCGACCAGGCCGAGATAATCAGCGCTATCAAACAAGCAGTGACAAGGAGGATACGCATCTGACATCTCCCTTTTCTGCTGCAAAGGCGGTCGTATTCGGAGCCCTTTGCGTTTTCTCAAGTCACGATATGCGCGCCGTCAATCTGCGCTGTGCTCATCATCACAAAAAAGCGCTTTACGGAATTGACCCGTGCCCGCCTCCACTCTTTAACAAGCCATCTGGCCGGCTCGATTAACTGCTCCTTTTTTAATTAAAACCGACACCAATTGCCTTACGGGTGCCACACAGACCGTGCCGGAGCCGCCTGATACCAATACAACGAGGAGATTGCCCGCCCCGCGAAAGCCGGGCGGGCTTTTCTTTTGGCGGCCCCGTGTCCGCAAAAAATCAAGCCCGTCTCAAAGAAAAATCCATATCGTCTTCAAGGTCGCAACGGAGCAACGAGCTATCTGCAAGGCTCCGCGTATGCCCGCTGTCGGCATTCATCGTCTGTCGTGGTGCCTGGTGTTTTAATGAAAGACCCGGTTACGAGGATCGCCACCATCTGTCTCGATATCGGCATCATTGTGTTGGTATTTGTATCGTTGTTTTGGAAATGGCCCCCAATCAAGGCGCAGGAAAGTTCGTCGGCCGCGGTTCCTGATTTACGCGCGCGCGCGCAGCAGTGACCCGCGACGCGGAAAAAAGCGAGGTCGCATGATAACGCGCATTATTGGAATCGCATGGCTGTGTATTTTGGCGCTTGTTTCGGCGCCGGCCGGCAGCCAGACGGCAGCGCCGCAGCCCGAATGGATCAATGCGTTGCGTGATGGCGGCTATGTGATCGTCTTCCGTCATGGCGCGACCAATCAGGATCAGGCCGACACCGACCCTCTCAACCCAAGTAACGTCGTCAAGCAGCGCCAGCTCAATGATGAAGGGAGGGCGCTGGCAAAATCGATTGGTGAATCGATGCGCAAACTCAGGATCCCCGTCGGCGAGGTTCACAGCAGCCTTTTCCAGCGCGCAGTCGATACCGGCGCGCTGATGGGATTCGGCGACGTGAAGGCCTCCGCCGACTTCACTGAGGGTGGGCTCGTTGTCACTCCGATCGAAAACAATCGGCGCGCGGCGGCCTTGCGGAAAATAGCCGGAGCGACATTACCCGCCGGGACCAATATCATCGTGGTCACCCACAAGCCGAACATCCTCGATGCTTTCGGCAAGGACTGGTTCGATGTGCGCGAGGGCGAAGCTTCGGTGTTCAAGCCTGATGGCAACGGCGGCTATAAGCTGGTCGCTCGTATCCAGGCGGGCGACTGGAGCAAACTCGCACAGGCCATGAACTGAACCGGTGAGGCGGACGGTCTCGCCGGGTTATTCGACCACTTCGTCGGCTCTCGCGATCAGGCTCGGCGGCACCATCATGCCAAGCGTTTTTGCTGTCTTAAGATTGATCGACAGCTCATATTTTGTCGGTGTTTGTACCGGGACCCCATCCGGTTTCTCACCTTTGAGGATACGATTCACGTAGACCGCGGCCCCGCGCCATTGATCGATCTGATCCGGGCCATACGAGATCAGGCCTCCATCGGCTGAAAAGTATCGATACGGATAGATCGCCGGCAATTGATTTTGCGTCGCCAGAGAACTGATCAATTTCCGGTTCGCGATTGTCTTCGGGTGAGGAAAAAACGATCAGACCGGAATCCGGCTGGTCGCCAAACGAAACAATCGCACGTTCAATGTCACCCTGGATCTCAGCGTTGAACCGATACGTCTCGGGGGATCCGCTGTTCGGGAAGCCGACCAGAGGCGCGCTTGCGGCTTGAGATGTCCCGCCGCTTGCTGCGCATGTGCCCCCAACGGCCAGGCAGCACCGAAAGAAGCGTAATGAACTCGCGCGCCTCATCTTCTCCGCATCGCAGCGCGTCGGGCCAGAGCCGTTAAGAGCTGGGATCGGGATGCCATCCGATGACAGCCAACATCACAAAGAATCCGATCACATAGGCCAGGACCACATGCCAGCCGTGCCTGAGCCAAAGGACAACAGATTTTGCTTCCGGGTACTGATTTGCAAGCGCGACACCCGCCGACGACCCGAACCAAATCATCGAGCCGCCAAATCCCACCGCGTAAGCAAGGTAACCCCAATCATAGCCGCCTTGCTTGAGGGCAAGGGCCGTCAGCGGAATGTTGTCAAATACAGCCGAGCCGAACCCCAGGCCCAGGGCGGTCTGCCATGATGCGGCGGGCAGGCTCTCGACAGGCATCATCGAAGCAGCGGTCACGAGCGCAAGAAGGAAAATCGTGCCCTTGAACGTCTCTGGCAAAACACTCCAATCCGGTCGCCGCAACGGTGCGGTTGCCACAAGCACCGTCCACACTGAGAGCCCGAGCACCGGCACACGAGCAAGTAATTCGGGGAACCGCAGGTTCGTTGCGATATTCACGACAAGTGCGACGACCAGCATCGCGGCAACAATAAAGACACGGATCCAATCGATGACGAGCCCTTTGCGCGCATGCTTTGTGATGGGCGAATAGCGTTGCTGCAGCAATGACGCCGGTACGGCAAAGAGGACTAGCGCCACAATCGCTGCGCAATAGGCTTCGAGCACGCTCAACGCGCTGACACCGGAAACCCACATCATTGTGGTTGTCGTGTCGCCGACCACGCTGCCCGAACCTCCGGCGTTCGATGCAGCCACAATGGCGGCGAGGTAGCCAATATGGACTTTTCCGCGAAACAGATGCCGAGCAACCGTGCCACCGATGATAGCCGCGGCAATATTGTCGAGAAAGCTCGACAGCACAAACACCATGACAAGCAGCACCAGGCCGCCCTTCCAATCGTCCGGAAGCAGCGCGGGCATCTGGTCGGGGACGGCGCTTTCCTCGAAGTGGCGCGACAATAGCGCAAATCCCATCAGCAAAAGGAACAGATTGCCCAGAAGGAAAAACTCGTTGCGCAGATGCAGGCCGAGCCCCGCAAAACCGGGACCATCCCTGAAACCCGTGAAGGCCAGCTTGTAGGCAGCAATGACAGCGAGACCGGCAAGCGCGATCGGCAACGTGTGCCGGTGAAACAGCGCAATACCGAACAATGTCAGGAAGAAAAGAATGAAATCGAACGGAATTCCGAAGACCAGAACGGGTTCAGTCAATTTGGCCTCGACCGTTGTGCCCTCGCTTGCAGGTTACCGGCGTAGTTGTCACCTGGATCGACGCCGACAGGACAGCACCGATCCAAACCACCCTTTTCTGCGCGACGCATGCGAGACGTTGTCCCGCGTCAGGTTCATATAAAAATTTGCGATTTGCAATGCGCCTCGGCTCTGAAGCCGAGGCGCCCGCCCGAGAAATGCGATTTCTGCGAAACTATGCCGCAACCAGTTTCAGTTTTTTCTTGTCCCGATTCGACCTTGCCTTGACGAGCGCGGCGTGGTCGACCGCCGTCTGTCCCGCATAGGCAATGGCAAACGAGGCGAGCGCATCGTCCATCGTTTCGCTCTTACCCATGTAGCCAGCGATGAGAGCCGGATCGCCCGACCGAGCGTGAGCCCGTGCAAGAGTGCGGCCACACACGCGCACGTAATCCGAAAGCGCCTCCAATTCACTGATCTCGCTGATCCCGCCCAGCCTGTGGTTCTTCAGCGTGCGGACGTAGAACTGACGGCCGGTTTCGTCGTCCTGCGTGTGACCAAGAAAAATATCGCTTGCGGCCTGCATCATTTGCTGACCTTCCACGACACGTTGGCCCTGATGCCCGACATAGGCGATCCCCCCGCCGAGACGCTCCAAAACCGAGCGTTGCGCCTGTTTGAGTTGAAGGAAGAGAGGTTCGCTGTCGCCGGTCATCAGCAGCGCGATGTAGCAATAGGTGCCAACAGACCCGACACCGACGGCCTTAAACGCAAGATCCACGATCTTGTGGCGGTCGAGGATGTGACGCCGGTCAGTCCCAAGACACTCGCGGTACATGGCAAAAACGCGATCAGTATCGAGTTTATGTGCCACGTGGGTACTCGGCTCGAGGTGGAAGATCGTCGGCGGTTTGTCGGCAATGCGCAGTTCGCTTCCCTTGATCAGGCGCGGGAAATTGTCATCCTTTTCGAGCCCTTCGCCGCGCGCCTTGCCGATAATCATCGCCAATTTGCGCCGCAATGTCTTGTTGCCGATCAACTTGAGTTGCTCTTCGAGATCGATCCGGCTGTGCCAGATCTCTAACGGTGACAGATCGAGAAGACTGAACACATGCTTGCGATAGGCCCCCACGGTTGCCGAAACCAGAGCGCGAGCGCGGTTCTTGCTTTCACCGCTAGCCAGGGCGGCAACAGCGACACTCGCCGCAAGGCGCTTCAGGTCAACAGTGAAGTCCACGTCTGCGATCGTCTCGTCAAAGTCGTTGACGTCGAACAGGATATTGTCCTCCGGCGTAACAAATGCACCGAAGTTCATCACATGGCTGTCGCCACAGGCCTGAACCTTGATTCCGGGTACCGGTTGGTGCGCCAAGTCTGCTGCCATGACAGCTGCAGCGCCGCGCAGAAAGGCGAAGGAATTCTCCATCATTCGCGCGTAACGCTCGGCGACGAGTTCCGGAACACGCTCAGGATCGCTCTCGGCGAGAATGGCGACCGCGCTTCTCGAACCCACGCCTTTCAGATCGGCGTGTCTCTCTCGTGCGACATGCTGCCGAAGTTTCTTGCCTTGCCTAAATCTTTCGGCGCGCGTCGCCAAATTGACGGCTCGTAACTCTACTGACAGCGGCATTTTGCAGTCTCCTCGGTACAGCCCGTCACAAAAAGAGCGCGCACTCCCGAAGATGCATGTTTGTGTCTGCGCGTTCCGCGGGAGGCTATAAAGGAGCCAACTATTGCGCGATTGGCCCGAGGGCCAATAAATCCTGCATAAACATTGCCGGAAGGCGGGAACCGGTTGGGGGGTTACGCCCGCTTGCCGACCTCGGAAACGGCAATAACCGCGCGCGGCAATGTGACGCTGATTTCCGTAAACTCGCCAGGCCGCGTCTCGACCTCAATTCGACCCGCCGCCCTTCGTTGGTCTAGGCCAGCCAAGCCGCCGCGCCGGCGCTCGCGCACGGCGCTTCACGTTCTTGCGGCCTCTAGCCTTGGCTGACTTACCCCTGTCTTAAGCCGTTTCGTAACGCCCCCGAAACACGACATCTTAGCGGTTCGGGCAAGGCGCGTTAAGAGATGGCCTATCCTCGCCAAGTCACGCGCGGAGAACAGAAATCATGTGTTTTCCTGTGACGCCACGAACCTGCGCCACAACCAGAGCGCACCAAGGACAAGGAGAGATCCCACGACCGCAGAAACAATGTCACGCAGCGAGATCGCGATTTTGTCCAAGCCCGGCCAGATCCCGAATATGCGGAACAGCAGCCCGCCGATGATCGCGCCAGTAAGACCGAGCGCGAGATTCTTCCACAGCCCAAAGCCTCCGCGCTCCCAGGTCATCAAGGCCCCGGCGATGCCGCCGCCGAGCAATCCGACGACGATCCACACAATGACTTGATCGACAGAGAACACGGCAGACTCCTTGATGCATATGGCTCCGACGTCCGCACAAATTTAATGCCCAATTTACGTTCGGTCCAACGCGCGCAGCCGTACAAGATTTTCAAGGGCAACCAGCAAATGCAGGGGCCAACCCAATGTGGATCATGGTGGTCTATACTGTGATTGTCCTGGTCGGTGAGGCCATTACAGTTACGATTGGTCTCGTGCTGGATCGGATTTTTCCGGCCGCCAGCCTCCCGGTTTCATTGACCTTGTTCTTCGCCATCCTCTGGCTCGCCTGGCTTCTAGCGGTGCGCCTGACGGAACCCAGGGGCCCGAAGAGCGCAAAGCACGCAGCCTGAAAAGTGGCCGACGATTGAAGACGACGCCGAGGCGCGCGGTTGGTATTTCAGTCCGTCAAGAAAACAGGACCAACCCCTAGGTCCAATTCACTCTTCGTCTGAGCCCCGTCCTGTGTAGGAGGCCGGTCCCGGTTCGAAAAGCAGACTTGCCTGCCGACGCACCCGCGCGATAGGGGTTTGGGATGGAACCAATCCCAACCCGGCACCATCGTCATGGCAACAAGCGACGCGCTATTTGCTGGATCGATCCCTGACCTCTACGACCGGTTGCTCGTTCCACTTATCTTCGAACCCTATGCACGTGATCTTGCGGAGCGTGTGTCGAGAGCGAAGCCACAGCTTGTGTTGGAAACCGCCGCAGGCACGGGAGCAGTGACCAGAGCACTTGCCTCCTCGCTCGCGGACGCGCGACTTATTGCCACCGATCTGAACCAGCCGATGCTCGATCATGCGAAGGCGCGGCAATCCGGAAACGCGCGCATCGAATGGAAACAGGCCGATGCACTGGCGCTACCGTTCGAAGACCGCACGTTCGACGTTGTAGCCTGTCAGTTCGGCGCGATGTTTTTTCCCGACAAAGTTCGGGGTTATCGCGAAGCGCTGCGCGTCTTGAAGCCGGGCGGCCGATACTTTTTCAACGTGTGGGATCGCATTGAAGAAAACGAATTTGCCGACGCCGTCATCCAGGCTCTCGCCTCATTCTTTCCTCAGGATCCTCCTCGTTTTCTTGCTCGCACGCCGCACGGCTATTGCGATAGGGATCGCATTCGCGAGGACCTGAACGCTGCAGGATTTGATGCCGTTTCAATCGAGACGGTGGACGCTAGAAGCAAGGGTTCGTCACCGCGTGACGTTGCAGCCGCGTTTTGCCAGGGGACCCCGCTCAGAAACGAAATCGAATCCCGCGGCGCTCCCTCTCTGGAAGAAGCTACTCAACACGCGGCAAAGGCCCTCGCCGAGCGCTTCGGCGCAAAAGCCATAGGCGGTCGAATGCGGGCAATCGTCATGACGGCTAGCCGGTAAAACCGCTTGATGGCGACAGCAATGCTCGAAAATTACGAGCCCGCGACGCGCGGCTAATCAGATTTCTTCAGCGATTCAATGCGCCGGTCCGGCAGGAACCAGGCGGCCGCATTAGCAATGTACAAGGCAATGGCAATCCACGGTTGGTAGAACGCGAGCACGATGGCGACTGTGTAAATGCCCAACGAAATCTTGCTTTTCAGATCGTGGCCGACCGCGGTCGCCAACGTCGACTTGGGTCCATTGCAGTTGATGAGCGCCCGCTCCAGCAACATGTAACCAACCGCCGCCATCGCTAGAACTGCGCCATAAGCCGCGGTCGGCAGCGCCCGGAATCCGGACTCATCGATCCAGCGAATGACAAATGGGACGAGGGAGATCCAGAAGAGCAGGAACATGTTTGCCCACAGAACGTTCCCGTCGACCCGCGAGGCCGCGTGCAGCATGTGATGATGGTTATTCCAGAATAGACCCACATTAACGAAGCTCAGCACATAAGTGAGCAGGATCGGAAGAGTTGCGAGCAACGCTTCCGGGCTCGAATCGTGCGGCACTTTTATTTCCAAGACCATGATCGTTATGACGATGGCAATCACGCCATCGGTGAACGCTTCAAGGCGTTGAGTGCCCATGGCTTTGCCTTCCATCCCCGTTCCCCTTCAGTGATCCGCAAACTTGAACAGGCGGTTTGGCGTGTCCCAAAAAAGCTTGCGCCGGTCGGCGGCATCCGGAAAAAGCCGGCCGGCCAGGTGGACCAGTGGTCCATAGTCCTGCCGTTCCCGCGCGCGCAGATAAGGCCAGTCCGACGACCAAACGCAATGATCGAGCGTGAAGGCATCGACCAGCGCGCGCACATACGGCCAGCAATCCTCGAACGGATAAGACGAACGGGCAAATTTCAGGTAGCCGGACAACTTGACGCTCACGCGACCTGTTTCCGCAAGGCGCAGAATGGCCGCAAAGGCTGGCTGGTTGAGGCCTGCCGGAGGGGTCGGCCGTCCGAGGTGGTCGATCAGGACCTTGACCGGGATTTCTTCGATCCAGGGCGCGTACATTAGGAACTGCTCGTTCTCGACCTGGAGATTGAAATACATGTCGAGATCGGCGAGCCGGCGCATCAGGCCGGAGGCATGCCTGTAATGATGATTGCCGTGGAATGTCGGATTGATCGCGGCGCCGATGATGCCGCGCGCCTTGTATCGCTTCAACGTCGCGATGTCCGCATCGAGATCAATGATGGCGACACCTTTGAAACGCCCCTCGCCTGTCTCGATCGCATCGAGCATGCAGGAATTGTCGCTTCCGTAACCCGAATTCGGCTGCACGAGCAGCGCATGCTTCACGTTGTAGCAATCCATGACGTGACGAAATTGCGCGGTCGAGCCGATCTCCTGTCCGGCCGGCTTATACGCGACGTCTTGACGATATGGAAAATTGACCGGATCGATCACGTGGACATGGCAATCGATCTTCGGCTCATCGAGAATAGACATGTCTGTCGGTCGAATGACGTGGCGCACAATCAACTTGCGCGTGTCATAGCATACCTCGTCAAGAAACGCGTCGACCTTGACGCGCCGATGCCAACCGCAGGCTTCACGATTTTTTAGCCCAGTCGCGCCAATGCGTCGGACGCAGATCGATGGGGCACCCGGTCTCCGATTTGATCCAGCCGCCAAGGATACGTCGGCAGGCAAAGCAGGTTGCCCGCGTGCCACTGTCATCGATCACCGCCAGTTCCAGATCGTAATCGAACGGAGCCGTGAGAATTGGATGCCACATAGCGTTCACCACCGGTCGCCCGCCCAGCGTCAACGTGGTGGCGGTCATATGGGGAGAGCGGCATTACGGCGACGTTTCGGACGAATTAATGTTTGGTAATCGCGGAAATTTCGTTTCTGCGGCGCGTCGCACCCCGCAATGAAAAAACCCAAATTGAGTCGCTACTTCAAACGCTGAATATGCGCGGCCATGTCCGGTGTCAGCCGCATCGTGTAGGACTTGTGTTCGCAGCGAAGAACCCAAAAGGCTTCGTCTGGTCGCGACCGTTTTGCGTATTTCCTTGCGCTGATGGGCTTGTCGCAAGGGTAACCTTGGGCCCGCGCCTGGGTCGCCAGCAGACCTTTTGCTGTTTCTTGCGCCGAAGCATCCTGCGCCTGCAGCACAAAAACGAACGGCACAGCAAGGAGACAGAGCATACGGTTTAAGACGGAAGTCATCTCTCACCTCGCTCGAGCACGGTTCATCCGGACGCCCACCACTGGAGTATACCGGCCTGTGGTCCAAGTGTCCCGATATGAGCACCCGCCCTCAGGCGACCGTCATGGCCGCACAGCTGGCGTCTCAAGCTGCAATCCCCGGGCGCGCCACATCAAAAAGAGCTCCAGGTTTACATTCTCAGGCGCGCCATATTCGTAAGCTTCGGCGCGTAATCCGCTCATGCAATTGCGCAGCCGTCGCTGCAGTGAACCAAGGCTTTGCCATTCCAGGCGATAGATCGGATATCCGGTCGGCTGACCCTGTGGGATGAGGCTACCAGCGAGCTTTTTGCCCCAATTGTCGTCGTGACACTGCGCGCAACTCATGTCGATCTGGCCGATCCGGCGGTTGAACAATTTGCGACCGGCTTCGATGAAAGGCACAAGCCGACTGTCGTCGGGCGGCGCGATCGCCATTCCGCGCGACTGCCGTCCGACATAGGCGGAAAGCGCCAGAAGTTCGCGGCTCTCGTAGGCGAGAGGCGGCGCCTGCTGGTGCTCGCCGCGGCACAGGTTGATGCGCTGTTCGAGATTGACCGGACCATTGCGCGCCACGCTGAATGTGGGATAACGCGCGGCAACGCCTTTCATGCTGACGGTCGCGTCCTGGTGACAATCGGCACACGCGCGACTGGCAGCACCGACTTTCTGATTCCACAGCTCTTCGCCATCCTGCACCCAGAGCGTCGCCGGATTGATGGTGTCGTCATCCTGCATCGCCTTGCTGTCGTGACCGAGATCGAGATAGCCGGACCGCCGCTGGTCGAGCGGGATATCGGTGCCATGGACCGTGCTCGCGATCGCGAACAGCAAGCAGACAATGGCCGTCACACGACTAATGATCGAGAGCGCCCGTGGCGTTCGAGGGTTCATTCCACCACAATCTTGGCCGAGGCGGTTTCGGAAAATCCGTTGTCGCCGGCCCATTTGAAGTCGAGCGTGCCGCTTTCGGTCGCCACGGTGAAGAAATCCAAGAATGGATTAGCGGAAATGGCGGGATAGAGATCGGCGCGGAAGATTTCCTCGCCATTGTAGCTGCATGAAAAAGTCGTCACGATATCGCGCGGGATCTTGTCGCCCGTTGTCGTGAAGCGAAAACCCGTCTCCATGATGTGAGAAATCAAGGTTTTGATCTCGAACACCTGGCCGCGCTTGACCTTGGCCGGCACATTGATCAACTGGCGGGCCATCTAGATGCCCTCCACACAAGCCGCCAGCGTCACGATCACATCGGCTGAGGCTGACCAGAATGTACCGTCGCTCATTTCGGCGATGGCTGTGACGATCTGCGAATCGGCCAGTCGAAAGCGCGTTGAAAACTTCGCCCTGCCGGCGCGCGGGCCAAGATGGACCGAGATGACATTGGGCTGAGGATTCTTTTCGTTGAAGACGTGAATGGTCTTGACGTAATCGGTCGTGGTCATCGGGCTGTCGACCGATACCGCGAGCGACACCGTATTGCCGTTTTCGACGAGCGGCGGCACCTCTAGGTCGACCCGCCCCTTGCGGACGGATGCTTCACCGACGACGTTGCGGATTGCCGCTCGCATGCGTTCAGGCGTCGCTTGCGCGGGCTCGAGCCTGATCGTCGCCGCGAGGCTGCCAGCCAAGCCTCCGAGCATGACTGCGCGTCGGGTCGCAACTGGTTTGGTCCTGCCCATGATTATCCCGAATTATCCCGATCATGTCTCCGTTTCAGTCGCGCAAGGTAGCGAGAAAAGCCACCACGTCTTCGATCTGTTCCGCGGTCAATAGCGGCTTGCCAGCGTAAGCCGGCGCCACCCTGCTCAATCCATCAAGCGCATAATAGGCCGGCATGATTGTGTCGGGGTTGAGCTTCCGACTGTCGACCATGCGCATCCGCAGTTGCTCGACGGACCAACGCGCACCGGTGCCTTTGAGGTCCGGAGCCAGATTGCCCTGGAACCGCTCCTCCGGGACCGGACCGGAATGGCACAACAGGCACAGTCCGACCGTGCGATTGAGCACGATCGAACGGCCGCGCGCCGCATCACCGGGCACCCCGGTGAGAGAACCGGGAATGACGTTGCCGACAATCATGAACTGGGCCAATTCGTCGGCCAAGCAACCGTCACCAATTACAAAAGCAATAAAGATTGCAGCGATGGCCGCTCTCATCCGAACACCTCGCCGGTGAGAGATTTGAACCAGCTCTCCACCTCGGCCGCTTCCCGGGCGCGCACATCCTGCGGCGCATCGATTGGGCTTGTTATGGCGGTGCCCTCGACTTCGTTATAAATGCCGTCGACCGGACGATAGCTGCCGCGCTGCGAAATCGCGTAGTCCGGCGCAATCAGGCTGTAGCACTGGCTTGTTAAAGTCGGTGCCGCGGGCGTGCCACCGGTGAGCAGCGTAGCGATCGCGCCGGCGCAGATTCCGGCCTGCGAATTGGCAGCGGAGGCAGATCGCGGCATCGCGCCGCCAATTGCGGCGTCGCCAACGACATGAATGTTCGGCTGCAACTGCGACTCGAAAGTCAGGGGATCGATCGGGCACCAACCGGTGCGGTCTGCGACACCGGCGATTTCGGCGATACGACCGGCTTTTTGTTGTGGAATGATGTTGGCCACCGCCGGAGTAAATTTGTCGAAATCGGTTACGACAGTCCTGTTCGCGACGTCAACCGACGTGACCAGTCCTCCGTCGGACAGCGCGACGTACTCAAGCACGCCGGGATAAAGCGCCTTCCACGCGCCCTGGAACTGGCGTTGCATCGTGAAGGAATCTTTGGCGTCAAGCACGATCACCTTCGATCGTGGTTTTCTGGTCTTGAGCATGTGCGCGATCAGACTTGCGCGCTCATATGGAGCGGGCGGGCACCTCGACGGGGTGACCGGCACGGAGATCACCACCACGCTGCCATCGTCCATTGCGCCGATTTGCTTTGTCAGCAAAGCAATCTGCTCGCCGTCCTTCCACGCGTGCGGCATGACGGCAGCAGCGGCAGGCGAATAACCCGGCAACGCATCCCAGCGAAAATCGATGCCCGGTGCGAGCACCAGGCGCTCGTAGCCGAGTTTGCGACCGTCGGCGAGAGTAACGACCTTCGTCGCAGGATCGATGGCCGTGGCCGCGGCGAATTCCATGCTGACACCGGCCGCGGCGACCTGGTCGTATCCAAAATCCTGCAACTTGAGATCGCGCAGGCCGACGATTGCCGCATTGCTCATTGGGCACGCAGTGAAGGTGCGATTGCTCTCGACGAGAGTAACGGTCAAGCGTGGATTTGTACGCTTGAGCGCACGAGCACAGGCCGCGCCGCCAAATCCACCGCCCACAACGACAACGCGCGCATTACCGTCCTGTGCGACGGCAGGCATTGGAAAAATGGCGGCCGAAGCCGCCATTGCAGTTCTGACGAAGTCGCGTCGAGTTACGCGATTCTTTTTCATAGGCGCATGTCTTGGTGACGCGCTTCGAATGTCGGCGGGGCGGCCGAAAACGGCCGCCCCGAAATCAGACCAAGCTAAGCCCGTGATTCTTGAGCGGGAACGAGCGATAGCGCTTGCCCGTAGCCGCAAAGATCGCGTTGAGCACGGCGGGCGGCGCCACGCTGATCGTCGGCTCGCCGACACCGCCCCAGAAACCTCCGGTCGGCATGACGATGCACTCGACCTTAGGCATCTGCGCGATCCGCATGCTGTCGTAGGTATCGAAGTTGGTCTGTTCGATGGCTCCATCCTTGACGGTGCATTCGCCGAGGAACAGTGCGGACAATCCGTAGACGAACGAGCCGCTAATCTGCCGCTCGATCTGTCCAGGATTCACTGCGTAGCCAGGATCAGTCGCCGCAACGATGCGATGGACTTTCACTTTGTTGTCGTTGACGGAGACTTCGGCCGCAGCCGCAACATAGCTGCCGTAGCCCATGAACTGCGCAATGCCGCGGAATTGGCCGGCCGGCGCGGGTGTGCCCCAGCCGATACGCTCGGCGACGGCATTGAGCACGCCGAGATGTTTCGGATGGTTTGCCATCAGTCGTCGACGGAATTCCAGCGGATCCACTCCCGTTTCCTTGGCCAGTTCATCCATGAAGGATTCGAGATAGATGGCGTTGTGGTTGACATTGACGCCACGCCAGAAGCCCGGCGGCACATGGGGATTGCGCATTGCGTGCTCGATCAGAAGGTTGGGCACCGAATAGCCAATGGCCGCCTCCCCCGACGCGTTCAGTCCCTGGAACGTGGCCGGATCCATTCCGTTCACCAGCGCTTCCGGCCGCAAGGCCGTAAGGATCGACTGCCCAGAAATCCGGACGTGCAACGTGTTGAGATTGCCCTTGTCATCGAGGCCGGCGGTCAGCCGGCATTGCGTCACCGGATGATAGGTGCCGTGTTGCATGTCCTCTTCGCGCGACCACAGCAGCTTGATCGGCGTGCTGGGCATCTGCTTGGCGATCAGAACGGCCTGCGTGACATAGTCAGAGCGGCCGCGTCGGCCGAAGCCGCCGCCCAGCATGTACTTGTAGACTTCGACCTTGCTCGCCGGCAGGCCGGACGCTTCAAGTGCCGCAGCAAACGCCGCCTGTCCGTGCTGTGTGCCACACCAGACCTCGCATCGGTCAGGCGTGTAGAGCGCGGTCGCGTTCAACGGCTCCATGCACGCGTGGTTCTGGTAGGGGTACCCATATTCGGCCACCACTTTCTTCGCAGCGCTCGCGAGTCCCGCCTTTGCGTCGCCGTTCTTGTTGCCGACGAAGGCTTGGTCGGAGTCGAGGCCTTCCTTGAGCCACTTGGCAATCGATTCACTCGATACCTTGGCATTCTCGCCGCCATCCCAGACGATGGGCAGCGCATCGAGCGCGGACTTGGCGTGCCACCACGTATCGGCGATGACGGCGACCGCATTGTCGCCAACGGGCACGACCTTCTTGACGCCTTTCATCGACTCGACCTTGGCGGCGTCGAAACTCTTCAGTTTGCCGCCGAACACCGGACAGGCCTTGATCGTGGCGTTGAGCATGCCCGGCAACTTGACGTCCACGCCGTACATCATCTTACCGACCGTCTTGTCGGCGGTGTCGAGGCGCTTGACGCTCTTGCCAATGAGCTTCCAGTCCTTCGGGTCCTTGAGTGGCACGTCTTTGGGCGGCTCGATCTGCGCCGCCGCGGCTGCGACCTTTCCGTAAGTCGTCGAACGGTTCGACGCCTTGTGCGTGATCACGCTATTCGCCGCCGTGCACTCGGACGCCGGCACCTTCCATTCGTTGGCCGCGGCTTGGACGAGCATCATGCGCGCCGCCGCGCCGCCTTTGCGCACGTAATCTTGCGAGGTACGGATGCCGCGGCTGCCGCCAGTGCCGAAATCACCCCAGGGATTCTTGCGGGCAACACTTTCGCCCGGTGTTGGGTATTCGGTCGTCACTTTGGACCAGTCGCATTCGAGTTCCTCGGCGACCATCTGTGCGAGCCCGGTGAGCGTGCCCTGGCCCATCTCCGAGCGTGCGATGCGGATAATGACGGTGTCGTCGGGTTTGACGACAACCCAGGCATTGACTTCTGGCGCGCCTTCCGCGCTCGTCGGAGATACGAATGGCACATGGAAGCCGAGCGACAGGCCGACGGTTGCCGACCCTGCAAGAAATGACCGGCGGTCGAGTGGCATGTAATTCATGATGCCCTCCCTTACGCGCTGGCCGCGGCATGGATCGCCGCGCGTACTTGCTGAAATGTTCCGCACCGACAGATATTGGTAATCGAGTTGTCGATGTCGGCGTCGGTCGGCTTCGGTTTTTCCTTCAACAGAGCCGAGACAGCCATGATCATGCCGCTCTGACAGTACCCGCATTGCGGCACGTCGAGGTCGATCCAGGCTTGCTGGACCTTGGTGAGAATCCCGTTCTCGGCAAGGCCTTCTATGGTGGTGACATTCTTTCCGACGGCATCGCCGGCCGTGACGCCGCACGAACGTACCGCCGCGCCGTCAATGTGCACAGTGCAGGCGCCGCATTGCGCAATTCCACATCCGTATTTTGTCCCGGTCATGCCGATTGAATCGCGGATAACCCACAAGAGTGGCGTTTCGGATTCCACATCGACATCGTGTGATTTTCCATTGATGGTAAGACGAAGCATTCTGTATCCTCCCGGATCAGATTTTTTGCACGGGCTGTCCGCCGACAATCCGAAGAACCAAAGTTTAATTCTCTGGCCCGCAATGAACAATCGGATTGCGCCGGAAACTCACCTGATCACCAAAAGGTTATCGCGGCGCAGCAAGATTTCGCCAGCGATCGCAATTTCGAACATCATCCGCAAGACGAAAGGTATCGGCTCCAAGCCGAAAGCCTGGCATTCCACGATTTCCGGTCGATTGCCGCATATTCCTTAGTCGCTGTCGTCAGCGGCCATAGTTATAATGTGATCGCAGCAGCGAGAGCGTTCCATGCGGATCGATGCCATCAAGATCGGGAACAGTCCGCCGGACGATGTCAACGTCATCGTCGAGGTTCCGATCGGCGGCGAGCCGATCAAGTACGAATTGGACAAAGCGGCCGGTACCTTGGTCGTGGACCGCTTTCTCCACACGCCTATGCGCTATCCGGGAAACTACGGATTCGTCCCGCACACGCTTTCGCAAGACGGTGATCCGATCGATGTGCTGGTCGCCAATACGCGGCCGATTGTGCCTGGAGCGATCATCAATGTCCGACCGATCGGTGTGCTCAAGATGGAAGACGAGTCGGGCGGCGACGAGAAGATCATTGCGGTACCGGTTTCGGCGGTGACGAAACGGTACGCGCATGTCACCAATTACACGGACTTGCCCGAGATCACGCTGCAGCAGATCCAGCATTTCTTTGAACATTACAAGGATCTCGAACCCGGCAAGTGGGTGAAAGTCGTGAAATGGGGTGATGCGACGGAAGCCAAGAAGATGCTGATGGAAGCGATTGCGCGCGCGCGAGCGTGAAACGCCTGTCATTCCGAGCCACTAATGGGAGTCACCATAGTCAGCCAACGAAGCGTTGCGGACCGGGGCCGATTCGGTCACACTCGGGAAACGCGCGGAGCCGTTTATTCGGAGACTGAAAATGATCGCCCGTGTCGCCTCAATCACTTTTGTGCTGCTGCTGTTTAGCCAATCGGCTTTTTCAGATGAACCGGGGTATGCCCGGCATCGCCATCGGTACGCGGCGATCTATCCGCATGTGGTCGAACTCGTTGCTCCACCTTTCAGTGGCCAGCTTGTCGTCAACGGCTTTCGCTACGACGGCGTAGCGCCCGCCTGTCTCGGCTGGGTCCCCGGACAACCGGTCAGGCTTGTCTCGGGCAGCTGGTACGGCGACTGCGCCAGCGCCACCTTTTACAACGGGGTCACTCGCAATACTTGCGAGACCATATGTCGAGGACGCGCGTGGCGCGGGTGGTAGATGACAAACGCAATGCCATTTTGGACTCGACCGGTCGATTTAGCTCCGCGGCCGTCGGCATTGCCTGCGGAATAGGGGCATCCCTCTTCTGGGCGGCCGGATTTGCCGGTGTCCGTCACGGCCTGACCGCCGGATTTTCGCCACTCGATCTGGCAATTCACCGCTACCTCTGGGCCGGAATAGCATTCCTGCCGCTGGTCGTTCGCGGTGGCATCCGCGATCTCAATGGCATCGGCTGGGGCCGTGCGATCCTACTGGCTATTCTCGGCGGCCCCTGCTTCGTACTCATCAGCAACGCAGGCTTCTTGTTGGTCCCGCTTGGACATGGCGGCGTGATCCAGCCTTCCTGTGCAACGCTCGGCGGACTGCTTCTCGCCACGCTTTGGCTCGGAGAGAAGATCACCACGACACGCGCGATTGGCGCGGTGATCATTGTTTGCGGATTGTTGGTGATAGGCGCCGAGTCGGCCTTCGCGATAGGCCTGCACGGCGTCGCCGGCGATCTCATATTCGTTTTGACCGGCCTGATGTTCGCGACGTTCGGGATATTGCTGCGGTTCTGGCGGATCTCGCCGATGCCGGCCACAATGGTCATCAGTGTCATATCGCTGTCCATCGTTCCCGTTGATTGGGCTCTCGGCGGTCTCGATCGCATGATAGCGCTCGGCTGGCGGGAAGTTTTGTTGCAGGCCATTCTGCAGGGCGTTCTGGCGGGTCCTGCCGCAATTTACCTGTTCGCTCAGTCGGTCCACCTCCTGGGCGCGGGACGCGCGGCGGTCTTCCCTTCACTGGTGCCCCCATTTGTGCTGCTGATCGGATGGCTGGCGCTCGGTGAGACACCAACCGCATTGCAACTAGCTGGTGTGATCGTGGTGCTGTTCGGCTTCCGCCTGGCGCAAAGTACATCGCGATGATGTTCGGCAATCCTCAGACTGCTCGCAAAGCGCGGTTGGCAAGCCCGTTGGCTTCCTGCGTCGGATCGTAGAAAATCCGAAAGGATGCGCGGACATCGGCTCATCGCAGATCGCGTTCTATTGGCGGCGCTCACATTCTGGGCGCTGGCGATGATCGTGCCCGACTTCTATCGATTGTATCAGCCGCTGGGTTCATTCGGATTTTACGCCAATAACGATGGCGTCATAACCGATATACAGGGTCCGTTCCCGCACGTAGCCGAATCACCCGCCTTTCAGGCCGGTCTGCGTGTCGGTGACAGGCTCGATCTCAAGCAGATGCGCTGCATCCCTCTAAACACTTTGCGATGCGCGAGTGCGATGGCCGCCTTGGGAGGTTTTCGTCTCGTCACCAATCAACGGCGTGCCGAACTCGTGATGGCTGCCACTCCCGATCGACCGGCGCGAAAAATCGACATCGTTGCAAAACAGCGGCCGTATAACGGATGGGTCCTCGTCGTTCTAGTGCTTGATCAACTCGCCGCGATACTTGTTATTCTGGCCGCCGCCTGGCTGGTTTGGACAATGCCGGGAATTATGACGTGGGGATTCTTCCTTTACGTCATCTGGTTCAATCCGGGCCAGTCCGCGCAATATTACGCACTCCTGCAGCTGTACTCGCCTGTCGCCTTGCTCGCACAGGGTCTGGCCGGCGCCGTGGCGCAGGGCATCGGCCTGGCCGGTTTCTTGTGGTTCGCGCTTAGAGCACCGACCGATGAAACGACAGCGCGGTGGCGATCGATCGAACGGGCTTTGCCCTTTGTGGCGATCTTGCTCGTGCTCCTGCTGGTGTTGAGCTACGCGAACCTCCTGGGGTTTCCGACGGAGATCGTGACGCGCGTCGGTGTAGCCAGCGGACTCATCGTCGCCGCATGCGGTTTCCTGATTCTGCTCGCGCGCCGGCGCGAGCTCCCGCTCAAGGATTATCAGCGCCTGCGTTGGGTGATCTGGGGCTGCGTGATCGGATTGCCGGCCCTCGTCTTCGCGGATGCAGGAACAACAACAACCCTTCTCGACTTTCTATGGCCTGGCTATTCCCCGCCTGAACAGTTGTGGGGCCTGCTGTACCTGGTGAATGGCGTTCTTTGCCTCCTCGTCAGCGAGGCTCTGCGCAAACCATATGTCGTAAAAGTAAGTATTCCGCTTCGTCGTGTAACCATTCTTGGCCTGCTTCTCAGTTTGCCCATACTCTTCCTACACGAGGGCATTGATCACATTCGCGAAGGGATCAGCGAGAAGATAACGCTGCCGGCGTGGGCGTGGGTCGGAATTGCAGCTGTCATTCTTTTTCTGACTTCAAAAATTCACGACAATGCCGCCCACTACCTTGACTGGCTTTTCAACCGTTCGGTCGCGAGAGCCGGAGAGCACCTCGGTGACGCGGTATTGAAGTCAAAAAATTATGTTGAGGTTGAATCGCAGCTCGTCCAAGGGGTGCACAACGCGCTCAGGCTTGCTTCAGCAAGCATCTTTCGCGAGCAGGGCCATGTCTTCCGACGCACCGCAGCCGACGAAACATGGGATGGGGCAACGCATGTACTCGATCCACGTGATCCTTTGCTCGCGCCCGCAAAGGCCAATCGGCCCTATGACGTCGACGCTGCGGCTGCCACGCGGAGCGACCTTCCCGACGGTCTGACACGGCCTATTCTGGCAGTTCCGGTGGGGGACCGGTTGCGCTGCCTGGGGCTAGCGCTTTATGGACCGCACGCGACCGGCAATGCGCTAAGCCATGAAGAACGTTCCATGCTTGCCGAACTGGCCGACAAGGCGGCAAATGTCTTCATGCAAATCAATGACGATCAACTCCGCCGCCGAATTGCAGCGCTGGAGAGCGAACTAGCAGAAGTTGGGCAGCTCGCCACCGTCACACCAAATTCCTCGATGCCTCCCAGGCCTGCGGAGACTGACGGATAACGGCAACGAACAGGGTCTCTGCGCGCACGAAATGTCCCACCAGGGACTCGCAGCGCATCGAAAAATAGGGCCGTACGGTAAGACCGCGCGGCCCAGTCAGTTCGTCGAAGTGGGGTGACACTCCCGACGTTCCCTAGTCTCAACCTGTTTTTAGCGTGATTGCGGAGTCACGCGCGGACATCCAGAGCTCGTGCGTTATGATTGAATGAAAGCCAGCAGGTCGGCGAGACTCAGACAAACAGCGCTGAACGCGGCAGGATGACCCGGACCTCGGTGAATTCCCCAGGGCGGGTTTCGACTTCAATCGAACCGGCGTGCTGCTTGACGATGATGTCGTGGCTGATGGAGAGACCGAGTCCGGTCCCCTCTCCGGCCGGTTTCGTCGTGAAGAACGGGTCGAACATCTTCTCTTTCACGTCGGGGGACATTCCGGTGCCGTTGTCGCGGATCTTGACTTCCACGCGATCACCCAGACTCTTTGTGGAAGCCGCAAGTTTCGGTTCGTAGACGTCGCCGCTGCCCGCCTCCGTCTTGCGTTTGCTCGCTGCGTAGAAGCCGTTCACGATCACGTTTAAAAGCGCCCGCGTCACGTCCTGCGGAAACACGTCGACTTCACCCGCAGTCGGATCGAGCGTTCGCTCGATTGCGATTTCAAAGCCCTGCTTCTGCGCCCGCGCGCCGTGCCAGGCGAGCTTGAGGCTTTCTTCGACGATGCCGTTGATATCGACGCGCCGGTGCTCGCTCGAGGATTCGCGCGAGTGCAGTAGCATGTTCTTGACGATCGCATCCGCGCGTCGGCCGTGATGAACGACCTTCTCGAGGTTGTCGCGCAACGTTTCAGTCAGTTCATTGAGCTGCGTGCGCGCATCGTGGGAGAACGGCAGGCCCTTCACCGTGTCATTCAACTCATCGACTAGCTCGGCGGAAAGTGTCGAGAAGTTATTGACGAAATTGAGCGGGTTCTTCATCTCGTGCGCGATGCCGGCAGTTAGCTGACCGAGCGATGCGATTTTCTGTGTCTGGACAAGACGATCCTGCGTGGTCCGCAGATGCTCCAGAGATTCGGCCAACTCACGCGTTCGCGTCTGCACGCTTTCGAACAGACGCACGTTTTCTATTGCGATCACCGCCTGGTCGGCGAATGTTTTCAGGAGCTGAATCTGCCGCTCCGAAAAAGAGTTCGGCTCAGCTTTGCCGACCGTTAGCGCCCCTATGGCCTTTCCATCGCGAAGCAAGGGCACGGCGAGCACCGCCCGCCATCCGCCGGCAAGCGCAAATTCACGCGAATACTCCGGATCTTCAAGCACGTCAGGGATGAGCGCGACGGCACGATCCAGAATGGCGCGGCCTCCGACGAACGAGCGGTTGAGTTGCTGGAGCTCCTGGCGTCCGTAAAGCTGATTGGTCGCCTCAGGCGTGAAATTTTTCAACGCCGCAATGCGCATGCGGTCATTGTCGTAAAGATAGAAAACGCTGAAAACGCCGTCGCACAGGCGAGTGGCGCTCTGAACAATCGCCTCGAATACCGGCTGCGGATCGGCCGGCGAACGGCGAATGATACTCAGCACCTCGCTTGTGGCGGTCTGTTGCTGAAGCGCTTCTTCGAGTTCGCGGGTGCGTTGGCGCAGCCGTTCGTCAAGTTTTGCAATGGATGCGCGCGCCAGTACAGCTTTGCCGGGCTTGGTCCGCGCCTTTGGCCGACGCCGGACTTTCTCAGCCTTTGCCTTGCCACCGCGTCGCTGCATCTGGCCCCCGCGCTTTCACGACGAGGGCCAATCCTAGGCAAATACCCGCTTTCGCGCCATGGCACGCCGTTCGCTCGGGTCGTGAACGGATTTGCAGCGAAGTCGCCGGACACAGTGTCCATCGCTCCGAAGGCAATTTACCCCGCTCCCCGCGCAATCGACTCACCGGCAAGCTTGGCCAGGTTGCCGCCACAACCAGAACTGCGCGCACCTGAGTTTGCGATCGCTGAAAGTCGAATCAACTGGCGTCCGTATCAGGCACACCGAGCGGCAACGTGAACTGGAACGCGGCCCCTTGCGCGTGCGCACGCAGAGCCGCGAGGCGGCCACCATGCGACTCGACGATCGAGCGACAGATCGACAAACCCATTCCCATGCCTTCGGCTTTGGTCGTAAAGAATGAACTGAAGATCTTGTCGATGTCCTTCGGATCGATGCCGCTGCCGGAATCTTCGACGGTGACACGGATTTCACCGTTTCCGAGTTCGGACCTGACCAGCATTCTGCGGTTGGCAACGGATTCCATCGCCTCGATCGCATTTGTCAGGAGATTAAAGAGAACCTGCTGCAGTTGCACTCGGTTTCCCGTTACCGAAACGAGCGCTTCATCCAATTCGGTACGCATGGTGATTCCGTGCTTCTGGATGGAACCTTCAACCAATGCCAGCACTTCGCGAATGAGTTGATTGAGATCGACGGAAACGTGCGCCAATTCCTTGGACTTGAACATCGAACGTACGCTGTCGATCACTTCGGCGGCACGCCTGCCCTCCTGCCCGATCTGCTCAAAGCTTTCACGGATATCGTCGAGATGCGGAGGAGTCCGTTCTGCCCAGCGCAGCCCGGCACTGGCGTTTGCCACGATGGCGGCCAAAGGCTGATTGATTTCATGCGCAATTGACGCCGTCATCGCACCCATTCGGCTTACGTGCGCCGAGCGGGCAAGCTCCGTCCGCGCGACCTGCAGGGCGTTTTCAGCACGCATTTTTTCCGTGATATTCACAGTCATGCCGACGGCACCCTGATCGGGAATTCCAAAAACATACAGCTGAACCCAGATCACCTCGCCATCTTTCCGCTGCAACCTTTTCGTGAGCTCGTAATGCTGGCGCTTGCCGCGCTGCAGCTCTTTCAGAAGAACCCTGTTGGCCTCACGATCTCCGGCGGGAGTGATGTCAAGCGGCGTCAGCTTTTTTAGTTCAGCCTCGCTATACCCGACCATCGTCTGGAAAGTCGAATTGGCTGCCACGAAATGTTGCGTTTTGCCGAGAACCGTGATGCCCATGAACGGGTTTGCGACAACGGCTTCCCACCGCGCCTTGTTCGCCTGCAGTTCAGTTTCCAGTTGAGCGAAACGCTTGCCGGGGTCGCGACGCGAAGTCTTTCGTTTGCGGCCTTTCAACGGCTTGTTTTTTCCCCTCACGGTCCTCTTAGACATTGCTGCTGAAAACCCCACTCCGCTCTCTATATCGCTTTGTCCGTCGGCATTTGATCTAACGCAAAACACGATCCCTGGAAAAGTTTTTCACCGTTGGTCGACGTTCTTGTTCTTTGCAAGCAACCGGAAGTATCTGATTAGTGCGAACTCGGAAATGCCAGCGACGCCTCAAAGCCGATGCCGCGTCATCTGGTCGCTGAGAAGAACTCCTGGCATCATCACTCCCGCGCTGGCCCGAGCATCGTAGCGGCTAAAGCTGGCAATTTGAACGGGGATGGCCGCGCTTTGATGGAGCCCTATTTTGTGCTTGAACGGCGCGTACCAAACAATTCAGGCGATGTGCGCGTGGGGCGTCACAGTGCAATTTTACTTTGGTAACCATAAACTTGACGCCGACCGAAGAGAGCTGCGTCGCGGATCAACTCTGGTTGCAGTCGAGCCGCAAGTGTTTGACCTGCTCGTGTATCTCGTGAAGAACCGTGACCGCGTCGTCACCAAAGACGATCTTATCGCCTCGGTCTGGGCTGGCCGAATCGTGTCCGACTCGACTCTGTCCAGTCGCATGAATGCCGCGCGTCGGGCGATCGGCGACAATGGAGACGAGCAAAGGCTGATCCGCACCATACCGCGTCGGGGCGTGCGCTTCGTCGGGGAAGTGTCGACAGAATCGGTTCAAAGCGAAGCGACGCCTGCGCCCGAGCCGCGCACTCCCGCGATTCGACCGAGCCGGCCTGCTGTCGCGGTTCTTCCCTTCGTCAACGTGAGCGGCGAGCCGGAGCAAGACTATTTTGCGGACGGCATCAGCGAGGACATCATAACCGCACTGTCCAAGGTGCGCTGGTTCCTCGTCATCGCTCGCAATTCCTCCTTCGTCTACAAAGGCCAGCCGATAAACACGAAACGGATCGGCGAGGAACTCGGGGTCAACTATCTGATCGAAGGCAGCGTCCGCAAGAGTGGCGATCGCGTGCGCATCACGGCACAGCTCAATGACACCGCGATCGGTAATCAGCTTTGGTCGGAGCGCTACGATCGCCAGCTGGCTGGTGTCTTCGACGTGCAGGACGAGATCACTGAAGCCGTCGTTGCAGCTATTGAGCCGCAGATCTACGCTGCCGAGAACTTTCGCGCGCGGCGTAAGGCTCCTGAGAATCTCGATGCCTGGGGTCTGGTCATGCGGGCCCTGTCGCATTATTGGAGCGTGACCCGCGAAGACAATCTCAAGGCTCAGGAATTGCTTGAGCAGGCTATCGCCATCGATGCCAACTACGCCCAGGCACTTGCCGTCCTTGCCGTCAGTCACACCTTCGGCGCGCACATGGGTTGGGAGGATGTGCCGACGGCTGTTTCGATCGCCCAACGCACCGGATTGGCGGCTGTCCAGGCTGACAGCGAAGATCCTTGGGCGCATCTTGGGCTTGCCACGGCTTACGTGTACTTACGCCGCTTCGAGGACTCGCTTGCCGAGTTCGAATTGGCTTTGCGCCTCAATCCGAACTTCGCGCTCGCACAAGGCTACTACGGGCTGGGCCTGTCATACGTGGGGCGATGGCAGGAAGGCTCCGAAGCCGCCCGTCATGCGCTGCGTCTGAGCCCGCGCGATCCATTCTCCGCTATCTACAACGGCGTCGCGGCTTATGCGGAGTTCGTCGGGCGTAACTATAATGAGGCGATGCGGTTAGCGCGCGAAGCGATCCGTCAGCGTGCTGATTTCGTCAGCCCCTATCGATTGCTCGCTGCTGCGGCCGCCATGACGGGCGACAACGATCTTGCCAAGGCCATGATCCAAGAGGTTCGCCGTGTGCAGCCCGACATCACGCTGGCCTGGATGGAACGCCAGATGCCGGTCAACGAAGCCCAGCGCGAGCACTATGTAGGAGCGCTGCGCCGGGCGGGCCTTGATTAACTCAAATCGGTTGCACGCGCGCTTGCGGAGCGCGTTGATCGATCGGCCGCTGACACAGGCAAGCGACCGCACCGACGGCCAAAATCGCGGCTGAAACATTCAAGGCATATGACAGGCTGCCCATCCTGTCCGTGATGATGCCGATCGCGATGGGGCCGACCATCTGTCCAACGCCGAACGCGACTGTCATCATAGCAATGGTTTTCGCCCATGCTTCGCGCGGATAGTTCACTCGTATAAACGCGGTGGTCGACGATACGACGGCAAAGAACGCGTTGCCGAAGATCAGTGCGGAAACACCGAACAGTATCGGCGACGTGCCAAAGAGCGGCAGCGCGGCTCCAATAGCGCTAATCCCTGTCAGCAGTGCCGTGCCACCACCGCCGCGGCTTTTCGCCATCAACTTCGACCATGTCCAGGGATGGGCAAGCGCGCCAACTCCGATGCAAGTCCAGAAAGCGCTCTGTGACAGCGCGCCGCCGCCGACATTACGCACATAGGCAATCATGAAGGTCATGTACGCGATATAACCTGTACCAAACAAGAAGTAGCCGATGAGATAGAAGAGCACAGGTGTTGGTCCGATGTGAGCCTTTGCTGTATTCGCCGGTGCCACCGAGTCATCGACACGCGCCGTCAGTAATAGAACTGTCAGCGAGGTCGAAATCGCGGCCAGCACTCCCCAGGTAATCCACCAGGATCCGGCCCCGTGCCACTCCAAAAGGAACGGTGCAACGAATCCCGAAATCAGAATTCCAATGGCCGGGCCAAGGTAAAACAGGCTCAGATAGAAGGCCTGATGCTGCCGTTGCGCCTGTGCGATGCCGGTCGCAATGGCACTTCCCGCCACCATGGCGAATGCTCCAGTCACGCCGGACAATAACCGAACGCAACCGAACAGGATCAGGTCGCCCGTAAGCGCGGACATTGCAAGCGTGAGCACGGAAACAATGGTGCTGACGCGAATTGTCTGGAGCATACCAAATCGTCGGATAACGACATTCGCGCCGAGCGCACCCGCCAGATAACCGGCGGCGTTGATGGTGTTCATGACGCCAGCCACCGAATACGACCAGCCGAGGCTGTCGCGCATGTCGGGCAAGACGAGCGCATATGCAAAGCGACAAATACCAATTCCGATCGCTGGCGCGATCGCAAGAAACATGATTTGCCAAACCGGAGAGGTACCGATCGCTTGATATTTTCTATTCGATTCCAAGATGCACTCCTGAGCGCTTTGCCACTCAGCGAAGTAGGTCAGCGCTAATCTTGCTGCAACCATTACGGCGTCTAGGAAACCTTTATTTATTCTTCAGGAGTGCTTGAGACATTTTGAGCTTCGTAAAACACTGTTGGAAACAGCCTCATGTCGGCTTTTGATTTTGATTGATATGTGAGCGACGAATGACTGCTCCGCTGTACGCGCAAAGCGGACATTTGCTGCAATCGACACCGCATCTTTTGCAGTGGCCCAAGACAACGTCGAGCGCTACAGTCAAGCCGACTTGACCAAACAACGGGGGGCGTTTGGTGCAACTCACAACTCTCCAAAATTTGATTCGTGCTGGCTTTATCGCCGTTGCCGCCGCATGGCCTGTTGCTCCTGCGGCAGCGGACGACGGCGAGGTTTGCGTGCGGGGATCAGGCGAGGCCGCAATCGAGGCTTGCACGCGCGCCATCAAATCCGGTCGCTATGACCGACGCAATCTTGCGCTCATCTACAGCAATCGCGGCAACCAGCGTGAGCGCGCCGGCGATTTCAAGAACGCTATCGCGGACCATGACGAGGCCATCCGCATCTATCCGACCTACTCCGCCGGTTACATGCATCGCGGCAATGCTTACGCGCGTCACGGCGATTTCGATCGCGCCATCGCCGACCACTCGGAGGCAATCCGGCTCAGCCCCAACGATGCCGACGCATTTTACAATCGGGGCTACACCTACGGCCACAAGGGTGATCACGAGCAAGCGGTGGGGGATTACACAGCGGGCCTCGCACTGGATGCCAACAACTCGCGCCTGTGGGGCCAGCGCTGCTGGTCCCGCGCGGTGGTCGGCAAGCAATTGCGGGAGGCGATCGAGGACTGCGATAAGGCGAACAGTCTCGCCCCGAAGATTCCGCAGATCCTGGGCTATCGCGGATTGGTCTATTTGAAGCTCGGGCAATTCGACAAGGCCGTTGCCGACTACGATGCAGCGCTGACGTTGACGAAAAATCCCAACAATTCCGAATGGCTCTATGGTCGTGGCGTCGCCAAATTGAAAAACGGCGACAGCACGGGTGGCAATGCCGACATCGAACGCGCAAAGACCATCAAGGCCGATATTGCGGAAGATTACGTTAAATACGGATTTCGGTAGTCGATGCCGAATGAGAGCAATTTTCAACGATTTTTTCAGAACAAAGCCGATCGATTCATCGTCGCAGGCGTGGCGATCGTCATCCTGTTTGTTTTCGTATCGAGTTACTTCTGATGAAATGTGCTAGTCTTCGGGCTTGCCCGTGGAGGCTGCATATGGATTTCAGGCCGCTTGCTCTTTGTGCCGTTGTTACAATTGCACTCTCCCCGAACGCCATTGCCGACCCACTCGTGACGATCTCATGTGAAAAGCCTGAGGGCGTGAGCATGGCGTATGGCGTCTCGCTCGCCGAGCGCATGAATGCCCCTGCCGGCGGTCAATCGGGAAAAGTCGAACCAAGTCTGAAAGGTCCGACAAAAGACGAGTATCGCGGGAAGCCAACCTTTGTCATCGACTCTGACAAAAAGGACGTTGCCATTTCGTGGACCGAATTTCCCGAGGATCCGGAGTTGCAAAAACAGGCAAAGGAATCTGGGTTGCCTCACCTCCCGCCGGTGCCCGCCTCGCGGGGCAGCGTTGTCGGGTTCTTCGACGAGCAGATCTCGGCCGTCCAGGCGGAGCCCTGGTCGATAATGACGTTCTCGTTCTTTCCGAAACTGGGCATAGCATTCATTAGCCAGCAGGCGATCAGCCTGGCATCAAAAAACACTCACCAGGTGGCGTCGTTCGCGCGTTGTCAATTTTCTTGGACGCGTCCCCAATAGCCAAACACCGGGCGTCGGCGACTATGCCGGCACTCCGCTATCTCATTTGGCTGGTTGCTGGCTGGAATCCTGTTTCGGCGCATCTGGATTGATACAGACGCCGCGATACCAGGTTGCTGCCACCGACTCCGGATGGCCGTCGTCGATATAAGCCTTGTCCTCTTTTACCAGATACAAAAACGGCCGATCGCTGACGCTTTCGCCCGCTTTTTTCTCTTTTACGCGACCGCAAATGCTGTCGACAGGCTGGCCCGACATGCCGTTTCTCATCGCCCGTTTCATATCATCAAACTCGGCGGATTCCGGATCAGCCAAGATCGAGGCGGTCGTGGCCTTCGCCTTGTTCATGACGGCTTCGGACGTCTCATTGGACTGACCGGGCACCGGAATGTCGGGCGTCGGACTGATCACTGGAGCTGCATTTTTTCCGATAAGGCCGATCTGGTCGGTCGGTTCAGCTGATTCCGGCTTCGCCGGCGCCGGAGCCGTTGCGGATTTTATATTTGTCGGCGCGGGGCTGGTCTTGAATGCCACTCGTTTAATTTCAGTCTGCAGTTTGGCTGCGGTTCTTTGCACACAGCCTTTCGTGGTGCATCGTTCGAGCGTCGCCTGCGGCGGAGTACGACAGCAGCCCATTAAGGACGCGATTAGAGCGCCGACGAGCAGCGTCCTCATGCAATTCACTCCCCTTCCGCAGAATGTGCGGCCCGCTTGAAAAAACCGCACGCCCGTATGGCGAAGTTGGGGGCGATATTGGGCGACAAAGTGATAAGAAATTGGAAGTGGTTACAGACCACCATTGTGCGCGCCGATCGCACGCGTGGAGATCGTCGTCGTCACTTAACTCGTGGCTCGACGTATCGCTTGTAGAGCCACCGGCCCTGGTCGCGGCGGCGCCACACGGTGCCCCATACGAGACGGCCGGTGATTGAACGTCTGGGAAGCGTGACCGTCCACACGTGCCAGGCGCCATCATCGAGACGACGGCGCGTTGCAGTCCTCAGGACCTGTACGGCATCGCGGGTATAGGACAATCTTTGCAGCATTGGTGGACCCAATGCCCACATGAGCCAAAAGCGATGCATCGACAACTGCGGCCTGTCGTTATGGTAAGCAAGAAACCTTAACAGCCGCGCACGACAGAATAATTACACCGACGTAGATACCGTTTCGCCGACCTACTGCGAGAAGACTGGCTATTCAATCACCTCGTCGGTCGATCAAGCCGTCGACGCGCAAGTATTGCAGGTCGGAATGCGAGCATTGGACCTATTCGATCACCTCGTCGGCGGCGATGAGGGTCGAGGGCGACACGGTCAGGCCAAGGTCCTTGGCCGTTTTGGCATTGATGAGTAGTTCGAACTTTGAAGCCTGCACCACAGGCAGGTCGGCGGGCTTCTCGCCTTTTAGGACACGGCCGACATACAGGCCGGCCTGACGATAGGATTCCGTAAAACTAGTGCCGTAGCTGATCAGCCCGCCCACAGCCGCATATTCACGCCAAGGATACACGACAGGCACAGAATAGCGTTTCGCGAGCGCCACGATTTGATCGCGACGTCCTTCGTAAAACGGATTGGTGGTGACCAGCAGCGCGTCCACGCCCCGCGATTGCAATGAGGAAAAAGTTGCTTCGAGGTCAGCATCACTTCCCGCCTCGAGAACGACAAGACGCTGACCATTCGTGTCCGCGGCAGCCTGCATGTTCGGCAAGTCTGTCAACGCCGGACTCTTTGGATTTGCAAGAACCCCGACGGTTTTCGCGCGGGGAACGAGATCGTGCAAAAGTTGCAGGCGTTTGGCATCAAGCGCCATGCCAAGCAGACTCACGCCCGTGACGTTCGCGCCCGGCCGATTGAGTGACGCGACGAGCCCTCCTTTCACCGCATCGGAGCTCGACGTGAACACAATCGGAATTTTTGACGTCGCGGCTTTTGCGGAACGGGCCACACCTTCGCCGCCGGTGGCTGCAATGACAGCAACGGGAATTTTGACCAGCTCTGCAACCAGCACGGGCAACCGGTCATAGTTGCCGTCTGCGGAGCGGTATTCGATCGCCACGTTTTGCCCGATGACAAAACCGGCTTCTTCCAAGCCTTGGCGGAACGCCGCCACCAGCGTCGGTCGCTCGTCCGGCGCCGTAAAGCTGAGATAGCCGATGACTGGCTTCGCAGGTTGCTGCGCATGCGCCCCGAGCGGAAACGCCGCCGCACAGGCAACAATGACCGTGATAAAATCCCGTCGCCTCATGGCCGCCCCCGACACTCAAGGCGCAACTTGGGCCGTCACGTACAGCGGCGGCCTACAATAAAAAAATAATAAAGGCTGTTTGGAGCGGTCGCAATGCGATACCCGCGATAGTTTTATGACAGTGCCGCCGCAGGGATGCGACATTCGTGGATCCAGCCGAAATGTCCGCCAAGGGCCTGTAGCGGCAATCGAACCAATCACGAAGTGGCGACGCTCGAATAGCGCCGGTCGGTTTGCGTTCGCGCCTTCAGTGTTTCATCCAGGGCGCCATCGCGTCACTCCATGCCTTTTGCCACTGCTGCGCGACCTGCATATAGAGCCCGAATGGATTCATTTGCGAGTTGCCCGCGCCTGGCCAACTGGCCATCGGGCTGAAGGGAGACAAGGACTTCAACTTCGACAGCATCGCCGACGCCGCGTTAGGCGTTTTGATTTGCTGCTCCCAGGCGTCCATCACCTGGTCCATCAGTTGAAGCTGCATCTCGTTCATTGTTTCCATTTGCGTACGGGTGGCATCGACGATTTCCTCGGGCCATCCCAGTGCTTTTGCACCAGCAGCGACCTTGTCGATCACCGCTTCGATGTTTTTCTCGTTATTCACGATCTGCGTACGCCAAGTCGACATCGCATCAAACGCGATTTTCACCGCTTTGCGGGCCTCATCCGGGAGTCCGGTAGCCAACGCCGGATCAAAAGTACGGGGGGACTTGCTCGGCATGACATTGGTTCCTTTGTGACATACGAACTGCACTCAAACCGCTGCAGTTTGTGAGCATTTTGGGGCGAACAATCAATTGGCCTATAGGGAAACGATAACCCGGAAAACGACCTCGACCGCAAGGTTTGGCTAAGTGTGGTGACGGAGGTCCGAACCGGTGCAAATTTATATTAGCACCGGTGAGATAACCCTTCTCAAATCATCCGCGCCACCACCAAAGCGAAAGGTTCGATGGCTGAGCCGACGTCCCGCGTCTGAATTGCTCAGCTCACAAATGGTTCACAAGACCGACCTTTAACGCCTGATGTAAAGCCGCCTTCACAAGGGAGGCTTGGATGGCCACGCTTGTCATCGCTTTACTATTGGTGTTTGCAGGAGCTTTGCTGGGGACCGCGCTTCTGCGGCCCGACGTTGCGCCTTGCGGCAGCAGCCGCCCCGCTGAGTTTCGCCTTTACTGACAGGCTCCGACATATTCGCCTTCGAGCGTCATCTGTGCATCCGAGATTTGCTGATCCCCTATCCAGCCTTTCGTTGAGATGACAGCCGTATAGCGGAGTGGACTGAAAAAGGTGAACTCAGCAGCAGAGTCCATATTGAACTGTCCCCTACACTCGAGCCGCCACGTCAACTTCTGCTCAGACTTCGCATACTGGGTTTGTTGACACGTCGTATTCATGCCTCCGAACCGCGGAGAGAACGTGTCGGCAAGATCGTTGGCCTGCTCGGCGGTCAGGCAACGCGTATTTGTCTGAGGCGGCAGCTTCATTCCGTTGTTTAACGCCATGGTCGTGATTTTCCATAGACCCGGCGCAATGCCATCCGCCGCCATCAATGGCACCGTTGTCAGACCAACCCAAATAGCCGCCACCGCAAATTCAGCCTTCATAAAGCACACGACCCCCAATGTGGCGCCAATCCTGATCGGACGGTCAGCGGTTGGAAATGTCCTCGTCAAGAGGATTGCTGACATACCCCTTGGCTATTGGCAAAACCTCGACTCGCATTGCATGGTTCCGACAACGTAGATTTAATAGCGGAATTGCTGTCGTTGTCCCCCAACTGGGGCAATTGGGGGGATGTCTGTCATGGGGTTCAATCGCTGGCAACTCTTCAGGACGTTGGCCGCGGTCGTTGGCGTCGTCGCGATTGTTTCACTTGCCTTGATTCATTTCATTCCCGCGCCGCCGTCAAAAGTCGTCATGGCCACGGCTTTCAAAGGTGCGTCATTCGAGTATTACGGCCGGCAATACCGGGAAATATTCGCACGCTATAATGTCGACCTGGAATTGCGCGAAACCGCGGGCGCGGTTGAGAACGTCAAGCTCCTGCAGGATCCAAATTCGGGCGTTCAAATAGGTTTCGTGACCGGTGGCGTTTCCGACGCCAAGCGTGCGCCCGATGTTCTGTCACTGGGCACTGCCTACAACCAGCCCTTCTGGATTTTCTATTCCTCGAATCAGCCGCTTGATCAACTGTCGCAACTCAAAGGCAAGCGGATTGCCGTTGGGCCGCCGGGAAGCGCGACGAGGTTCACTGCCGAACAGATTCTAGGCAAAGGCGGCATAACGGCGGAGACCGCGACGTTCCTGCCCTTCGCAGGTTCAGCGGCCGACAAGGCGCTGAATGATGGCGCTGTCGATGTCGTTTGGATCATCGGCGTGCCCGAGGCGACAGCCGTGCAATCGTTCCTGCGCAATCCCAAGGTTCGGCTTATGAGCTTCCCGATGGCTGAAGCCTTCACGCGCATCTTCCCCGATCTCAATCGCCTCATTTTGCCGCACGGTGTCGTCGATATCGACAAAAATATCCCACCCGCCGACATCCAGCTGATTGGCACCACATCCAAGATTTTGATTCGCAACGACCTGCATCCGGAAATTGTCCAGCTCCTCTTGCAAACGATGAAAGAGGTTCACAGCGGGTCGGACATTTTTCATCGCAACGGTGAATATCCCAACGGGACCGATGCCGAATATATCGTCGCACCGACCGCTATCGATTTCTACAAGAACGGTCCTTCATTCATGCAACGCCACCTGCCCTTGTGGCTGTCCGTGCACGTGCAGCGGGCGATCGCGGTGCTCTTAACCGCGTTAGCGATCGGATTTCCGTTGTTCCGCTTTCTGCCCCAGCTCTACAACTGGATGACGCGCCGGCGCCTGTTCTATTGGTACGCTCAACTCAAATCATTGGAGGCTTCGTTCGACGCCAATTCGGACGACAAGCACCTCGCCGAGAAACAGGCCGAAATCGACCGTATCGAGGACGCCCTAAGCCATATCCGTTTTCCGCTGGCCTTCTCCGATCAGGTGTACAACCTGCGCAGTCACATCGAGATCGTCAGGCGAAAGATCGTAGCGCGTGCTCATGCCTTGGCACGGGCGCCTGCTGAATAGTCAGCCTCAGTCCAGCTTGTATCCTATGCCGATCGCATAGGCGCCCTGTTCCTTGAGGTGCTGGTCCTTGCGCAGCGTCACCAGCGCGCCGGTGGCCATCGTCAATGCATTGCATATCGCGCGGGCCACATCATCTTCCGGCCAAACGCTCAATCCGTCCGGCACTTCAACCATGTTTGTGTCGCGCGTCGCTTTCCAGCCAATTCGGTTGAAGGCATCGACCAGGTCGCGGGCCAAAAAAACCGAATCCCTGTCCTGCGGCACGACAGAAATGACGTGCGATCCTTGTGAGGCGAGGATGTTTTCAAAATCCGCCACTGCCGCCGGTGCAAGTTTCGGCCATTCGCGGTTCTTGAGACTGACCACCTGCCCTTCAAGGCTTTCCATTCTGGCCCTGGCTTGATCCGGGCTCGCGCCGTTAAGTCGCGCTTTGTACAGCGCTATGATACCGTTGCGATGTTCGATCATTTTGGCATAGCGCCGTCGCAGGGTCGCCCAGATGATCGCGCCCAGAAGCAGGACGCCCACCGCAAAGGCTACCGGTGCTTGCGCGACCAGACGGGCTTGATCCACGACAATTTGAACGAGTTGCTCAAGCATGCCGCATAGTAACAGAGAGCCTCGAGTCGCTATGCGTCGCCGGTTACCTCAAGGCTGAGGTGACTTTAGGGGAAGCCGAGTTCCCGAGCGCTCGGCGGAACTCACGTGTCATGCATGATGCTGGTAAAGCCGGGTTCCGTTCGCGTGCCCTGGTGCGATGGCTGATCCGTGATGACCAGGGTTGAACCGGGATGCATCAGCGCGCTCGCGTGCTGTGCCGTTTCGAACGCGAGACTAACGCGATTTATTGTTTCCGACGCAAGAAGCGCCGAAAGTGCAACGACATTTGTTCTGGCAGGCAATCCGACCGCAAGCCATTTGAGATGACGTCGGGTCTGGATCCGACCCGGTAAGCGTGAAAGCGTGGGTGCCGAACGGCTTATCGGGCATTTGAATCTCCACCGGAGCGACGAAGCTTTTCTGCCGACCGCTGTGCGCATCGGCCCGATGTAATTGCGCTATCGCGTCATGCACTCGGTTACGAATACTCTGGACGGCAAGAGGCCGCGTCGCGCGGCCTCTTCTGGTCTGCGTATTTCAAATCGCTCGGCGGTTTCAGCAACGCGCCGGGATCACATCTTCTGCGCGCTCAACCAGGTATCGATGTCTTTTCTGACCTGGTCCTTCGCGATGCCGTATCGCTCCTGGATTACGCCCTCGAGCTGATCGCGACGACCACCGACGCGGTCCAGATCATCGTCGGTGAGATTGCCCCATTTCTCCTTCACACGGCCTTTCAACTGTTTCCAGTTTCCTTCAACGCGATCCCAATCCATGAAATACCTCCTGTGTCATTTGACGCGCTGGGACATGACGCGCGGCCATACCCCCTAACCTTTTCGGACCGCGCTCGTTCCTCCCCTGCTTCAAAATGACAATCGATCCTCCATTGCTGCTGATTTTTTTCGAGCAAGCTCAAAACGGAATCCGGCCCTTCAAGCGGGAACACGATACGGATACGATGTCCGGCCTGTAGCGTCGGGTGCTTCAATGAGGCGGCGCGAGTTCATCGGATATGTTGGCGGCGCCGTATCGGCTTGGCCGTTCGGCGCCCTTGCGCAGCAACGCGATCACCTGCGCCGCATCGGCGTACTGATGGGTTTTGCCGAAACAGACGAGGTTTGGCAGACCTATCTTCGCGTCTTCCGCGAACGCCTGCGCGAGTTCGGCTGGACCGAAGGGCAGAACATCAAGTTCGAATATCAGTTTGCCGGCGAAAGTGTCGAACGCACACGGCAGGCCGCCGCCGAACTGGTTGGCAGCAGGCCGGATATGCTCTTTGTCACGACGAATCCAGCGCTGTCAGCGCTGTTGAAGGAAACCCGCACGATTCCGATCGTGTTTACATGGGTGTCCGAGTCTGTGGGAAGCGGTTACGTCAGCAGCCTTGCCCATCCCGGAGGCAACGTTACCGGCTTTCATAATTTCGAGCCCGCGGTTGGAGGGAAATGGCTGGGCGTTCTCAAGCAGATTGCGCCGCAGGTTCGTCGGGTGGGCTTCGTCCACGTTCCGGAGATCGCCGCCAATGTATCCTTCATTCGCGCGGCCGATGCGATTTCCAGCCCGCTGGGCATGTCCGTCTCCGGGCTCGGCGTTCGTGACGCCAGTGATTTCGAGCGGGCGCTCGCGGAATTTGCCCAGGATGGGAATGGCGGATTGATCGTAACACCGAGCCCGCTTACTGCGACGAAACGAGACGTGCTCATCAGCGTTGCCGAAAAGCTCAAGCTGCCGACGGTGTACCCATTCCGCTTTTATGTGGCGAGCGGCGGGCTGGTATCCTACGGAATTGATCAATTGGAGACTGTGCGTGAAGCGGCGTCTTACGTTGATCGCATCTTGCGTGGCGCAAACCCAGCCGACCTTCCCGTTCAGCTGCCGACAAAATTCAGTCTGGTGGTGAACCTGAAGACCGCCAAAGGGCTCGGCCTGACGGTCCCCGAATCGTTCCTGTTGTTCGCCGACGAGGTCATTGAATAGCGCGTCAAACGCGGGGTAGCTGCGAACATCATCCTCGTTTCTCACAAGTTCGTTCGAGTACAATAGTGATCAACCAAGGCTGCGAAAGAATTCTGGGGCCTTTCGATTCCACCTGCAGCAGTCGCTCGCGCCGACAAGAGCAGGTGCTCGACGGACCGCCCAGAAGCCCCTGATCGAATTAGTTCATGACCGAGCGTCCAAATAACTGTCACATAAATTCATGCCGAATTACCCTTTAGGGCACTTGTCGGCGCGCAGCGCGACCTGCGAGCCTGTATCAAGAATTGTTGGTCTTTCATTCGGCACCAGCTGGCCCAACGCGGGGAGGTTGACTAATGCCGAACTCCTCAGCCGAGGCAGCCCCTACGGCTCACAAATTTTTTCCAATCATCGACTGGTTTCCTGCGTATCGACGCGATTGGTTGTTTCCCGACTTTCTTGCCGGAGTGGCGCTTTGGGCGGTCATGGTGCCGGAGGGCATGGCCTACGCCGGTATTGTCGGTGTGCCACCGATCATGGGTCTTTACACAATAGTCCCGGCGTTGGTCGCATATGCGCTGCTTGGCACATCGCGACAGCTTGTCGTCGGACCGGACACCGCAACGGGTCTGATCTCCGCGCTCACGATCGGTGCCATCGCAACACAAGGCACGGCGGAATTTAATACGCTCACGTCCACACTTGCGGTTCTGATCGGCATATTTTTCTTGTGTTTTGGACTCATGCGCATGGGATGGGTCGCGAGTTTCATCCCGGCGCCGGTTATGCGTGGGTTCATCGAAGGTCTTGTCTACGTGACCATCATCGGGCAAGTGCCCCACCTGCTCGGCATCAATGGCGTATCGGGTAATTTTTTTGCAAAGCTGTGGAATGTCCTGGAGCACCTATCTGAGGTATCGCTCGCGCCGGCTCTGACCGGCATTTTCTCTCTGGCGGCGATGCTGTTATTTCGCTTTCTGGCGCCCGGCATACCTGCGGCGCTCGTCGTCCTTGCGGCAGCCACAATTATAATCGGCCTCCTCGGCGGCGAGGCGACCGGGGTGCACGTGGCTGGCCACATCCCATCGGGATTGCCCCATCTCAAAGTACCAAGCTTCGAACCGTCAATTTTGTACGAACTCGCACCCGGCGCGCTCGCGATTGTTCTGGTCGGGTATGCGGAGGCTCTCGGGGCAGCAAAAGCGGCCGCAATGCAGAGTGGCGGTGACATCGATCCAAATCAGGAATTGATTGCGCACGGACCGGCAAACATCCTGAGCGGACTGTTCGGAGGCTTTCTCGTTGTCGGAAGCCTTTCGAAGACTTCGGTGGTTACAGCCGCGGGCGCCCGGACCCAAGTCGCCAATCTTGTCGCGGCAGTCTTTTGTCTCGTCACGTTGCTTTGGCTGACGCCCCTTTTTCGGAACATGCCGCAACCGGCGCTCGCCGCAATCGTCATTGCCGCGATGTTGCATCTAACCAAACCCAAATATTTGTTGGATCTTTTTGCCCGAAGCCGTTGGTCATTTGCCAACACCGTGATTGTGATCGTCGCGGAGCTGACCCTGGGCGTGCTCCAAGGTATCGCCTTGGGCGTCGTGTTGGCCTTGTTGACCTTGATCTATCACGCCAGCCATCCAAGCGGAGCCGTGCTCGGCCAGCTACCGAACAGTGAAGCGTACCGCGACGTTCAGCGTCATCCCGAGGCTACTACATTTCCTGGCCTGCTGATCTGGCGGATCGGCGGAGACCTTTTCTTCGCAAGCATTGGTTACGCGGGCCAGACGCTGAGAGCGACACTGGATGCACGACCGGACGTCAAGCGGGTGCTCATGGACTTCAGCCAGGTCACCTTAATCGACATTACGGCAGCCGACGGGTTGTTGAACCTTGTCAAGGAGCTGAAAAATCGGGGTATTGCCCTGGCTTTTGCGCGTGTCCGCGATGCAGTCCGAGACGACATGCGGATTGCAGGGATAGAGACGATTGTGGGTCAGAGCAATTTCTATGAACGCATAACAGATGGGGTACTGGCAAGGCACTCATAATCTCGTCTGACCTGCGGCGCAAAAAGCGCGTCGCTGCGCGAATTCGGACCTGAGGAGTGGCGCATGAAGCTGCAATCAATCGACATGAACCAAGTTACCCAAATAGCGTCTCCTCATAGTGTCGCCCACATCCCTTCCCCGGACGAACGGAAAGCGGCTGGAAAGCTCCTGCGCGAGAAGGTCCCACGAAAGCAACAGGGCAAGTGGAAAGACGTGAATGGGCGACCAAATCCGATCGACATTTTGCAGAAATCGGACGCCGGCCGACTGAAAAGGCTCGTTGCGATCCGATATGGCCGGATGCTGGAGTCTCCTTTTGCCTTTTATCGTGGGGCTGCCGGAGTCATGGCGTCAGACTTGGCACGGCTGCCGATCACTGGGCTGAATGTGCAAGCGTGCGGTGACTGCCATCTCATGAATTTCGGTGGATTCGCAACACCGGAACGCAACGTCATCTTCGATATCAACGATTTCGACGAAACTTCCCGCGCGCCCTGGGAATGGGACGTCAAACGGCTTGTTGCATCTGTCGTGCTTGCCGGCCGGGCGAATGGTCTGTCGGACAGTCAAGCGCGTGATTGTGCTGTAAGCAGTGCGCGAAGATATCGTGAGCACATGCGTGAGTTCTCCGAATTGGACCCGCTCAGAGTTTGGTACGCGAAAACCAGCGCCGCGGACTTTATCGAGTCCCTTCCCAAAGCCTTACGGGCAAGCGTCAGAAAACGGATCGAGAAAGCTGCGACCCGCAGTGGCTCAGAACTGGATTTTCCCAAGCTCGCTGGGTCCGTTGGCGGGCAAATTCGGATCAAGGACCAACCGCCGCTTATCTTTCACCCAGAAGCAATCCACGACCCCGACGGTGAGGCAACAATTGAGCAATTCATGCACGTGTACCAAGACTCGTTGTCTGACGACCATCGCACCCTGCTCGATCGGTATCAGCTGGCGGATGCGGCTATTAAAGTGGTCGGCATTGGCAGCGTTGGTCGGAGATGCTGGATTGCCCTGATGATGTCGGAGGGAAACGATCCATTGTTTCTCCAATTCAAAGAAGCGGTGAACTCGGTCCTCGAACCCTATGCTGGGAAGAGCGCGTATAAACATCACGGGCAGCGCGTCGTGATGGGACAACGTTTGATGCAACCGGCGTCGGATATTTTCCTCGGATGGGCCACTGCTCCGAATGGCCGGCAGTTCTATGTTCGGCAGCTGCACGATGCAAAAATCAAGCCTCTGGTTGAAACGTTTAACGCGGAAATGCTGGATGTCTACGCCATGGCCTGCGGTTGGGTGCTCGCACGCGCCCATTCAAAGGCCAGTGAACTGTCCGCAACCATCAGCGGGTATCTCGGTGTTTCAAACGATCAGTTCGACGTAGCGATGGGAAAGTTTGCCTTGGCATATGCGGATCAAGCCGAAGGTGATTATGCCGCGCTCAAGGCCGCTGTGCGAAAAGGCAAGATTGTCGCCATCCAAGAATAGCCGGCGACACTGAAGAGATGAGTATCCGCTTTCGTGGACAGAACGGTTCGGAAGTCAGTCACCAGCTAAAAAAACTGAGCCCATAAAGAATACCGATGCCCGCAGCTGCGAATGCCAACCAAATAAGGACGCCGATCGCTTTCTGGTAAGCGGTTGACTGTCTTAGCGCTTCCGGTTGCGCGGGTTTTTCTCCGATAAGTTGCCTTTCACGAAGGGATTTGTCTCAGGTGCTTCGCGAGTATTGAAGCATTCCTCGAGACGTTCAAATGCCGTCGAACTGCCATCAAGCGGCACCCGCAGCGTAGCGCCCTCGGCTTGCACCAGGAGCTTATTGACGGATCGAAGCTTTGAATTGAGCCGGCTATCCGCAAGAGTGATGCTCACTCTCTTCATTTCCGCCATCGCTTTGGTCTCCACGGACCGAGAGCCTGCAGTGAGACGAACGGGATAAGATTTGCCCCGGTCAAGCTTCCACTTTTGCGACTCGAGGATGACCAAAAGCCCGTCCTGCGCACGCACGAAGGTTATTCCGGGCTCGCTATCGGAACGGCTCATCGTGCAGCTTTGCAACTTATTTGTCTTGTAGGTCGGTCCGATTGTCCAGTGGCCCGCGGCGATCGTCTGGTTTTCTGGCGGCCGGGGCTTATTGAGTCCGGACCTGGCGGCCAGCCGCGCTCGGCCACGCGCGACTTTGGTCGGCGGAGGCGGTTCACGCACATCCCATTGGCAAATGCGGGCTCCCCTGTGCCGTTCGAGAATGTCGAGATGGATATGGTTATTGTGGTGGCTGTCAGCGCCAGGTCCCAGCACCGTCGTAAATCGATGACAGGCGGAATCTCGCATATCATCACGAAGCGGCTTTGAAACCTTCTCATCCGTGAGGTCGATGTGGCGACCACCCGCCATGACCAAGGCATGGACATCGATGGCGTTGCCTTTGCCGTGTTCGCTGAGTTTGGCGTCGGCAATACCATTACGGCCACGGCACTCGTATGACCCGAGGGTATCGACGCTGCGAAGCGCATCTCCAAGCGTGGCGGCGTGACTGGAAGCCTCGTCGCGGACCCAGGCGGCAAATGATTCCGCCATCGCACAGCGCAGGACAGCGGTAGGATTGATGGCGACACGCTTGCGGTTGGGCAGCAATACGGCCTCTAGCCTAATCATATCGCGACCGCCGCAGTCGCCTGGACCGATGAGCCTGGGCAGTAACTCGATCGTAGCGATCGCCGCCAGTCGCTGATCACAATCGCTCAATGCACTGGTGACATTCGCAGTATCAAAACCGGGGCCCGCGGCTTCGGCAAAGGAATGAGGTTCGGGCCAAAATGCCGGCCGCGGCCGCGGTAACGGAACGTCACCGACAACCGTATTCGCGGCCGCGGGCGCGCCCTCTTCGGATTTCGATCTTGCCTTATCCCGCGGTGAGGCTCGCGAACTCTCGCTTCGCCGATGTGCTTTTCGGCGGTGTGGTTCCCAACCGAGCGGGCCGAACAGGCTCTCGCGATATTTGTCCGACCGAAAATGTGACGCGTTGAACCGGAACCAGTCATCTGAAGATTGCGCTGGAACGTTGGCCGTACCAATGCATTCGGCTACCACCAGAACGGCTGCCGCCCTGAGCCAAAGCGAAACTCGGCTCTTTGCCCGCATGTGCGAATGCACAAGTGCATTCCCAGGCAAAAGTTCCTTCCTTGATTCGTCCGCCCTTGGCACGAAGACGTCTTCAAGGATAGGCGCACATCACAAAAGTATCGCCCGTAGCTACCATCAGACTTGCTTCCGTAGCTGCTACAGGTGGTATTTTTTTACGTTGTTCGATGGCAAGAAAATACCACCCAACGTTGGCAAGGACAGAAAAACACGACTCATGGAACTCGTGGTTCACGACCACGTTATCCGGACGCTCTTGGACAGCTTTGCGGTCATGATGCCAGCAACGAGATTTTGTATAAAGTGCGGAAGTTGCTGCGAACACGTTAGCACGCTTCACAACATCGAAAACGACGACACTTACGAAATCTATCGATGTGTCGATTGCAGGTTTATCGAATGGCTGTCACGAACTGAGCAGAGCCAACAACGGGTTCGTGCAAATATCCAGCGGCGTTCGATGCGCTAAAAAGTGTGCCTACGTTGGATCAATCTTGAAAATTAAACGAGCGCGGCTCAGCTACGCATCTGGCGGACTTCACACAACTCGCAATGTATTCCAGCTTCGCGTAAATGCCGGACGAGATCGGCGGCGATGCGCCACCTTTCAAACTCCCGCTCTTGCGCCGATAGCAGTTGGTCGGCGGCCTTAGTTGGACCGCACGCAACATGACCCGCAGCAACGCATTTGTTACCACTCGGGAGTGACATTGGCCGGCCCAACAAGGATTGGACAACGCTATTCCTTCATCATGACAGCCGAGTATCATCTCTTTGGCAACTCAGGTCGGCAGGCAACGCATTAAGACAGGACTATTGCCTCAAGTGCCAATTACGAGTCTGGACCAGCACTCCACACCCGTCTGCTTCTGACCCAAAGCGCACATTTCAATTGCGTTGCGAGGGTCACATCTCGTCTGCAATGATTTGCAGACGGGCCCGGTCGCGGATCGCGATCCGCTGCCGGCCGCCTGCGATAATACCGGCCGCTTCCCAGGCGCTTATGATCCGGCTCACCGTATGCAAAGTCGTTGCCGTCATCTCGGCGATGTCCTGACGGCTCAGCGGAAAATCGATCAACGTACCAGCCGGCGATTTCTGGCCCGCATCATCGGCTAGTTTAAGAACGGCGTGGGCAACGCGCCGTTCGGCGTCTTCCGTCGAGATTTCCCGCAATCGTTGATGAGCCTCCTGCAGGCGCCCGCCGATCATGCGCATCGCATTGCCCGCGAGCACGGGGTGCTGACCTATCAGCGGCGGCCAAGTTGCCGAGGGCCACAACAGCGCAAGGCTGTCCACGATCGCCGTGGCGGTCCCTGGGTAGGTGTCACGACCGATGGCCATCGCCACGCCGAACAGATCGCCCGGACTGACAAAACGCACCACGATCTGTTCGCCGTGCGGCGTCAATTGAGTAACGCGTAAGCGTCCATGCAGCAGCAGGAAGAAGGAATGCGCCGATTCATTCTGAGAGAAAACCGTCGCGCCCTTCGCATAGTGTCGTGCGTGCGCGCGAGCCAGAAGGGCATCGAGTTCTTCGGAGGATAGCCCGGCGAATACCGGCAGATCGGAAATTAGTGAATGGTCGAGCCTCAGCGTCACGCCATATCCCGGTGTATTGATCGGCTGCAGGGCGGGCGCACGCATATTAGCTCACATCACGTCCTTGGAAAGGATAGCCGGCCTTTGTTTTGAAAGGCCGACATCAGGCTCCGACATTGGTCGCTCAGTGCGACATCGACTTTGCGGACTTCGCCGGATCGTAATCGTTGTAGACGTCGTGATTGTCCGGCCCGCTGACTTCGACTGTCGCGATCTCAACCGCATATCGAGGACGCGGTCCGTTTATAAAGTGCGTCCAACGTATGAGCGTTGGGACAGAACTGACGGAAATTTCGAGCGGCGGTACCCTCGGCGAGCTCGCGTTGACACAGGCTTTTATGGTCGCAAAAGGCGCACGTTCGTTGCAAGTCCCGCATGATCGCGGGATCGGCGCTCGCTAGCACTCGCGCGTCGACGGAAAGTGCCGACAGCATTTTCGGCAAAGCGTCCGCCGCAACGGGCCCCTTCGCGACCAGTCGCCGAAGATCTTCAACGGGTATTCCCAGATCTTTCGCTATCTGTTTTTTCTCGTCCGCGCTGCATCTCCCCAATTCGTCACGTATGCCATTCGCCATGCGAATTTTGCCGATCCATGCTGCGACGGCGTGCAGCATGAATTCGACAGTTGGACAACGCGACACGTCGGCTGCGCGCCCGGACATCGTGCCCTCCGTTTGCTGAAGACGGGAATTTTCAGATGCACGATAGCCGAGCCCGGCCTGCGTTCTTTGCGCTGGGACAAATTGGGGACAGATCGACAAAATGTCGCACCGCGCTTTCGATCCGAAACGCAGGAAAAGGTACTAGATCGTCGATGCAACCATCGAAGCCCGCGTGAGACATAATCATGTCGATGCCCGCCGCCTTGCAGAGCCGCCGCAGCTACGCCGGCCCGGCCTTGTTCTCTTACGGCTTCCGGCCATTTTTTCTCGCCGCTGCTTCGTGGGCAGCGTTCAACATCCTGCTCTGGACCCCGCAATATCTGGGCTTTGTCGCGGTGCCGACTGAATTCAGCGCGCTCGACTGGCACATCCACGAGATGCTCTACGGCTATGTGGCGGCAGCGGTCGCCGGCTTTCTGCTCACGGCAATTCCGAACTGGACGGGCCGGCTGCCGGTCAACGGCTGGCCGCTTGTCGGCCTCGTCGTGCTTTGGCTCGCCGGCCGCGTAGCCATTCTGCTGTCCGCGGATATCGGGGCCATTGCAGCGGCGCTCATCGACGTCAGTTTCCTGTTCGCGCTTGCGGCCGTTGCGGCCCGCGAGATCGTTGCCGGCAAGAATTGGCGCAACCTGCGTGTCATGATCATTCTCTTCGTGCTCATCCTCGGCAACATCGTCTTTCATGCGGAAGTGCTGGTCAAAGGCTCAGCCGACTACGGTATTCGCATCGCCATTTCTGCAATCGTGCTGCTGATATCCCTCATCGGTGGCCGCGTCGTGCCGAGCTTCACCAACAACTGGTTGTCGCGTAACAATCCGGGGCGGTTGCCAGTGCCATTTTCACGTTTTGACATGACGACGATTGCCAGCGGTGCGCTCTCACTTATCGCGTGGATCGCTGCGCCGGCGCATCCCGTCACCGGCGTGCTGCTGCTGATCGCCGGTTGCATGCAATCGATGCGGCTTGTGCGTTGGGCCGGAGACCGTACGCTCGCTGAGCCGCTCGTGTTGGTGTTGCATCTCGGCTACGCGTTTATTCCAGCCGGCTTCCTGCTGCTTGGCCTGTCGATTTGGAGCACGCTGGTGCCAAGTACAGCCGGGATACACGCCTGGACGGCCGGTGCCATTGGCTTAATGACTCTTGGCGTCATGACGCGTGCATCGCTTGGCCACACAGGCCAGCCACTGCGAGCCGGACGCGCGACGCTCATCATTTATGTGGCTGTCCTGGCAGCTGCGATGGCAAGAATTGTTGCCGCCTTCAGCGGATCTATCACGCTTCTGGAGCTTGCGGGTCTGGGGTGGCTCGCGGCTTTTGGCGGCTTTGTGTTTGTGTACGGCCCGTTGTTGGCGGCGCAAAAGCCAAGCTGGGAGAAGCAAGCGTGATGCAACCTGGCTTTTCCGGGACGTTGTCACAACGCGACACGGCGAAGCCACGGCACCCTTGTGCCATTGCATGGGCCAAGGCGCGCGTGGCTGTCATTGGGCTCATCTTCATCAGCATCGTGTTTTTCATTATACCGCTTCGTCGGTTGAGCGATGTCCTCAATCGCGGATAAATGTCCGCCATTGGCCCAAGCGGGCGTTTGCCTGCCCTTCCGAATATCTGTTTTCAGTGAGTAAAGTGGACGCCACCGGATGGTGGAAGGCTTGGAAGCTCCTCGCCCTCCCCCACAGTTCGAAGATTGATCATGTCGATCAGTTCGGCTCTGCGTCTCTCGAGGGCTGCCATTGCAGCGGTGGCTTGATTGGCGGTGGTCAGGTTTGACCCGAAAACGACGACGCCACCGATGACGGCTGCCATTGCGCCGATAACAGCCACGGCGTTAAGCCAGATCGCGCCGAGCAGATACGCCGATAAAAAGACTATTCCGGCGGCAATGGCCACTTTCGAAAGCAACATTGCTTTTCGGCATCCTTCCAAGGTGATGGCATGGTCTTCGATATCGGTTTCGATGCGGGAGATTTGATCGCGCAGCTCGTCATTGGGCATTTGCCTACTCGCCTAATAGTTGCAATACCTATATGTACGTATCGGTCCCCCGGGGCCCGCATGCTGCAAATTCCAAACTACCGGCACACGCGCGACGCGCGAAGTCTTCGCGGTCACGCCGTGCCGAGCGTTCGCATAGGCGATCCTACGATCTCCCTTATGGTGCGTCCCCTCTCCGCGGAGTAGAACTCCCGGATACGGTACGCGCCAATGGCTCCTTCCCATAAATACCTCGCGGACAAGGCTCTGGATTTCTGGCTCGCGCGCGGCGCGGTTCTGACGATCGTCATTCTGCAGATCGTCATCGTCAATGACCTCTCGGTGGGGCCTCGATGGCTCGCGCCAGTTCTGGAACTCGCCCTTCTTGTGCCGCTGTCGATAGCGACGGTGTGGACGCAGCGGCGCGCGCGTAAGGCATCGACTGACGCGCAATGGAATCTTGTCGGCCGCCAGCGATTGTTGATGCGCCGGCTGGCGATTTCCCTGACCGCCCTCGTGACGCTGGTGAATTTCGGCGCGCTGGCGCGCCTGGTCGAAGCCATCCTGGCGGGGAATGCGGGAACCGGCCGCACGCTGTTGCTCGATGCACTCAATATCTGGGCGACCAACGTTATCATTTTCGCCCTTTGGTACTGGGCCCTCGATCGCGGCAGTCCTGCGACAAAAGGAACAAGGCCCGATGCCAACAACGACTTTCTCTTCACCCAGCAGCAACCGGCTGGCGAAACCTGTCTGCATCCCGGCTGGACACCAGGCTTCATCGACTACCTGTTTCTCGCTTTCACCAATGCGACGGCGTTTTCACCCGCGGACACGTTTCCACTGACCGTGCGGGCCAAGCTTCTGATGATGGCCGAGGCCGGCATTTCTTTTGCCACAATTGCGCTGGTGGCATCGCGGGCCGTCGGAATTCTCAACTAATTGCGCGGGCCACGAGCGCGCAAACGGTTCCGGGCGTCCAAAATATGTCATGCCTTTGTCTTGAATCTATTCTCTCATAGCGCGCGTAGGCCATCGTTGCGTTCCGTGGCCTTGGCCCAGCGCCCTCAACAGTCTTGGCGGGCTTCGGTCGGCCAAGACTGTTGTCGGTCCCACCCCCAAAACCATTCGCGGTTACACCTGACCGTCGCGCGCGTCCGAGGCCGCGAGACATGACGACGGCAATGCTAATGTCCGTAGGAAGCGAGCCCCGAGGAGAGAGTCATGAGGAGAGAGTCATATGGAGCACGTAACCATTAGCGCCAGTGGCGCCCAATTCCATGTCGCCAAGACTGGGACTGGAGAACCTCTGCTCCTGCTGCACGGATGGCCAGAGTTCTGGCTCACGTGGGAGCCACTCATGGAGCGCCTGCAGGATCGCTTCACGCTCATAGCTCCGGACCTCAGGGGATTCGGCAAAACCGATAAGCCGGTTGAACCGTTCGGTCCTCCCGACCATGCGAAAGACATGATTGCGCTGCTCGACGCGTTTGGCATCAAGCGCGCCGGTGTCGTGGGCCATGATGTCGGAGGCGCTATCATGCAGCCTCTCGCACGATCGGCACCGGATCGGCTCGTCGGACTGTTTTTCTTTGACTTCGTCTATCCCGGCATCGGCCCGCGCATGGCAGAGCCGGATCGGCTCAAGGAGATCTGGTACCAGTCATTCAATCAGATCGAGATGACACCGAAGCTCGTCGGCGCAACACGCCATAGCTGCAAAACGTATATTGGGCACTTCCTACGACATTGGGCCTACCGAAAAGACGTTTTTGACGGCGTGCTCGATGCCTTTACCGATAACTTCATGCAGCCGGGGAATCTCGCCGGCGGCTTTGCCCACTATCGCGCAGCAAATGCTGGCCGCATCGCGATGATGAAAGGCGAAGTGCCAAATTTGCCAAAGATCAAAGTGCCCACCTGCGTCCGCTGGGCCGAGCACGATCCTCTGTTCCCTTACGCGTGGACCGACAGGCTCGGCGAAACTTTCGCCAGACTAGATCTCGCGATGTTTTCAGGTGTCGGCCACTTTCCGCATCGGGAAGACCCGGACCGCGCCGCGAAAGAAATCGCGACTTTTTTCGGCTCTTTGCAATGACGACGCGAAGCGCAGCGGCGCATCGCCTGTTGCGTCCACGCAACCAAGTTTGAATTTGTCATTAATCTGAAAACCGCCAAATCGCTCGGCCTCACCCCTCCCTCCGGCGTGCTCTCAATTGCCGATGCCGTCATTGAGTAGAGCGCGGCGGATCGCAAGTCGGTTGGCAAAGGCTCCCGGTTTGCGCACAATGCGTTACGACCCTCAATAAAAAACTGTCAGTGAGGCTAGGACATGCGCGCACACTTGCGGTTTATCGGCGCAGCCGCCATCGCGACGTTCGCCAGCGCGGCAATACCCGCGCTTGCAACGGCTGACGATTATCCGTCACGCACGATTTCGCTGGTGGTGGCCTTTCCCGCGGGCGGCGGCGTCGACACTGTCGGCCGGGTTGTCGCGCAGAAACTGACCGAAGCGCTCGGCCAGCAGATCATCGTCGTCAATCGTCCGGGGGCCGGCTCCGTGATCGGTACACGCGACGTCGCCCGCGCGCAGGCCGACGGCTACACCCTGCTGCTGCTGGTGACCGGGGCAGGCCTGCCGGAAAATCCTGGCTACGACATGGGCAAGGATTTCGCGCCTATCGGACTGATCGCTTCGGTGCCGATCGTCATCATGTCCAATCCGTCCGTGCCCGCGAAAACGATCTCCGATGTGATCGCGCTCGCCAGGAAAGATGGCGACAAGGTCACGGTCGGCACGCCGCCCGCCCCGACCCTGAACTATTTCGGCGCTGAGCAATTCAAGGCCCTGACCAATACCAAGATCACCATCGTGACCTACAAGGGAACCGGTCCGCTCACCAACGATCTCATCGGCGGACATGTCATGCTCGCCTTCAATACACTGCCGCCAGCCATCGGCAGCATCCAGGCCGGTGCGTTGCGCGCCATCGCTGTCGGATCTTCGCAGCGCATGGCCGCCATCCCCGATGTACCGACCATTGCCGAATCCGGCCTGCCGGGACTGGAGATCGTGCAGTACTACGGACTGGTCGCACCGGCGGGCACGCCGCAGCCGATCATCGACCGGCTCAACAAGGAGCTACGCAAGATCGTAACGTCGGACGACATGAAGAAACGGCTGCTCGACGCCGGCGGCGATCCGCTCGCCAGCACGCCCGGCGAATACGCGCAGAACATCCAGCGCGAAGAAGGCAAGTGGCAGGCCGTGATCAAGAAACTTGGCCTGGTGATCAACAACTGATCGTTTCGCCCTCGGCATCCATCACGGTGCCTTGAGGATCTGCCTGCAGGCGGCAGGCAGATCGGCGAGCGTCAGCGGCGGCTTCGGTTTGGACGGCGGCGGATGCAGCGTCGATTCCTTGAACCAGAATTCGAGATCGCGACCACAGCCGTCGTCTGGGAGCGTTGGTGTCGGCGGCTTGCAGTCCGGACTGTCCTCCGGACACGAGGTCTGCACGTGAAAGTGCTCGGCGTGGCCATACCAGGGACGCACCTTGTAAAGCCAGGTGCGATCAGCCCCAGCCTCGCGGCATAGCGCCTTCTTGATTGCGGCGTTGACCAGGACGCGGACCACCACCGGATCCTGCGCAGCGGCGCGGATCAGCGCGGCATGTGTGCTAGTCCACTCTTGCGGATCGACGTCGAGCATATCGGGCGCGACCATATCCGTGCCTGGGTTAAACTCGCGCTCCTTGAGACTCTGCACGTGGTCTGGCATCGGCGTGAACCAGATATCGACGTCGAGGCCATTTTGATGGCTACTGTGGTCGGCGATCATCGGTCCGCCGCGCGGCTGCGCTATGTCGCCGATCAAGAGGCCGTTCCAGCCGATCTTTTTTGCGCTTTTCGCAAATCGCTCGACGAAGCGAATGACTTGTGGATTGCCCCAGTAGCGGTTGCGCGAGGGCCGCATGACTTGCCAGCCAGGTCCGTCGATCGCCAACGGCACGGCACCGGCAAGGCAACCCTTGGAATGGATGCCAATCGAGCGCGCCGGCCCGCGATACGGCGTTGCCTTGCGTGCGAACAGTTCCTTGGCCGGCGTCGACGCATCCGGATTTTGCAACGGCGGCAGCGGCTCGGGCTTGAGCGAGCCGGGCAGCATCGGGTCAAGCTCATGCGTCTGCTGCCCGAGCGCAGAACCCGCGGCGGCGGTGACGAATGCGGCGAACAAGCAACAACTTATGCGGCTCTTACGTCGGTGCAACAAATGCTTCCCTTCCAATGGCCCTCATGGCTCACCGGCAGGCTGAAGCATCGAGCTGCCGGGCTTTGATTTTATCGTCGTTGTCTTTGCCGCCGTTGAGTTTTTGCCGCGCCAATCCGCGATTGCAAAACGCCGCGGCATAATTGGGCTTGAGCCGAATGGCTTCGTTATAGTCAGCGATGGCCCGGTACAGGTTGCCTGTGCGCGCATAGGCGTTTCCGCGGCTGTTAAAGGCAGAAGCGTCCTCGGGATGAAGACGTATGGCCAGGTTGAAGCTCGCGATGGCGTTGCCAAAGCTGCCAGACGAGTACGCCGCATTACCCTCTCTGACCGCGGCCAGATAAGCCTTCTCGTTTGTTTCCGTGTCGGTCGTTGTCTTTGCCTGCTGCTGCTCCTGCGGTTTTTCCGTACCGGCGCGTTCAACACAGGTCTTCAGGCTGGAATAGTCGGTGATGCCCTTGTCGGCAACACACGACGTCCGCTTCCCCTTGTCATAGGACTCCCAACGCTCCGCCAGCTGGTCGTGGGCCGTGTGTTCATCTTTGCCAATGGACCGACACCAGCTCTTCAATGCATCAGCCCACTGTTCTCCCGTCTCGGCCTGCGTCAGGCATTTAGCCGTCTCTGCGTCGACGTCGTAAACCGGTAACGTCTGTGCGCGAACGGGGATCGTCCCGGCGACGAGCGCGGCGGCAAACCAAGCCACTGTCACAAATATGATTTGCATTGACCGAACTAAATCACGAAATGGGCCTTTGATGTAGGTCAATTGAACAAAGATTAGTTCGCGCATCATTTTTTATCGCCCAGACCTCGTCCAAGAAACAGGCTGACCCCGCTGACCGTCATTGAAAGGACGATGAGAACTATGCCAAGGCCAAGAGCCAACGGCAGATCGCCTTTGCTCGTCTCAAGAGCAATCGCAGTTGTCATGGTCCGGGTATAACCCTGGATGTTCCCTCCGACGATAAGGATTGCGCCGACTTCCGCGATCGCGCGGCCGAATGCGGCCAGAAATGCCGTCAGCATTCCTTCACGACCGATATTCATCAGCGACCAGATGCTTCTGAAGCGATTGGCGCCATCGTTCAAAAGAAGATCACCGTAAGTCGCCCATAGGCTTGCTGTCGTACGATGGACGAGCGCCATCACAATGGGCAACGCAAGCAGGCACTGCGCAATCACCATCGCGGACGGAGTAAACAGAATACCAAATGACCCCAGCGGCCCCGAACGCGACAATAGCAGATAGACCACAAGACCCACGACAACCGGAGGGAGGCCAAGGAGCGCGTTGACAATGATGATCAACGCGCTTCGACCGGGGAAGCGATAGACCGCGAGCGCCGTTCCCATCGGAGCGCCGATGAGAAAGGCGCAAACACTTGCAGTGAGGCTGACCTCGATCGACAGAAGCACGATATCCCGCAGCTGCGGATCGAGCCTGCCAATCAAATCAAGTGCGGTCGCAAAGGCGGTGGTAAAATCGTTCACCGACCACCACTAACATGCTTCAGGCGTTCGGATCATCAGCGTTGGGATAAAACAACTGCTCGCCATTGACTTTGTAATTGGCGATGGCTTTCTGCCCCTCCGGAGACAAAAGCCAGTCAATGAACTGCTGACCCAGCTCTTTCTTCACGGTCGGATGTTTTTCCGGATTGACCAGAATGACCCCGTATTGATTGAACAGTCGCTTGTCGCCCTCGACGAGGATTTGCAGATCGCCTTTGTTTTTGAAAGAGAGCCACGTCCCGCGATCCGACAACACGTAGGCATTGCTCGCGCTTGCCATGTTGAGCGCGGCGCCCATGCCCTGACCAATCGACTTGTACCAGGGGCCTTTCTGTTGATCGATGTCGATACCGGCATCTTTATTCCACAACGCCAGCTCGGCCATGTGCGTTCCGGAGCGGTCACCGCGAGAAATGAAGGGCGCCTGCTTTTCTTTGATCGTCTTCAGCGCTGCGGCGACGTCCCTGCCCTTGATGCCCGCAGGATCGTTTTTCGGACCGATGAGGACGAAGTCGTTGTACATCACCGGGTTGCGTTTGACGCCTTGACCTTCGGCCAGAAATTTTTCTTCCGCCGATTTGGCATGGACAAACACCACATCGGCGTCGCCGCGTCGGCCCGTGTCGAGCGCCTGTCCTGTGCCTTGCGCGATCACCTTGACTGCGATCCCGGTCTGCTGCTGAAAGATCGGAAGCAGATACTCAAACAGGCCGCTGTCTTGAGTCGACGTTGTCGAGGCAACAACAATGGATTTTTCCTGCGCAATCACCTGCGCAGATAAAAAGGCGGACGCGATCACCGCGATGCAGGCCAATAGCATTTTCCGTCGTGAAAACATGTGGATCCTCTAATAAGGGATTTAGATACAACACCCGCGCTCGCCGATGAAGGTATTTTTACTGTTGCGCGTCCTTCCGCCGCCCCAAAAGCAGGCAGGCGGCAAAAAACCGCGGCTAGCCCCTACCCGGACGCAGGCACGGATTGCCAGCGATCGCGTGCGCGGGCCGGTTGAGTAGACGGCTCAAAACAAATAGATGTTGGGTGGCTACAATTTGCGTAATCCGAAGGATGAGCGATGAGAATTTGTATTTCGGTGACAGCCGCGATTGTGGCGGGTGCGGCCCTGCTCTCCGCATGCACGACAAACACGTTGCACGAAGACGCGCGCCGCGACTACGAACGCTCGGTTGCGGACTATGAGAACTGCGTCGCCGCCAATCAGATGAGCACTTGCGAAAAAGAACGCAGCATCATGAGGGCCAACAAGAGAGCGCTGTCCGCCACGACGCAAGGCGCGAGCCGATGAAAATTGGGTCCGTTTGGCCCTTGGCGGATGCCCATCACCTTGGCGTGAACACCACGAATAAAGTCTGCTGATCGCTGATCTAGTTGGCACAGCACCAACAAAAGGATCCGCGTCATGACTGATATCGTAATCAAAGCGCAAGAGGAGACACTTTCCTTCGACGTTTCCGATGAAACGTTGGAAGCTGCGGCAGGCGCGGCGAAAATAGGCGCGAGCTTTACTCTTGGCTCTTGCACCGGCCTTTCCGATTGTCCTGCTCGACCGGCCTAAATCCATCCAATGACGTTTTGGAGAGACCGCCACCAGGCGGTCTCTCTCTTGCCCAAGGGCAGCTTTGCCCTTGGGCCCTCATATTCCTGGCGCTGAAGCGGAGTTTTCCCCGTCGTCCACCGTCGTCGCGGCACTTCCGGTTTGTCTCGCGAGCCGGAGCGCGCTTAACTGATGAAAGACGGTAGGAGATCGCCATGCTTCACTACCGAGCATACCTCCTGGATGCGCAGCATCGCATTGCACAGCCCGCGAATGAAATTGAGGCTGCGACCGACGCCGACGCGATCAAGATTGCAAAAGAATATCTCGATGACCGCGACCTGGCGCTTTGGCAAGGACCACGTCTCGTCACCACGCTCAGGTCGAAGGCACGGTCGGCAAATGTGAGTCCGCGGTAGCTAATGTCGTATCAGTTGCCGTCGGCTGCGAGCGTTATTTTCGGCTTTTCAGGGCTGCATATCACGTAACCATTGATGTCGGTTTTATAGGCAGCCGGCTGCACATGAAAATAACTCTCGGCGGCTTCAAGAGCCGTATCGAGCGTCGTATTGGTAACATAGCCCCCACAGAAAACGCCGCAGGTCAGGAGAAAGGATTTCATCGTCATCGCGCTTTCCCGATCTTTCGACCTCGACTTTTCCGAGATCTCTGGCACCCCGTGGGAAGCAAAAAGAATGCCAACAGACATGGGGCGAACGCCGAGAAAGTCGCCTGTCCTTAAGCCTTGGCGAGAGGCGCGAGCGGTGCTTCCCAGGCGTTATAGCCGTAGACCCAGTCGACATCCGTGACGCCCTTGCCCCAGACGTTTTGGCGCGAGGTCACCTGCATTCGGGCGGTGCGCTCCTTGCGTGTCAGCTCGTAGCGGCGCAGTCCGACCTCGACGCCGTCGCGATCGCAGCCTTCGAGGCAGCGCGCCAAGATTGCAGCATCCTCGATCGCCATCGCGGCACCTTGCGCCATATAAGGCGTCATCGGATGGCAGGCGTCACCCAGCACCGCCACCCGGCCGTCAATCCAGTGTGCAAGCGGGTCGCGGTCGACCAGGGGCCGCTTGTGGACCGCCGGCGCGGCGTCGATCACGGCGCGTGCCTCGGGGTGAAAGGCCGCGAAAGCCTCGCGCAGCACCTTCACGTCGCCCGTCGCTGACCAAGACTCGAGTTTGAAGCCGAGCTCCGGCTGACTGGTGACGAAGTAGATCTCCGAGCGGTCCGGCTTTACCGGATAGATCACGACGTGACGATCCTCGCCCCACCACTTCGTGCAGTTGACCACCTCAGTGCCCTTCAGGCGTTCGGCTGGATACACTGTGCGATAAGCGATACGGCCGGTGAAGTTTGGTTCGTCGTCGCCGAACAGAATGCTTTTCACCACCGAATGCACGCCGTCGGCGCCGATCGCGACATCGGCGTGGGCAACATGACCGTTGTCGAAGGTGAGACGTACGTCGTGCGGCGTCTGGTCGATGCCAGTCAGCTGATGGTTGAGCTTCACAATCTCCAGCGGCACCGCGCTCGCCAAGGCCGCATGCAGGTCGCCGCGATGCGCCAGGAGATAAGGCGCGCCATAGGCCTGTTCGGCGTCGAGGCCAAACGGGATGTCGAACAACACCTCGCCACTCTTCCAGTCGCGATTGTTCCATGAGCGCGGATAAAAAGTGTCGGCGCGCAGCCGGTCCTCGAGCCCCAGCCCGCGCAGCACGTGCATGGCATTACAGCCGATCTGGATGCCGGCGCCGAGCCGCGTGAACTGTCTGGCTTGTTCGTAGACCGTGACCTTGTGGCCGACTTTGCGGACGGCGGCGGCAGCGGCGAGGCCGCCCATGCCGGCGCCGACGATCGCGATGTTGAGTTTGTCGCTCATGTCGGCAGGTATTCTACACTGCCTGCCTGGCGCGCCGTACAACTACGCTCGCTTGAGCGTAACTTCGATGGGCGGTCCACTTTTAATCGTCTGATACACAACGCAGTAGCGTTCGGTCAGCTTCAGCAATTGGTCGAGTTTTTCTTGCGACGTGTCAGTGCTGACGTCGAATCGCAGGCGAATCTGCGCAAAGCCAACCGGGGCATCTTTGGCGACACCTAATGTGCCGCGGAAATCGAGGTCGCCTTCTGCGGATACGGTTGCCGATCGCAATGGAATTTCAAGCGCCGTCGATACGGCCTTGAGAGTGACGCCGGCGCATGCAACCAGTGCCTCCAACAGCATGTCGCCGGAACACAGCTCGAGCCCGCTGCCACCAGTGGCCGGATGAAGGCCGGCGATCGCGAGCGCACGACCAGTCTCTACCTTGCAAGCAATGTTCGTTTCATCAAGCGAACCTTTGGCTTTCAAGGTGATGAGGCCTGCCTTCGGGTCATCCTTGTAGCGAGCCTTTATCGGAGCCTGCATCGCCCTCAATTCAGCAGCATCCATATTCAAGCTCCCTCCATTTTGCTCAACGGCGCTTTGGTGGCCGCTCTACTAGCCGCCTGAACACAAAAAGCCCAGAGCTCACACGACAATTTTATCTTACGCGGCGAGGAATACGCGAGAGTCTCGCAAGGACCCTTGGATCAGAAGTCTCTTTCACCACCATAATGCCTGGCCCGCGCTGACCTTGACCTCTGGGCCACTTGGCGCCGATGTCCGATCCAGCGAGCGGTCGAGCGCAACGAGCACCCGGCGTTTGATGTGATCAAAGGCGGCCGATTGGCGATCGCGTGGCCGCGAGAGCGACGCTTCGATTTCGTCAAAGATGCGTCCGGGTCGCGGACACATGACCATGATGCGGTCAGCGAGCACCACCGCTTCATCAACGTCGTGAGTGACGAGGACGAGCGTTGGCTTGAAATAGGTCCAAAGATCCAGCAAATGATCCTGCAGGTTGACCCTGGTGAAAGCGTCGAGCGCGGAAAACGGTTCGTCGAGGAGCAAGACCTCTGGCCGCGGCACCAAAGCACGTGCGATCGCAACCCGCTGGGCTTGACCACCCGACAATTCCCGAGGCCACACGCCTGCCTTGTCAAGCAGCCCGACGCGCGAGAGGGCGGCGGCGACAAGTGAATTTCGTTCGGCCTTGGAGCGATCTTCCAGACCGAAGCCGACATTCTCGGAAACCGAAAGCCATGGCAGCAATCGCGGTTCTTGAAAGACAATGCCGATCTTTTCGTGTGGCGTGGTGACGGGCTGACCGTCGAGCAGAACGCGGCCTTGGCTTGGCGTATCAAGTCCGGAAATCGCTCTTAAAAGCGTCGACTTTCCGCAGCCGGAACCGCCGACAACGGCAACAATCTCGCCGGGGGCAACCGAAAAACTCACGCCATCAAGCGCGTGGACGCCATTCGCATAAGTCTTGCCGACGCGGTCAAGGACGAGCACCGTCAGTCCCTTCCAGTCGGAGCATTGAAACGATCTTCCCAACGCAGGAACGGAGCAGACACCCCGACAATGATCCAATCGGTTATCTTGCCGATAACTGCAAAGGCGACGATAGCGGCGACGATCTGTGCGGGCTTGCCAAGTTGTTGTCCGTCAACCAGCAGAAAGCCCAATCCTTCGGATGCGCCCATGAATTCAGCGGCAACCACAAACATCCAGCCCAGGCCAAGCCCCGAACGCAATGCGATGACGTAAGACGGCAGCACGGCCGGCAGCAAGATACGGCGGACCATCTGCACGCCGCTCAGGCGGAATGCGCGGCCGACTTCGACGATCTTGCGATCGACGGACATCACCGCTCCCATGACTCCGAGGTAAACGGGAAAGAACACGCCGACGGCAATCAGTGTGACTTTCGATGCTTCGAAGATGCCCAGCCAAAGAATGAAAAGGGGCACCCAGGCAATCGACGGTATGGCACGCAGCGCCTGAAGGCTTGGATCGATGATACGGCGCACGAGGGCCGAATAACCCGTGATCGCGCCAAGCACTGTGCCGACGCAAACACCTATAGCAAAGCCGGCAGCGACGCGGGCCAACGTCGTGAGGGCGTGGCTTTGCAGTTCTCCAGTGCGCGCAAGCTCGACGAATGTTGCATAAATGACGGAAGGCGGCGGCACCAACCGTCCGCTGAACAGGCCGGCACGCACGGAAATTTCCCAGCCGAGCGCCAGTCCGAGAGGAAGCAAAAGGCCGAGTGCGGGCCGACTCCAGCGTAAAAGCCAATGCCTGCGCTGCTGAAGGCCCGGCTCCGGCAGCTCGTCCAATACACTCATTTGTAGAACAGACATCAAGATGCCCCTAAAAGGCAACTAACTCAGCGCGTAACAGATGAATCTCGGAAGGAGGACCCAGCTACGCGCTGTTACGCTGCGTGCTGGGTCGCAATTATCAATTTGTTGCAACCCCGAACTGTTCGTCGATGAGCTCATCGAGGGCTTTCTTCACATCGACGTCCGGCTTGATGACGCCAGCCTGCTGGAGTGCAAGACCGGCCGCCAGAATGCTTTCGCGCTGAGGTGAGCCGATGCGGCCGTTCGAAAGATCGGTGCGTTCGCGCAACTGCTTTTCCACGACCGCTTTTGGCAGTTTGGTGACCGCGATAAAGCTCGTCTCAACCTCATCCGGATGCGCAAGAGCGTACTTTCGTGCCGTTTCGTAGACGACGAGCACGCGCTTGACCAAATTCGGTTGCGCCTTGGCGAAGTCCTCGCGCACGTTGAGGATGCCGTAGGTGTTGGCATCGGCGTTGCGATAGAACAGCCTGGCTCCTTCTTCCACTTCCGCCGTCGCCATCATCGGATCGAGTCCAGCCCAGGCGTCCACGTCACCACGGCTTAATGCGGTCTTACCGTCAGGATGTTGGAGCAGCACGGGCTGAATGTCCTTTTCGCCTAGACCAGCGCCAAGCAGCGCCCGGACCAGGAAGATATGCGGGTCAGTACCGCGCGTGACAGCGACGCGCTTGCCCTTCAGATCGGCGACTGACTTGATATCCGACTCTTTGCGTGTAACGAGCGCAGTCCATTCTGGTTTGGAGTAAACGTAAATCGATTTGATCGGGTTGCCATTGATCTTCGCGAGTAGCGCTGCCGAGCCGGCGGTCGATCCGAAGTCGATCGAGCCTGCATTGAGAAATTCCAGCGCTTTATTCGAGCCGGCCGACTGCACCCAGCGAATGGAAATACCGTCTTTCGCGAATTCCTTTTCGAGCCAGCCACGCTCCTTGAGCAGGATCGACACGGGGTTGTAGGTCGCCCAGTCGATGCGAATTTCGGTCGGCTGATCGGCAGCGAAAAGCGTTGCAGTCGGCAACGTGCCGACGAGAAGTGCGGATACGAACAAGGAACGTCGGGAAAACAATGTCATGGCGACCTCCAACTTTACTGCGACGCCCTTCGCGTTCCCGACGCGAAGGGCGTCATCATGGAGGCGGGATATTTGCCCCGCCGTCAGCACCGGCGAGGGTTTTGAGGTCCCCGCGCTTTAGCTGCATTTGTTAAGCGCCCGCAAGCGTCGTTGCTCAAATCGGCGCTATGTTTGTTCTATAAAAGGCCGATAAAGTGCGGTCAAAGGAATGTTACGAACGATTCTATCGAAATAATAGAAAATTATGCCTCCGG
>DATLJR010000194.1:0-2666 GCA_035538755.1 Pseudolabrys sp.
CCAAGGCGCCGCGCCTTGCTGCGATAGGTCCACCCATTCGAGCGGCTATGGCATCATGCGAGCCGGCACATTTCCCTTGCTGGAAACCGCGTTGCGAGCGCATCGAGCTGCGCGCTAGGAACCCATCACATCCAATACTACAAATTCCGGAGGGACGCGCCATCGCACCGGCAGTACGCTGGTCCCGATCCCGCTGGTCACATAGAGGTATCGCCCTCTCTCCACCACGAGCCCATGGCTCCAACGCAGCGGGGCCTTGCTGGAATTCGTGACGATCCCGAGGCCCGGCAGGCTGACCTGGCCGCCGTGGGTGTGACCGGCAAGTGTCAAGTGCGATCCGGCGGAGACGGTCGCGAACCACGCCGGATCGTGAGCCAGCACAATGGTTGGCTGTTCTGGCAAGAGGCCGCTGACTTTTCACGCCCGATCGCTAGTGCGCAATTGTCGCGAGACTCACTCCAGCCACGATTATCAGAAGACCGAAGATCTGCAGCGTACTGACCTTCTCTCCGAAAAATAACGCAGCGAACACAGGCACGAGCACAAAGGTGAGCGCCATGAAGGGATATAGGAGCGACAAGTCAGCGTGGCGAAGGGCCAACATCCAAAACGCCGCCGCCACTGCCGTCGAGACAAACACGCTGATTATCCAGGGGTCAAAAAACATCCAGAGCAGAAATGACACATGATCGATCGCGCTGCGGCTCGCAGAATAATGAAGGATACGCGACTTGATAACGATCTGCCCGTATACAGCCAAGGCCAAGATCCCTAGCACGTACAAGTAGCTTTCCATTTGCACTAATCCTCGCCATGAACCGAAGGAGGAGAACCTAAGAACACAAGCATGTCGCGAGTGCGACGCGGTCTGCAGAAGCGCACCGCGCCTATAACATGAAAAAATTGGCGGGCAAAACCTCAACCGTGAACGGCGAGAATGAGTTGCGGTTGGGAAGCCGTTCCCGCCTACGCCGACCCGACGCTCACAGGCGGTTCCGGAAGCCAGCAAACCCGCTGCTGGAGCATGCGATTCTTACCTTCGGCCAGCTCGGACGCTGCACAGTGCTTGAGGTCAGCGCGAGCCGCACTGACCCGTGGCCGCAGACATGCGCAACGAAAGCGTCAGCGGCCTTGTTCACCCCTTGAAATTTCGACGAGTCCCGTGGGCGCCCAACACCACGGCTGCGGAAAATAAATTCAGGCATTGTGCGAGCGCCACGTGCGCCCTCAGCATCCCATTTGACAGGGCAGGCCCGCGCCAGCTGTGCCAATTGAGCACGCGAATCTCGAGGGCGTGAGTGAGCGAATCTAAACGCGGTGCGCAGCGACTTGACCCAATCCACTCGACAGTGGGTCGAGGTCGAGGCGGTCCCTTGCCAGAGCAAAAGCCGTCCAACCGATATCAGCTCGTGGTCGATGGCGAATACCGAAGCGTAAGACGGGCCCAGCAGGTCACCAAAGAAGTGAGCTATGCCAACCTGAATGAGATGCCGGTCCTCGATATCGCAAAATACCTCAGCAACCGCGTCGTGCGCCGGCTCAAGCGGTCCTTCGGACATTGATTGAGCGCGAGCTGCGCTGAGACAGTCACGCATCCGATAGTACGCGCTGGCGGCGCACAGGCGGAGGACACGAGCCGCTCGCCCTGTTCGAAGAGGTTCTCCACCAGCTTGGCATCAGTGACCATGAAACTGTTCTTGGCGGGAAGTGCCTCCCGCGCGCAACGCACGGCGAGGTGGGGAAATGTGATGCGCCAATTTCTCCGAGCGACGCGCGCAGGCTGATTGACCGAGATCAAGAACTACAGGAGCCCGCGCCTTTCGACATCGCGGGCATACCACCGCTGTGCCTGCGGTATTCGAGATTAACCATCGCGCGGCGCAAACCCCTGATCGACTCTGGCGGCGAGGGGCGTTGTCACATCAATCGAGCGCACCAACGTCCATATGTCCGGCCAGGTGAACAGGCATGGCGATAAGCGTAGGTCGGCGCCGCCGCATCGTACCTCGCGTCCGTTCCGTGTTGAAAAGATGGATCATTTTGGCTTCGTTCTGCCAAAATTGGCAGGTTTGAGCTCCCAGAACAAAAATTTGGCAAAACAACCCCGTGCAAAGTAGGTCTTTGGCGGAAATTAGCGACGATAATCAATCCTTTCGAGCGGTGGATTTGATGTGGCCTCGAGCCCATTTAAAGAAACACAACTTTTAGGCACGGTCCCGACCGCGTGGCGCGAGGCCGCTTGGAGACGCACAGATGGCATCAAGAGAGACGAAGAAGCAGCAGACTGAAGAGAAGGTCCATAAGGTGACGGCGGCGGAATGCGCCGCACTGAAGAAATATCTTGCCAGAGATAAAGCAAAGCCCTCGGTAAGATTCAAAGTCTCGAAGAACGGGGGCGTTCCGCAAATTGAGTTCGACCATCCGGACAAGCTAATCGGCTCGGAGCTCCTCATGGACGCCCTTGCGACGGCTGACGGGGACTTTCTAAACGGCATTGTGGACCAAATCGCCAACGCAAGCGCGCACGGTCAGGACATCGAGCGCGGGCTCAACTTCATGCTGTCAGTCATCAAAGGTATTGAGCCGAGGGATCAGCTCGAGGCCATGCTTGCGGCCCAGATGGCGGCGGTCCACGTAGCGACCATGACCTTCGCGCGTGACCTGGC
>DATLJR010000195.1:0-2394 GCA_035538755.1 Pseudolabrys sp.
CCGCATCGAAATTCTGCAGGAGGGTTCGAGCACGCGCTTTCGCGACCGGAACCACACCCGCCTAGGCGCGCTTGCCGCCGCCGGCGCGCCGGACTTTCGTGAAATCGGCCTGTTCGTCACCCCGCCCGAGTTCACGCTCGACCCGACGCAGCCATGGCAACTCCAGTTGCTTGTGCAGCGAGGTGTCGGCGCCCGCGATAAGGCATTTCTGACCTTCGATCTCGATTACTCTTTGCCGGAGCAATATTTGCGACGCGAGCAGCGCGCTGTGACCGTGCCGGCGAGCGCGACGGCCCCGTCACAAGCTTCCAGTGCGGTGGCGCAGGCTTTCCCTAATGCGACCGACAACGAGGAACCGCTATGGATGCGGATCTGGCGCTCGCAAACGATTTCCATTGGTATTACCGCGCTTGCGCTTGCCGCGCTGACTGCGATCTTCTTCTTTCAGAATATCCTGGTCCGGCGGCCGACTTTGTACACCTGGGTTCGCCGCGCCTATCTCGTCTTCATCTTGTTTTGGCTGGGGTGGTACGCCAACGCTCAGCTCTCAGTCGTCAACGTTGTGACCTTCACCAACGCGCTGGTGACCGGCTTCCGTTGGGAATTTTTCCTCGCCGCGCCGTTGATCTTCATTCTTTGGTCGGCCACTGCACCGGGCCTCTTGTTCTGGGGCCGCGGCCCATTCTGCGGATGGCTCTGTCCATTCGGCGCGCTGCAGGAGCTCACCAACACCGTTGCCAAATGGCTGAAGGTGCCGCAGATCACCGTGCCCTGGGGCCTGCATGAACGACTTTGGCCGGTCAAGTACGTGATCTTCCTCGGGCTGTTTGGCCTGTCGCTGTACTCCGTCTCGCTTGCAGAGCAGTTCGCCGAGGTCGAGCCTTTCAAGACCGCGATCATCCTGAAGTTCGCGCGGAGCTGGCCTTTCGTTCTCTATGCGGTTGCGCTGCTCGTCATCGGCCTGTTCATCGAGCGCTTCTTCTGCCGCTATCTTTGCCCGCTCGGCGCGGCGCTCGCGATTCCTGGTCGCATCAGGACGTTCGAGTGGCTGCGCCGCTGGAAGGAGTGCGGATCGCCCTGCCAGCGCTGCGCCAAGGAATGCCCTGTGCAATCAATCCATCCCGAGGGGCACATCAACGTCAACGAGTGCATCTACTGCATGCATTGCCAGGAACTCTACTACGATGACCAGCGCTGCCCGCACATGATTCAGGTGCGGCTCAAGCGAGAAAAGTTTGCGGCTATGTCGTCGCCGTCCATGCGACCAGGCAGCAAGGGGCCCAAGACAGTCATTACCCACGCCGGCAAACCCGTTCGCGTGCCGGCAAAATCCGAAGATCCAATCATCGATCCACCTTCATAAGAGGAGGCCAACATGGCGCGAGACGACGACAAAACTACCATCAGCCGACGACAGGTTGTCGGCACGGCCGCGCTTGGTGCGGCAGGCATCGCTGGAGGATTCGGTCTTGGCAAGACCGGTGAGCCGACGCCAGCGGCAGCCCAAACCCGGCCTGCCGCACGGACCGGCGCCCAGAAGATCGAGGTCGCGCCAGGCGAGCTCGACGAATACTACGTCTTCTTCTCCAGCGGCCAGACCGGCGAAGTTCGCATCATCGGCATGCCTTCGATGCGCGAGCTGATGCGCATTCCCGTGTTCAACCGGTGCAGCGCCACCGGATGGGGACAGACCAACGAGTCGCTGAAAGTATTGACCGAAGGGCTGACGCCCGAGACCCGCGAACGCCTCAAGGGACACTTGAATGGGGCTTGGCAAAACGGCGACTGCCATCACCCGCATATGTCGTTCACCGACGGCACCTATGACGGGCGCTATGTTTTCATCAATGACAAGGCGAACACGCGCCTGGCCCGTATCCGCACCGACATCATGAAGTGCGACAAGATCATCGAAATTCCCAATCAGTACACGATCCACGGCATGCGACCACAGAAATATCCGCGCACCGGATATTTGTTCTGCAACGGCGAATACGAAATCCCGATCCCCAATGACGGCAAGGTGCTGGACGACCCGAAGAAGTACTGGTCGATCTTCTCCGCCGTCGACGGCGACACCATGAAAGTTGCCTGGCAGGTGATGGTCGACGGCAATCTCGACAATACCGACGCTGACTACCAAGGCAAATATGCGTTCTCGACCTGCTACAATTCGGAGAAGGGCGTGACGCTCGCCGAAATGACCGCGAGCGAACAGGACTGGGTCACCATCTTCAACATCAAGCGTATCGAAGAAGCAGTGAAGAAAGGCGACTTCAAGGAAATCAACGGCGTGCCCGTCATCGACGGCCGGCACGGCTCGCCCTACACGCGCTACGTTCCGGTGTCGAACAGCCCGCACGGCATGAACACTGCGCCAGACGGCATCCATAT
>DATLJR010000196.1:0-2330 GCA_035538755.1 Pseudolabrys sp.
CACGATGGATTCCTTCGGTTGAGGCCGCGAGGCACACAATTGACTCCTACTCCGCGGCGAATATGCAAATCAGCTTACGGTTGAGCATTACACCGAGCGCACGCAAGTCACAAGCCGTCGGGGCCATGTTTCCGATTGACCCAGGCTGTGTGAAAACTCGTTTCTGCTATGATTCGACTGGTGAATCGGCGGAGGCGGGCATGGCGGGGTTCATCCAGGGCGTCGATCGCGGACAGTCGACGCTGTTGCCGGAATGCCTGGAGGATTGGGCAGACGAGAGCAATCCCGTTCGCGTCATCGATGCCTTTGTCGATGCCCTCGACCTGGGAGATCTCGGCTTTTCGACTGTTGCTCCCGCCGATACTGGCCGGCCCGGTTACCATCCGGCGGTGATGTTTAAGCTCTACATTTACGGCTATCTGAATCGCATTCATTCGAGCCGCCGGCTCGAGTGTGAGGCCAATCGCAATGTCGAAGTGATGTGGCTGCTTGGACGGCTGGCTCCCGATTTCAAAACGATCGCCGATTTTCGCAAGGACAATGGCGCGGCGATCAAGAAGGCGTGCGCGCAATTCATCGAGTTGTGCCGCCTGCTGGGGCTGCTAGCGAAACCCAGCGTTGCCATCGACGGCAGCAAGTTCAAGGCTGTGAACAATCGCGACAAGAATTTCACGCAAGCCAAGATCGAGCGCCGGCGCAAGCAGCTCGAAGAAAGTGTCGCGCGGTATTTGTCGCAACTCGACACTGCCGATTTGCAGGAGCCGTCGGAGATCATCGAGTTGAAGAAGGCACGGCTCAAGGAGAAGCTTGAGATTCTCAAAGCGCAAATGGGCGAGCTGGTCGCCATTGAGCGGCGATTGCAGATGGCGCCCGACAAGCAGGTCTCGCTCACCGATCCCGACAGCCGCTCGATGGCAACCAGCGGCCGCGGCTCGGGCGTTGTCGGCTACAATGTGCAGGTCGCAGTCGAGACCCAGCATCACCTTATCATCGCGCACGAAGTGACGAATGTGGGCTCGGATCGCTCACAACTCGCCGATATGGCCAAGGCCGCGAAAGAGGTGCTGCAAGTCGAGGAGTTGGAAGCGGTTGCCGATCGCGGCTACTTCAATGGCGAAGAGATCAAGGAATGCGACGATGCCGGCATCACGGTGACGCTGCCGAAGCCGCAGACCTCGGGTGCAAAGGCTGAGGGCCGTTTTGGCAAGCAGGATTTCGTCTACCTCGCAAGCGAGGATGTCTATCGCTGCCCGGCCAGCGAGAAACTCAAATATTACTACACGAAAGAGGAGGACGGACAGAGATTCCGCTGCTATTGGACGAATGCCTGCCGCAGCTGCGCGCTCAAGGCCAAATGCACGACAGGCAAGGAGCGGCGCATATCGCGCTGGGAGCACGAGGACGTGCTTGAAAAGGCGCAGGAGCGGCTCGATCGCAATCCGAATGCGATGCGCACGCGGCGCGAGACGGTCGAACACCCCTTCGGCACATTGAAAATGCGGATGGGGGCGACGCATTTCCTCTGCACGACGCTGCCGAAGGTGGCGACCGAGATGGCGCTGTGCGTGCTCGGATACAATCTGACGCGCGTCATCAATATTGTCGGCGCCGAAAAGCTGTTGGCGGCGATCGCGGCGTAGATGCACACGCCCGCGCGGGCTGCACGGACGCCGTGGAAGGTTTCAAGAGAGTCCGCCGGATTGACGAACCCCGAGGTCCGAACCCGACCTGACTCAGAAATTTGCTCAGAACGGCTCCTGTGGCCCATCCTGACGCAGTCCAAAGGCATCCGGCCGGTCAAAGTTCGTTTTCACACGGCCAAGACCCGCTGCAGACATCACGTCGGAAACAAAATGTAGTGCGACGGGAACCCTCAGACTCGCACAACTCGCTATAACGAGCGTCAAACAAAAGGGCCCGCATTTACAGTGCCGGACTCTTATCGGGGTTTTGGGATTGATAGTGACCTTAGGACATCCCGACCAATAAGTACAACGGTTATGGTGGCTGCTGTCGCGGGGTGATCTTGTAGTTCCATTCAGGATGGAACCGATCGCCGGTGATGTTTAGGCCTCTAATCGAAGCACGAACGACAACATGTTGTCGGCTGACGCGGTCGCCAGTTTGTTGTTCAGGCGACCGCCAGGCCAATGGTTTCAAAGGTTCGATGGAGCTCTTGGCGCAGCGCGGCGTAATGATGATCCAAGGGGGCGGTGACTTTGGGTGGCCTGCGACAGGGACGGACGACGCCAGCCAATAGCGGCTTGATGACTTTCTCGCGTAGGAGGACGTAGGCACACAGAGTCCGCACTCCGGGAGGATCGGCTGCG
>DATLJR010000197.1:0-1513 GCA_035538755.1 Pseudolabrys sp.
ATGGGCTATGACGACAATGCGGATGTGGCAACGCTGCTCGGTTATGCGAGCCGCAAGCTTGGCCGCTATGACGACGCCAAATATTGGTACGACAAGGCGCTCGCCGCCGATCCCAACCACGCTTTGACCTGGTCCTATTACGGCATGTGGCATGCCGAACAAGGCAACCTGCTCAAGGCCAAGGACGACCTTGAAAAGGTCCGCCTGATCTGCGGCACCGAGTGCAAGGAATATGTCGCGCTCAAAGAAGTGATCGACGGAACGCGGACGTATTAGAAGAAATCTATTCGCTCACTGGGCGAGTCTTTGAGGTCGATCCAAGACGCCGTGGTTATCGGCCTCGTTCGGTGCGTGTCGAAATTCGGTTCGCCGATGATCTTGCGGCACAATTCGGGGTTGCTCCGCGGGGCCGCGTGAGGTGGCCCCTTCTAAACTTTGCAAACCCACGAATCGCGCCAAAAATTGCCGGAGATGCGCCATGTCCACAACGACGACGACAGCCGCCACCACGCCCGCGCTCAATTCCTACTTGCCGGTGCTCGCACGCTTGTTGATGTGCGGCCTGTTCATCTGGGAGGGCGTGCTGCAGCTCCGCAACCCGGCCGCCGCGGTGGACTATTTCACGAGCGTCAATGTTCCGGTGCCGCACATCGCAGTTTGGGTTTCGATCGCGGTCCATCTCCTCGGCGGCGCGGCGATCCTGATCGGCTTTATGACACGATGGGCAGCGGCTCTGTTGATTTTATTGTGTCTCGGCACCGCTTTCGGCGTGCATCTGCTGCCCGGCGACATGGACAATATGATGAACTTTTACAAGAACCTCGTCATGGCCGGTGGCTTTCTCTACGTCATCAATTTCGGCGCGGGTGCGATCAGCTTCGACGAAGGCGTAACGGCGCGCTAACGACGCGACGCTTCGGAGGACTGTTTGGAGTGGGCGGTAGGCGCTGCCGAACGTTTCGAGCGACTCGAAGCTTACTTATCTGTCAAAAACTGACTCAATAGTTAATCATGTTTCCCGCGACTTTCGGAACGGGGTGTCATGCATTCGCGTTTCAATGTCACTCGGAATTTGGAGGCTTTGACAAGGGGTCTCGACGCTGGCGTTAGTTCAGCAACAAAGTACAACACCCTAATGCTTCCTCGTTCACTACGTTTGAACTTGTCCGCATTCTTGGACAGACGCGAAATCGACGAGCTGTCGAGCCAGGCAGTTCGCCAATGGCCGATTTGCGATCACGATATTATCTGTCAACGCTACGATCGTATTGCTGCATTCATTCCGATGTTCGAATGGGCATTTTTCATGCCATCTGGTCTCCGCAAGCGTGCAGTGGGTCAACTAAAACTTCGACGGGGCGATCGAGTCCTCGAAGTGGGATGTGGGACCGGCAGGAATTTTCCCTATCTCCGAGAGGCTGTCGGACCGGAAGGCCGGATTTATGGTGTCGATCTATCCAAAGGAATGTTGCGCAGGGCACGGAAACTGTGCCGTCGCCGGCAATGGACTAAC
>DATLJR010000198.1:0-1607 GCA_035538755.1 Pseudolabrys sp.
CCCGTGGCATGAGTCGCATGCCACCCGCAGCTCCGCCACATACGTCTTGAAGTCGCCGTCCTGCTGCGCGCGGCTGGCGCGGTAGGCGGTCTTCGCCGCCGCCGCCGCCCTGGCATAGAAATCGGCGTAGTTGGTGAAAAGGTCGGGCGACGCATACGTGACGCGGCCGGGATCGCGCTCGACGTTGGGCTTCCACTGATTGGTGCTCGCGGGGAAGAGATGCGGGAACGCCATCAGCATGACCGAGATCAGGTCGGCATGCTCGCGGCCCTCGGCCAGATTGACCCCCTTATCCGATGTGGTCATGGTCTCGAGTTCGTCCATGTTGGTGTTGATGGTATCCATCAGGATCTTGCGCGCGAAAATCGCGTCCTTGGCAATCGTTGTGCTCTGGTCCTGGCTCGACGCCATCGGACTTATGCCGACAGCGAGCAGCACCACGGCGCCGATCATGATGCTCATCCGTCCAGGCCGCGGGAGCAGGAGCGTAACACTTACCATTCGGCACCTCCTTGAATTCGCGCGCACGATCAGCCCAGGTACAAGGAGCCCAGATATGCGGTCAGCCGCCCCCCGATGGTCACGGCGGCCCACAATAGGCACGTCGCGGAGACAAGTTTGCGACCACGCGAAGAGACGGCTCCGTTTGCTTCCCAGCTGGCGGCCTCTTGCTTCATGGTGCTCTGGAAATACCACGTCACGACCAAAGCGATGACAACGAGCGTGAACTTCACCTCGAACATGCCGTCGGCCAGATATTGCCCCGGCTTCGTCAGCCACAGCGTGACACCGCTGACGATTTGGCACGCGGCGGCAAACCAGATGAATGGGATCAGCTTGTTCATTGCGGTGTACGGAATCGTCCGGAATAGTCCGAACAGACGCAGGCCGATGATAAACGTGAGACCTACGACCGTCGCCGTCCCGAAGGCGTGGATCGTCAGCGCGAGCGGCCACCCCCACGATTGATTGACCCATTCCGCATACGAGGTATGCTCCAGCCAATTGAGCACGTTCATTTTCCTTGATCGCTACGTCTTCCGAACAGAACCGCCCTCAGGGGCGTTCTGGTCCACAATCTTGTCGAGGTAGTAGACACCGAAGAACGAAAGACCGAGCACGCAGGACACGACGGCAACGACCATGAAGATGATGGCGGTGTTCCCGTATTCCATAAGCTATCCCTCCCTTACACATAGGATATCAGCCGGCCGCCCATGATCACCCCGGCCCAGGACAGCAGGACCACGGCGGCGACCCATTTGGCGCTCATCGGCGCATCCTCGCCTGCCTTGACCGTCCAAAGCCGTTCGGACAACGAGAAATACAAAACGGCGATTGCGCCGATCGTAATAAGGGCGATCTTCGGAGCGAAAGTGGTCGCGTTCAGGTAACGAGAGGAATCAGCGAACAAAATAAGCATTCCGCTGAAAACATTTATCACCACTCCGAAGACTCCCAAAGGAAGTATCCGGTGCACGGCAGAGAACGGCATGGATTTCCAGAAGCCCAGCACGCGCAGCGAAACCACCAACGCCGTGCCGAATATCAACGAGAAGCCGAAGAGCACCGTCTGCCATGGCACGAACCAAATGACATGGTTGATC
>DATLJR010000199.1:0-78212 GCA_035538755.1 Pseudolabrys sp.
GCGATGGCGGCCGTCGTGCCGGCTTCGCCCGTGCCCTTGACGCCAAGCGGGTTGCTCGTTGCTGGTACAGAATGCACCGCTTCGCGCAATTCAACCGGCATCGTGTGCGCGTGCGGCATGCTGTAGTCCATGAATGAGCCCGCAACCAGCTGGCCGCTGCCGGCATCGTAGATCGCATTTTCCGCCAGGGCCTGGCCCAGGCCCTGTGCGATGCTTCCGTGCACCTGGCCTTCAACGATCATCGAATTGAGCATCACTCCCGGATCATCGACTGCCGTATAGGTGAGTAGATCGACGACGCCGGTTTCAGGGTCAATCTCGACTTCGGCGATGTGGCAGCCATTGGGAAATGTGAGGGGAGCCTCGGCCTTTTCTTTGGTGTCCAGATTTTCGCCGAGTTCGTGCGCGCGCCTTGCGGTTTCGAATAGCGAGATCTTGCGGTCGGTTCCGACGACCTCAAAGCTTCCGCCGCGGTACTGGATATCCGCTTCGGCAGCCTCCAGCAGAGCTGACGCGACCTTTTTGCCTTTTGCCAGCATGACGTCGGTGGTGTGCACGATCGCGTTTCCTGCGCACATGGCAGAGCGCGAGCCGACCGATGCGAAGCCGGTCAGTCCCTGCGCCGTGTCGCCGTGCCGGTGCTGAATCTTTGCGACGTTGATGCCGAGCTTGCCGGCGAGCAGGCGCGGAAAAACGGTCGCATGCCCCTGGCCGGTGGATTGCACATTGCAGCCGAGAATGAGCTGCTCGCCGCCGGGAAACGAAACAGAGGCCTGTTCCATCGGCATTGCACCGGCGTGCTCGAGCATGCAGGAGACCCCAATGCCGCGAAGTTTTTTGCGCCTTGCCGATTCACGTCGCCGTTTGTTGAAATTCTCGAAATCCGCAAGTTTCAACGCCTTGTCCACGATCGCCGGAAAGTCGCCGCTGTCATACGTGTTGATCGGGGTCTTGAACGGCATGGCCGATGCGGGGATGAGATTCTTTTTACGCAACCGTACCGGATCGATGCCGGTAATGCGCGCAGCTTCCTCGACGACGCGTTCAAGGGCGTAATTCGCCTCAGGCCGGCCCGCCCCTCGATAGGGGCCAATCGGTACCGTGTTGCTGAAATAGCAGGCGACCGAAACATCGATCTTTGGAATGCGATACATGCCGGGCAGGCAACGCGCGAAATTGTTGGTGTTGATGCCGACGCCCGCGGTGCTCACATAGGCGCCCTGGTTGCACAGGTGTCGCACGCGGACTGCCAGAAATTTCCCCTTTTCGTCGAGTGCCAGTTCGGCCTCGGTCACCGTGTCGCGCGCCTGCGTATCGGTAAGGAAAGCTTCTGAACGGGTGGACTGCCAATGCACGGGACGGCCGAGTTGGCGCGACGCCACCAGCAAGGCCGGATATTCGGGATAGGGCGGCGTCTTCATGCCGAATGCACCACCGACATCCTCGGTAATCACACGCAGCTTTTCAGGCGGAAGGCCCATCACGGCCGCGACCAGATTGCGCAGGGAGTCGGCGCTCTGCGAACAGACGTAAAGCGTATAGCTGTCATTTGCCTTGTCATAGACGGCGGTTGAGCCGCGCGTCTCCATCGATGCGACGACCATGCGCTGATTGACAACGCTGATCTTGGCGACATGCGGCGCCTTGGCGATAGCTTCTGCGACATCACGCTCATTATTTTCGTTGGGCACCGGGCCGGGCCAGTCGACGCAGAGGTTGCCGGGCGCTTCGGCATAAAGCTGAGTGCCGTCTTTTCTCATGGCGTCATGCAGATCAATGACTGCTGGCAATTCTTCGTATTCGACTTGCACGAGGTCCGCTGCGTCATGCGCAGCGCCAATCGTCTCGGCGACCACCATTGCGACCGGGTCTCCGACATGCATGACCTTTTCGCCCGCGAGCGCCGGCCGAAACGGCATAATCATTTTCGCGCCGTCGCGGCCCGGGACGGGCGGATGTCGTGACACGCTGCCGACATTCGCCGCCTTCATGTCAGCGGCGGTCAGGACGGCCAGAACTTTCTTCGCCCTGCACGCTTCATCCGCTTTGACCAAAACCACACGTGCGTGCGCATGTGGCGAGCGTACGAAAGCGGCGAAAGCGGTATTGGGCAGCCGGGGATCATCCATGAAGCGGCCCGCTCCGCGCACCAGGGCATCGTCTTCAACGCGCGGTGTGTGGCTCAGATCAAAGGGGCTTGCGGTCATGTGTGGTCCGGTATTGCTTGCGGGGTCTCGTTTATAGCCGAAAGCGCAGGGCGCAACAGGGGCTTGCGTCCATCAGCGGGCTGCGGCACTGAGGCCTTTGTTGCCGCACCACGTGCGGCGCATTTCGGGTGGTGAAATGAGCAAAGTGCGAACTATCGATACTCACACGCATGTCTTGACCCAAGCGACCGCCGCGCTTTTGCGCAAGGAGGCTCCGAGGGTTCCGGTGACGATCACGCCGATCGATGAGGCGTCGGCAACGCTCGATGTTGGCGGAATTGCCTACCGACCTTATCCGCGCGGCGGCTTCGATCTTGAGCATCGATTGCGCGACATGGACGCAGTTGGTGTCGATGTGCAGGTTCTCTCCGCCACTCCGCAAACTTATCTCTACAATCAGGAAGCAGGGTTAGGCGCCGCTATCGCGGCGATCCAGAACGATCAGATCGCTAAACTGGTCAAGGAGAATCCCCAACGATTCATGGGAATTGCGACATTGCCGATGCAGGCGCCGGAAAAAGCCGCCGGCGAACTCAGACGCGCGGTCACGAAGCTTGGCCTGCGCGGAACAATGATCGCATCGAATATCATGGGGAAGAATCTCGACGATCCGAGCTTCGAGCCTCTATGGGCGACCGCCGAGGATCTTGGCGCCTTCGTCTTCGTGCATCCAAATAATGTGGCCGGCGCCGATCGCATGAAGTCCTATTACCTGAACAATTTGATCGGCAACCCACTCGACACCACCATTGGTGCGGCCTGTCTTTATTTTGGTGGAGTTCTCGACCGGCATCCGCGACTCAACGTCGTGTTGGCTCATGGCGGTGGCTTTACGCCCTACCAGGCCGCGCGATGGGAACATGGATGGGACGTGCGACCCGAGCCCAAGAAAAACATCGCTCGCCGACCGAGCGATATCGCGAAACGCTTCTATTACGACACGATTCTGCACTCTGCGCCGGTGCTGGAGTTCATGATCGGGCATGTCGGCGCCAATCGCGTGATGCTCGGCAGCGACTATCCTTACGACATGGGCATGATGGACTGCGTGAGTCACGTGCGGTCGTTGAAGATTTCGGACGCGGACAAGGCGATCATTCTCGGTTCGCGCGCGGAAGCATTGCTATCGGGGAAATCATGAACGTCCAGTCCACCAAAGCGGTGCGAATTCCAACAGCCGCCGTTACGGGTCTGATCGTTGATGCCATGGGCAAATCCGGCGTGGCTAAAGATGACGCCGGCAAGATCGCCGAGCTTATGCTGGAAGCGGATCTGATCGGCGCCGACGCGCACGGGGTGTTTCGCCTCCCGCAATATGTCCAGCGGCTGAAGCTCAAGGCGACAAATCCGCGACCGAACATCACTGTGAAGCGGACCGCCCCGGCAACGGCGCTTGTCGATGGTGACAACGGCATGGGTCATCTGGTTGTCGCGCGCGCCGCGGAGACCGCGATCGAACTCGCGCGCGAATGCGGCGTCGCCTGGGTCGGCTGCCGCATGTCGGGTCACGCCGGCGCTGCCGGTGTCTATGCAGCTTTGCCGCTCAAGGCCGACATGGTTGGCCTGTATTCCGCGGTCGCCAATGCCAATCACATGCCGCTTGCCGGCGGCGCCGAGCCGTTGCTCGGTACAAATCCGCTGGCGATTGCAATCCCTGCAGGCAAAGAAGCGCCGATTGTACTCGACATTGCCACCTCGATCGTTTCGTACGGCACGATCAAGAACCATCGCCTGCAGAACAAACCGCTGCATGACGGCTGGATGATCGATCCAAAAACAGGAGAACCGATCACTGATCCGCACAAGAGCGCCGAAGCGCTGCTCCTGCCGATGGCGGGCTACAAGGGCGCGGGGCTCGCGCTGACGTTCGGCCTTCTCGCCGGCACGCTCAACGGTGCGCTGTTTGGTCGCGACTGCGTCGATTTCAACGCTGAACCTGACAAGGTCACCAATACCGGTCAGTTCGTGCTCGCGCTCGATCCGAGCCGATTTCAGCCGCTCGATCAATTCAAGTCAGAAGTCGACCGGCATATTCGGGAGATGCGCAATACAAAAGCCCTGCCGGGTCAAAGTGTTCGTCTGCCCGGCGAGCAGCGGGCGCAGCGTCGCGTTGATCGCCACCGTAACGGACTGGCGCTTGCGCCTGAGCTATTGACGCAGCTCGACAAATTGGCGACCGAGCTGGCGATAAAAACGCTGCGCGAGCGTTCCTAGCCTGCATAGCAGAATCACAGAACGGCCTCATTTGTAGCGCTCTAGAAACAAATCGGAGCGCCTCGCTCTCGGTCAGCGCGAGGTCACCTGATGCGCTGCTTGCGCAAATTGTTTGTCAAATCAGAGTGATGAAGCTGATCGAATCCGAAAAAATTGTGCGATGGGTTGCCCGGAAGCTGGCGCACGCGAGTTTTCTTCTCGCGCTCGGCGGCCTGTTTTCTGTACTGCCCATGCCGAGCGTCTCGAGCGAGAATTCTTTGGATCGAATCCAGGCGGGATCGTGGGTTGTCGCGTCGATGTACTGGGAAGACAAACTTGTTTCGACCGGTAAAGCGTTCAACCCCATCGGATGGCACGCGGCTCACAAGACATTGCCGATCGGTACACTCATTCGCGTGTCGAATCCGAAGAATCACCGTTCAATCAACGTGACAATCAATGACAGAGGTCCGTTCGTCGCGAATCGCGATCTGGATTTGAGTCTTGGTGCCGGCACGCTGCTGGGACTGCGGGGGCTGGGCACTGTCTATATGGAAGTCCTGTCGATTCCGCCGATAAAGGATCGCCGGCCGGTCGTGGAAAGTCTGTTCGCGGTCAACGACACCAATGCCGCTTGCTCGGGCGTTCAGCCCTGCTAGTCATTGGCGCGAGCACGGGTTCCATTCGCTTTGAAGGTGCGGCGCTTGACCGCTGTGCGGCCAAATGGCCGCCAAAAAAGGGGAATCTGAAAAAGTTCCCTGGACCATTAACCTAAAAAGGTAAACGAGATTTAACGAATACCTCCAATTTGTTAACCTTTATCGCTAACGGGGCGGGATGTCCGATTGCGATTAAGCGGCCATTTCGGGCGCCGCCACCGCCTGCCGTTCGGCTCGCGGCGCAACCGAGGGGAACCGCCGTAACGCATCCGGTCCTGTTTCGACTCGCCGCCTCCGAGGATCGAGAGTGGGCGTGCGACGCTGTTTCAACGAGGGAGTGGCGCAGTGACGGCAGGGATTTTGCTCAGTAGCCAAACGCGAGGCGATTCAGTCGAACTCAGCGCTGCCGGGTCTTGGACGGCCGAGTACGCTGGTGCGATCGAGCCTCAGGTCGATGCCGCGACGCGCGGGGTCACGGCGCGCAGCGTTGCGATCAACATCGCGCGTGTCGACTATCTCGACACATATGGCGCATGGCTCATCGAACGGACTTTGCGCAATTGGACGAGCCAGGGGCGCGACGCACGTCTCGTCGGCCTGCGTGAGGACTACCGAGGTCTCTTCGACAAGGTCCACTCCGGAACGCAGACGCTCTCACCACCGCCTCCCAGACGGAACAGCATCATCGCAACGCTGGAAAGCGTCGGCATGACCATGGCGTCGGCCGGCGCCGATCTTGTGATGCTGGCGCAAATGCTTGGATCGCTGCTGGTCGCGGTCAAGCGCGTGATGCTGCGGCCGACGAGTTTTCGCTTCACCTCGATGGTGCATCAGCTCGAGCGCGTCGGCTGGCGCGCGGTGCCGATCATTCTCCTGATCACCGTGCTGATCGGCGCGATCCTCGCGCAGCAAGGCATTTTCCATTTCCGCAAATTCGGAGCAGACATCTACGTCATTGACATGGTCGGCGTTCTGGTCCTGCGCGAAGTCGGCGTGCTGATTGTTTGCATCATGGTTGCCGGGCGATCAGGCAGTTCATATACGGCGGAGCTAGGCGCGATGCGCATGCGCGAGGAAGTCGACGCGTTGCGCACGATGGGCTTTGATCCGGTCGAAGTTCTCATTTTGCCGCGCATCATAGCTCTCGTCATCGCCGTTCCGATCCTGACATTTCTCGGATCGATGGCGGCCCTTTACGGCGGCGGACTCGTTTCTTGGCTCTATGGCGGCATTCAGCCGGAGGTCTTTCTCGCGCGGCTGCGCGAGGCCGTCACCAGCACCACATTTGAAGTGGGAATGATCAAGGCGCCTTTCATGGCACTCGTCATCGGCATCGTCGCCTGCGTCGAGGGATTGCAAGTGCAAGGCAGCGCTGAATCGCTCGGCGAGAAGACGACGAACTCCGTGGTAAAGTCCATTTTCCTTGTCATCGTGCTGGACGGTATCTTCGCCATGTTCTTCGCCTCTATCGGGATGTGAAATGGCAAAAGATCCCGTCATCGAGGTGCGCGATCTGGTCGTCGAGCTCAAAGGCAACCGGATTCTCAATGGCGTAACACTCGATGTCTATCGTGGCGAGATCCTCGGCTTCGTCGGAGCTTCTGGAGCCGGCAAATCCGTGCTGACGCGCACGATCCTCGGCCTGTTGCCCAAACAGCTGGGACGGATCAGCGTCTTCGGAGTCAATCTGGACGAGGCTGGCGAACTGCAGCGCCAGGAGATCGAGCGACGTTGGGGCATCCTGTTCCAACAGGGCGCTTTGTTCTCGTCATTGACTGTCGGAGAGAATGTCGAATTTCCGATCCGGGAATATCTCGATTTGTCCGATCGCCTGATGACCGAAATCGCTATCACCAAGCTGGAAATGGTCGGACTCAAGCCGGACGTCTACCGGAAATACCCTTCCGAACTCTCCGGAGGCATGATCAAGCGCGTCGCACTGGCCCGGGCACTGGCGCTCGATCCGGAAATTCTCTTTCTGGACGAGCCGACATCGGGCCTTGATCCGATTAGCGCCGGCGATTTCGACCAGTTGATATTGACCCTTCAGCGGGTTTCGCCGATGGCCGTTTTTATGGTAACCCATGACCTCGACAGCTTGCATACGATCTGCGATCGGATCGCTGTTCTCGGCGACGGCAAGATCATTGAAGCCGGCAGTATGGATACGATGCTGGCCTCGCAGCACCCGTGGCTTAAGGCCTATTTCCATGGTGTGCGTGCCCGAACAGGGGTCAAAGCTGCGGCCAGGAACTAACGGAGCAGGGTAATGGAGAGAAAAGCGCACTACGCACTGATCGGGTTGTTCACGTTCGCCGTGGTTGCGGGCGCGTTTGCCTTCGTCTTCTGGCTGCACCACTCTTCGGGAAAGAAACAGGCCGTCGCTTATCGCGTGATCTTCGACAGTTCCGTGTCCGGATTGCAGGTCGGCGGAAACGTTCTGTTCAATGGCATTCGTGTCGGCGAGGTCACCAATCTCCGACTCGATCGCGAAAAGCCGAACGAGGTCGTGGCGATGCTGGCGGTCAACAAATCAACGCCAATTCGCTCTGACACTCGTGTTGGTCTTGAGTTTGCCGGCCTGACCGGCGTCGCCGCGGTATCGCTGAAGGGCGTTTCGGCGAAGACGCCTCTGATCGAGCGGGAAGAAGGCGAGCCGCCGACCTTGCGGGCCGATCCGAGCGCGAGCCAGGACATGATGCAGGCCGCTCGCGAGGTCCTGAACAAGGCTGAAGAGGTCATCACCACCAATCAGGAAGCGCTGCACCAGGCAATTGCAGATATCTCGACGTTCAGTGCTTCACTTGCGCGCAATTCCGACAGCGTCGATTCGATCGTGAGGGACGCCAAGGACACGATGAGCAACGCCAAGGAAGCGACTGCGTCGGCACGTACACTGATGGAAAACCTCGATAAGCGTACGAATGACATCACGATCGGGGTCAACAAGATGACCGCAACTGCAACGCGACAGATCGACACTGCCGGCAAGGCGATCACCGACCTGGCGCACAATCCGCAGCGGTTCCTGTTCGGCGGTGGTGGCAGCAGCAGCGAGGCGCAAGCCGCGCCCGCGCCGGCACCGCGTAAACGAACGCAATAGTAATAACGTCAGGCGGCGGCGCGAACTTCGTCGGGATCGAGCGGGAGCTTGACCGGCTGCTTACGCTTGGCCGACAGGTCGAGCGCTTTCGTCAACATCAGGTTGCGATGAGCTTCCTCGACCGTGGCGGCGGCCGTAGGCAGGCCGAGAGCTACGCGGTTGAGCCATGAATCGGTTTCTTCCGCCATCGGCCCACGCAACTCGCCGAGTGCCATATCGCCGGGCGGATAGCTGCCCAAGAAATCGACAAGCCGCGACGCATCAGGGTTGTAACCCTCCGACTGGGGCTTGGAGACCGCCAGCACTATGTCGCGGTGCGTGTCGTCGATCGTGAGCACACCAGTCGTCCCGACGATGCCGACTTCGAGCGAATAGACCGCGGCCGGCCAGGTTACGGGCAAGGCCCAGGACATGTTGAGATGATAGATGGTGCCGTCGGAAAAATTGATCATGCCGGCGGTGCCGTCGATGCCCTTGTACGAGGGCCCAAGAACCTTGTCGACCGAACGTGCGTAGCACTCGACCGCGGTTTTGCCCTCCAGACACCACATACAGATATCGAGCGCGTGTGTGCCCGAAATCACCATCGGGGAAATCGTCGACGGGTCGTCGGTGCGTTTGTAATTATCGATTGCAACGAGCCGGTTCATGAAGGCCCGCGACGTCACCATCGTGACGTCGCCGAGTGCTCCTGTACGGCATTTCTCCTTGGCTGCCAGCCACCGGCGACGGAAACGCTGAGTGTAGCCGACGACTGCATCCAGCTTTGCCGCCTTGATCGCCTTCAGGACGCGCTCGGATTCCGCAAGATTGGTGGCAAGCGGCTTCTCGATCAGCATGGGAACGGCGCGCTCGATAGCGGCCATGATGGGATCAACGTGCAGATGTTCGTCGGTGCAGATGATCGCCGCGGTGACCTCTGGCCGCTCGAGCAATTCGACATGGTTTTGCGTCACGAAATCCGCGTCGATCTTCGGACCGACTTCACCGGCGCGGTTCGGGTTTTTCTCGGCAAGCCCGATCCATTGCACAGCCGGGTGACGCGCTGCCACCTCGCCACGAAACAGTCCGACGCGGCCGCCTCCGATGATCGCGAGGCCTACGCCTTTGGCCGATTTCTTCATCTGGCTTCGCGTCCTCTCATTGGTTTACTCCCGCGCGGATCTTCTGCTTGAACTCGGCAATGGCTGAAATGCTCTCATTGGTAAGAGGCAGATCCACCGGCTCATTGCGATCGGCGGAAAGGTCTGCGGCGCTGTACGTTTCCATCACGCGGCGTGCGCTTTGCGGAGTCACCATCACCGGCGTATTGCGGATGCAGGCTTCCAGAAAATGGATGGTTTCAGGGCCCATGCCGCCGGCGAATACGTTGTCGACCCATTCGCCAGGCATGGTGGACATTGGAAACTGCTGGCCGTCCTTTTGCGTGTTGAGCCAGTTGTCGCGCTGCGTGTCGTCGAGAAACAAGGAACCTTCAGTGCCGGTGATCTCGATCCACGTTGCGCAGTAGTTCGGATAGCTCGGCGGCAAATTCCAGCCCCCGCCGATCATCACTGCGACGCCATTATCCATGGTCACCGTCGTGAACATCACGTCGTGGGAGCCATTGATAGGTTCCATGTAACCGTAAGCGCCTTGCGAATAAACGCGAATGGGCTTGGCCGGCTCCAGCAGCCAGAGCACGAAATCGAGGTCGTGGGTCGATTCCATGACGACCGGCGAGAGCCGCACGCGGCTTGCGATTTTCTTGCCGAGGCTTCGTGAAAGATGCCTGCTTACAAGCACCGAAACGACCTTGCCCAGCGTGCCGTCGACGATCTTTTTCTTGGCATAGGCGATTTTCGGATTGAAGCGCTGTGAATAGCCGATGGTGAACTTCAGGTTGTTCCGCATGGCAAGCTGGATGAGCTCGTCCGCCTCCCACAATTCGAGAGCGATCGGCTTTTCAAGCATCACATTCTTTCCGGACTTCAGGCAGTCGCGGCAAATAGGATAGTGGTTCGACTCCGGCGTGGTCGAGATATAGACAACGGAGATGTCCGGGTTGCGGATGATGTCGTTGTAGTCGAGCGTCGCGGTAGCGGGCTTATAAAGCTTCTTTACTTCGGCCAGACGATTGGGCCGGATTTCACAGAGATGCAGTTTGTCCACCAATGCAGTGCGAGAGAGCGTGTCCGCGCGCGTGCCCCCGACCCAACCGACACCAATCACCGCGGCTTCAACCGTTTTCACCAGACGTCTTCCTTCTTCCGTTTCCTGTGAGGCTTACGGCCGGCCGGCCGCGCGGGCGGCAGACTAGCTCACGCGTGTCGTGCCCGAAAGAGCGTGGTTTTTCAACGTGCGAAAGCACCTTGAGCGCCGGCGCTGCCGAAAACCTGTTCAGCGAACTGCGGATAAACCTCGGCCAGTTGTGGTGCGACGACCTCGCGAAGCACCTTCAGGGTTTCGGTCGATGGCGGCCGCGTTTCCGGGACGTCTTTTGGTGTATCGAAATCGAATCCTGTGTTTTCGCTGACCTCGTTGACCGTGTGGCCCGGGTGCACGCTCGCTAGCTTGAAGCGGCCATTGGAAAACCCGAACTGGCAGCGGTTGGTCACCAGTGCAATCGGGCCTCCCGGGCGGTAGACATTGCCCGCGCTTGCGCCTGGCGCACTGATGAAATCGACCTTGGGGACGAGCGTACGGCGCGAGTGTTCGGTGCGGAAAAGAATGACCTTCGGAACCACATAGTAGAGATAGGCCGATCCGAAGGAGCCGGGGAAGCGCACCTTTGGGTGCTCATAGTCGCCGGTACTCACGAGGTTCACGTTGCCCTGTCCGTCGATCTGTCCGCCTGACAGGAAAAAAACGTCGATGCGACCTTGCCCGGCACAGTCGAAAAGCTCGCGCGCGCCGTCGGTGAAGAAATTGTGTTTGCGACTTTGCAGCAATGAAACGTAAGGCCGGCCTCGACCGCGTTCGCGCGCGAGCAGGGCCGCGGTCGCCGGAATCGGTGATGCGTTGCCGACTGCCACGTGACGTACATTCCCGATCAGACGGGCGATGACGTCGGCCAGCAACTCCTCATCTCGGAACTTCGATGGTCGCCTCACGTGAGGCTCCCGGGCGAGTTGTCACGCCGCTCGCTTCTCATACACATATTTGTCCAGGTACTCCACAAAACCTTCAGCCGTCCCCGCCATTCGCGCGTACTCCGCGAGATGGTCAGCGTCTGCGCCGTAAAAATCAGGCAGCCCGAGAGGCCAGGAGCCGCGCTCGGCAACAGCCACACTCTCTACGTAAAAGCCGGGGAGCGTTCCGGCGGCGAGCGTCGGGTCATCGAGCAAATTTCCGTCGTGAATTCTCTCGACAGTTGCGATCGTCTTATCTGCGGCGTGTGCCATGGTGGCCAGCTCTCGCTGACGTCCGATCCAAACGTTGCCGAAACGGTCGGCCATTGGCGCGTGGATCAGCGCGACGTCCGGTTTGATCGCCGGCAAAAGCACGATCTGGTCGTTGTCGCCGAACGGACTGGTGATCACTTTCCAGTCGTCGCGGTATTTCAAAATGTCCGAACCGAGAAGTCCGCGCAGCGGCATGAACGGCACGCCTTTTTCCGAGGCTTGCAAGGCTGCGTGCAAGGCCGGACACGTTGCATCTTTCAGTTTGACGGTCCCCGAGATGACAGCGGCCGTGAAGCGCGGAGCGGGACCAAATTCGCCGAGGCTCACCGCGCTTGTCTCCAATGTTTCGATGCACCCGGCGCCGATCAAGAGGTCTGCCTGCAGGCTGGATGTCGGTAGGGCGAGGAGATAGAGCTGCTTCACGCCGCGCCTGATCAGTGCGCGTGTCGCTGCCATTGGAACGCCTGAGACCTCGCGCGGCACGACCAGCATGCAACCGTTTGTGATCGGCGCGATTGCTTCGTCAATTGATTTCGCCAGTTGAAACATGGCGGTCCGCGAGGTTACGCGGCATCAAAGCCGCCGCCATTTTTCCCATTGTTTCACTTGCAACGTCCACTGGATTTTGCGACTTGGGTTGGATGCCTGCCACTCTGCAAGACAAGCTGCGCGCCAAGCGATTTGTAATCACCGCGGAAGTCACCCCGCCGGTGTCAGCCGACCGTGCCGAACTTTTGGCAAAAGCGGTGCCGCTGAAGGGTCTCGCCGATGCCGTAAACGTTACCGACGGCGCCGGTGCGCGACCTCACCTCGGCGCCGTTACGGCGGCCGCGATGCTCGTGGACCAGGCTATTGAACCGATCCTGCAGTTCACCTGCCGCGACCGCAACCGCATCGCGGTACAAAGCGATCTGCTCGGCGCCGCGGCAGCGGGCATACGCAACCTGCTCATGCTGCGCGGCGACGATCCGAGTGCCGGCGATCAACCGGATGCCAAGCCGGTATTTGATCTCGATCCGCGTGGGCTGCTTACTACCGCGCGATGCCTTCGCGACGTTGGCGAACTGCCGACAGGCCGCAAGATCGGAGGCCGCGCCGATTTTTTTCTCGGAAGTGCGGACAATCCGATCGACCCGCCGCCAGGATGGCAGCCGACCAGTTTGCAGGCAAAGGTCGAAGCCGGAGCGGAATTTGCGCAGACGCAATTCTGTATGGATGCCGGTGTCGTGCGCCGTTATATGGCGCGGCTCGCGGAGTGCGGAATAGCAGAGCGACTGTCGGTCATAATCGGCGTCGTGCCGTTGCGTTCGGCCAAATCGGCGCGTTGGATCAAGGAGAAGCTTTTCGGCGCGGTGATCCCCGACGCCATTATCGATCGCATAGAGCGCGCTGCTGATCCGGTCGCTGAAGGCCGTCGTATTTGCGTCGACTTGGTGCAGGAATTGGCCGACGTTCCGTACGTCGCTGGCGTCCATATCATGGCGCCGGGCAACGATGCCGTGGTACCCGAGGTCATCAAGGCGGTGCGAGCCAGTATCAGCCGACTCGCGCCCGCCTGATTGTTCAGCTCAGCGCTGACTTCACCCGCTCAGGAGAAAACGGCACACGGCGAATTCGAACGCCGGTGGCGTCGAATATCGCGTTGGCAATGGCCGCTGCTACTGGCCTGATCGACGGCTCACCGGCACCGGTGGGCGGGAGGTCCGGATGGTTGATCAGCACCACGTGCACTTCGGCCGGCGTCTCCGTGATATCGAGGATCGGATAAGTCAGCCAGTCGATGCTCGTCACTGATTTGCGGTCAAAGGTAACTTCTTCCCAGAGCGTACGGCTGACGCCCTGTACGATGTTGCCTTCGATGCATTTCACCAATCCGTCCGGATTGATGATCTGCCCGCAATCGTGCGCCACCGTAAGCTTGCGTGCCCAGATCTTGCCGGTCGAGCGATCGATATCGACTTCGGCAACGATGGCGACGCGGGTGCCGTTCCGCTGGCAATAGGCGATACCGCGGCCCGATACCTTGCTGCCGCTTTGGTCGCGGCGAGGCGAAGGTCTTGTCTCCCACTTTGCCTTCTCCGCGGCCGCTTTGATCACGGCGATATCGCGGGGCTCCTTAATATGCCGCAATCGGAACTCGATCGGATCTGCATTCACCGCCGCCGCGACTTCGTCGATGAAAGATTCGCTTGCGAAGTGGATCTGCGGACCGACCGGATCACGCAAATGCGCGCTGCGCAGCGGCGAGGATCGATCGAGCAGGGGCGGGATCGTCTCCCATGCCAAGCGTTTGTTGTCGAACGCATAGGATTCTGCCGGCACGCCGAAGCCGTCACCTGATTTCAACGCAACACCGAGCGTTTGTCCGCACAGTGTATCGTGCGGTTTGCCGCCATTGGTGTTCACATCGACCCGTGAGAAGCCCTTGCTGGTGAACTCGTAGGCGGTGACCTTTCCGGTCGCATCGAGTGCGGCACGTGCCCTGTGGATCGATGCCGGACCTTTCGGATCCCACCCGGTCCCCTGTTCACGCATGTATTGCAGGCGCACCGGTTTGCCGACTGCTTTCGCCAGTACCGCGGCGTCCATGGCGCAATCGTCCGCGTCATTGCGACCATAGGAACCCGGCCCAGTCGTGTGAATGACCCGCACTTTGTCGACCGGGAGGTCGAGCGTGAGTGCAAGGCCCTCCTGGACAAAATGCGACTTCTGCGTACCGCTCCAACATGTCACCTGGCCGTCCTTGATCTGGACGAGTGCACACGCCGGCCCCATGCTGGCATGGGACTGGAATGGCCATTCGTATTCAGCCTCGATGACCTTCGCGGCGCTCTTGAACGCCTCATCGACGTTCCCGTTTTCCTTGTCGACGCTACGCTTGCGCATGCTCGCCTTGCGAATGTGATCGTAAAGCGAAGCCTGTTCGGGGAACGGCGGGTCAACCTGAGACCATTCGACCTTGAGCTTCTGCGCGGCCTGTATCGCGTCCCATTCCTTGTTGGCGACGACGCCAAGGAAACCCTTGTCCCAAACAACTTTTGCGCCAGGAATATCTTTGATCGAGCTTTCATCGACTTTCACCGGCACAGCGCCGGCGACGTCCGGGCGGATCATGCGCCCGTGCACCATGCCAGGCACTTTCACGTCAGTTACGAAATCCTCTTGTGCGAAAACCTTTGGTGCAACGTCTTCGCGCTTAATCGGCTGACCAACGATCTTGTGTTCGCTCGGACTTTTGGGTTGCGCCTTGCCGGGCGCGTAGAGCGTGTTGCCGAACTGCTTGTTCCAGTCGAGCTGAACGTTGAAGTATTTTCCGCCAAGCATCTGCTCGTAAGAAATCCGTTTCGTGCCATCGGCGCGCGAGGTCACGACACCGTCATTGACCGCGAGCTGATCGACTGGCGTAGAGAGCAGCCCGGCTGCCATTTCGACCAGGACGCGACGGGCTTCCGCCGCCGCCATGCGCATTTGCTTGCCGCCGTACTGAATGCCGGTCGAACCGGAAGCGCCGCCCTGATTCACGGAATTGGAGGTGTCACCCATGAAGACTTTGACGCGCTTGAACGGAACGTCCAGTTCTTCCGCGACAATCTGTGCGATCGCGACGGTGAGGCCGTGGCCCATATCCATCTTGCCGAAGAAGGCCGCAACGCTGCCGTCCGCATTGACTGCGATGTAAGACGAAAGCTGGTCCGGCGTCAGCGGCGGTTTCGCGCCTTCGGCGTATGCGGACTGGAGCGACAGGACTGTGTCGAGGGACACGGAGGCCCCTATGGAGACGACAAGCGCACCGCCGCCGAGCAACACTGAGCGACGGGTGAAGGCAGAGCTGTGTTCGAATTTTGTCATGTCACCCTCCCTCAACCCATCATCTCGGCGGCACGTTTGACCGCCTTCAAAATGCTAATGTGAGTGCCGCAACGGCACTTGAGGCCTGAGAGGGCATCCTTGATCTCGGCCTCAGTCGGCTTCTTCTTGTCGCGGAGAAATGCCGCAGCGGTCATGAGCCAGCCGTTTATGCAATATCCGCATTGCGGCACCTGCTCCTCGATATATGCGGTCTGCAAGGGATGTGGTTTTTCAGGGGTACCGAGACCCGCGAGGGTCGTGATCTTGGCGTCGCCCACCGCCGACATCGCTGTGATACAGGATCGGGTCGGTTGTCCATCCAGATGAACGGTACAAGCACCGCATTGCGCGAGCCCGCAGCCGAAATGAGGATTGTTAAGCCCGAGCTCGTCGCGCAGGGCGTAGAGCAACGGCATGTCGGGGTCGGCGTTTATGGTATGGGACTTGCCGTTGACGGTAATGGTGAAGCGTTGGCTCATGGCGTTCAGCTCCCTGAACAAGTTTGCAGGCTCGGTTGCTTACGGCCGACCGTGCCCTCTGCAGACGCGTCTATGCCGACGCTTGCGGGTGAAAGGCTAGTCCCACAGACTAGCTTGGAAAACACCTGCCGATATAAATTTGGTGTTAACGTCACTGAAACAGAGGCCCGATCAGAGGCCTCAAGGAACTTGCGTTGAGGAGGAACTTCGCGATGCGCAACCCGGCCGGGAAGATTGCTGTTGGACCCTTGGTGGTCACCGCGATCGTGGCTTTTTTTTCAACTCAGGCTGATGCGCAGGAAAAGCTTTGGAAGCATGGCCTGATCAATGCCAAGTCCGACGCCGGTATTTTCCTCATGGTGTCGACCCGCGATTTCGCAAAAAAACAGGGTCTCAAGATAGAGATTTCCCAGTTCAAGGACGATCAGCTTGCCCTGAAGGCGCTGATTGCCGGCGAACTCGACAGCTCCGAGGGTGGACCGCAGGGAGTCTTCGCCGCGGACGCCAAGGGCGGCGACGTCAAGCTGCTTGGGTGCCATTGGGTTGTGGTTCCGCATGGAATATTTGCCACCGACAAGGTGACAAAGGTTGAGGATCTCAAGGGCAGGCAGATCGCGGTATCGGCGCCAAATTCCATGCCCGATATGCTGGCGCGGTCCGCGCTGGCGAAATTCGGCGTTGCCGATACCGAGGTGAAACTCGCCGCAATCGGTGGGGACAACGATCGTTACCAGGCGCTTGTCGGCGGTGTTGTCGACGCTGCGGTCGTGTCAAACGAATATCAGCCGGTTGCACCGAAAAACATCCATCTTTTGGTCGAAGGTCGTGACGCCGTACCGAACTTCTTGCGCGTGTGCATGGTCTCGACCGCAAAGACGCTCGCTGAGCGTGGCGACGACGCCGTGAAATTTCTTGCTGCCGAGATGAGCGCGTTGCGTTTTGCGCTATCGCACAGGGATGAAACCATCGCATTGACCCGCGAGATTACCCGCGCCAAACCTGACGATCCGCGCCCGGCCTTCGTGTACGATGATGCCGTCCAGCACAATGCCGTGGATCCGACATTGCCTCTCCCTGCAGAGAAGATTCAATGGATCCAGGATCAGATGGTGAAGGCAGGCCGCTTGAAAGCCCCGCTCGACCTGAACACCGTGACCGCGCCAGAGTATCGCGAAAAGGCGCTGCAGGTCGTCGGCCACTGACTCGGCGCGTTTTGGAGAAATGAATGGGTGAGGTGACCTTCCTCGACGTTTCCAAGCGCTTTTCCTTGCGCGTGGACGGCGAGGTTCATCATGTGCAGGCCCTCGACTGCATCAACTTCACGGTCAAGGACGGCGAGATTGTTGCACTCATCGGTCCGTCCGGCTGCGGCAAGACCACGGCGTTGCGGGTCGCGATGGGCCTCGATGCTGCGAGTGCTGGCCGGGTCACGGTAGATGGTCGAGAGGTGCACGGCTGCGGCCATGATCGTGGCATGGTGTTTCAGCACGCCGAACTGCTTCCGTGGCTTTCCGCCATGCAGAACGTGATGTTCGGGCTGGAAATGAAAGGTATGCGTGGCGCGCCGTTGCGCGAGACGGCCGAAAAGTATCTTCAGCTCGTGGGTCTGCAAGACTCGCAAAATCGGCGGCCGCATCAGCTTTCCGGAGGCATGAAACAGCGTGTCGGCATTGCGCGAGCGCTTGCCATCGATCCCAAGGTCCTATTGATGGATGAGCCGTTCGGTGCGCTTGACGCACAAACGCGGGAATCGCTGCAGGCGGAGCTGCTCGATATCCATGCCCGTACCGGCAAGACTGTTCTCTTTGTCACGCACGATCTGGATGAGGCGGTTTTGATCGCCGACCGGATTGTCGTGATGAAACATGGTCGTGTGCAGGAAACTATGGATGTACCGCTCAAGCGACCACGCCCCGATCTCGGCATCGTTCGTGGAACGCCGGAATTTGCCGAAACGCGTTACAGGGTCTGGCGCACAATACACGGTGGCGCTGTGGTGCATTGATGGTCGACGTCGCCGACACCACAAAGACAACCGCAGCGCCGGCGTCTGATCCGCCCGAGGGGCGCCCATTTCCCCGCTGGGTGATCACGCTGGCCTCGATCACCTTCGTGTTGATCCTCTGGGAGATTTTTGGCCGGCGTATCAATCCGGTTTTCGGTTCCTATCCGTCGGCGATAGCTGTGGCATTTTGGGACCTGGCGGCCAACGGCCAATTGTGGTCGGCGCTCTATGAATCCTTGCGGCCGTTTCTGCTTGGCTATGCCCTGGCAATCGTTGTCGGCGTGCCGCTCGGTCTGTTGATCGGAGGGTTCCGCGCCGCGGAAGCAGCGCTTGGCATCTATGTCACAGCCGGCTACGCAATGCCGCTGGTTGCGCTGGTCCCGCTTTTGATCCTGTGGCTTGGCCTCGGCTTCGCGGTCAAAGTCGCGGTCGTATTCCTGATGGCTTTGTTTCCCATCTGCATCAATACATGGCTAGGCGTCGTAGCGGTGCCGAAAACGTTGATCGAGGTCGGCAAATCCTTCGTCGCTCCCAACATTGTCATTCTTCGCCGCATCGTCCTGCCGGCAACGCTGCCCTACATCATGGCTGGAATACGTCTTGCGGTGGGTCGCGCAGTTGTTGCAATGGTGATTGCGGAATTCTTCACGACCATCTCGGGGCTGGGCGCGGTCATCATCAATTCGGCGAACAATTTTGATACCGCCACGATGTTCGTCCCGATCATCATTCTGATGGTGATGGCGATTGGACTGAACTGGCTGATCGGGTTCGTCGAGCGCAAGGTCGCGCCGTGGCAGGCGGAGATCGCCGGGCGAGATAGAGAGTAAGCCTTCAGGCCAGAGCCTTGATTGCTTGAAACAGCGCGCGAACCTGCCGTTCCGGAATATTCCGCGTGATGAAGACGACACGGCTCTGCCGGTTTGCGTCCGGCCATGCCTGTAGCTCGACCGGTGGATGCGCGAGGTGCTGCACGAACTGCACCAGCACAGGCCCTTTACAGCCTTCAACATCGAGAAAGCCTTTGACACGCAACAGGTCCGGCCCGCGCAGTTGCATCAGAGCGTCCATGGAGCGAGCGAAAACGGGCCAAGGCATCGGCGCCTCTTCGGTCAGAACAAAACTGCCGATACCATCGCTGTGAGCGGTCTCCGCAACGAAGGCGTTACGTTGATCGGCGGCCGGTTCGATGAGGCGCTGCGGATCGATTTCACCATTGACCGCCTCCAAGATCTCCGCCCCGGGGTTGAGAGCGCTCAGTCGAGAGGTCAGTATTGTCAGCGCGCTGTCGCCGGCAATATCAGTCTTTGTGATGATGAGACGATCGGCGAGTATCGCCTGCTTGCGCGCCTCGGCTGACCATTCAAGCGTGTCACCGCCGGTAACGGCGTCGATGACAGTGACGACAGCTTCGACGTGAAACGCGCCGCCAAGGGCGCGATCGGTCGCGAATGTCTGGAGAATGGGGCTGGGATCGGCCAGTCCGCTGGTCTCGATCGCGATACGACGAAAGTCCGGCAATTCGCCCCGCTCGCGCTCGACGACCATGCGGCGTAACGCCTGCTGCAAATCGGTGCGCGTGATGCAACACAGGCAGCCATTTCCGAGCAGGACGGTCTCGTCAGCGCTCGACCGCACCAGCGCGTCGTCGATGCCGGTTGCGCCAAATTCATTGACGACGACCGCGGTACCGTTGCCCTCCGGCGTGTCAAGGAAACGCTTCAGAAGCGTTGTCTTCCCCGCGCCGAGAAAACCGGTGAATACGATGACAGGAACGCGGGCCCCGCGTTCGCGCCTGACTCTGCGGCCGAAGCGTCCAGCGGCGGGTGAGGGGAAGACTTCGTTCAGAAATCCATCTCCAGGATGTACAGCCCGCCTGTATGGCGGTCGACAGTGTAGACGATGCCACGTTCGTCCACGAAAACATCGTTGAGCTGAACCGCACCCGCTGGTGTGCCTTTCGGCGGCGGGGGGACAAAGGTCGCGACCTCTTTCGGCTGATACGGATTGGAAATGTCGTAAGCCCGCATACCGCCGTTGAAGAAAGTGCCGATCACGATCTGGTCCGATTGCCAGGCGGTCGGGACCGATGGGTTCTCGTGAATATTGTGCGCGCCGAACCGCCCGCCGCGATTGGCATAGGCGTCGACGGGCGGCAGCGGGCAGGTGGAAATAGAGACAAGATTCTTTTCGTCCCGCGCATCCAGGACCCATACAAGCTTGGGCCAGTCCTCGGCTTTGTTCTCGGTAGACTCGTCGGTGACGATCAGCAGGTTGCGCTCGAACAGCGGAACAGCCGTGTGCATGAAGCCCGTGTAAGGCGGAGAATTGGTCCAGTGCGAAATCGGCTTCGGTTTCGTCTTGTCGGCAATGTCCATCACGAACATGCCGCCATCGATGTAGCAAAGGTAAAGCCTATCGGCTCGTTGTTTGTAGACGTTGGTGTTGTGTGCGCGATAACCCTTGTCGAGCTTGTGCCGGGGTAAGGGCGTCTCGCCCTTTTTGGTTCCCGGCATCCACCAACGCCCGATCTCGACCGGCTTCGACGGGTTGCGCACATCGATGCATCGATAGAACTGGTCGTCGTTCGGGTGGCTCGGCACAAAGTCCGGTGCGCCGGACGCCATGTGCACATATTCACCATCGCAGAACCACAATTGATGCACGCCACGCGAGGTCGCCCCCGAGCAATCGAAGAACGAGATGGATCGAGGTTTTTCCGGCACCGAGACGTCGAACAGCTCGAGCCCAGCCGGCTGCTGGTTCACTTTCTGAGTCTGGTAAGCGACCGCCATGATGTCGTCGGACAGTTCCAGCGAATTGGATCGCATATACGGTTTGGGCAGGTCGGTCTGCACCACAACTTTCGGGTTGCGTGGATCGGAAACATCGACCGCGGTGAAATTCTTCGGCGCGCTTTCATGCGCGAGCCAAACGATGCGTCGTCCGTCTTTTGCGATCTGGACCGACATGCCTTCGCCCATGCCGCCGAAGCCGCCGAGATCGTTTTGCGCGAGCAGTTTGAAATTCCATGCGGTGGGCTCCGCGCTTTTGTTGAGCGGGCTGGTGGCGGTGGACATTCACGTCTCCGTGGCTTGGTTATGCGGAAAGGCCGGCGCAATTTGCGCCGGCCGTGGTTACTACAATGGGCACTAGTCCGTCATCGGGGGTGTTACGCGCTTGCCTGCTTGAGAAATTCAGTGCGAAGCGCCTTGGTCCAGTCGGGCACCGCCTTGATTTTGTTTTCCTTCAAGAGGATTTCGGATTGCTCCTGCATGTAGGGCACGAGATCGGACGGCCATCCCGGCTGTACTTCAACGCGCGCCAATGCCTTGGCAAAGGTGTCTTTCGACATCTTGAATCCTTTTGACTCGAAAAACGAATAAACCGTGTCGGCGACTTTGTCCGGCTGCGATTTGAAGTCCTTGGCGACCTCGAGCCAGGCCTTGAGATAGGCGACGATGGTTTCCGGGCTTTTTTGCACGAATTCCGGGGTCGCAGCCATGAACACCGGCAACTTGTCGAATTGGCTGTATTCGGAAAGGGTGACCGCCAACCCGTCTGCCTCAGCGATTGCGTTGTACGGCTCGACGTTCGCCATTGCATCAACGGTCTTCGCCGCCAATGCGGCCACCATGTCGTCGACGTTCATGCGCACTTCCTGGTAATCGCCTTTCTTGAGGCCGGCCTTCGGCGCAATCTGGTCTACGAAGATATTGCCGGTAGAGGAGCCGGTCTGGTTGGCGACCTTAAGGCCCTTCAACTGCTCGACCTTCGTGATGTTGAGATCCTTGCGTGCCATCACCCGCGCGGTCTTTCCGACATATTCGATCATGGCGATGGCAAGCAGGCCGCCTTTGTCATGGCCGATCGCAAAGGAAGGTCCGGCGTAGGTACCCATGTCGACTTGGCGGGCCACCATCTGCTGCATTGTGAGATTGCCGGAGGGGACGGCGAATTCCTCGAACTTTATGCCGTGCTTTTCCAGTAGGCCCGAGCGCAGCAGATAATAAGTCGGCATGCCCCACATATTGGTCTGGTAGCCCTGCCGCACAATTTCCAGCGCCGCTGCCGGCCTGACGCCAAGTGTTGCTGCAAGCGCGCCGGCGCCCGTTGCTGCGAGATAGTCACGGCGTGTTAGGCCGCTTCTTTTGGTCATGATGATCCTCCCTTATGCATTTGCCTTGCCATTGGCTTTCACAGGTTCGTTTGCGCCGGTCTCGTGACCAAGGTGGCGCAGCAGCATCTTCTGAAAATCGAGAAACTCCACGCTAAGGGGATCACGCGGCCTCGGCAGCGGAATTCGGATTTCGGTTTTTATTGTACCGGGATGCGGCGTCATCACGATGACCCGATCGGCGAGATAAACTGCCTCAGAGACGTTGTGCGTCACGTATATCACAGTCTTGCGGGTTTCCCGCCAGACGTCCGCCAGCAGGCGCTGCATGTCGTCGCGGGTCAGCGCATCGAGCGCTGCAAACGGTTCGTCCATCAGAAGAACCGAGGGATTGTAGGCAAGGGCGCGCGCAATGGCGACCCGCTGCTGCATCCCGCCGGAGAGATGATGCGGGTACGATCCGGTGAATTTATCGAGCTTCACCAGACGCAATTGCTCGCGCGCGATCTTCTCCCGTTCATTCCTTGGTACGCCTTTCATCTCGAGGCCGAACGCGACATTGCCGAGCGCGGTACGCCACGGGAAAAGCTGCGCAAAATCCTGGAATACGACGCCACGGTCCATTCCATAACCGTCGACTTTTTTGCCACCGATACGGATTTCCCCGGCTGCCGGGGCAAGAAACCCTGCGACAATGTTGAGAAGCGTGGACTTGCCGCAGCCGGACGGGCCGACGATGCATGCGAATTCCGAAGCATCGATGTTCAGCGTCACATCTTTGACGCCCGGGACCTTTCCGCCGGGAGTGTCGTAGATCAGCGAGACTTCGCGAATTTCGATGGGGACCATACCTGCTGCCTTATCGCGCTAGCCTTTCGCCGCGCGGACCATGCCCCACCGCATCACAGTCGTGCGCTCAAGCGATCCGAAAACGAAACGCTCGAACACAAAGCCGATTATGCCGATCACGATCAACGACGCCAGCATGGTGTCCGTGTTGAGGAACTCTTTCGCATCGAAAATGACCCAGCCCAGCCCCCAATCCGAGGCGGCGATCATCTCGGCGCCCACGACGGCGATCCATGCACGCAAGAACGCTTGCCGCATGCCGGTAATAATAAAAGGCGAGGCGCCCGGAATAATGACCTTCCAGAACAGCTTGCGCTCGTCGGCGCCCATGGCGCCCGCCGCGCGTAGCCAGATCGGGTTGACCGAACGCACTCCCGACCAGGTGTTGAAGATCATCGGAAAGGTCGCTGCATAGAAGACGATGAGAATCGTGGTGAGATTGCCGATGCCGAACCAGAGCATGAAGAGCGGCACCAGTGCGAAGGAAGGGATCGGCATCATCGCGCTGACAAGCGGCAGAAGGAAGTTTTCCACGCTCTGGAAACGGGCCATGAGGATCCCGAGCGGAAGACCGACGACGACCGAGAGTGCGAAGCCGAACATGACGCGATAAAGCGTGAAGGCAGCATGCTCGATCAGGCTGCCGTCAGCCAGCCCGGCAAACAACGTATGCGCGATCGTCGGCAGGGTCGGTAACAAAGCCGGTGCGAAATAGCCGCTGCGTGCGAGCGCTTCATAGGCAGCCGCTGTAACGAGCAAGGACAGCGTGCCGCGTACGAGGCAACGACGGCGTGATCCTGTTTCGGTCATGACGAGATCATGCCCCAGCGCACCACGGTGTAGTCCTCGATTTTCTGGAAGACGAATTTTTCCAGGGCGAGCCCGATGAGGGCAATCACCACGATTCCGGCCATCATCGTATCGGTGTTGAGAAACTTGCGCGCACCGAAAATCAGCCAGCCAAGCCCCCACGGCACGGCTGCGAGCATCTCGACGGCTACAAGGATGCGCCAGGCTTGCGCAAGCCCGAGCCGCAAGCCTGTCAGAATATACGGTAGCGCGCCGGGGAAAATGACGTGTCTGAACAGGCGTCGGTCATCGGCGCCCATGGCTTGCGCTGAGCGGACCCAGATTTCCTTCACGGCTTTAACGCCGGTCCAGCTGTTGAAGATGATGGGAAACGCCGAAACGAAGCCGACCAGCAGAACGGACGAGAGATTGCCAAGCCCGAACCAGAGCAGGAACAGCGGCGCATAGGCGAGGCCGGGGATGGGAGCGCCGATCGATACCAACGGCAGGAGAATGTCCTCCGCGCGCCGCGAACGGCCCATCAGCACGCCAATGGTGACGCCGACAATAGCCGCTAGGGCAAACCCGGTAAGTAGGCGGATGAGCGTGTCGATGGCGTGATGAGGCAGGATACCCGTAATCGTCAAATTGACGAAGGAGGCGGCCACGTCTTCGAGGGTCGGAAAGAGCCGGCGGGGAAAAATGCCGCTCCAGGCGATGATTTCCCAGATCGCTCCGACGACAACGAACGGAAAAATATTTCGCCAGATCAACCGCAGGCGCTCGCCGCCCTGCGATCGACCGGGTGCATGATCAGCAGTGATGGCAGTAACGGCGTCCTGCATCTGCGCCCGTGTTCCTCCCACGGTCTGGGCCACATGCGACTGAGCGTGGCCCTTTTTTCGGCCTTGTGGCCGGCCTTGATCAAAGGATAGTGCGCTTTGAGCGCCCACCACAAGCACATGCGGCGCAGACGTCCTGCGCGGAACGCGCCACTGGCGAATTTGTGGCAGAACGGCTAAAGCCCGGCACACGCACTTGCAAATCGTCAGGATTTCAACGGGAGAGTTTCGGGATGTCGAAGAATGCGCAGAAGATCGGCTGGATCGGAACCGGCCGCATGGGTTTGCCCATGGCGGAACGCCTGCTCAAGGCCGGCCACGATGTAACCATCTGGAATCGTACTCGCGCGAAGGCCGAACCACTGGCCGCCAAAGGCGGGAAGATCGTCGACAAGCTCTCCGAGTTGGCATCCTGCGACGTCGTGTTTTCGATCGTGTCCGAAGGCAAGGACCTGGAACAGGTGCTCTTCGGCAAGGATGGTGTTGTTTCTGGATCGGGCAAGACGCCGACTGTCTTCGTCGATTGCTCAACAATTTCCGTCGAGGAATCGGCCGACGTCCGCAAGAAGCTGAAGGCGCGCGGCGCCGATTACGTTACGGCACCCGTTTCGGGCAATGCCAAAGTGATCAGGGCCGGGCGGTTGTCGTCGGTCGTTTCAGGACCTGAGACAGCATGCAAGACGATCATTCCACTCATGGAGGTGATCGCTCCGCAGGGCGTTTCATATGTCGGTGATGGCGAGCTCGCTCGTGTCTGCAAGATTGCGCACAACGTCATGCTTGGCGTCGTGATCGAAAACCTGATCGAGATCACACTGCTAGTGAACAAGATGGGTGTGCCACGTCACGCGTTCCTCGCCTTCCTCAATAACGGCGTGATGGGATCGATGTTCACACGTTACAAGTCGCCGGCGCTGGTCAACCTGGACTGGACCACGACATTCACACCGGAACTGCTGCGCAAGGATCTCGACCTTGGCCTGGAGCTTGGCCGGGAAATGGATGTTCCAATGCCCGTCACCGCAGCCGCACGCGAGGTTCTGCAAGGCCACTTTGGCCATGCCACCCTTCAGCCGGACCCGCAGGCCTATCTCAACAAGGACTTCGCGGCGCTGATCGAGACGATGGCTCTCGCGGCCGGCATGAAGCTTACGCCCGAAAACAAGAACGTCCCGACGGGGCTTGAAAGCTAGGACACATGCGCGCATTTTGTCTGCGCGCAGCGAAACAAAAAAAGGGCCCCTTGCGGGGCCCTGTGTGCATAAGGTGGAGGATTCACGCCGCCGTCTAAGCCTGAAGGGAGGAAAACGGCGGCTGCGCACGACACCACTCAAATCTCATGGCGCGTCTATCTCAAGTAAAATGGACATAAATTTCATGGAGGTTATGCAAAATAGACATGGCCTCCTCCGTTCAAGTGGTAATCGCCGGAAAACCGGAGCTCTCAATGACATTCACGCTCTACAACGCCCCGCAGTCGACCTGCAGTCAACGCGTCCGCTTCGTGCTGAACGCCAAGCGTCTGCCTTTCGATGAGGTGAAACTCAATCTGCTCGAAGGAGATCAGCTCAAGCCGGAATACCTCAAGCTCAATCCTAACGGGGTCGTGCCCACGCTCGATCATGATGGCGCGATCATCATCGATTCCACGGTCATCACCGAATATCTGGACGAGATATCGCCGGATGACACCTTTACGCCGGAAGATCCGGTCGAGCGCGCACACATGCGCACGCTCATGCATTACATAGATGAAATGCCCGCGCCTGCGGTGCGAGTGCCGACGTTCAACCTTGCCTTCCTGCCGAGCTTTCAAAAGATGAGTCGTGACGCCTTTGTGGCGATGGCGGAAAGTAAACCGTTGCGCCGCGAATTCATGCTCACCATGGGGCAAACCGGATTTCCCAAAGCGGACATGGATGCCGCACTCGCGCGCCTGCGTCGGACCTATGAGCGCATAGATGCTGAAATCGAGCGCAGTGGTGGCCCGTGGCTGCTTGGCAAGGAAATTACTTTGGCCGACGTGGCTGTGATGCCGTCGATGGTCCGCATACACGACCTGGGAATGCCGGACTGGCAGGACCTGCCGCGGGTTGTAACCTGGTTCGACAATATCCGCGCGCATCCGGCCTTCAGGCCGACGTTTTATCATGGGTCGTTGTTGAGCGAACGTTTCCCGCATCTGCGGGAAAAGGCATCAGCTTGATTGTGCGCCGGATGGCGAGCCGCAGCACGTAAACACGCTCCGGCTCTTTCGTTCAATACTTCGCCGAAATCGGCAGCTCTTCCGCGGGGAACAACGAGATCAAGCGGCAGCTTTTGTCGGTGACCACTACCTCCTCCTCGATGCGCGCAGCCGAGAAGCCGTCGGTGGCGGGGCAATAAGTCTCGATCGCGAAGACCATGCCTTCCTTGATTTCGGTCGGGTGGTCCATGGACACGACACGCGAGATGATCGGCCGCTCGTGCAAATTTAGGCCGAGGCCGTGCGCAAACTGCAGACCGAACGCCGCCATTTCATCGGGGAAGCCGAACTCGTGGGCCTTCGGAAAAACTTCGCAGATGTGTGCAGTACTGGCGCCAGGCTTGATGCGGGCGATGGCATTGTCCAGCCATTCACGCGCCTTCTTGTAGGCGTCATGCTGCGCCGGCGTTGCACGCACCACGTTGAAGGTGCGGTAGTAGCAGGTGCGATAGCCCATGAACGACTGCAGGATATCGAAGAACGCCTGGTCACCCGGGCGGATCATGCGATCAGTGAAATTGTGCGGATGCGGATTGCAGCGTTCACCGGAAATGGCATTGACCGCTTCCACATCGTCGGAGCCGTGCGTGTAGAGAAACTTGTTCACCTCAGCGACGATGTCGTTTTCCCGCACGCCGGGCCGCAGCATTTCATTGACCACGTCGTAGGCGCCATCGACCATTGCGGCGGCGCGGTTGAGCAGCGCGATCTCGTCTGACGACTTGACCTCACGCGCACTCAGCATGATCTGCTGGCCGTCCTTGATCTTAAGCCCGGCCTTCTCCAGTTCGAACATCATCGGCGGTTCAATGATGTCGACACCGATCGGCATCTTGGTGACGCCCGCGGCCTTTATGATTGAAGCCATTTCCTCGGCGTGGCGTTTCATGAGTCCGAAGGCGGGATCGACGGTTCCGCGCAAACCGACAAGGCCGGCCTTGCAGTTTTCCGGCTTGAGCCATGGCGAATAGAGCTTGTGATGCACTGCGGCCGAGCCGAAATCCCACAGGATCGGGTCGCCACCGCGCGTCAGCAGCACCCAACGCGACAGCTTATCGCGCGCCCATTCGCCGATCTTGGTCGACGTGACGTAACGGATGTTGTTGTCATCGAACAGTAACAGCGCGCCGAGGTCGGACGCTTCGAGCGCGGCCTGTGCGCGGCCGAGGCGATAGCGATGCATGCGGCGGTAGTCGACACGCTCCTCGAAATCGACACCCATGGTGCCGAGAACCGGCAAGTGCCGTCCCCAGTTGTAGCGGGGATTAATATCTTCGGCGGTGATCTTCACCGGCTCGCGGGTTCTCTCGTCCATGATCGTCTCCTTACGCGGTATTGAAACCGGCTACATCGCCGGAAGGGTCGATTGGATTATAGGCCTTGTCGGCGGCGTTGTCGGCAGGAATGGGGCGCGTCAATGGGCCTCGACGTTCGCGTCCTTGATCACTCCGCCCCAGACCTCGGTCTCTTTCTTGATGAATGCCGCGGCCTCGGCCGGGGTGCCCCCGGCGGCGCGCAGGTTAATCTGGGCAAAGTGCTCCTGCGCTTCGGGGCTTTGCAGCACCTCGTTTACGGCCTTGTTGAGCTTGGCAACGATGGCGGCCGGCGTGTTTGGCGGAGCGGCCATTGCATTCCAGGTGCCGGATGCGAAGTCCTTCACGCCAGCTTCGGCGAGCGTCGGTATGTCCGGCAGACTGGGGATGCGCTTGTCCGTCGCGACCGCAAGGATACGCGCCTTGTCGGCTTGGTGCAGTTTGATCGCGGAGGCGAGCTCCATGAAGATGAAATCGACGTGGCTCGCGATGATGTCGTTGAGAGCAGGCGCGGTTCCTTTGTAAGGAACGTGCACGAGCTTGGTGCCGGTGACACGCTCAAACAGGGCCGCGGTCAGGTGCGATGTGGTGCCGATGCCTTGCGAGGCGTAGTTGACCTTTCCGGGATTCGCTTTGACATAAGCCACGAACTCCTGCGGGGTCTTGGCTGGAAAATCGGGACGGACCAGCAGCACATTGGCAATCGAGGTCATGATCACCACTGGTTCGAACTGCGTGGGATCGAAATTCATCTTCTTGTAGAGCAGGGGATTGACCGTAAGCGGCGCTGGCTGCGCGGCGAGCAACGTATATCCGTCGGGATCGGACGTGAAAACGGCCTCGGCCCCGATATTGCCCGCGGCACCTGCACGGTTTTCGACGATGACGGGCTGACCAAGTTTCTGGTGGAGGCCTTCCGCTACGATACGCGTCACAGTGTCGACGCCTCCACCGGCCGGCACACAGACGATGATCTTAATCGGCCTGTTTGGAAAATTGGCAGCGGGGTCCTGCGCCAGCGCAGTCGACGCCAGAAAAACCATTGCCGAAATCGAAACGAACAGTGCGCGCACTGGGTCTCCTCCCTTGCGCCTTTTCTTATGCGACGCGCGCCAGCTTTTGCGCCGGCAATTTCAGATCGAACAGCCGTACGGCATTGCCGCCCAGGATGCTGCGCTTTGCCTGCTCGTTCAGGAACGGAAGATCGTAGATTGTCGACGGCAGGTCAAAATCCCAGTGCGGATAATCCGATGAATAGAGCAGCTGCGTTTCCGCCTTGATCATGCGGAACGTCTGCTCCAGCGCGGCCATGTCGGTCATCTCCATCGGCTGTGAGGAAAAGTACATGTCACGCATGTACTCGCTCGGCTTCCTCTTCAGTGCAGGCGCTTCCGATGAGCGCATCATGTACTCATTGTCGAAACGCTGCATCATGAATGGCACCCAGGCGAGGCCGTTTTCAACCCAAAGCACTTTCAACTTTGGAAATCGCTCCGGCAGCCCGTTGGTGATCCAGTTCGCGAGATGCACCATGTTGTAGAACACGAAACCAAGCGCATGCACGGAGATAAAGCGATTCATCATACCGACGGTCTGGTCGTTCCAATTGTAACCGGCATGAAAAGCGAGCGGCAGGTTCATCTCTTCCAGCAAGGCGTAGGTCTTCATGTACGAATTGTGCTGCACCGGGCGATAGCGCGCCGACGTGACCATGAAGCCGACCACACCCTTGGCTTGGCCAAATTCCTGCACCGTCCTGAATGCGGCCTCCGCATCGTTAAACGGCAGATATAGCATCGAGCGGATGCGGGGTTCGTGCGCGAGTACACGTTCGGTGAGCCAACGATTGTAGGCGCGGGCGAGCGCGACTTCGACTTCGACCTGCGGATGGAGTCCAAGTTGAAGCATCGGCGTGGGAAACATCACCGCAACATCTATTCCGATGGCGTCCATCCACTTTCGTGTCAACGCGATGTCGCGTTGCACGCCGGGTTCGGTCTTTTCCAGGCCGCGTACGGCGTAGCGCATCACACGCCCGCCCATATCCTGATAGCCAACTCCAGCCGGCAGCATGCCGACACTCTTCGCGTTGGCCTGCCGCGCACTGCGCGCGAGCTGCTGCAATACCGGATCGTCCATGTAATCGAGAATTTCGCCGATCGACTCACTTTCGTAGTGATGTGAATCCACATCGACGATCGGAAAGTTCTTGTAGCCGCGCTCAGTCGCTTGTTTGCCCGCATGCGCGAGCAATTTGGATGTGTCGAATTCCTCGACCTCCATGCGGCGAAAATCGCTCAGCGGAAGATCCATCTGCCTATCCGCCCACTTGTCGCCCTGACCATGCCTGCCACATGCCGAGCTCGAAAAGCTCCAGGTTCACGGCCTTGAGCATGGCAGTGGCCGTTACCATCACGTCAGTAGCGGTCACCGCGTCGGCCGGGAAAGCGGGCAGGGCGCCGTCGCGCTCGGCTGCGCGCTCCGCGTAGAGACGAACGGCCTTTGCCAGATTGCTCTGGATGTCCGAGTCGCTCAGGCCTTCATTCGCCGGCGCGACGATCTCAGCTTGCGACGACATAAATGTCCTCCCCACGCCTCACGACTTCAAAGTTTTTTAGCTTCAGCTGGCGGTCGGCGACACATTCACCTGTCTTGAGATCATATTCGTAGCCGTGCCATGGGCAGACAAAGTGAATTTCATCGCCGGAAAATCTCTGCCCCACCCAGCCGCGATCGGGACCAATGACGTCTTCGACCTTGTGCATGATGATGCCTTCGCAGGCCGGCCCGCCCTGATGGACGCATAAATTCTCATACGCATAGAACTTGCCTTGCCAGTGAAACACCCCGATTTCGCGGCCCTTATGCGCCACGATGCGGCGTTCGCCGTCAGGAAATTGCGAGGCTTTGGCGACAAACAGTTCCGTCATTCAGGGCCTGCTGCTTTGACGTTCTTAAACGCTTCTTTGAACGAACGAAAAGTATGGCATTGAACGGCACCGCGCGGCAACGAAGCGGCCTTCGCAAAAAACAGAACCAGGATTGCCGTGAGCCGCATTGTCTAAGGGCGCGGTATCCAGCAAGGTCCGGCGCAATCGAAGGGACGCTCGATGGATGCCGCCTCAACTCTTGTCGCCATCGCGGGTGCGTTCCTGTTGGCCGGTTTTCCAAAGGCGTTATCGGTCTCGGATTGCCGACCGTATCGATCGGTCTGCTGGGCCTTCTCATGACGCCGGCGCAGGCAGCCGCGGTCCTAGTCGTGCCGTCTCTTGTCACGAATATCTGGCAAGCAGCGGTCGGCGGCGGTCTTCTTGGACTGGCGCGGCGATTGTGGCCGCTGCTTGCCGGAATCTGTATCGGGACCGCCGCTAGCGTGGTCTTCCCGCCGCGTGACAACAATGGCCGCGCAACTGTGTGGCTGGGATTGGCACTGGCGATCTACGCCGCGCTTGGTTTGGTCAAGGTCGAGTTTTCCGTGTCGAACCACGCCGAAACCTGGCTAGGATTGCTGATGGGGGCCGCAACGGGCGCGATCACTGTTGCGACCGGCATCTTCGTGATGCCGGGAACACCTTACATCCAATCCATGGAATTCGACCGTGACAGGCTGGTGCAGACGCTTGGCCTGTCGTTCACGGTGTCAACGATCGCGCTCGCAGCGGCACACGCCTATACCAGGCACGTGCAAACGTCGCTCGCCTCGCCTTCAATTGTGGCGCTCGTCGCGACGCTTATTGGAATGGGCTTGGGACAACTCACGCGCGGCAAAATCAAGGCTGAGACCTTCCGGCTGTGTTTCTTTGTCGGGCTGATGTTCCTCGGTCTGCATCTGGCGCTGCGCGGGCTCTTGTGATCGATTAGGCACCCCTTGGTTGGTCCTCAGGAATACATGCGATGAAGATCGTCGACCTCTCCCATGTCATGAATGTGCACACGCCCGGTTGGGTCGGCTATGCCGGCAACAAGATGTATTACGCGCAAAATCTGCAGACGCAGATGATCGTGGCGCAACGCATCGATACGGCACTGCATGTCGGCACGCATTTCGATGGCGCGATGCACGCGACCGACAACCGCAAAGGTGACATGGCATCCTTGCCGCTGGATTTTCTCGTCAACCGAGGCGTGGTGGTCGATATCTCAAAACACATGCACGATTGGGCGGTCATCACGCCACAGATGATCGAGAGCGCGAGCGCCGATATTCGCGAGGGCGACATCCTTATCTTGCACACGGGGTGGCACAAGCACTACGAGGGTCAGCCGCAGCAGGATCTGGTGAAGTACTTCTGCTACCACCCGGGACCCAATCTCGACACGCTGCACTGGATGCTGAAAAAAAAGATCAGATGGTGGGGCATGGATACAGGTTCATGCGACCACGCCATGAACACATCGATTCGTCGCATGCGACCCGATCTCGCCGAAGAGTTTACGAGAAAGCACGGCAAGGCACCTGCGGAGTACTTTGGCACGTTCGAATACACGCACAAGAAGTCCGGCCGCAGGGTGCAGCAGGACATGTTCCCGTTCCACAGCTGGGCCTTCCAGGAAGGATTGCTGCATGCGGAGAATCTCGGCGGCGACATCGAGCTGATGCTTGGCAAGCGTTGCGTGATTGGCGCATTTCCCTGGCGCTATGAAGGGCTCGAAGGTTGTCCCTGCCGTATTGTCTGCTTCCTCGACACCGATATGTCGGTGGAAGCTGTCGGTGACGCGGCCAAAGCCATTTTCTAGCACTCGTTCGTGCTGTTCCGGCTTCCCCCAAATGTCAATCTAATGCCCAACATGCGGCAGGAACCGTTGTTGGTGCACGCTCATTGAAGTTTGGGGCGATGATCCGAGAGGAGACGATCAATGAAACCCGGGATTCTCGCTGCTGCCGCAGCAATCTCTCTTATCGGCGTCACCAGTGCGTCCGCGCAGGTCTATATCGCGGATCCCTACGTCGCTGATTCCTACGCTTATGTCGCGCCGCCGGTATATGCGCCACCTGCACCGATCTATTCGGCACCTGCGCCAGTAGTAACGGCACCGGTCATCGTGGGCGAGCCGGTTTATGTGGCGCCGCCTCCAATCGGCGGCTATTGGCCGCCGAAATACAGCTACTCGATCAACAGTCCTCGCTACGGTGTGATCTACTCGGGCTACTAGCGCCTCAGTCGCGCGACATTGACGGCCGCCGCGCCCCGCCCTCGTTACTGCACGTTGGCGAGGCGCGGATCGGCGTGATTGTTCTGGAGTGTCGACTGGATCGCCTCACGCAGCAGGGGATGGTTGTTCTTGCTCCACCGGTTCACGTGAATATCGGCCAGAAGTTTCGCCGATTTTCCGAACACGACAATGCGATCGCCGACGCTGATTGCCTCTTCCAGCTGATGCGTGATGAGGACCGCGGTTGAGCCGCACTCGCGCGCGAGCTTGAGAAAAGTCTCGCGCAATTCCGCGGCCGTCACTTCATCGAGATGGCCGAACGCTTCGTCCGCGAGGAGGATGTCAGGCTCGACGGCAAAGGCGCGGGCAATAGCAACGCGCTGGCGCATGCCGCCGGACAATTCGTGCGGGTAAGCATTGGTGAAATTGCCGAGCCCAAGTCGTTCGAGCCAGGTGAGGGCGCGCTCGCGCTGTTCGGGCTCTGGCAAGCCGATGAGCTCGAGTGGAAGCCGCGCATTGTCCAGCGCCGAGCGCCACGGCAGGAGGCGGTCCTGCTGGAAGACGGTCGCGATTTTTCCGCGGAAATGATCGAAATCAGAATGCGGACTTTTATCGCCGATGCGGATCGAGCCCTCGGTGGGCGCGTCGAGGCCGATCATCAGATCGAAGAAGGTCGACTTCCCACAGCCGGTCTGCCCAACGATCGCCACCACCTCGCGCGGAGAAATATCGAGATCAAGGCGGTCGATCGCGATGACCGACTGCCCGGTTGTAGTCTGGCGAAAAATCTTGCGCAGGCCACGGACTTCGATTGGTGGCGGACTGTTCATGCGCGCCACCGCAATACGCGGGCTTCAACCCGCGCGACGACTGCTTCAAGCAGAAACAGCAGCGCCACGAGTACAAGCGTCCAGGCGAATACATCTGCTACGGAAAACAGCTCCTGAGCGACCGACAGCTGATGTCCGATGCCGGTCACAGCGCCGACCAGTTCCGCGATGGTCACGACGCGGATGGCGAGGCTGATATTCACCTTCCAGCTGGTGAAGATGGTCGGCAGGATCGCCGGCAGCATCAGCTTGAAGAAATATTGCCACGTGCTCGGCCGGAACGACTGCATCATATGGCGCAGTTCACGCGGCACGCCGTGCATGGCGTCGAGTGTGTCGATCAGGAAAACGGGCCCGCAAACAACCACGAGCACGAAGGCGATACGGAGCTCCACGCCCGGAAACCACAACACTGCGAACAGGATCCATGACACCACCGGCACCGCCATGAGCAGGCGGATCATCGGGTGCAAATACTTGTCGATCGAGTCCGATCGGTACATCGCCATCGCCATCGCTACACCGAGCAGAAACGAAACGACGAGGGCGACAATCACGCGTGCCAATGTCACGGCGATGTCGATCGGTGTAATGGTTGCGATGCTTTTTGCGATGCGTGCAAAGCTGGGAATTGCGAACGGCGGAATCCCCAGATAAGGCGCCAGGTGCGAAAGCGCCTCCCAGGCAAGCGCGAAAACTAGAAGGGAGACGAAAGTCTGGCGCGGAAAAGTCAGGACCGGGACAGACTCGCGATACTCCTCAGTCATTGGAAATGCACGCTGACGCGTTACGGCGAATAGATGATCTTTTCGTCTGGCATTTTCTCGTAGAAACCGGCCTTCACCGCACGCTCCATCATATCAGTGATGGATTTGCGAGTAGGCGGATCCCAGGCAGGCCGGATCACCATTTGCAGACGTTTGCTTTCAAGCGCGGCCGTCAGAACGCCCGGCGGAAGCTTCAGTGTCTCGTTGGCAATCTTGTCAGCTTCCGCAGTGTCGCTTTTCATGAATTGAGCGACATCCTGCAGCGCCGCGATCAGCATCTTCGGTGCGTCCGGATATTTTGCAATCGCGTCCGCGCGCATCGCCGTGACGATCTCCCAGCCTTCCTCGCCTGTAATTTCCTTCCAGCCCTCCGCGCCGTTGAAGATCACCTTCCAGTCGGGATTTTGCTTGAGAATGATGCTGGCGAGCGGTTCGATCACCAAGGCCGCGTCGACGCGGTCAGCCTCAAGCTGCGCGCGCGCGACGGCAAAATTGGCATTGACGACGATGATATCCCTGCCGAGATCGAGGCCTTTGGCCGCCGTGTACATCTTCGTCACCTGGAACTGCGAGCCGCCCATGTCGACGGCAAGCTGTTTGCCCTTCATGTCGGCCAAGGATTTTATCTTGTCGTTCTTGGTGAAAATGACGAGGTCGGCGAGAGTGAAACCGGTACCGATAATCCGCACCGGCACGCCTTCCCGGTAAAGCTTCTGCAGAATCGTCGGGCCGCCAATGAGGACATCGGTCTCACCTGTCGCGAAGGCAGCATAGAAAGCCGAGATCGAGGGATAGGCTTTGGCGTCGAGTTCGAAACCGTTCTTGGTGTCGAAGCCGCGCGCCTTCATGATGTTCCACACCAGTGGGTTGAACACCGGCAGCGTCAGGCTGGAAACTCTGATCACCGGCTTTTGCTGGGCGTGCGCGGGTACCGATGCAGTGCCGACGGCAGCGATCGTGAAGGCGACTGTAAGCGCGGCGAGGCCGCGGCGAGACAAATTGGACATGGACACTTCCCCTCGTGGTCACTCGACCCGTGATCTTGCGTGTCACGTGGTTCGAGTGCGAGTGCGACTTTACTCCGCTTTCGTTTGCGTGCAAATAATCGCGCTGAGTAGCGGAGGGCGCGATGCCGTACATCGCCGCACGGGATGGTACCCGGCTTTACTACGAAGAAACGGGCGTCGGGGCGCCAGTTGTTTTCGTCCATGAATATGCCGGTGACTACCGCACATGGGAGATGCAGATGCGATATTTCTCCCGCGCGCATCGATGCGTCACCTATAGCCAGCGCGGTTATCCGCCATCCGATGTTCCGGATGATGGCGCGAAATACAGTCAGGATATCGCGCGCGATGATGTGATCGCGCTGATGGATGCGCTGAAGATCGATAAAGCGCATATCGTTGGTCATTCGATGGGCGCGTTGACCGCGCTCCATGTCGGTATTCATTATCCCAAGCGCTGTATCTCCGCCACCGCCGCCGGGTGCGGCTATGGTTCGAGCTCCGATCCAAAAAAAGTCGAGGAGATGCGCGCGGTCTCGCGCGAGATCGGCAAAGCTTTCGCGACTGAAGGTATGGCCGTTACAAGTGCGCGGTATGCCGATGGTCCGCAGCGCCAACCGCACAAGAACAAGGATCCGCGCGGCTATGCCGAGTTTGCCAGAATGTTGAGCGAACATTCGGCGACGGGTCATGCGCTCACAATGATTAACCTGCAGGCCAAGCGACCGACGCTTCAAGAGATGGAAGCCGACCTGAAAAAGTTCTCCGTTCCGTTGTTGATCATCGTTGGCGACGAGGACGACTGGGCGCTCGACGGCAGCGTATTCCTGAAGCGCACCATACCCACGGCAGGTCTCCTGGTTATCCCGCGTTCCGGCCACACGCTTATTCCCGAGGAACCGATGGCTCTCAACGCGGCGCTCGCCGATCTCTTTGCAGCGGCCGAGGCCGGCCGCTGGCTCGCGCACAAACCTCAAAAATAGTTTCTGGAGGAAGTGATGGACCTCAAGCTCAAGGGCAAGACCGCACTGATCACTGGCGGCAGCGAAGGCATCGGCAAGGGCGTCGCTCGCACACTGGCGCGGGAAGGTGTCGACGTTGCGATCTGCGCCCGGCGCAAGGAGCCACTCGAAGCCGCAGCGAATGAAATTTCCAAGGAAACAGGGCGCAAGATCGTGGCGATATCCGCAGACCTGCGGAAGGACGAGGATGCCAGGAAATTCATCGAGCAGGGTGCCAAGGCACTCGGTCGTGTCGACATCATGGTCAACAATGCGGGCTCGGCGGCTGGCGGCGTAATCGAAGATTTGACCGAAGAAGATTGGGAGAAAGGTCTTCAGCTCAAGTTCATGGGCTACGTGCGCTGCCTGCGTTACGTGCTCCCCATCATGGTCAAGCAGGGCGGCGGCCGAATAGTCAATTTGATCGGCAATGACGGGGTGAAACCGTCGTACTGGGAAATCTGCCCGGGCGCCGCGAATGCGGCTGGCCAGAACCTCACGCTTTCGCTTGCCGGCCAATACGGCAAGCACAACATCAGCTTCGTTGCCGTCAATCCCGGTCCGGTCCGCACCGAGCGCTGGGCGGGCCTCGTCAAGGCCATGTCGCGCGACATGAAGATTTCCTACGAGCAGGCGGACAAACTCGCGCCCGCCTCGATCCCAATGGGCCGCATTGCCGAAGTCGATGAGGTCGCGAACCTCGTCGTCATGCTCGCCTCGCCGCTCATGGAAATGGTCAACGGAACCATGATCGAAATCGACGGCGGGCAGGACAAGCCGCTGATGGATCGTTTCCGCGACAGGCCGGGCGGTTGAGGTCACTCGCGCAGGACGCGCGGCTTGACACCTCGGGCCCGCGGTCGGACTATTTGCGTACAAACAAGTTCGCCAGCTGGCAGGCATTCGCGATCTCGCGAGTGCCGCGCGGTTATCGCCACGAAGGGTACGAATTCATGATCAAGCGTCATATGCAATATTTCGCGGTTGCTGGCTTCTTCGCTGCCGGCCTTATGTCATCGGCATCGGCGCAGGACACCATTAAGATCGGCGAACTCAACAGTTACAAAGCGCAGCCAGCATTTCTCGATCCCTACAAGAAGGGTTGGGAAATGGCGATTGAGGAAATCAACGCCAAGGGCGGCGTGCTCGGCAAGAAACTCGAGGTGATCTCCCGCGACGACGGCGCCAATCCGGGCGAAGCCGTGCGGGTCGCCGAGGAGCTGGTTACGCGCGAAGGTGTGGCAATGATCGCCGGCACCTTCCTTTCGCACATCGGTCTCGCCGTCACGAACTTCGCCGGCCAGAAGAAAGTGTTCTTTCTCGCCGCCGAACCGCTGACGGACAAGATTACCTGGCAGAACGGCAACAAATACACCTATCGCCTGCGCGCAACGACCTACATGCAAACGGCGATGCTGATGCCGGCGGCGATCGCCGCCAAGAAGAAACGATGGGCTCTGGTCTATCCGAACTTCGAGTACGGCCAGTCGGCTGCCGAGAACTTCAAGACGCTGATGAAGAAGGCGCAGCCGGACGTCGAATTTGTCACCGAGCAGGCTCCTCCGCTCGGCAAGATCGACGCCGGCGCGGTAGCGCAGGCGATCGACGATGCGAAACCTGATGCCATCTTCAATGTGCTGTTCGGCGGCGATCTCGCGAAGTTCGTGCGCGAGGGCAATACGCGCGGCGTATTCAAGGACCGAACTGTGGTGAGCCTGCTGTCAGGCGAACCCGAATATCTCGATCCTTTGAAGGACGAGGCTCCGGTCGGCTGGGTTGTCACCGGCTACCCATGGGACAAGATCAACACCCCGGAGCATCTCGCTTTCGTCGATGCCTACAAGAAGAAATACAATGATTATCCCCGGCTCGGCTCGATCGTCGGGTACGTGACGATGAAATCGCTCGCGGCCGGCATCGCCAAGGCAAAATCGATGGATACGGAGAAGTTGGTCGAGGCCTTCAAGGACCTCAAAGTCGACAGCCCGTTTGGACCGTTCCGATATCGTGCCAGCGATCACCAAGCCACGATGGGTGCCTATGTCGGCAAGATCGCTCTCGAAGGCGAGAAGGGCACCATGGCGGACTTCAAATACGTCGATGGGGCGACCGTGCTTCCATCGGACGCCGAAGTCATCAAGCTGCGGCCCACGGAATCGAATTGATGCGATCTCGGCCTGCGCCAACACCCTCGCGATTGCGCGGGGGTCGTTGGGCGCCGGCGAAGCGATTTGTGGGCTGGGCGTGTTAGCCTGACATTACGTAACTCTTAACCCAGCTCGTGCCGGTCATCGCCCGGCGCGAGCCACCCTCTCGCATAAGGAGAGAGGGTCAGAGAGCTTGCAGCGTCAGACTCATGACTTTCAGCGCGTTCCTATTTCAGGCGCTCAATGGCCTTTCAACCGCGTCCGGCCTGTTTTTCGTCGCGGTCGGCCTATCGCTGATCTTCGGCGTCACCCGCATCATCAATATCGCGCACGGGTCCCTCTACATGCTGGGGACCTACATTGCCTATTCATTCGCAACACGTATCGGCGGAGCCCTTGGATTCTGGGGTGGCATTGTCGCGACCGCACTCATTGTGGGCGCCTTGGGGGCGCTGATCGAGATTCTCCTGCTGCGACGCGTGTATCGTGCGCCCGAACTTTTTCAGCTGCTTGCGACCTTTGCGCTTGTCCTGATCATCAACGATGCCGCGCTCTGGCTGTGGGGCCCGGAAGATCTGCTTGGGCCACGCGCGCCGGGCCTGCGCGGATCAATCGAAGTTCTCGGCCGTCGTCTGCCGTCTTACGACCTGTTCCTCATCTTCATTGGCCCGCTGGTGCTGCTCGTCCTGCATTTCACGCTTGCCCGCACGCGCTTCGGCCGGCTGGTGCGTGCCGCAACGCAGGATCGCGAAATGGTGGGTGCGCTTGGCGTCAACCAGGCGGTCCTATTTACGTCCGTTTTTGCACTCGGTGCGGCGCTTGCGGGCTTTGGCGGCGCACTGCAGGTCGCGCGCGAGCCCGCGAACCTCGCCACCGACCTGGTCGCGATCGGTGACGCCTTCGTGGTCGTGGTGGTCGGTGGGATGGGCTCGATAACCGGTGCCTATCTGGCCGCCGTGATCATCGCCGAAGTCAAGGCAATATGTATCGGCATTGGTGTGGTCGATTTCGGTTTTGCGACTGTCAATTTTTCCAAGCTCACCCTGGTCGCGGAGTTCCTGGTGATGGCAATTGTGCTCATCGTCCGGCCCTACGGGTTGCTTGGCCGGCCGCAAGGCCAGGTGCGTTCCATGGCGGAGCCCGAGGATCCAATCCGGCCTGCGACACCGGCCCTCAAAGCGTTCGGTGTCGTTATACTCGTGCTGCTGTTGTGCCTGCCGCTCCTGGCGCAAAATTCGCCTTATCTCCTCATTCTTGGCATCGACGTTCTGATCGCGGTCATTTTCGCAACCTCGCTGCATTTCATCATGGGGCCCGGCGGCATGCATTCGTTCGGACACGCGGCATATTTCGGCCTGGGCGCATATGGTGCGGCACTGCTCGTCAAATGGCTGGCGGTGCCGATGGGCCTGGCGCTCATCGCCGCGCCTCTTGTCGCGCTCGCCGGTGCGTTGCTGTTTGGCTGGTTCGCTGTACGTCTTTCCGGCGTCTATCTTGCAATGTTGACGCTTGCCTTCGCGCAAATCGTCTGGGCGTTGGTGTTTCAGTGGGAGGCGGTCACCGGCGGATCCAATGGCGTGATCGGTATCTGGCCGCCGCAGCCTTTCGACAAATCCTGGGTCTATTTTCTGCTGACGTTGACGCTGGCCACGATCGCCATATTGCTGCTGCGACGTTTCCTGTTTGCGCCATTCGGCTACAGCATGCGCGCTGGCCGCGACTCTCCGCTGCGCGCGGAGGCCATCGGCATCGATGTGAAACGCGTGCACTGGCTTGGGTTTGCGATTGCCGGAGGCATTTGCGGCGTCGCAGGTGGGCTTTTTGCTTTTGCCAAGGGTTCGATTTCGCCGGAAACGATCCACGTCGGGCGGTCGATTGACGGGCTGGTCATGGTACTGCTCGGCGGCATCCAGACGCTTACGGGGCCGATCGTGGGCGCATCGGTATTCGCCACGCTGCAGGATACGGTCATGCGGCAGACGGAATACTGGCGCGCGTTGCTTGGCATCATCATCCTGATCCTGGTGCTGGCCTTCCCGCAGGGGATTGTCGGCGCGTTTTCCGCCATGTGGCGCAGGGCTGGAACGAAACCATGAGTGTTCTCGCGATCCGCTCACTGTCCAAGGCATTCGGCGGCGTACGCGCCGTCAATGACGTTTCCTTCGAGATCGGTGAAGGTGAGTTTCTCGCCATGATCGGTCCGAACGGGGCTGGCAAGTCGACCTGCTTCAACATGATCAACGGTCAACTGAAGCCGGATTCGGGCCAAATCATTTTCGAGGGAAAGGATATTGCCGGCCTCGCACCGCGGGTGATCTGGCGGCAGGGCGTCGGACGCACCTTCCAGGTCGCCGCCACGTTCAACTCGATGACGGTCATCGAGAACGTGCAAATGGCGCTGATTTCGCACGCAGGAGAGACCTACGAGCTCTGGCGTGCTGCGGCTGAACTGCACCGCAATCGCGCGCTCGGACTTCTGTCGCAGGTCGGTATGCACGAAGCCGCCGACCGCCCAAGTCGCGAGCTTGCATATGGGGACATCAAGCGCATCGAGCTTGCCATCGCGCTCGCCAACCAGCCGCGCCTTCTGCTGATGGACGAGCCAACCGCCGGCATGGCACCGCGGGAGCGCAACGAACTCATCGCGCTGGTCAAACGGCTGGTGATCGAGCGCCGTATTTCGGTTCTCTTCACCGAGCATTCGATGGACGTGGTGTTTGCCTTCGCCGATCGGGTCATTGTTCTGGCGAGAGGGCGCCTGATCGCGGACGGCGATCCTACGGGAATCCGGGATAACGAGCAGGTGCGTGAAGTCTACTTCGGCACCGGCAAGACATTTGCGGGAGCAACACAGTGAGCGAAGCGATGCTGACCGTGGAATCCCTCAGCGCGTGGTACGGCGCGGCGCGAATTTTGTATGAGCTGAGCTTCGATGTCGGCCGTGGCGAAGTGGTGGCGCTAATGGGACGCAATGGCGCCGGCAAATCGACCACGATGAAGGCGGTCATGGGCCTCCTCGCCCAGCGAAAAGGCGTGGTGCGCTTCAACGGCGAGGATATTTCAGGCCGAAAGCCTTTCGAGATTGCCCGGCGCGGTCTTGGCTTCACCCCGGAAGACCGACGCATTTTTGTCGATCTGACCGTCATGGAAAATCTCGATGTCGGCCGCCAGCCGCCGCGGCTTTTTGCTGATGGCACGCCGGCGCCGTCATGGACACCCGAGCAGTTGTTCACACTTTTCCCCAATCTTGCCGAAATGCCCGATCGTCCCGGTGGGCGCATGAGCGGCGGCGAACAGCAGATGCTCACGGTTGCGCGTACGCTGATGGGAAATCCGTTACTGGTGCTACTCGACGAGCCATCCGAAGGCGTGGCACCCTTGATCGTCGAGCAGATGGCCAACACCATTCTCGCGCTGAAGAAACAGGGCTTGTCCATTTTGCTGTCCGAACAGAATATTCATTTCGCCCGGCTGGTGTCGGATCGCGTCTATGTCTTGGAGAAAGGTCAGATTCACTGGAAGGGTTCTGTCGAGCAATTGGACCGCAACCCCGAGGTTCAAAGGACTTACCTGACGGTGTAGCATGGTGCCCGCATGAAGACGTTGCACAGAGAAAAACTGAAGGTCGTAGCCGAGACGGATGCGTCGGATGGGCGCTACGTCCTCGATGATCAGGCCGGTTTTCTTATGCGCGTCGCGATGCAGCGGCATACCTCGATCTTCACTTCACGCATGATCGAGGGGCTGACGCAGACCCAGTTTGCTGCGTTGGCGAAGCTCTACGAAGTTGGCCACTGCTCGCAGAACTATCTCGGCCGGCTGATCTATCTCGACGCCGCAACCATCAAAGGGGTTGTCGACCGGCTTCATTTGCGCGGCTTCGTTACCGCCCTCAACGATCCGAAGGATCGCCGTCGGCGTGCTGTTGCGCTCACCGAGCGAGGAAGAACCGTGACGGAGTCGGCCATGGCGGTCGCGTCCGATATCACCACCGCCACGCTGGGGCCGCTTACGGCCGACGAACAGCGGCAAATCACCAAGTTGCTGCGCAAGTTAGGCTAGTGCGAGGGTGAAATGCTGTTCAGCGTCGGTGATGCCACCATTGTTCGCGTCGAGGAAACAAACCTTCCGACTTATCCGCTCCGCGAAATCTTTCCGGAATTCACCGACGCGCACTTGGGCGAGCACGGGGCATGGCTCGCGCCGCACCACTACGAGGCCGAATCCGGCCGGATCAAACTTGCCGTTCACAGCTGGTTGCTGCAGGTCGGCGGCAAGAAAATTCTGATCGACTCATGCTGCGGCAACAACAAAGTCAAGCCGGGGCGGCCCTTCTGGAACATGCTCAACCTGCCGTATCTCGAGCGGCTCGCTGCCGCCGGCGTGCGGCCGGAGGACATCGACCTCGTGATGTGCACGCATCTGCATCACGATCATGTCGGCTGGAATACCCGCCAGAAGGACGGAAAATGGGTGCCGACGTTTCCCAATGCCCGTTACGTGTTCTCCAAGCCGGATGTCGATTACTTCTCAAAGATTGATGCCGACCCGAAAGAAGGTCCGGCCGAGCTCGGCACATTCCGCGAATGCGTCGTTCCCATTCTCGAGCATGAGAAGGCCGATCTGGTTAGCGGCGGCCCTCATCGGCTCAACGAGTTTATCGAGATCGATTCCGCGCCGGGCCATTCTCCCGGGCATGTGTTCTTCAAGCTGGAAAGCAAAGGTCAACGCGCCGCCTTCATTGGCGACGTGTGGCACCATCTGCTGCAGGTCCATTATCCGGACTGGAATTTCCCGAAGAATTCAGACGCGGCCCAGGCGAAGGTCAGCCGTCGTAAAGTGCTGGATTACTGCGCCTCGACCGGCGCGTTGGTATTTCCGGGCCACGTGGGCTTGCCGTTTGCCGGGCGGATCGAGGCAACCGGAAAAGGGTATCGACCGGATTTTGCGCCTTGATCAGAATCCATAAAGCGCGGCGGGATTGTCGACGAGCGCTTTGTTGCGCGCGCGTTCGTCTGGAACCCAGTCCAGCAGCATATCGAGCATCCAGGCATCGTCCGGAATTGCCACGCCCGGCGTCGGATGCGGCCAATTGGATGCCCATAACATTCGCTCTGGCGCGGTCCTGCCTAGGACTTTGGCGAGCTTGCCGACATCGTCGTAGTGCGGCGGACCAACCTTGGAGACTTCGTAGGGGGCCGACAGTTTCATCCACGTTCGGCCGCGCTCGACCAAATTCAGAAGTGTGCGAAATCCTGGGTGGTCGAGTGGAATCGGCTCAAGAAATTTCCCGACGTGATCGACGACAAGCGTGCTGGTCAACCGCTTGAGCACGCGCTCGTGGTCCGGAAGGTTGCGGCCGTCGAGCTGGAGCTGCACGTGCCAGCCGAACGGCGCCACTCGCGCCGACATTGTTTCGAGAATCTCCCAGGGCAGCGGAGCACCCGGGAGCATGAAAAAGCGGATACCGCGAGCACCGAGCCTCGTCAGCCGGTCCAACTCCGCGTCGGAAACGCCTTCATCGACAACGACAATGCACCGTGCATTCGGACCGATGTCGGCCACCGCCTTGAGCGTGCAGCGGTTGTCTTTGCCGTAGGTCGAGGGCTGCACGACCACGGTGCGCTCGATGCCGAGCCGACGACACATCTTCAAATACGCGGAAACAGGCGCATCTGGTGGTACGAATTTCGCGGTCGATGCTGTTGGATAGCGCCCATCGTACACGTGCATATGCGTGTCGCAGGTGCCGGGAGGCGCCTTGAGCTTCGGGGTAAGGGTACTATCGACCGGTGACATGACAGTGTTTACGGACAGATATAACCGGAGCCGTTCGGATTGGGGAAGCACCCGACCGAGGCTGGCAGCAGGTGCTTCGGCAGCCAAAGCACCACGTCGGGAAAAAAGATTGTAAACGTTATCGCCACGAAGAACACGATGTAGATCGGTAGAGAGGCCAACATGGCCTTGGAAAATTTTATCCCTACGAATTTCGATGCCATCAACAGACACAGTCCGTACGGCGGCGTAATAAGCCCGAAAGCCAGCGTGGTGATAATCACGACACCCATATGCACCGGATTGATGTCGGCGTTTTTGGTTAGGTCGATGATGAGCGGCATGAAAATAATGATTGCCGGGACTGCGTCGATGAAATCGCCGACGATAATGAAGAGTAGCGTCAGCAGTAGCATGATCATAAATGGATTGCCGCCAGCGGCGTTTGCAATCCAGTCGGATACAACAGCCGGCCCGCGCAGATAGGCAAGCATCCATCCGAAAGCTGACGCAGCGCCGATGGTAATTAGCGGGATGGAATAGAGAAGGCCCGTCATTGCCATGTCGCGCGGCATGAGACGCAAGTGACGAAAATTGAGAAGTGGAATGGCCACGAACACGATGTAAGCGACTGCAATGATACCGGCTTCCGTCGGTGTGAATTGGCCAGTGAGAATGCCGCCCATGATGATGATCGGGATCATCAAAGGCACGGCAGCCTCTTTGACTGCGGTCGAGAATTCGCCAAAGTCGGCGCGCTTGCGCTTGACGCCGACCGGGCCAAAGAAGTGGCTGTAGATCATCAGCCCGATGCCCACGAGCAAACCCGGCACAACTCCGCCCAGGAAAAGTCCGCCGATCGATACGTTCCCGGTTGCGCCGTAAACCACCGCCATGATGCTGGGTGGAATGAGATTCGCCATCGTGGCCGCCGAGGCAATCAAGGCGGCGGTGAAGGCACGGTCATAGCCTTCACGTTTCATTTCTGGCGCTAGTGTGCGAGTCAAGACGGCTACATCGGCGGCGGAAGAGCCCGAGATGCCGGCGAAAAACATGCTGAACAAAGTCACCACTTGGGCGAGACCGCCACGAAAATGGCCAACCATGGTTTGCGATAATTTGATCATGCGAAGTGTGACGTTTGCCGACGTCATCAGATCTCCAACCAGCAGAAAGAACGGCACCGCCAACAGCGCTTCGACGTCCATACCGTTAAATATTTGCGCGATCATCGAGGCCTGGCTGACAGGCGTGAAAATCGTGACAACCAGGACTGATGCGATCAGCGCGAACGCAACCGGTACCCCCATGTATCCCAAGAACAGAAACAGGAAGCCCATGAGGACGATGAGAAGGCCATTGGTGGTCACAGGACTTCGCCCCCCATGCTCTCGTGATGGGGTTCCCCTCTCGGGTCGGTAAAGCCGTGGCGCCAGCCGTTCACCATCTGCTCAATCGTAAATAGCGCGACCAGAACACCGCAAATGGGAATAGCGATGTACAGCCTAGCCAGAGGCGTCATCGACGGCATGCGCAGACTTTTGAAGCCATCGAGAAAGTTTAGATAGCCGAAATAAATCATGCAGAGTGCCACTCCCAGCACGACCGCACGGTTGAACATCTCGAAGAACAGCCGGCTTGCGCCAGACATCGATTCAGCCAGGACCGCCAGATAGAGATGATCATTGCGACGGGTCGCGGCGGCGACTCCGAAGAAAATTCCATACAGAAAGAAGGTCATGGTCGCCTCCTGAGCGAGAAACCAGGGGCGACCGATCGTGCGCAGAATCACGTCCGTCAGAACCACTACGCTGAATCCGGTGATGGCAATCCCGCAGAGAATCATCAGGAGGTTTTCAAGCGGGTCGAGCGCCCTCCATTTCAGGTGGCGCTGCTCCTGCAAGACCAGCCCGTCAAATCGCATTGCTAGAGTCCGAATGGCAGGTTGGCGCGGGAGAGCCGGGCGCTCTCCCGCGTGTCGCTCTCGTTATTGTACGTTGCGAACGAGATTGAGGACCTTCACCGCATTCGGTCCGAGGTCTGATGCGAGTTTGTCCTGGATAGGCTTGCTGATTTGCTGAAAGCCGCTCTTGTCGACATCCTTCACGACCTTGACGCCCATTTTCTCGAGTTTGCCGAGCGCTTCGTGCTCAAGCTTGAAAGCGACGGTTGGCTCGTTGCGACTGACCTCGTCAGCCGCCGCCTGGACCCATTGTTTTTGCTCGTCGGTCAGGCTGCTCCAGACCTTATCGCTCACGAACAGCGCGGCATTGTTGGCTTCGTGTTCGGTGAGAGACAACACGGGTGCGGGCTCGTAGTGCTTATTGATGAGATAGTTGTTTATGCCATTCTCGGCCATGTCGACGACGCCGGTTTGGAGTGAGGTGTACACTTCACCGAAGGGCATATGAACGACTTGCGCGCCGTAGGCGGGGAACAACATGTCCTCTGTCACCGTCGCCTGCACCCGCATCTTGACTCCCTTGAGATCAGCGACCTTCTGAACCGGTTTCTTGCCGTAGACGTGCCGCAAACCCTGACTGCCGAGGCCGAGCATGTGTGCGCCTTTGATCTTGGCGGCATATAACTCTTTCATTGCGGCAATCACGACGGGGTCGCCGAGTACTTTAATGGCGTGTGCTTCATCGCGGAAAATGAAGTGGATCGAGAACACACCAGACTCAGGTTGGGCAGTCGATGCGTTGGCGGTCGACAGCAGGACAAAGTCGATGTCGCCGGTTTGAACCTTCTGCATCGTCTGCGCTTCGGTACCGAGCTGTGCACTGGGATACTGATTAATTGAAAGCGTGCCCTTGCTTAGCTCCGTCAGCTTCTTGTTGAACATTTCCGCCCCAACGCCATAGCCGCTGCTCTTGGGTTGATCGTAGGCAAATGAAAATTGACGGTTCTGCGCGAGCGCAGCGTTTGACGAGATCGCGAAAGCAGCGGCGATCAAAACGCCCGATAGTAATTCGGGAACTCGCTTAAAGGACATAAGAACCTCCCCGGATGAATTTCGCGCTACGCGGCGAGCGCGTGACGCTTGATGCGCTTGATTGCGCCTTATCTTGCAAGGGTTGTCGGTTGGTCCGCCATTGTCAATGGCGTCTTGTTCTGGGTTGCTGCCGGATGACTAAATTTTCTCTGGCAAATCTCGCAGGGTCGCTTTGAGCCGCTGCGGCGTAATCGGCAGCTGCGTGACGGCGCCCGGCGATTGCAGGGCATCATCGATTGCCGAGGCAATGACCGCGCCAACGGGATTCGCGCCGCCTTCACCCGCGCCTTTCAGGCCCAGCGGATTGAGCGGGCTCGGCGCATCTTCGGACACCAGAACCGAGACCTCCGGTACCTCGCGTGCCGTCGGCATCAGATAGTCGGCGAATGTTACCGAAAGGGGATCGCCCGACGCGTCGTATCGGAACTCCTCCAGGAGCGCGCCGCCGATACCTTGCGCCAGGCCGCCGGCAATCTGGCCCTCGACCAGCTTCGGATTCACAGCTTTTCCGACGTCATACGCGATCACATAGCGTTCTATATCGACGCTGCCGGTTTCGGGGTCCAGACGCACGGCTGCGACGTGCACTCCATAAGGATAGACCATGTGGGTCGACTCGAACGTTGCCTCGGCGCTCAGGCCGCCGGGCAAAGTGCGCGCGAGATCGGCCAGCCGCATCGACGGGCCCGCCGCGTCGGCGCGCACGATGACCCCATTGACGATGTCCAACGTTTCCGCCCGTGTCTGCATCAGTTCCGCGGCGGCGCTCAGCGCGCGAGCGCGCAGTCCGACCGCAGCCAGTCGCGAGGCCTCACCGCACATCACCGTCACGCGTGAGGCGAACGCGCCCATGCCGCGCGCGATTCTGTCTGTCTGGCCATGGATCACCCGGATGGTCGTGTAATCGACGCCGAAGGTGTCGGCGCAGATTTGCGCGATGACAGTCTCCACGCCCTGACCAATCGAGGCGACGCCGGTCACCACCTCGAGCGTGCCGTCGGGCATCAATTCGATCCGAACCGTGTCGAACGGGCCGAGCCCGCTTTTCTCGACGAACATGGCGACGCCGGCACCGACCTTCTCGCCGCTCTTGCGCCGCTCACGATGCTGCTCCTGAAGCTCGTCCCAACGCGCGGCTTTTAGCGCCTTGTCGAGCAGAAGCGCATAGTCACCGGAATCGTAGACGATTTTCGTACCGAGCGTGTCGAGGCCGAGCGCATAAGGCATCGCGCTTTTCCCGATCAGGTTGCGTCTGCGAACTTCGACGCGGTCGATTCCAACTTCCGCAGCTATTGCATCCAGCAGACGCTCACGCACGAAGGTGGATTCGTATCGACCGGGCGCGCGATAGGTGCCACAGGGCGTCTTGTTGGTCAGGCGAATGTGTCCGATCGCGCGATAAGCCGGCACCCGATACGGGCCAGGCAGCATCGCCGCGGCAAGGTCGGGAACCGTCGCCGCGTGCGTGCGCATATAGGCGCCGTTGTCGTGGAAGAATTCGTCTTCGATGCCAAGAATGCGACCCTGCGCGTCAATGGCGGCACGGATGCGGTGGCTTTGTTCGCGCGAATGATTGGCCGCGGTCAGATGTTCGCGACGATCCTCAATCCATTTGATCGGGCGTCGAAACTTCAGCGCGGCGGCGCAGACCAGAAGATCTTCGGGGTAGAGTTCACCGCGAATGCCGAATCCACCGCCGACGTGACCCTCATAAAGCTGAACCGACTCCGGTGCCCGTTTCAACAACCTCGCGATCGTGTCGCGATTCCAATGCGGCACCTTTGCGGCCCCATGCAATTCGAGCACGTCGCGTGACTCGTCATATCGGGCGACGGCGCCCCGTGTCTCAATTGGGACACCGGAGTGGCGCCCGATTGAAAGTGAAAGTGACACGGTCGCGGGCGCGTTGCGCAATGCTGTGTCGACATCACCGTATGATTTCTGCACGACTCCAGGTTCTGTCGTCAGGCCTTGCTCGTACTGGCCCGGCGGCTCGCTTGCCGACATGGTCGCGGGAAGGGCCTTGATCGAAAGCGCCACCTGGTCCGCGGCGTCTTCGGCAAGATAGGGGTCGTCGGCAAAAACAGCGGCGACCGGCTCACCAACGTAGCGCACGACATCCTTTGCCAGGATCGGCTGCTGATAGGGCTCCAGCGGTTTGAGGCCGGTCAGCCGAAACGGAATGTGCGGGATATCGGCGACGTCTTTATGCGTCCACACGGCGTGGACGCCGGGTAGCGCTCGCGCGGCTTTGGCGTCGATTGAACTGATTGTCCCATGCGCGACGTCCGAGCGGACGATGCGCATGTGCAATTGGCCCGGGAATGAAATATCGGCGGCATACCGGCCGAGACCCAACAGCAGTGGCCGGTCTTCCAGACGCGGCACCGAACGACCAATGAATTTCCGTTTATCGGACATGAGCGAGGCCGCTCATCCTTTTCGCATCTCAATCGCCGCCGCACGCACCGCCTTGATGATGTTCTGATAGCCGGTGCAACGGCACAGATTCGAGGAGAGCACGTCGAGGAGGTCTTCGTCGCTGATATCCGGGTCTCGCTCGAGAACCCCGACCGCCAGCATCAGGAACCCGGGCGTACAGAAACCGCATTGCAGCGCGTGATGATCCATGAAGGCCTGTTGCATCGGATGCAGCTTGTCGCCGTCAGCCAGGCCTTCGACGGTTCGGATCTTCCTGCCGTCGGCCTGCACGGCGAACATCAGGCAGGAGCGCATTGGTTCGCCATCGACAATGACCGTGCAGGCGCCGCAGACACCATGCTCGCAACCGATATGAGTTCCCGTCTGTCCGCAATCTTCACGGATGGCATCGGCCAGCGTACGCCGCGGTTCGACGGCGATCGCGTGATCGCGGCCGTTGATATTAACCCTAATCGCGGTTTTCTTGCTCATGCGCTTTCTCGGCTTTGCGCAAAGAGGCGCGTATGCGCTGGGGGGTCGCCGGCATTTCGTTGATTTCCACTCGGAACGGCGAAAGCGCGTCATTGATCGCGTTGATCACCGCTGCCGGCGCGCCAATCGTGCCGCCTTCTCCCAATCCCTTCGCTCTGGTGATCGAATTCACGCTCGGTGTCTCAATGTGGTGAAGTTCGATTTCGGGAATTTCGCGCACCGTCGGCGGCAGATAGTCGGCGAGCGTCGCGGTAAGAATACCGCCGTTTTCGTCATAGATGATTTCCTCGAGCAACGCGTTGCCGATTCCCTGCGCGATGCCGCCGTGTACCTGACCGTCCGCGATCATGGGGTTGATGATCCGGCCTGCATCTTCCGCTACCAGGAACTTCTCGACCTTCACGTGGCCGGTTTCCACGTCGACGTCTACGATCGCGACGTGGCAGGCGTTGGAAAAAGTGCCCGGAGGGTCGTAGTGACCGGTCTCGGAGATGCCCGGCTCGATCTCGCCCTTGAAACGATGCGTCTGTGTATAGGTCTCGCGGGCGAGCCTTGCGATCGGAATGGTCCGGTCTGTTCCCGCGACTTTCGCCACTCCGTCGGCAAGCACGATGTCGTCAGATGCGGCTTCAAGCAGGTGGCTCGCAATCTTGAGCAGCTTGGCGCGGACTTTCCGTGCGGCGATCAGAGTGGCCCCTCCGGAAATCACCAAAGATCGACTGGCAAAAGTGCCCCAGCCGTAGGGCGCGCGATCGGTGTCGCCATGCACCACCTTGATCATGGCGGGCACGATTCCAAGCTCATCTGCGATGATCTGAGCGAGCGTCGTGCGCAGGCCCTGGCCGTGTGGCGATGAACCTATGCGAGCTTCGACGAAGCCGGAGGGATCGACGGAAACAACGACAGTCTCCCAACCGGGCGTGATTTCCATCCCACGCGCAGCGAAAGCGCGGCTGCCGTAGCCGGTGCGCTCGGAAAAAGTTGCAAAGCCGATGCCGAGGTAGCGACCTTTGGCGCGGGCATCGCTCTGACGCTTGCGGAAGGCGGGCACGTCGATCGCGCTGACGGCCATTTCAAGCGTCTCTTTGTAAGTACCCTCGTCATATTCCAGGCCCGTCGCCGATTTGTAGGGAAATCTGTCGATCAGGTTCAGACGTCTGATGTCGACGGGATCGATACCGAACGCACGCGCGGCCTTCTCCATCAGCCGCTCGATCGTGAATGTGATCACCGGGCGTGAGACACCACGGTATGGCGCCATTGTGCAGGTGTTGGTCGCAACGCCGCGCGCCAAACACTGGTACTGCTGAACGTCGTAAGGCCCCGGCATTTCGGCCATCGCCATCAACGGTTCGACGCCGCAGGTGGTCGGAAAGCAGGAATATGCCCCGATGTTCGCGACAATGTCGGCTTTCAGCGCGAGCAACCGCCCGGTTTTGTCGAAAGCGCCTTCGAGCGTGATGTACTGGTCGCGCGAGTGAAACCCGGCGATGAGATTCTCGCGACGATCCTCGATCCAGCTCACTGAGCTCTTCAACTTTCGCGCCAACCACACGAGAACGACATACTCTCCCGCAAGCGACATCTTCTGTCCGAAACCGCCACCGACATCGGGCGCGATCACGCGCAGGTCGGATTCAGGAAAACGGAGCACGTCGGAAATTGCCGTGCGTGTCAGATGCGGCATCTGCGTCGTGCAGGTAAGAGTGACCCGACCGGTTGCCAGATCATAAGCGGCATGGGCGCCGCGAGCCTCCATCGGTGTCGCGTTCTGACGACGCGAGCGTGCCTCCATCGTGACGATCTTGTCCGCGGCACCCCATGCAGCGTCGAAATCCGGCGTTTTCACCCTACCTTCGAGAATGACGTTGCCAGGTGCTTCGGGGTGGATCTGCGGAGCGCCCGGTTTGAGCGCTGCACGAGCGTCACTGACGGCCGCCGTCTCATCGATTGATATCTCGACGCGCTCCGCAATATCTTCTGCTTCTGCTGCCGTCGGCGCGACGACTGCAGCAACAAGCTCACCGGTAAAGCGGACGACGCCGTCGGCAAGTGGCGCCTGACCGACGGGCTTGTACGAAAACTTGTGCAGCATCGGCATGATCTTCTTCACGCCGTCGAGGTCAGCCGCCGTTATGACCATTGCTCCGGTCGGAACGCGGACGTTCGCCAGTTTCCCCGCGGCAACGGGGCTACGCACGAAGCGCACCCAGCGTGTGGCGGGAAGGTCTGCCGTGAATCGGCCCTGACCGGTGATGAGCGCGGGGTCTTCGAGGCGACGGATGGCGCGTCCGACCCAGGTCATTCCGGAGCCGCGGGTGCCGTGCGCGCTCACGAGACGCTCTGCTCCAAAGCACGTCGTACGACAGCGCGCACGAGGTCGCGGCGATAATCGGCGTTGGTCTGATGATCCTCGAGCGGATCGATGGCCTTGGCGGCAGCGTCCGCTGCAGCCCGAAACGCGGCATCGGTCGCAGCGTTGCCGTTCAGCGCCGCTTCCGCTTCCGGAATGCGCCGCGGGAAAGACTCGGCGCCGCCGACGCCGACGCGCGCGTCGCGAATCTTGCCGTCTTGCACACGATAAGTCGCGAGCGATGCCGCCATGGCGAAATCGCCGGCGCGACGACTGAATTCGTTGAATCCAAACCTGGTGTCATTTGAGAGCAGGGGCAAACATGCCTCGGCGAGTAACTCGTCTTCCGCCAGGGTCGTGGCCATGATGCCGGCAAAAAAAACACTTGCCGCGATGGTGCGGGCGCCGCGCACGCTTCGTGCGACGAGTGTGGCGTCGAGCGTCGCCGCGACCAGGCACCATTCCGATGAGGGATCGGCGTGCGCGAGACTTCCGCAGAACGTGCCGCGCGTGCGGATCGGATAGTGCGCGATATGACGCGCAACGACCGCGAGAAGTTGCCCGAGCGGATTGGCGACCACGGCCTTGTGGAACGCGGCGTGGCGCACGCAGGCGCCGATCGAGAGCGTTTTCCCGTCGCTCGCAAGCTTGTCTAATCCGGTGACGCCGTTGATATCCACGAGATGGGCCGGCTTCGCGAGACGAAACGCCATGATGGGAACGAGGCTCTGGCCGCCCGCCAGAACACGGCCATCTTTCGGTGCCACCTCGGCCAGCGTCTGTAGCGCCTCATCGAGCGTCTTCGGCACATGGTGAACGAAGGGCGCGGGTTTCATGCGGCGGAAGCCTCATGCGGGGAGCTAATTATTTGTACACAAACGATAAACCGGGCACTTGGATTGTCAAACGGCCAGGTTCAGGAGCCGTTAAGGCAGCGGAATTCCTGTCCTTTCATTGCAAACGCCACTTTCCTATCCTATCTGGCAAAAAAACCGCGACCTGTGCTGGGGGATGAGGATGTCAAAAACAATGAGAGTCATTGTAGCCGTTTGTTTGGCCGGAGCCATGGTGGCGGCCGCCCCGACGCTGGCTGACGAGGCCAAGCGGCCGAGCAAGGTGTCGTTCTATTTTGCCGCGCACGAGGACGACTGGCAGTTGTTCATGAATCCGTCCGCCTTTCAGGATGTCATCGGCGGAGCGGCCAAAACCGTATTCGTGCATGTGACTGCCGGCGATGCCGGGCTCGGCACCGGTCTGGCCGGCCGCAAGCATCCGTTTTATCTGGCGCGCGAAAATGGCGCGGAGGCCGCTATCCGGTTCATGGCGGACGCGGACGCGACACCCGGCGAGCCTGTTGCTGCGCCGATGATGTTCAATGGGCACTCGGTGTATCGCGTCAGATATCGCAACACCGTGGGATATTTCCTTCGTGTTCCCGATGGGAATGCGTCCGGTGCGGGTTATCCCGCGACCGGCTTTCAATCGCTGAAGCGACTGGCGAGCGGCGAGAATGATATTCTGCGCGCGGTCGACGGTTCGGCTACCTATTACGGGTGGGACGACCTGGTCGCCACGCTGCGTGCGATCATTGTCTACGAGCGCGGCCGGGCTAGGCTCATTCAGGTCAATGTCGCGGAAACCGATAAACGTATCAATCCGGAAGACCATGCCGATCATCTGATGACCGCAAAGGCGGCGCTCGATGCGGTCAGCAATTTTTCCTGTGTGCGTAAAGTCTATTACGTGGACTATGCAAGTTCACGATTGCCGCAAAATCTCAACGCACAACAGCGCGACATGGAAAGCTCTGTGTTTGCGGTAACGCTTGCCGGTATTCAGGCTCTCGATCATAAGACCTCGTGGGATCACTATGATCGCTCCTTTGTTGGGCGGAACTATTTCCGTGTCCAGGAGCCTGTTGGCCGCTGCGACGCGCCGGTGGTGGCGGCAGTCCACTAGGATCTTGATCGCATCTTAATATCGTGTCGGCGCGGCGCCCGTTCGGCCCGCGCCGTCACGATAAGTTCATTTCATAGAATCATTGTCGCCGGATAATACCGGAGTATACGCGGATCTTTATCGAAACCTTTTTCGATTCGGTCCGTTTTCCTCGGACGATGCCAGCCACCGGCTCCCGATGCGCCACGTAGATGTGCTGTTTGCCCTGCAAACTCGCCGTATCGTATCGGTCGACGCACTGCGCGGCTTCAGCATTTTCTGGATCATCGGCGCCGACGGAGCGATCTGGACGCTCGACCGGATGTTGCGCAGCAAGGGCCCTGCGCTCAACACGGTGGGCAGTTTCCTCGGCGCGCAGATGAGTCATGCGGAGTGGGCGGGGTTCCGTTTCTACGATCTGATCTTTCCGCTTTTTATTTTTGTCACCGGTGTATCGATCGTGTTGGCCTTGCCTCGGCTTGTCGAACGCAAAGGAATGGTACGGACGCACGTGCACGTCCTGCGTCGAGCGCTTCTACTTTACGCGTTGGGATTGGTTTTTTACGGCGGCTTCAGCCAGCCCTGGAGCGATATGCGCTTTGTCGGTGTTCTGCAACGGATCGCCATCTGTTATTTGTTCGCTTCAATTCTGTTTTTGAATCTCGATTGGCGCGGGTTGACAGCCGCGCTGGTCGCGCTTCTCGGCGGCTACTGGGCCCTCATGACTTTCATACCGGTACCGGGTGTAGGCGCGGGCTCGTTCGATCCGGATGCAAACCTCGCCAATTGGATCGATGCAAATTTTCTGCCTGGACGATTGTGGGACCAGACTCGCGATCCGGAAGGTCTGCTGAGCACGCTCCCGGCAATTGGAACCTGCCTGCTCGGCGTGCTGGCAGGCTTGCTGATCAAGAACGATCGCCTCACCGCGACGCAGAAATCGCTCTGGTTGATCGGAGGCGGCGTGGCGATGGTCGCTGTCGGTTATCTCTGGAGCCTGCAATTTCCGATCGTAAAGGATATCTGGACCTCGTCATTTGTGCTGGTCGCCGGCGGTTACAGCGCGATCCTGCTCGGCGCCATGCATCAGGCCATTGATGTCTGGGGATGGAAGGTATGGGCCACCATCTTCGTGTGGATCGGCGCCAATGCCATCCTGATCTATTTCATCAACGGCATCACAGGCTTCGAACCCTTCGCCTTGCGCTTCGTGGGTGGTGATGTGAAAGCCTGGTTCGATCAAAGCGTCACCCCGGGCATGGGCGTCTTTGTTGCCCATTTGCTGGGGCTCGCGCTGGCTATCGCGCTCGCGGGCTATCTGTACCGCAACAAGGTTTTTCTGCGCATTTGATTGCGTCAGGTTCCGACTTTCAGCTCGGATACGAGTGCGCGCAACGCGGCGACGGTCGAGGGCGCCACGCTTTTGCCGGTACGCGGATTTTCCGAGGGGATGTTTTCGATCGTCATTGTGAATCGCGCCGTGTCTGCATCGACCGAAATCGTGTGGGTGTTTCTGGTCACGTTCGGGTCGGCCCAGATCTCGAGTTGAGTCCGGTCCGGCCCAATGCCCGCGAGACTCAAGGCCGCCGCCACGTTGACGTTGGCGGGAAATCCGCGCGCTCCCTCTCGCGCACTGCCGTCGAAAACTTTCAGCGGCTCTTTCAAGCCACTCACGGAAATCCCTCTTTCGCGGAGAAATGGTGCGCCCTCGAGGCCCACTGGCGGCTTGCGTGTCACCATCTTGACCGAGTGAATGGTGCCTTCGGCTGCGGCGCGGACGGCGTCCAGGCCGATCAGCGCGCCCGTGGGCACCAGAATGCGTGCACCCTTTTGTCTGGCACGTTCGATCAGGTCGCCGTTCTCCAGTAGTTGCGCGACCGAGAGCGGCATGAAGATGCGGCCTTTGTCGATCGCCGACAGGGCGACCTCGCGAAACAGCGCCGGCGGCAGACATTCGACGACGACATCGCAGTCATTTGCGAGTTCCGTCATCTTGCGGACCGGAATGCTCTCGCCGACCTGGGGCAGTCCACGGCGGGCTTTCTCGGCGTCGCGAACCGCGACCGCGGTCAGCTCGAGGCCCGGCACTCCGGCGATCAGGCGTTTTGCGACTTCGAGACCGACAGCGCCAAGACCGGCGATGCCTACACGCAATGGTCCATTGGTTCTTGGCCCACTCATTTTTTGCGTCCGGAAAAATTCGCCTTGCGCTTTTCCATGAACGCACGCACGCCTTCGATATAGTCGGGGGTCATGCTGGCCGCCCGCTGAAGGTCGCGCTCGAGATCAAGCTGCGCATCGAGCGAGTTCATGGCGGATGCATTCAGGGCCTGTTTTATCAACGCCAGACCTTGCGTCGGCGCCATCGCGAAGTGCTCGCAGATTCTTGTTGCTTCGTACATCAGAACTTCGTCTTCGACCGCGCGCCAGATCAGACCCCAGTTCGCCGCCTTGTCGGCCGGCAAATCCTGCGCCAGCAAGGCCAGCCCGCGCGCTCGCGCGTCTCCGACAAGGCGCGGCAGAAACCAGGTGCCGCCAGAGTCCGGGATCAGCCCGACGCGCGCAAACGACTGGATGAATTTCGCCTTTAGACTGGCGATAACGATGTCGCAGGCCAGTGCGATGTTGCAACCGGCACCGGCGGCAACACCGTTTACGGCCGCGACAACAGGAAAGGGGAGGCTCCGCAGGCGGCGGACCAGGGGATTGTAATAGGCTTCCTGGGCGCCACCGAGCACGACGGTTTCACCCGGCTTGGCGAGCCGATCGCTCAAATCCTGGCCGGTACAGAAGCCACGGCCCGCGCCGGTTATCAGCAGGGCACGACAAGTTTCATCGGCTTCGGCGCCGTCTATCGCCTTTCGCAGAGCGAGATGCATCGCCTCGTTGAAGGCGTTGAGCTTGTCAGGCCGGTTCAGGGTGATGACCCGATAACCGGCTCGCTCATCAACAAGGATCGGACTATCGGCCGTCATGATTTGTTGAGAAACCGGTCGAGCGCGCCGATTTCGTTCTTATCCTTTTCAAAATCGTCGGCGATGCGCTCGTAGAGTCGAGCAGCCGCAGCGAGCATTTCATGCTCGGCACGCTCATCCCCGACAAAGGAGGCGATTTCGTCAAGTTCGGCCACCCAGCGATAGGCCTTGGAATACATCGACGGAACCTGGTTCGAAAGGTAGCGCAACAGATCAGGCCGACTCTCGGCAAGCTCCGCCCTGAGAGCGTCGGCTGAACCGCCCCGGGTCGCGGCAAGCATCATGGCCGTTCCCAGTGCGGTAAAGCCTTTAGTGATGCCGGCGTACGACATCTTCAGTGCCGAGGCCGCAGTCACCGGCCCATCGAGCACGCGCACGATCAACCCGTAATCGTTCAGCCTGGCAACGACCCTGGCGGCGGGACCGGACGCATAGATTTTTGTGTTCGTCGATCCCGGTTTCGGCGGCGGACCAATGATGCCCGCGCCGACAAACGGGCAACCGGTTGCGGCGATCTCGTCTGCGATTTTCAGCACGGTCGGTGGGCTCACCGCATTACAATCGACGTATACGGGCTTTGTATTGGCTGCGGTCAGTATGGGCGCAAGGTGTTTGGCGAGACCAAGCGCATCACCGGGCGGAATGATCGATAGCAGAAAATCGGCTTCTGCCAGCGCGCGCTCCTCGACCGGCTGCATGCCGGCCTCACGCGCGCGCTTTGCACTTTGTTCGCTTCGGCCGGCAAGCGAGGTCAGCACCGTTACCTTGTTTTCAGCGAGCCGGCGCCCGACGCCGGCGCCCATATTGCCGGGCGCGACGACAGCAACAGTAGGAGTTGCACTCATGATCCGGTCACACCGCCATCCAGATTGATGCTTTGGCCGGTGACGAAGGCAGACGCCTCGGAGGCCAGGAACCGCACGGCTCCCACAAGATCCTCCGGAACCTCAGCGCGCGGGATGCATTGCATCGCGATAATGCGCTCCTTCTGTGCCGGCGTCACGGTCTTGCGCTCGATCTCGGTGAATGTCGCGCCCGGCAATATCGCGTTCACGGTGATGCCATCGGCGCCGAGTTCGCGGGCCATGGACAGGCTCATTCCGGCCAACGCTGCCTTACAGGCTATGTAGTGCAGATAATTTGGTCGGCCGAGGCGCACGGCGCCCGACCCGACATTGATGATGCGCCCCCATTTCGCCCGCCGCATTGCTGGAAGAACTGCGCGGGCACAAAGAAATGGCCCGGTCAGATTGACACGAAGGACGCGTTCCCACTCGTCCAACGGAATTTGATCGAAAGGACGCACCTCCAGGGTTGAGAAGATGCCCGCATTGTTGATCAGGACATCGATGCGGTCGTACTCGTCTTCAACCACCTCAATCATCTGTTCGATCGAAGCGGGGTCGGCGACGTCGGTTGTGACCGCAAGCGCCTGGCCGCCGGCTTTCAGGATCTCCTCGGAAACCGCGGCGGCCCTCTTTTCATTGAGCTCGGCGATGACGGCGCGCGCACCGGCCGAGGCAAACGATTTTGCCAGAACGCGGCCAATGCCCTGGCCGGCGCCGGTTATGATGACGACGCGATCCTTGAGGCCGGGAAAGACGATGTTGTCTGGATCAGGCATGGCGAGGACGCGAACCCCGAATCATGCTGCACCTCGCTCCAATCGAGGCAGAGACTCAAGCGATGCGCGGGCATCCCACGGCGTCCACCATGGCTTGACACCAAGGTCACGCGCGATCACGTCGGCGCTGATGTAGCCCGCGCCGCCGGAAATCGCGCCGCCCGGGTGGCCGGCGGAGCCCGCGTTGTACAAGTTGGGAATCGGCGAGCGATAGCCGAAGTGATTGTACATCACCTGTTCCGCATTGAAGGCGCCCATGAAGATGTCGCCGCCACGCATATTGATCATTTCCTGAACATATTCGCGCCCGGTGTAGACGTATCGCCCGAGAATATTTTTGCTGGTCATGTTCGGGCAATAGCGTGCAAAACATTCGACGATCTTGTCGGAAAAATCTTCCTTGAAGGACTCGTAAGATTGACCGCCGAGGTCGGGGTTGAGCGGCATCACGTGCCAGCAGTAGGTCGTGTGCTTGCCCGGAGGCGCCTGCGTCGGGTCCAGTAGACTCAACGGCCCGGACCCAAATTGCACAAGCTTGGGAACGCGGCCGGCCTGGACGTCCTGATGGGCCGAGAAGAGATCCTCCATCGTCTCTGCGCCGATGCTCCATTTGAGCGTGCGGTTGATGTTGGGGTCGAATTTTTCGGCCGCAAACCTTGGACTTTCGTCAAGCGCGAGATGCAGGCCAAACAGGCTCCAGGCCGTGTACTGGAAAGCGTCGAGCTTGTTGAGAAACGCGGCAGGCAGTTGCTCGCGCCCGATCAGGTTCTCGAACGTCTGATGCACGTCGAGCGTCGAGGCGACAAACTGTTTCGCCCGCACGGTGCGGCCGTCGGCCAGCTCGATGCCGGTAGCCCCGCCATTCTCGACGACGATGCGGCTGATATTGACCTGCGGCTGGAAAGAGCCGCCGGCGCCGATGAAAGTCTCCATCAATCCGCGCGCCAGGTTGAAGGAACCGCCCTGACAGAGCTGGTAGCCGCTCTCCAGGTCGAAGGCGCGAATGACCGAGCCCATGGGAGAAGTCTTTGAAAGCGTATCCACCAGCCAGGTGCCGAACAGTGAGACCTTGAACAGGAACAGCAGGCGGACATGTTCGTTCTCGAACAATTCGCGCACGACATCGAGCGGCTGGCGGTTTGAGACTTCGATAAACTCGCGTCCTAACGCCGTGCGCGACAACAACGATTCGCGCTCCGCTTTCGACAAAGGCTCGGCATAGCGTTCCGGTAAGAAAATCTGCGCGGTGATCTTTTCAGCTTTGCGGTTCCATTCGCGGAAAGTCGCCGCATCTTTTTTTGAGAAACGGGCAATGTTGGCGACCGACTCCTCGAGATCGCGGCCCAGGACAAGCGCGGATCCATCGTGATGAGACTGACCGAACTCATAACGAGGCGTGACGTAAGTGACGCGCTCGTCCAGATCGAGGTCCTTGAACCAGGGCGCTTCGCTGATGTGGAAATGATTGATCGAATGCAGGTTGTGGTAGAAGCCCGGCAGCGTGACCTCGCGCGTGCACAATCCGCCGCCATAGGTCAGCCGACGATCGACCAGCAGGATGTCGAGGCCTGCGCGCGCCAGATAGCTGCCGAGGATCAGTCCGTGATGCCCGGCGCCGATGATGATGCCGTCGTAAGTTTTTTCGATTGCCTTGGACAAAGGTCGTTTCCCCGGAGAACTTGCATCGACTGCCGTTTTGCCAACTACACTGCCGGTCGGCCGGCGCAGCGGTCAATGGCCACGGGTGCATGCCAACAAGCCGGAATTGCTGGCCTTTTCAACGATGCTCATCACTGCTGCGCTGACGGCGGTGGACCTTTGGCCGCCGGTCCCGGTAGATTAGCGGCCTGCACACAAGGGCCGGAAAAGGCCTCTGGGAGGAAAGATCATGCGGAAAGTCTTGTTGGCTGCAAGCGCGGCCGTGCTGCTTGCAGCGGGTCCGGCCACGGCTCAAAACAAATCGATCAAGATCGGCTTCATTAGCACCTTCAGCGGACCCGTTGCCGTCATCGGCAATGACATGCGCAACTCGTTCGAGCTAGCGCTCGATCACATGGGTCGCAAAATGGGTGGTCTTCCGGTCGAGGTCGTATACGAAGACGACGGCTTCAAGCCGGAGGTCGGCAAGCAGAAGACCGACAAGCTGATCGAGTCCGACAAGGTCGATTTTATCGTCGGGTACATTTGGTCGAATGTGCTGCTGGCTTCGATGAAGTCGGCGGTCGATGCCAAGACCTTCCTGATTACGTCAAATGCTGGCCCGCATCAGGTCGCGGGTGAGCAGTGCTCGCCCTTTATCTTCTCGACCTCATGGCAGAACGACCAGACGCCCCAGGCGATGGGCCACTACATGAACCAGAAAGGCGTGAAAACCGCCTTTCTGATCGGGCCGAACTATGCCGCTGGCAAGGACATGCTCGGGGGTGTGGCATCCACATTCAAAGGCAAGATCGTCGGGCAGGAACTGACCAAATGGCCTGATCAGCTCGACTTCTCCGCGGAGCTCGCAAAAGCAAAGGCGGAAAAGCCGGATGCGATCTTCGTCTTCTATCCGGGCAAAGCAGGCGTGCAGTTCCTGAGCCAGTACGCTCAATCCGGCCTCAAGGGGCAGATCCCGCTCTATACGGCGTTCACGATCGACGAGCTCTCGCTGCCATTGCAGAAGGACCTCGCGCTCGGCGTACCCGGCGCGCAGGAATGGGTGAACGACCTGCCGAACGATGCCAACAAGAAGTTCGTCGCCGACTATCTCAAGAAGTATCCAGGGCTGCGGCCGTCCTTTTACGGTGCGCAGACCTATGATGCGGCCAATTTGATCGCATCGGCAGTCGAAGCGACCAACGGCAACCTGTCCGATAAGGTCGCGGTGCAGAAGGCACTGGAGAAGGCCGACTTCAAGTCGGTACGCGGAAATTTCCGATTCAACACCAACCACATGCCTATACAGAATTTCTATTTGCAAGATGCGGTGAAGGACCAGGACGGCAACTACGTCCTCAAGACCGTCGCAACGATTGTGGAAGACAACCAGGATCGTTTCGTCACTCAATGCCACATGAAATGATCAATCGCTGATGATGACGGCGGTGGCGCAATGGCGCCGCCGCCGTTTGTTTATCGGCGATCGCGATCGGCGCCCCGTCATGACGCTGTTTATCGAACAATGCCTGAACGGTCTGCAGTTCGGCTTGCTGCTGTTCCTGCTTGCTGCCGGTTTGACCCTGGTCTTCGGCATCATGGACCTGGTCAATCTTGCGCACGGCTCCCTCTACATGCTTGGCGCTTATTTTGCCGCGACCTTTGCGGCGTGGACCGGCAGCTTCGTGTTTGGTGCGGTCCTGGCACTTGGCGCAACGTTGCTGGTCGGCATGGCGGTGGAGGTCATCGCCATGCGCAGACTATATGGCCGCGATCATCTTGATCATGTGCTCGCGACCTTCGGCTTGATCCTGTTCTTCGACGAACTGGTGCGGCTAATCTGGGGAGCGGGCGGCATGAGTCTGCCCTTGCCGTCGTGGCTCAATACGTCGGTTCGGGTTCTGCCAGGCGTCGACTATTCCGCCTACAAGCTGTCCATCATCGTGGTGTCGCTTGCCGTCGCTGCGTTTCTCTATTTTCTCATCATGCGCACGCGTCTTGGCATGCTGATCCGTGCCGGCGCCTCGAACCGGGAAATGGTCGGTGCGCTGGGAGTGAACATTAAGCTGCTGTTCACGCTCGTGTTTGGCCTTGGCGCCGCGCTGGCCGGGCTCGCCGGTCTGATGCAGGCGCCTATTTTGACGGTTCAGATCGGCATGGGCGAGAACATCCTCATTCTCGCTTTCGTCATCACCGTCATCGGCGGCATAGGCTCGATTCGTGGTGCTTTCGTCGCTGCGATTCTCGTCGGGTTCATCGACACGTTGGGCCGCGCCTACTTCACCGACTTGCTGCGGCTTGCCTTCACCAAGGAGACAGCCGCAACTGCGGCGCCGGCGCTTTCGTCCATGCTGATCTATCTGCTGATGGCGATCGTGCTTGTCATTCGCCCCGAGGGCCTGTTTCCGGCGAGCAGCAAATGACCCCGACGTTCAATCTGCGGACGACCGTGGGCCTATTGCTGCTGCTCGCGCTCGTGCTTCTGCCTGTCTACGTCGAACTGACCGGCAGCCGCTTCTTGCTTACGCTGTTCACGCGCATTGTGATCCTGGCGCTCGCGGCGGTGAGCCTCAACCTGATCCTCGGCTATGGCGGAATGATGAGCTTTGGGCACGCTGCCTATCTTGGGATCGGTGGCTATGCCGTCGGTATGCTTGCCTTCGAGGGGATCACGTCAGGTTTCGTACAATGGCCTGTCGCGCTTCTCGTATCTGCGTTCTTCGCATTCGTGATCGGGGCGCTCAGCCTGCGCACGCGTGGCGTCTATTTCATCATGATCACTTTAGCATTTGCACAGATGGCCTATTACATCGTCGCTGGGCTCGCGCGCTATGGCGGTGATGACGGTTTGACGATCGAGAAACGCAGCCAGTTCATTGCGCCAATCAATCTGTCGAACAAGGTGCAGTTCTACTACATCTGCCTGGTGTTGCTGTGTGGCGCGATCTATCTGGTGTGGCGCCTCGTCAACTCCCGATTTGGCATGGCCCTCCAGGGTGCGCGATCAAACGACACGCGCATGCGCGCGATCGGCTTTCCGACCTATCGTTATAAGCTGATCGGCTTTGTCATTGCCGGAACGCTGTGCGGTCTTGCGGGCGCGTTGCTCGCCAATCACACCGATTTTGTCAGCCCGGCGATGATGTATTGGACCCGCTCAGGCGATCTCATCATCATGGTGGTGCTCGGGGGCATGGGCTCAACCTTCGGTCCACTGTTTGGAGCGGTGGCACTGCTCGTGCTGGAGGAAGTGCTCTCGGGCATCACCGAACACTGGCAGATTATCCTCGGTCCGTTGCTGCTTTTGGTGGTTCTCTTTGCGCGGGGCGGAATCGACGGTCTGCTCGGGAAGGCGCACCATGGCTGAATTGCTGCAGGTGGAAAGCCTGGCAAAGCGTTTCGGCGGCATCGTCGCCACCGATAACCTGACATTGAGCGTTCCCGAGGGCGAACTGCACGCCCTCATCGGTCCGAATGGTGCCGGCAAGACAACATTGATCGCACAACTCAGTGGGCTGCTGGTACCCGATTCAGGCCGCGTCTATTTCGGCGGCGGCGATATTACCGGCGTGTCGATGCCCTCGCGCAGCCTCCTCGGCCTGGCCCGCTCGTTTCAGATCACTTCGCTGTTTCTCGATCTGAGCGTGCTCGACAATGTTGCGTTGGCCGTCCAGGCGCATGCCGGTCACTCGTTTCACTTCTGGTCCAATGCTCGCCGCGAGCCGGAACTGCGCGATCCGGCCCGCGCGGCGCTCGCGCGCGTCGGCTTGAGTGCGCGTGGCGATCTGCCCGCATCCGCGCTCAGTCACGGCGAACATCGGCAGCTCGAACTCGCAATGGCGCTCGCATCCCGGCCGCGCATGCTTCTGCTTGACGAGCCAATGGCGGGCCTCGGCCCCGAAGAGTCCGCGCGCATGGTGTCCATGCTGCGCGATCTCAAGAAGGAGCTGACCATTTTGCTCGTAGAGCACGACATGGAAGCCGTATTCGCGCTCGCCGATCGCATTACGGTCCTGGTCTACGGGCGGGCCATCGCCTCCGGAAAACCCGAGGATATTCGCAACAATGCCCAGGTGCGCGATGCCTATCTTGGCGAGCAGGAGGCTGTTCATGGCTGACAGCGTCCTCGAGGTCACCGGGATCGAGACTTGCTATGGCCTCAGTCAGGTGCTGTTCGGCGTGTCGTTTGCCATCGCCTCCGGTGAGATGGTCACCCTCATGGGCCGCAACGGCATGGGCAAGACGACCACCGTGCGCTCGATCATGGGGCTAACACAGGCCCGTGCGGGCACCATTCGCTTTCTGGGCGACAAGATACGAGGCTTACCGTCATACAAGGTGGCGCAGCGCGGCATCGGTCTCGTGCCGGAAGGGCGGCAGATCTTCCCGAATCTCTCCGTGCGCGAGAACCTGCTGGCAACCGCCGTGAAGCGGAGCGGCGATGGCTGGACGCTGGACAGTGTGTACGAGCTGTTTCCGCGATTGGCGGAACGTGACGCCAGCATGGGCAATCAACTATCCGGCGGTGAGCAGCAGATGCTGGCGATCGCGCGCGCGCTCATGACGAATCCGCGTTTGCTTATCCTCGACGAAGCAACCGAGGGTCTCGCACCGCTGGTCCGCGCCGAGATCTGGCGCTGTCTGGCACGATTGAAGGAATCAGGCCTGTCGCTCCTGGTGATCGATAAAAATGTCGGCGCTCTTATACGCGTTGCCGACCGGCACTTCCTGATTGAGCGCGGGCGCGTGGTGTGGAAGGGCTCGTCGCAGCAGCTCGCTGCAGCGACTGACGTGCAGCACCGCTATCTGGGCGTCTGATTATTCCGCCGGCTGCAGCGGGGGTGGACGCCGGCGAATGAAGGAAATGTTGGCGCCACCCAACTTGCGGTGCAACCGGTCGAGCAGCAGGTAGATGACCGGCGTGGTGTACAGCGTGAGCACCTGCGAGACCAGAAGACCACCGATAATGGTGATGCCGAGGGGCCGCCGCAGCTCCGAACCGGGACCGATGGCAATCACAAGAGGGAGCGCGCCGAGCATCGCCGCCAAAGTCGTCATGAGGATCGGCCGGAATCGCGCCAGGCAGGCATTGTGGATTGCGCGTTGAGGGGGCAATCCTAATCGACGCTCACCGTCGAGCGCGAAATCGACCATCATGATGCCGTTCTTCTTGACGATGCCGATCAGCAGAATAATTCCGATAAACGCGATCACCGAAAGCTCGGTCCCTGAAATCTCGAGGGCCAACAGTGCTCCCAGGCCTGCCGATGGCAGCGTCGAGATGATGGTCAGGGGGTGCGCGAGGCTTTCGTAGAGAACACCGAGGACGATGTAGACCGCAACCAATGCCGCCAGCAGAAGCAAGGGTTGCGCGCCAACCGCCTGCCTGTAGGCCTGCACATCGCCGGAGAAGTCGGCCCGGACGATGTCGGGAATGTGCATCTCGGCGACGGCCTGTTCAATCGAGCGCGTGACGTCTTCGATCAATGCATTGGGCGCCAGGTTGTACGTGATGGTCACCGAGGGGAATTGGCCCTGATGGTTGACCACCAGCGGCGCGATGCCCCGCTCATATTTGGTCACTGCCGACAAAGGCACCTGCGCATTGCTGCTGCCCGGCACATAAATGTGGGCAAGGTCAGTCGGGTCACGCTGGTAGGCAGCGTCAACTTCGAGAATGACCCGGTATTGGTTGCGTGGGCCGTAGATTGTCGAGATCTGCCGTTGCGAAAATGCATTGTTGAGCGCGTTGTCGATGTCCTGCACGCGCGCCCCGAAACGCGCGGCCGCGTCGCGGTCGATGGTGATGTTCGCCTGCAGCCCGCCTTGCTCGCGGTCGGTGGTTACATCCACGACGCCGGGCACACGCTTGACGCGATCGACAACGCGCGGCACCCACTTTTGCAGCTCCTCGATATCCGCACTCCAAAGCGTGAACTGATACTGGGCATCGCTTTGTCGTCCGCCGACGCGCAGATCCTGTGCGGGGAACATGAAAGTGCGGATGCCGGGAATCTGGTTCAGCTTGGCGCGCAGCCGCTCCACCACCTGCAGCGTCGTGATATTGCCCCGCTGGTTGAGCGGTTTGAGGCTGATGAACAGGCGACCACGGTTGACCGAGGCCGAATATGGCGACGGACCGACTGATGATCCGACGCCCGCAACCGCAGGATCCGCGAGCACGACTTCCGTCGCCTTGCGCTGCAAGTCCACCATGGCCTCATAGGAGACGTCGGTCGAAGCCTCGGTTCCGCCAAAGATCAGCCCAGTATCGTCCTGAGGGAAATAGCCCTTCGGTATCTTTATATAGAGGCCAATCGTGAGCACGATCGTAGCGACGAAAACGATGAGCATCAGGCCGCGATGATCGAGCGCGAAAGTCAGCGTGCGGTCGTAGAAGCGGATCATGCGTGAGAGCAAGCCCTCCACCCATCGGTCGAGCCATGTGGCATCCCGGCTTGGCGGCTCGCGCACGAAGTAGGCGCAAATCATCGGAGTTACCGACAGCGACACCACCGTGGAAATGGCGATTGCGAAAGCGAGTGTGACCGAAAATTCGCGGAACAGTCGCCCGACAAGGCCGCCCATGAACAGCAGTGGGATGAACGCGGCAATAAGAGAGACGGAAATAGCAACGACAGTGAAACCGATCTGCTTTGCGCCCTGCAGCGTCGCTCGCAGGGGTGACGCGCCTTTTTCCAGGTAACGAAACGCATTTTCGATCATCACGATGGCGTCATCCACGACGAAGCCGACGCTTACCGCCAGCGCCATCAATGACAGATTATCGATGGAGAATCCGGCAGCCCACATGGCAGCGCAGGTGCCGGACAGCGCGAGCGGCACCGTGACGCCCGCGGCGGCGGTCGGGGCCGCACGCCGCAGAAACAGAAACACCACCAACATCACGAGCACGACGGTCGCGGCGAGTGTGAGTTGCATATCGCGTACGCTGGCGCGAATGGTCTGCGTGCGGTCACTCAACACCGAAATTTCCAGACCGGCCGGCACCCATTGTCGAAGCTCCGGCAGCAGCGCGTAAATGCGATCGACAGTATCGATGACGTTCGCATCGGCCTGTTTGGTAATGATGAGGAGGACCGAGGGATCCCTGTTGAACCAGCCGGCCGCCCGGCTGTTGCGCACGCTCGGGGTGATGGTTGCAATGTTCGACAGGCGGATCACGGTGCCGTTCACAGTACTCACGACCAGCGGATCGTATTCGCTGGCCTCGCGCAGCTGATCGTTGATGCCGATGGTCACGGCGCGTTTGTCGCCGTCGAAGGTACCCAGCGGGCCGGCCGCGTTCGAATTGGAAATCGCCGTCCGCACATCTTCCATGGAAAGTCCCATGGCAGACAGGCGCGTCGGATCGACACGGACGCGAACTGCAGGTTGCTCCGACCCGGCAACCGTGACATCGGCCACGCCCGATACTTGCGACAGACGCTGCGCGATTATGCTGTCCGCGGCATCGTAGATCGCGCTGGGATGCAGGGTCTTCGACGTTAGGGCTAAGATGAGAATTGGCGCCGCCGCAAAATTAGCCTTGCGGAACGTCGGCAACGTCGGCAGGTCGGTGGGTAGATCGCTCAGCGCGGCGTTGAGTGCGGCCTGCACATCGCGTGCAGCGCCCTCGATGCTGCGGCTCAGGTCGAACTGGACCGTGATGCGCGACTGGCCGAGCGAGGTGACGGAGGTCAATTCGGTGACACCCGAAATCTCTCCCAGGCGCCGTTCGATCGGCGCAGCGACGGTCGCCGCCATGATATTGGGATCGGCACCAGGACGGGTTGCAGTTACGTTGATGGTAGGAAATTCGACGCTCGGTAGGCTTGCGACCGGCAAAAAAACGTAAGCCACCGCGCCCACGAGAAAAAGCCCGATGGCCGTCAGCGTTGTGCCGATCGGCCGCCGGATGAATGGGGCAGAAAAGTTCACGGGCGGCTCCGAGCCGCGCGAGGTGGCGGTGGAGACAGGGTCGGAGCAAGCCGCGCGCGCAGGCGCTCCATGTAAAGGTAGATCACCGGCGTTGTGTAAAGCGTCAGCAATTGCGACAGCAGCAATCCGCCAACGATGGTGATACCGAGCGGGTTGCGCAGTTCCGAACCGGTGCCGGTTTCGAGCGCCAATGGAAGTGCGCCGAACAGCGCGGCCAGCGTGGTCATCATGATCGGCCGGAAGCGCAACAGCGCCGCCTGCACGATGGCCTCTTCGGGGGGAAGGCCTTGGTGTCGCTCAGCATCGATCGCGAAGTCGATCATCAAGATCGCATTCTTCTTCACGATGCCCATCAGCAGCACGATGCCGATCAATGCGATCACCGAGAGGTCGTAGCCGAGTAACATCAGCGCGAGCAACGCGCCGACGCCCGCCGAAGGCAGCGTGGACAGGATCGTGAGCGGATGAATGAAGCTTTCGTACAGCACCCCAAGCACGATGTAGATCGCGATCGCCGCCGCGAGGATCAACCACGGTTCGCCAGCCAGCGATTTGGCAAACTCGGCGGTGTCGCCCGAATAACTCCCGCTGACCGAGGACGGCATGCCGATGTTCTGTTCCGCGGCGCGAATGATCGCGACCGCGTCCGACAGCGCGTAGCCTTCGTTCAGATCGAAGCTGATGGTGACGGAAGGAAACTGCTCCTGGTGCGCAATGGCGAGAGGTGCCGATGTCGGTACAAAACGGGCAAAAGCGGACAAGGGTACTTGGTTGCTGCTCGTGACCGCATTGGGTGTCGCAGTGGTGTTGGTGTTCGTCGTGCCGGTGGCGGTGTTGCCGACCGTTGCCGCGGTGCCGGTTGAGGTGCTGGCGCCGGTCACGTAGAGCTTCGACAAGGCGTTCGGATCCTGCTGGAAGCGCGGCTGGGCTTCGAGAATGACCCGGTATTGGTTGGCCTGCCCGTAGATCGTGGACACCTGCCGCTGGCCGAACGCATCATTGAGCGTGTCGGTCACGCTTTGCATCGACACGCCGAGCCGGCCGGCCTGCTCGCGGTCGACTTCGATCTGAATGCGGGGTCCACCTTCCTGGGCCTCTGATGCGACCTCACCGAAAGCGGCATTTCCGCGCAGAGCGTGCACCAGTTTGTCCGACCACTCGATCACCTCGGCGCGATCAGTGGCGACCAATGTGTATTGGTACTGCGCGCGGCTGACGCGAGTCGAAATTTGTATGTCCTGAGTGGCCTGGAAATACACCGTCACGCCGGCAACCCCGGCGACCGCTTGCTTGAGCCGCTGGACGATCTCGTCGACCCGTGCTTTGCGCGAGTTTCGCGGTTTCAGTGTGATGGTGAGACGGCCGGTGTTGGGCGTGGCATTGATCGGGCTGACACCGATAACGGAAACAACGCCGGTGACGTCAGGGTCGGCGCGGATCGCATCCTCGACCCGGCGCTGGCGACGCTGCATTTCGGCAAACGAAACGTCGGTCCCGGTTTCGGTCACCGCGGTGATGAGGCCGGTATCCTGCAGCGGGAGAAATCCCTTCGGCACGGCGACATAAAGCAGGATTGTCGCTGCCAGTGTTGCGAGCGTGACCAGCAGTGTTTCGGGCTGGTGACGGAGCACCCATTCAAGACTTCGTTGGTATGCCTCGACTGTGCGTTCGACCAATACATTAAAGCGGGTGGCGAGAGCGCTGCGGGAGACGATGCTGGCGGTCCCGTCGACATGGCGCAGCAATCGGGCGCACATCATCGGCGTCAACGTCAGCGAAACGATCGCCGAGGCCACCACGGCGATTGTCAGGGTCAGCGCGAACTCACGGAACATCCGGCCGACTAGGCCCGTCATGAAGAGCAGCGGGATGAAGACCGCTATCAGCGACATCGTCAGCGAAATGACCGTGAACCCGATCTCGCGTGCGCCGCGCAAAGCCGCCTCCAGCGGGTCCTCGCCATCTTCCATGTGACGCACAATGTTCTCGATCATGACGATGGCGTCGTCGACTACGAAACCTGTGCCAATCGTCAGCGCCATGAGGGACAGATTGTCGAGCGAGAACCCGCAGAACCACATCACGCCAAAAGTGGCGATCAGCGAGAGCGGGAGGGCTACGCCGGCAATGATGGTTGCGCGGATTGTCCGCAGGAATATCAGGACCACTAGTACGACGAGGGCAATGCTCAGCACCAGCGTGAATTGAACGTCGCGGATCGAGGCGCGGATTGTCGTGGTGCGGTCGTTGACGATTGTCAGTTCAGCGCCGGCCGGCATCGCGCGCCGCAGGCGGGGCAGTTCCGCGCGTACCCGCTGAACTGTCTCGATCACATTTGCGCCAGGTTGTCGCTGCACGTCGATCACGATCGCCGGCTGACCGCGATACGAGGCGCCGACCTTGGTGTTCTCCAGTCCGTCGACGACATCGGCGAGGTCGCTGACCTTGACCGGCGCGCCGTTGCGAAAAGCCACCACGATGTCCCCGTAAACGGAGGCGGCGGTGATCTGATCGTTGGCCGAGATGGTGTAGGACTGATGCGCACCGTCGAGCGAGCCTTTGGGTCCGGCGACGTTGGCGCCGACAATGGCCGTACGCACATCTTCCAGGGCGATCCCGTAGGCGGCGAGCCGCGACAGGTCCGCCTGGATGCGGATCGCGGGCCGGATGCCGCCTTGGACCGAAACATGGCCGACGCCGGTCACTTCGGACAGTCGCGGCGCCATGATGGTGTCGGCCATATCGCTCAGCGCGCGCAGGTCGATGCTCGGTGACGTCAGCGCGAGCGTGATGATCGGCGAGTCGGCCGGGTTCACCTTCGAATAAAGCGGCGGGTAGGGGAGATTGCGCGGAAGTGTCGATGCAGCCGCATTGATGGCCGATTGCACATCCTGGGCGGCAGCATCGATGTCGCGGTTGAGGTCAAACTGCAGCGTGACCTGGCTGATGCCAAACGAGCTTGACGAGGTCATTGTCTGCAATGCGGGAATCTGTCCGAACTGGCGCTCCAACGGCGCCGTGACCAGCGCGGCGATGGTGTCGGGATTGGCGCCCGGCAGCTGCGTGGTGACCTGGATGGTCGGAAAATCCACCTGCGGCAGGGCAGAAACCGGCAGCCACCAGTAGCCGAGAAAACCGCCCAGCATCACCGCGACGCCAAGCAGCGAGGTGGCGATAGGCCGGTGAATAAATGGCGACGATACGCTCATTGCGGTACGGAAGGCGTCGGCGCGTTGCTGCGTCGTTGTCGTTGCCGTTTCTGCCCATCACGCGGTGGCGCGCGTTCCGCTGGCGTCGGCGTTGCGTTGGCGCTGCCGACCGCAACCTTGCTGCCCTCGGTGAGGCGTACAAAACCTGTGGTCACCACCCGCTCGTCCGCTTCAAGACCGCTTTTGACCACGGTCTGGATTTCATCCTGCTTCTGCACAACGATCGGACGCATGGCCACCGCGTTGTCATCCTTGACGGCGTAGACGAAGGTGCCGGTGGGCCCGCGCTGCACCGCGCCGGTCGGAATCACTACAACCTGTTTGAGCGTATCGATCAGCAGGCGGATGTTGACGAACTGCCCCGGCCAAAGCTGCAGGTTGGCGTTCGGGAATTCGGCTTTCAGCTTCACGGTTCCGGTGGTCTGGTCGACCTGGTTGTCCACGACCCGCAGCACGCCGCGATCGATGACTTCGTCAGTGTCGGAACGCTGCGCCTCGACGGTTAGCGGGCCCTTGGCGACGGCGGCATTCAATTGTGGCAATTCCTGCTGCGGCAGGTTGAACAGCGCCGATATCGGACGCAGCTGGGTGATCACAACGATCGCGGACGTGGCATCGGCGGCACGGACGTAGTTTCCCTCGTCGACCATGCGGATACCGGTGCGGCCGTCGAGCGGCGCCGTGATCGTCGTGTAACCCAGCGTCGCGCGTGCGTTGTCGATCGCCGCCTGGTCGGCTTTGACCAACGCGACATTCTGCGCCACCAATGCTCGCTGCGTATCGGCCTGCTGCTTGTTGATGGCCGCGGTCGCGGCCAGTTTCTCGTAGCGCTCGAGATCGATCCTGGAGTTGGCCAGCTGTGCCTCATCCTGCGCCTTCTTGGCGACCGCCTGGTCAAGCTGGGCCTGATAGATGACAGGGTCGATGAGCGCCAGCACGTCGCCTTTCTTGACGTCGTCGCCTTCCTTGAAATTCACGCTGAGCAGCCGGCCGTCCACCTGCGGACGCACGGTGACGGTGTTAAGCGCTTTGATCGTGCCCACCGCATCGAGGTAGACCGGAACATCGGCACGCGTGACGGTGGCTGCCAGAACGGGGACCGGCCCTTCGGCGGCAAAGCGGCCGGCGCGGCGCTGCTGCGCGGCAGGGCCGCCGAAGACGTAGTAAAGCGCGCCGAGAATGGCCAAGAGGATGAATGCAACCGCCAGCGTGCGGCGCGTGCTCCCGCGCGCTTTCGTCAGAAGCCGTTTGGGGAGTTCACCGTGCATCGGCGGTTACCACCGGTTTCGGATGCCAGCCGCCACCGAGTGCCTGATAGAGGCTCACGATCGCCTGGACGTGAGCAAGTCTCGCCTGAACCAGTGCATCCTGGGCGGCGTAAAGCGTCTGCTGTGTCTGCAGCACAGTGACCAGGTCGACGGTGCCTTCGCGCAGTCGCTGTTCAGAAATGTCGAAGGCGCGTTGCGAGCTGTCCACGACCTGAAGCTGAAGTTTTTCCCGCTCCGCGGTCTTGCGAATATCGTCGAGCGCATTCTCGACATCGGCAAAGCCCGAAAGCACCGCTTTGCGATAGACCTGCAGCAGTTCGTCCTGCTTGCCTTTCTGCAGATCGAGGTTCCCGAGCAGCGAGCCGCCGTGGAAGATCGGCTGGGCAAGGCTCGCCGCGGCCGTGTAGATCACCGACTCGGGGCGCAGCAGCAGTTTCAAGATTGCGCTTTCGTAGCCGCCTTCACCCGTGAGCCGGATGCTCGGCAGGAATTGCGCGCGCGCATTCACGACATTGGCGTTGGCGGCGGCAAGATTGGCCTCGGCTTCGCGAATGTCGGGACGCTGTGCGAGCAATTCCGATGGCAATCCGGGCGTGACACGGGGATAGGCAATACTGCGCAGACTTCCGCCGCGGATCTTCACGCCCTCGGGCGGCCGTCCCATCAGGACCGCGAGGGTGACGCGATTGAGGCGCAGCGTCTGCTCAAGCGGAGGAATGGTCGCCTTCTGGGTGTCGACCAGGCTTTCCTGCTGCGCCGTATCGAGCGCGGAGGCGGTTCCCGCCTGCAGGCGCTGCTTGATCAGGTCGAGTACACGGGTGGCGCTGGCAATGTTTCCACGGGCCACGCGCAAGCGGTCTTGTGCCGCAAGGACCTGGAAATATGCATTGGCGGCGGCCACGACCGTTGTGAGCCCGACCACTTCACGATCATAGCGGCTGGCTACTGCGGTCTCTTCCGCCGCCTGTAACAGCGACCGGTTCTTGCCCCAAAAATCGATTTCGTAGCTGGCGTTAAGCGTGGCCGTCAGGTCGTTACTAATGATGGCCACGCTGGCCCCGGATCGCGAAACGCTGATGACGTTCGTGCTGCCCGTTGTCTTGGAATCCTGCCTGTGCAGTGCATTGCCGTTGAAGTCGACAACCGGCAGGAGCGCGGCCCCGGTGATACGGGCGTTCGCGTCGGCCTGCACGATACGGGCAATGGCCGCGGCGATATCGAGATTGCCTTCTCGCGCCGCTTCGATGACTTCGGTCAATTCGCGCGAGCGGAAGGTGCGCCACCAGTCGATCGGCGGGACGGCCGCCTCTGCCGCGACCGGCTTGCGCGGGCCGTAGATATAGGACGGCGGAATATCGAGCGCCGGGTCCGGCATGTTGCCGGTCAACAGGCAGCCGCCGAGGGGTAATGTCAGACTCAGACCCTGCAACACGATCCAAAACGGGCGCCCCCAAGCTTTCGTTCCCGCCTCCTTGAGTTTCCCAACCCCGTGCATTCAAAAAGTCTTTCAAAACCCGGCCACGGCGACTCGATCCGCATTGATACTACTACCGTTTGTCGCTGGCGGGTTTACGACCCGGCGGCCAATTGGCCAAGGCCTGTCTGCCGGCCGGGGAAATCTTCGAAGCGATTGTGGCAAAAATGCCCTGAATCGTCTGATCCGAAGTCAACCGGGCTGCCCGGGTCTTCGACATCGCCGCGCGCATTGCCTCCGCGTCGAACGGTTCCTGGCGCAATACGTCATGAATGCTGTCCTGCGCCGAATGATAGGCCGCTTGCGTGCTCTCGATGGCCGCGCGATTGGCCTGGATCTCGCCGCGCAGGATATCGGCGTCGGCCGACGGCAGCGTGGCGGCAAGTCGTTCGACGCGTACGAACACATTGCGGTCCCAATAGGACGGCGCCGGCGATCGCACCATCATGGCGATGGCAATCCCGACAAAGAATAGATTGAGCGCCAGCGAACCCAGCAGCAACCAGCGCGATGAAGGTCGCTCCATCGTTGGAAATGCCTGGGCGATGCTCATGGCCGCTCTCCCGTCAACGTGTCGGGTTCGGATCCGAGCGCGCCGATGTCGGGGCCGCTGGTCAGGACCGACCCATCAAGCTGGTCGAACGAACGATCGAGCCCGGCGATGCCGAACATAAAGCCGAGCGCGGCGCAGCAGGCGAGGGCCGCCATGCGTGGCCAAGCCGGCGCGAAATCCCAATTGAGCAGCACGCCAGGTAACCGCCACAGCGGTTGCTTCTGCCGCGGCAACGGACCCCGCAGTCGCGCAAGCACACGATCAACGGCGTCGGCATGGGCAGGTTTCGCATCACGCTTCAGCGTGGTTCTCAGGAAATCTTCGAATTGCTCGTCCGTCATTTTCAATCGTCCTTGTCGATCACGCCGCCGAGCGTGCGGCGCAGGTTCTGCTTGCCGCGGATCAGCAGGGTCTCGACCGCCGAAACCGACGTGTCGAGAATTTCGGCCACCTGCGCATTGCTCATGCCTTCCGTGTAGGTCAGCATGATCGCATCGCGCTGGCGCGCGGGAAGCTTGTTGATCGCCGCTGTGAGCATTCGCTCACGCTCGTCACTCTCTGCCTTTTCATCCGCCCGGGGCCCCGGATCGACCACATCGCCGGCCGCCTCGAGGTCCACCCAGGGTGCGCGCCGCTTGCGGTCGAGGCAGAGATTGACGACCACGCGCGTAAGCCACGTCCGAAATTGCGCCAGGGGTTGCCACCGCGGCGCATGCGTCCAGACGCGCACGAAGGCCTCTTGTGCGACGTCCTCCGCATCCCCAGCATTGCCGAGAATGCGGCGGGCGAGCCCAAGCATGGCCGGCAAATGGCGCCGCGAAAGCACCTGAAACGCACGCTCATCGCCGCCCGCGACCCGGGCCATGAGCGCCTCGTCGCTGTCATCCATTGCAATGCGATGGCTGCCATACGCTGCCCGACCATTCTAGCCCTCGGCCTATCGAATTAACGGGCGAAGTTTCCAAAACCTGTGCACGAAACACGGCGGGAAATTCGGGGATAAAAGGGCGAAGCCTGGCTCTAACTCGTTGATTTATCTCGCCTTGACCACCCGCCGCATGGAGGCAAGCTCGAGTCCTTTAATCAGGCGATACACCGCTTTGCAGTTCGGCACCGGGATTTTCAGCCGTTCGCCCTCGCGCACAATGAAGCCGGTCAATTCGTCGATTTCGGTCGGCACCCCGCGTTCGATATCGAGGGCCATGGAGCCGGCGTGCCGGGATCGCGGAACCTCGCCGGCCCGGACTTTGCCAACATAGTCCATGGGCGGGAACGCAAACTTGCCGCCCAGCGCTTGGACGACCGCCGTGCATTCGGCCGCCATGTCGTCGATCAGTGCGCGCATTTCAGACGCGTCATAACGGGCTGCATTGTCGCCCAGCATCAGCGCTCCGAGCGGGTTCATGACGCAATTGAAAACGAACTTGGACCAGACCGCTCCCATCGGATCTCCGACCACTTCGGTTTCCATGCCGCTTTTGTTGAGCAGATCAGCGAGGGGATGCACGTCCGCGACGTTGCCGCGTGCAGGGCCGAGCCATGTCTTGCCTTCGATCAAGCTCTCGACGCAGCCGGCTTCGACATAGCGTCCGGCATTCATCGTGACCCCGCGAACGACGATCGCATCTGGAGCCGACAGCAGGGCCTCGGCATTGCCCATGCCGTTCTGAAGCGTCACCAGCAGAGGATTTCCGGAGAGCACAGGCTTCAACTGCGAGAGGGCCGTGGCTGTCATCTTCGACTTGATGAGAAAAATGACCGCATCGAATGTCTTGCCGTTCAGCGCGGATGGATCGCTGGTCGCTTCGATCTGCGCGACGCGCGGATTCGTGCCGATGATGCGAAGGCCGCGCGAGCGGATGGCCTTCACATGCTCGGCATTGGCATCGAGCGCAGTCAGCTTGGCAATGGACGAGAGAGCAGCGGCAAACAAGCCGCCGATTGCACCGCATCCGACGATGAGAATATTCGCCGACATGGATTCTTGACCCCGTCGGTAACTTTATAGCGATGGGAGAAAGGTGACCAGTTTCGCCGGTCAGGCGACCTTTCGCTGGCTCGGCACATTGGCATTGTCGTGCGCGGTTGCGCAGCGACCGATATCCAGTTCGAAAATCCCCGGCACCATCACCACTGCCTGAGGGCGACTTCCATTCTCCAGCATGGCGAAGCGAAGCGCGTGTTTTCGATCGACGAATAGCCCACCACAGACACCTTGATCGTCCTGGACGACCCAGTTTCCGCGGCTGTCCTTACCCATGCGAAATTGCAAAGGTCGCGAACACGGAACGATCGAGGGAAGCTTGCTCTGTTTCATGAACATCACCTTGTTAGCCGGGCACCCAGACGGCTGCCCGCATCGCGAGAACCGCGCCGGCAACAGCCGCAAAGATGCCGAATGCGAACAACGCCACCTGGGCGCGCTGATAATTCGACACGCATAATGTATTGCGTCCAAGCGCCTCTTTGACCTGCCGGCGCTTTGACAGTTCCGGAAATGCAAGAGGCAGGCGCATTGCCGGAACATTCGATTCGAAAAGCTGGACGATTTTTTCTTGGTCGACGGATTTCATCGGAGCACCGGAAGATCATCGTCGTTCTTCGACGTGTGCTT
>DATLJR010000200.1:0-3412 GCA_035538755.1 Pseudolabrys sp.
AATGCTGTGGCATCGATGCGCTGTTGAGATGATTGGAGTTTTTTCAATTGTGAAGCATGTTTGTGAGACGTTTGATAGCAGGATGCTAGCAACGTGATAGCACCGGGACTTGAAGCGACAGGGAATGACAGCGGCCGCTCACGCATCGCTAGAGCCTTGGCGGCGTTTAACGCGGCACTTCCGCGCCGGGGCAGAGTCATCACCCAATGCAAACGCGCTTTCCTCGCCCACCATCCTGATCCCGTGACGATGACGACGTTGCGGCAATGGTGCTTTGCCGGCCAGCCGCGCCAGCACTGGCAGTATTGGTCAATTGCGCCGGCTTAATGCAGTGTCGTTAGGGCGTGCCGGCCGCCCTGGAATTTGGGCGCTCGATGCCCATACAGAAACCCCTCGAAATAGGCGCTGAGAAAAGCCAACGAAATCAGGATTCCTCGCCCAACCAATTTACACATCCTGAAAACATTTGTTTTTCGTATAGGCCTGTGCTATGACAATGGCAGCAAGGGAGGGCTGCAATGTCGAAAAGAGCTGCAATTTACGTTCGCGTTTCGACTGACAAGCAAACCGTCGAGAATCAGGTCGCCGCGCTGCGCCAGATCGCCGGGCGCCGGGGCTGGGAGGTTGTCGAACAATACAGCGATGCCGGCATATCGGGGAGCAAGGGCCGCGACGGGCGTGCTGGCCTCGACCAAATGCTCAAGGATGCGTCCAGGCGTAAGTTTGATGTCATCATGGCCTGGGCAATTGACCGCCTGGGGCGCTCTCTAATTGATCTTCTCGGCACCATTCAGACGCTAGAAGCCTGCGGCGTCGATCTGTACCTCGATCAGCAATCAATCGACACGACGACACCAGCCGGCAGGCTGATGTTTCAGGTCTGCGGCGCCTTTGCTGAGTTTGAGCGCAGCATGATCCAGCAACGTGTTCGCGCCGGCCTCAAGCGAGCCGCTGAGAAGGGCAACTTCCCTGGCCGACCAAAGATTGATGCAGCACTGGAAAAGCGAATCCAGACTCAATTGCGGGCCGGCAAGGGCATCTTGAAAGTTGCTCGCGAGCTTGGCGTCGGCACCGGCACCGTTCAGCGCATCAAAGCGGAGATGGATGGCCCTTTCGACGCGGCCGCGTGAAGCGGCACCGCTGAACTGACGGTTGATTAAAAAAGCGCCAGCGGCGGGCGAAATTCAATCGAGCGGCATTGCATCACATCGCGCCATTGCGCGGTCGCTCAATGCTCGCGGTGTCGCGACGGCTCGCGGAGGGCAATGGACGGCGGTGCAGGTAGGTTCAATTTTGCGGCGTGTTGTGACTGACGTTCCTTGTTGAGGGATCACTTAGGGGAATTCCAACAGTGTTCGGCGATGTCCGCTTTTGGGGGTAAAGCGGACATCGCGTTCCTCGGGCCGAATGTCCGCTTTTGATCCAAAGCGGACATGAGCGGCGAACCGGGCAGTGGCTCCTAGCAAACGGTGGTCCGATCAAACCCGCCGGAATGAGCGAGTTTGAACCATGCTTGTGCCCAAACAGCGCCGGTTAAACGCCGCATTCGACCACTATTTGCAGCCGCCCTGGGGTACGGATGGGCGGGCATTTCACTCGAAGGCGCTTGGCGCTTGGTCTCGCGGCTGTCGGCGGGGTTTCTCTCGCACACCGATTGCCATTCGGCTTGGCCAACACAGTCGAGACTGCGAGGGGCGGCGCGCCGATTGCGCCTGTCGTACCAAAGACATTCAAAGCATTCGGCGGTGTACGCATCGATAATTACGACTGGCTGCGCGATCGCAACGACCCGCATGTTGTCTCTTATCTCGATGCGGAGAATGCCTATGCCAACGCGCGACTTGAGCCGATCAAGCCGCTGATTGATGAGCTTGCCGCAGAAATGAAGGCGCGCGAAGCGCAAGAGGATGCAAGCGTCCCCGCAACCTACAATGGCTATGTCTATCAGCACCGCTACTCCCAAGGGGCGCAGTACCCATGCATCGTGCGTCATAAGGATGCCCCTGGGGTGCAGGAAGAAATCGTGCTCGATGTCGGTGCGCTCGCATTTGGTCATCCGCAGCAGTACCAGTTCGGCTCCTGGACCGTGAGCCCCGACAACACCTGTGCTGCTTTCACGGTCGATTTCACTGGTGGCCGCGAATACCGGATCTTCGTGCGATCGATCGCGACCGGCGAAACCGTCGATCAGGGTATTGACGATGCGAGCTCCGATGTCGTGTTCGCCGCCGACAGCGATACGCTCTTCTATGTACGCAACGAGCCGAAGACATTGCGCTCCTATCAAGTTTGGCTTCATCGGCTAGGAACCAACCCGAAGAGGGACGTGCTGATCTATGAGGAAAGCGATCCGACCTTCAGTGTTTCGATCGGCCTGTCGAAGTCGCGCAAGCTCGTGCTAGTCAACATCAGTGAGGAGCGCACCAGTGAGTGTCGCTATCTGCCGATCGATCAGCCGATGGGAGAGTTGAAGGTCGTTGAGTCGCGCCGACAGGGCGTGATCTATGAGGTCGATCACGTTGGTGACGAGTTCTTTATTCGCACCAATCTTGACGCTCCTGATTTTCGGCTGATGAGCGCCCCGCAGACGACGCCGACGGCACTGTATTGGCGGGAGATCGTTCGAGAGGAGCCAGGGCGTCATCTCAGTCATTTCGAAGCGTTTGAGACATTCGTGGCCGTGGACGTAGAAGACGAAACTGGCACGGTAATCCGCGTATTCACCATCCCACAAATCCGCGAAATTCCGGTGCCGCGCCCAGCCGCGATCGGCGTCGCCTTGAGCTCCGCCGTGGACGACGAAGCCAATCTCGATCCAGCCGCAACAGTGCTGCGCTTTCATTTCAGCAATCCGTTGGAGCCGCAATGTGTCTATGACTTCGACGTGACGACCGCCGCACTAACCTTGCGCAAGCAGGACCCGGCAATCCGCTGGGTGGATCGCCGTCGCTATGTGCTCGATCAGCTCAGTGCGACTGCGCCCGACGGTGAACGTGTTCCGATCACAATCGTCTACCGCAGGGGCATGCGGCACGCCAGAGGTAATCCAACGTTGATCGTTGGCTACGGCGCCTACGGTTTCAGTCAGCGTGCAAGTTTCTCGCACTCCCCGTTTACTTTGATAGATCGCGGCTTCGTCTATGCCATTGCCCATGTGCGCGGGGGACACGAAAAAGGAGAGCGCTGGTACGCCGAAGGTCGCATGCTCAATAAGCGCAACACGTTCACGGATTTCATCGCTGTGACCGAAACGCTGGTCGCAAAAGGCTATGCCGATTCGCGAGCCATTTTTGCGCAGGGCGGCAGCGCCGGCGGCCTGCTCATGGGCACGATCGCCAATCTGCGTCCCGATCTCTATGCTGGGATTGTCGCGGAAGTGCCGTTCGTAGATATCGTTACCACGATGTCCGAC
>DATLJR010000201.1:0-10453 GCA_035538755.1 Pseudolabrys sp.
GGCCTCATGAATGGCGCGGCAGTGCCGCTCGACGTTGTCGTGGGTGGTTACGAATTGCTTGAGTGGCGTATCGATGTCGTAGAAATAAATGTTGGCGATGAAGCCATCGATGCTCGCATCAATGCTGGTGGGTTCCGCACCACGCAGATAACCGCTCGCCGGGAGAAGATTGGCAAGCGCCCCGAGATCGGCGAGCCCGCGCATCATTGCGGCGTCGGGATCGTAGCGGCCGATTCCCTGGTAGTAATAGCGTTTGGAGTTGAACTCCTGCGCGTTGGCTAATCCTTCCGCCAACGCCGGTGCAGCCAAAGCCACTGCTCGGGATATTCCCGAATCCAGCTTTCGACGACGCCCGTGATGATCTGCATGGTACCGGCGACGTCGATTTTGCCTTCGGCGTCGCGCGTCGGGTCGATTGCCTCCGTAAGTTCGGCGCGAAAGCGGTGGCTCGGTAGGCGCACGAGACGGACCCCATAAATCGGGCAGTCGAAATGCCGCGCGAGCCGCGCCAATAGCGGATTGGCTTTCGTGGGCTGCCCAAAGAAGGTCACGGGCACGCCGCGCACGTAATATTGATCAACCAGCATGCCGACATGGCTACCGCGCTCAAGCGCTTGGGCAAGTTTCAGCGGCGCATCGAGCCCGGTCTGAATCAACGTGCCCATAAGCGCGGCGCGTGTTTCGGTGATCCAGCGGTCGATCGCCGGAATATTCGGCCCGCGATAGAGCACTGTGCTGTCGACACCGTGCGTGGCCGCCGAAATCGCGGACAATTCCCAATTGGCGAGATGAGCGGAAAAAATAAGCGCAGGCTTGCCGTCTTCGATCAGATGGAGAAAGCGCTGCACGGTCGTAGGTGATATATCAAGGCGACCGGGCTTTGCCGGCGATTCGTAGTCCCACAAACGCTCAAGGTGTACGAATTCGGCGCCTACACGCCCGAGATTATCCCAGACGCCACGCAGGATCTCCTCGATCTCCGCACCGGATTTTTCCGGAAAGGCAGCGGCAAGATTTTCACGCCCGAGACGATTTTCCGGCAGCAGCGCACCGATCATGCGCATCGTCCGACCGGCGAAATCGCCGAGCCAATCGGGGTCGATGCGGCGCAGGGCTTTGATCAGCGCGATGGCTAAAATACCCAGAACGGCGTTCCCGGCGTGCTTCACGCCGCCGCGCAAACGCCGGATCGTCCGCGTCATCGCGTCGGGCATTAGAAGTTCACAATCACCTTGCCGAACACGTGCCGGTTTTCGATACGCGCCAGGCCGCGCTGGAAGTCGGAGAGCGGCACCTCTGTGTCGATAATCGGCGTCAGGCCGGCGGCCATCTTCGACAGGCTGTCACGGATATTGCGCATCGAGCAGCCGAACGATCCGAAAATCTTGTACTGCTGCTGGAATAGCTGCATCAAATTGATGGTCACGCTGGGCCCGGCGGTTGAACCGCAAGTCACCAGCCGTCCGCCGCGCTTGAGGCAGAACAGCGAGGCGTTGAAGCCCTCGCCGCCGACGTGTTCAAACACCACGTCGACGCCCTTCTTGGAGGTTAGCTTGCGAGTGACGCCTTCGAAGCGCTCGGTCTTGTAGTTGATAACGTGGTCGGCACCAAGCGCCTTGGCTTTATCCACCTTGGCGTCATCGCCGACTGTGGTGATCACGGTGCAGCCGATCGCTTTAGCCATCTTGATGGCGACGGAGCCGATGCCGGAGCCGCCGGCATGCACGAGAATGGTCTCGCCGGGCCTGAGCTTGGCATTGTCGAACAGCATGTGCTCGACCGTGCCGAAGGCGACCGGCGCGCAGGCGGCATCGCGCAGCGATACGCCGGCCGGCACAGGAATGATCAGCCGTGCCGGCAGGTTGATCAGATCCCGCGCGAATCCGTCGATGTGAAAGCCCATGATGCCGCCAACGTTCTCGCACAGATTGTCGCGACCCTCGCGGCAGGCGACGCACTGACCGCAGGTGAGGGCACCAAACATCGCAACCTTGTCACCGGGTTTGAAACTGGTGACCCCCGCGCCCGTTGCCGTGATCTCGCCGGAAGCTTCGGCGCCGACCACCAGCGGCAGTTTGCGCTTGACGAAAGCCATCCCCCGAAAGCCCCACAAGTCGAGATGATTGAGCGCGACCGCCTTGATTCGCACCTGCGCCTCGCCGTCGCCTGGCGGCGACGGTACCGGAACATCGGCAAGTTCAACCTGTCGATCGCCGATAAGTCTTAAAGAGCGCATGGCGCGATTGAGCAGCCTTCAAGCCGGCTCAAGTCCCATCACCAGCGAGACGTTCTGTCCGCCAAACCCAAACGAATTCGAAATGGCATGCCGCACACGCGCGTCGCGGGCCTTATTCGGCACGACGTCGAGCGGAATCGTCGGATCTGGCACTTCGTAATTGATCGTCGGCGGAATACGCTGGTGCTGCAATGTGAGCAAAGAGAATACGGCCTCGACTGCACCCGCCGCTGAAATTGTATGCCCAATCATCGATTTGTTCGACGATACTGGCACGCTCTTGACCCGTTCGCCGAAAACTGTGGAGAGGCCGAGATACTCCATCTTGTCGTTTTCCGGCGTCGAGGTGCCGTGAGCATTCACGTAATCGATATCGTCGGGGGTCAGGCCGGCATCCTTTATCGCGTTCGTCATGCAGCCGATGATCGGCTTGCCATCCGGACTCGAGCGAGTGCGATGGAAGCCATCAGCGGTCTCGCCGCAGCCTTCGAACACTCCGAGGATCTTGGCACCGCGGGTTTTGGCTGACTCGTAGCTTTCCAACACGACCGCGCCGGCGCCTTCGGCCACGACAAAGCCGTCGCGGTTCTTGGAGAACGGCTTGGACGCGGTCCGCGGCACGTCGTTGGCGGTGGAGAGCGCGGACAACAGCGAGAAGCGGACGACGAATTCGGGATTGATCGAGCCGTCGGTGCCGATGCACAGAGCGGTTTCAGTCTCGCCGCGGCGGATCGCTTCGACTCCCAGCTGGATGGCGCTCGCTCCCGACGCGCAGGCGGTCGAAAGCGAAATAGGGGAGCCCTTGGTGCCGAACTTCTCGGCCACATGGTCGGCCACCGAGCCGAACAGAAAACGCCGGTGATAGGCGGGGAAAATTCCGCTGCCGCGCAGCAGGTCGGCGTAAGTGAACTTGTCTTTGGCGCCGGACTTCTCGCTGATGGCGATGCGCTCTGGCCAACCGACTTCGATTGGCGGCATGGCGAGGAACAATGGGCCCGGGAAGTCGCCGGGGCTGCCGACACCGGATTCCGCGATCGCCTCTTCCGCGGCGAGGTCGGCGATACATTCGGTCAGCTCGGGCGCGCCGACTTGCGGCGGCAGAAAATCGATGGTGCCGCCGATGCGCGTCCTCAAGCCTTCGGTGGGAAAGCGGGTGATGGCGCGAATTCCGGACTGGCCCGCTGTGAGCTTGGCCCAGTTTTCCGCCTTGCCGGCGCCGAGCGAGGTGACCACGCCGATGCCCGTTACGACGACGGTTGGCCGGCCGAATTTATCTGTGGTCGATGACATATCTCTATCCCCTCAGCCAACCTGCTCGACCAAACCGAGACCTTCGCCCCGCCAATGCCCGACACTGGTCACAACGACTTGGCTCAAATCCCCTCTCATCGGCCGCTCCACGCCTGTCGAGTCGCAAGGTGGAAACAAACTATCATGGCCGAGCGCGACGGTGGCCAGGGCCACATTCATGCAGAACTGCGGTTCGAGGCCATGACCGACATAGGAACCGGTAGCGCGGACGGCAAGGTCGCCGTGGCTATCCAGAAAGGCGCGTTCTTCGCCGGTGGCCGGCTGCACGCCGGTCGCACCTGAAATGATCGCGGCGTGATCGCTTTTCATCTTGTCCTTGATCTGGTCCCACAGCTTGGAAAGGGCGACAGTTACCGTGCCTGGCTTGCGGCTCGCACGCTCGGAAACGACGGCGGTCAGCCGCGCCAGGGGTTTGGCGCCACGTGCTTGAGCGTGGCCACGCGCCTCGATGACCAGAAAGGCACCGAGTGATCCAAGAGCGAAACTGCCCGGCGTGCCGCGCTCCCAGACCGGGACATAGCGATCCTTCATTGCCAGATCGGCGAACGTATAGGTCAGCAGGAGATCTGGTCGCTCGGCATTGGAGGCGCCGCCGACCAGCGCGATATCGCTTGATCCGTCGGCAATGCGTGATAGGGCAATGCGCACGGCATCGACGCCGGCGCTCTCTTCGCCCATGAAGGTACGTGAAGAGCCGATCACGCCGTGCACGATCGATATGTTTCCGGCGAGGAGGTTGGAGAGCTGCGCCAGGAACAATGTCGGCCGCAAGTCGGTCATTAGCCGCTTGTTGAGCAGAACGTCCGGATCCGGCGCCTGCTTCATGTCGCTCAAGATCGCGCTGTCGACAGCGAGATCGCGCTCACCGCCGCTGGCGGCCACGATCATGTCCATGCGCGAGAGAATGTCAGTCTTGCTTTTAACCCCGGCCGAATCGAGCGCCAGGCCGGCCGCATAGGTGCCAATGCGCTGCCAGGTCTCCATCTGACGTTGGTCGCTCTTCTTCGGGATCTGCGTATCCAAATTGATCGGCGCGATTCGGTGTACGACGTAAGGCGCAAAGGTGGCGGTGTCAGCGCCGGGATGTGCTTCCATCAGCTTCTGCCAATGCGCTTGCGGGCCTTCACCAAGGCAGGAGACAATACCGATACCGGTGATCCAGACTTCGCGGGCGGCCTTAGCCATCGACAGGGGTCTCGACGCTCAGCCCAATCTGAGCTGCATAGGCGCGCATATGCGAGCGCATCTCGGCGTTCGGAAAGTCGACCACACGCAGCATCACGGTCGCTTCGCAAACCGAATTGCCCTCGACACTGCCTTTTGCCTCCAGAACCGTATAGCCGGATCCTTCATGCTTCAGATGGGCCTTGATCGACAGCTGTTGGCCGGGAGTAACAAAAGTTCGCAGCCTCGCATCTCTCACCGCGCAGAGGATCGCCATGCGTTTAAATTCGTGTCGGGCGAGGACCAGCCAGCCCGCCGTCTGCGCCATTGCCTCAATCAGCAGCACGCCCGGCATCAGCGGGAAGCCGGGAAAATGACCCTCGAAGATCGGATTAGTGGTCGGAACTGTCGCCACGCTGCTGATATTGCGATCGGCAAGGTTGAGGTCGACGATTCGGTCGATAAGTTGGAAATACTCGAGACGCATATGGCTATCGCAGGCTTCAGGCGCCCTTTGCGGCGACGAGCTCGTCTATACGCTCGCTTAGATTCTTGAGGACAAAATACTGGTCCGTCGTGGCCTTTCCCTCGTTCACTTCCTGCGTCCACTTCTCGAGCGGCATCATGATGCCGAACGCCTTGTCGATGGCAAACGCGATGTCAAGGAAATCCAGGCTGTCGATACCAAGGTCGTTAATGGCGTGGCTCTCGGGCTTGATGGAGTCGCGCGGAATGTCGCACGTCTCAGAAATAATGTTGGCGATGGTGTCGAATGTCGAAGACATCGGTAACTCTCTGATCGATTTGGGATTCTGACGATCGGAAGGCTAAATACCAAGTTACGCGGTTCGGCCCCCGGCGCGACCCTTCGCCAGTTCGTGTGCGGTTGCCCGTATAGCGAAGGAGCGGGTTGAGTTCAATGGTGGCGGGCACTTACCGGAAAACGGGCAGGACCGTTAAGGCGGCCCGGCCCGCGCAGGTCACGGTTACCAGCGTTCCTTGTTTACCTCGACTGGTGTGCAGCCACGCCGACCCGATAGCACACAGTCCTGGTTATTGCGCATCTTGGCCATGGTGTCGGCCAGCCAGTAACCGGCCCCAATCAGAGTAATCACAAAAATGAATGCCACGAGATTAACGATCATGCGATGCCGATAGTCGTCGACGTCGGGCCCTTCCTCGAATTTTGCCAGATCGTCGTTCGGTGACGGCGTCTTCAGCGGATTGCGCGTGCCGGTACGGCCGCGGCGGAAATTCACTACCCGCGGCTCGTTATCGGACGGAGACGATTTCTCGCTGGTCATTCTTGTAAGTCTAACACGTTGCTCGCGGCTATTCGATGGGTGAGACGATTCATTCGTCAAACAGCGAGGGTGATCCTCGCACCGAATGCAGCATGCTTGCGCACGATCCGCTTAGATTGACGCCCGCGTAGTATCGGCAGGGCAAGATAGTGACTCGCACCAAAATTATTTCACAATCGTATTCGCCCTATCGTCGGCTGCGGTGGCGGTGTCGGCAGCGGCTTCATGACAATCACTAATACTGGCAACGAGTCGGACCGTTTGATCGGCGGCTCAACGGACATAGCCCGTTATTTCGAAGTCCACGAAATGAGCATGGAGACTGGTGTCCGGAAGATGCGCTCGATGCTCAACGGTCTCGAGATCAAGCTTGGTGGCTATCACAGCGTGCTCATCGGCAGACAAAACAGCTTGTCTGAGGAGAGCGATTCAAGGTGGCCTTGGAGTTCGCCAAGATCGGTAAAGTCAGTATCGATTTTTACCGTCGGGGGATCGGAGCGCAAACTGGAGGCGATAACGGCATGCTGGGGATGGGCGGCATGCGATGAGATGAATGATCGGCTGGCGCGTCACTTTGGCTCGGAGAAAGGCAGCGCTGCGTCGGGCGGCGGCAGCACGCGAAACACGTTGAGCGTCATCGAAATCAGCGCGTAATAGCCCAGGATGCCGACCAGCTCAACTGTGGCAGTATCCCCGAGCAAGGCATGCACACGCTCGTAAGTTCGATCGCGCACGCGTCTGGATTTGTACAACTCCTGTACAAAAGCGTGGATGGCGCGTTCGTCCTTCGGCGCCGACACCGGCGTACGGCCCGCGCGCACGTCCTGAATCGTCTTCGGTTTGACTCCGGACTTCTCGGCTATAGGGGCATGCGCAAACCACTCATAATGTGCGCGCCAAAGCCGTGCCGTGCATAGAATGGCAAATTCCGAAAGCCGCGGCGACAGCGCGGACTTGTAGCGGCAATGGCTGCCAAGAGCCTGGGCGAGTTGACCGAACTCTGGCGCATGCATCCAGACAGCAAACGGCCCGCGCGGCATTATCGTTTGCCCGCGCGGGCCCGAACGGATCGCTTGCATCAGCGCGCGCTGGGCGTCGTTCATCTGCGCTTCGGTGATCATGGCAAGGCGTGGCGCTGGCCGCTTGGCGGGCATGGGGTCTTCCTATGTGGGAGAGGGCATAATGGGAGGCGTTCAGCAAGGTAATATAGCGAAGGGTTCGAACGGCGAAGCAACTCAGTCGAGCGAAGAAACACAATGCGTGTGCGATCGATTTGGGGTCTCGTTTCAGCGTTAGGTTTGAGAGAGACGCGTGCCGATCGGCAGTGTGTGGTGGGCGCAAGTGAATTTTTTTAGGGTCGTCGCGCGTCGGTGCCACTCCGCCCAACCACTCCGACCGGCGGCCAGAATGTGGCCGTTTCGATTCGGTGACGGTAATGATGGTAGTGAGGGTAGCATGATGTCAGCGACGGAGCGCGATCACCTCTTGCGCAGCCGCGACGCCAGTGAACCAAGCGCCGTGTGCCGTTGAAAAATTGCCGCGCGAGCAGGCTTCGCCCGCGAAGAATAGGCGGTCGTTGAGAGAGGCCGCAAGTGTTCTTCGGCAATCTGCCATTCCGGGGGTGGCATAAGAGTATGCCCCCTTCGCGAATGGATCAGCGCCCCAACAATGCATTCGGATCGGCGCTAACCGGCTGGCAAAGTCGTTGCCGAAGATGTCCATTAGCTCTGAGACCGCGAAGTCGAAGAACCCGCGCTGCCCTAGGCCTTCCAAAGCGGCGGCATTGCTTCCGCCGAAGTAGCACTCGATCATTGGCCGCCCGAAGGGACGCAGCTGGTAAATCGCGGTCGCGATCCGGTCGGTATGGCCAAAAACGCGGCTGTTCGGTGCGAATTCCTCCGCCGTCGCGAGTGAGATGAACAGTTTATCGGCAAGGCCCAGCGGGAGGCCGCGCGCTGCCGCGGTTTTTTCCGGAAGGGCGGGCGCGAACAGATCTTCGGTTTCGGCTAGGATCGCACTCGGTAGGGTCACGATAGTCTGATCGGCGGTCAACAGACCCTTTGCGGTGTCGATTCTGAGACGCGCGCCGCTGTGATCGATCCGATACACCGGGCAATCTAGAACGGTGCGAAGTCCGTTGCCGGCAGCGGCTATGGTCGCGCCATAGCCTTCAACGATGCTCCAATTCACGTTGCTGTCTTGATAGTCGATGAAGTCGCGCGCCGAGATACGGCTGAGTTCGGCCCCGCTGATGAACGTGCAGACTGCCGTGATCATGTTATTCCAGCGGCTGCCCGGCTCGAGCGCATCTGCCGCCGGAACATCGTCGCCCCTGGCCAGAAGGGTTTCGAGACGGTCGTAGAATCGGTCCATGGCGCTACGGAATTCGCGTTGCTCAGTCAGTGGAAACCGGATCGGCAGCGCGGGCCGGGTCCAGGCGGGTGGCGTCCTGTCGATCGTACGCCCTTGCATTTGGGCAACCGTGGCCCAGGGATTGCAGTCGGCCGAATGCAACCAGCCGCAACCAAGGTCGATCGGAAACCCGGGCCCATCGTTCACGGTCCAGGCGCGTCCGCCCAGGCGCTGCCGCGCCTCGATCAGCAGGTACTCAATGCCCGCCTCGCGCAAGTGCCGCGCGGCCGCAATACCGGCTGCGCCGCCGCCGATGATTGCGACTTCGGTGTTATCATCGGTCATTTAAAGATTCTAACGCGGCAGAACCACAGGCGGACAGTTATCTATTAGAGACAGAAACGCGAAAGAATCGTCAGCCGCCGCCACGCGCCAAAACCGCCCGCGTTTGCTCGTCGGGACCGAAGTCGTCGGCGCCAAAAACCGATAGTAACTCGGCGAGCCGCGTGCGCGCGCGATTGACGCGCGATTTGATGGTGCCGACCGCGCAGCCGCAGATATGCGCAGCCTCTTCGTAGGAAAATCCCGAGGCGCCGACCAAAATGAGAGCTTCCCGCTGATCCGCGGGCAGTTGCGCCAGCGCTTCGCGGAATTCACGAAACTCAACTTGGCCGTATTGCTCGGGCTGCGATTTCAGTGTCTCGGCGTAGCGTCCTTCGTTGTCCTCGACCTCGCGCCGCCGTTTCCGATACTCGGAACGGAAATGGTTGCGCAGAATGGTGAATAGCCAGGCCGCCATATTGGTGCCCGGTTGGAACGACTCGATATTGGCGAGCGCGCGCAGGAGTGTTTCCTGTACGAGGTCATCGGCGCGATCCACGTTCCCACATAACGAGATCGCGAATGCGCGGAGGCTAGGCACCGCGCCGAGAACGGCTTTGCGAACCGACTCGTCCATGCGTTATTGCCTATCCTTGCTGCCGTCGCCGTTGATGCGGTTGATTAGCTCGGCGAACCGATCCGGTACGCCTTGGTTGACGACATCGTCGTACATGGCGCGAAGCTGCTGTCCGAGACGGGCCTGCACCTCGCGGCTAAGCTTGGCCGGCTTGGAACTGGATTTTCGATTACGGAGATCCGCGGTGTCCATTGGTCTTGTTTGTTCCAAGGGTTTGCGTTCGTTCATCGCTTCCCACCCCAAATTCCCGGTCCGCTACAGGCTCCGGGAGTCGCCGATCTCGCACGCAAAACCCCTCAATTGGGGGAAGGTTCCAACATAATGGGAACTTTTTTCCAAGCGGCGCATTAGAGGCCTGATGGGCTTTTTGACTGATTTTGGATCTGCAGGTCCAATTCCGGAGGGGTAGGATATGGGGCTAGAATAGGTTCGGGAGGGTTTCTTGCCGACATCACCAACTGTTGCACAGCAGTTACCCTATCTTCGACGCTATGCGCGCGCCCTTTCCGGCAGCCAGGCCTCGGGCGACGCCTATGTGGCGGCGACCCTGGAGGCCGTTATCCAGGACCCCAAGGTTCTGGACGGCTCATCGTCGATTCGGATCGGGCTTTATCGGCTTTTTACGAAAATCTGGAATTCGATCTCGTTGAACGGTTCGCCGAGCCGCAGTGACGCCAAGCAACCGGTCGAGCGACACCTCGCTCAGATTGCGCCCATGCCCCGCCAGGCCTTCCTACTTGTGGCGCTTGAAGGGCTGTCCGAAGGCGACGCCGCCAAGGTGTTGGACGTTGATGTCTCACACCTGCGTCAGTTGCTCGAGCATTCTGGCCGCGAACTGGCCGCCGAGATCGCAACCGACGTCCTCATTATCGAAGACGAGACGTTCATCGCACTCGACCTGGAAGGTCTCGTGGAAGGTCTGGGCCATCGCGTCCTTGGCGTTGCACGCACGCATGACGAAGCGCTCGCGCTTGCGCGCGCGAAGCGCCCGGGAATTATCCTCGCCGATATCCAGCTAGCGGACGGTAGCTCGGGTCTCGACGCAGTCAACGAGATGTTGCGTTCCTTCGAGGTGCCGGTGATCTTCATCACCGCGTATCCTGAGCGCTTCCTCACCGGCGAGCGGCC
>DATLJR010000202.1:0-35166 GCA_035538755.1 Pseudolabrys sp.
ATCGGCAACAGCGACGCGCTCTATCACAATGTCGAGCATACGTTGCTGGTCACTCTCGTCGCTTACGACATTCTGAGGGGGCGACGGCTTCTGAGCGAAACGAATGCCAACGATTTCGCGCACGTGATCATTGCCTGTCTGTTTCACGACATTGGTTATGTTCGCGGCATTCTGAAGGGTGACGACGAAGACGGGTACATTATTGATGCCGCCGGCAATAAGGCGAAGTTGCCGCGGGGCTCCTCCGACGCCGCGCTGTTGCCCTATCACGTCGATCGCTCAAAGCTCTTCGTGATGCATCGCTTCGGGTCGATTAAGACGCTCGACGCGAACCGAATTGCAAATGCCATCGAGTTCACACGCTTTCCGTCGCCTCCAGGCGCGGGGAATATCGACAGCGAAGAGGGAGAACTCGTTCGCGCGGCCGATCTCATCGGCCAGCTCGGCGACCCACATTATCTGCGCAAGGCCAATGCACTTTTTTGCGAATTCGAAGAAGTGGGAATGAATAAACAGCTCGGCTACACCTCGCCGGCCGATCTTACTGATCTCTACCCCAAGTTCTATTGGGGAAGCATATCGCCGCATATCCAGAGCGCGATCCGCTACCTCAATGTTACGTCGAGCGGACGACAGTGGATCGCCAATCTTTACAGCAATGTTTTTTGCGCGGAGCGCGAACTCAGTCTTTGCGGTCCGGAACACTGAGCATTCACTCAAGCGAGTGTGTTCGACTCAGCATCGCCGACGAAATGGTTCGGAAGACACATGGCCAGCAACAAGCACGATCGAACGTTTAATAATGCCTTGGAAAACATTTTTTCAGGCTATCGGCAGCGCGTCCATCGGTCCAGGATAGCTCAATCATCCGACGCGCAACCTTGCAAATGTCGACAGGTCTGAGGACGGCCGTTCCTCACGCCTGTGACATGAGAAAATTCCCATGTTTCATGAGGACGCCCCGAAAACCTACATTCGACAAAGTCACATCACCAAAATTGCGTGCCCGCGCTGTCGTGGTTCGGCGCATCTGGTGTGCAGGTCGCTGGAGCCGGAACTGAAGAACGAAACACGTACTTTTGAGTGCAATCGGTGCGGCAGCCGTACCGACATCAATTTCCATAACTAGCCGACGAGGGGATGCCACATAATTTTCCTGCCCCTGTCGCGCGGCCGTAACATGAATATTTTACTGGCGGGCGCATTCGGAAAGATATGGCGGCGCACGCATGGAAACCGTTGAAGAGCTACCCCAGCAGGAATTGATCGTTCTCAGGGATATTTACGTGTCCGGCCGATCGAACAATCACGCGATTGTGCGCCAATTGATCAGTGACGGCATGATTGTTGACGCCGAGCGCTTGGAACTAACCGCCAATGGCCGCCGAATGCTGGTACGTGGCTCGCCGTCCCTGTGGGATACCGCGGCATAGGCGGTCTCGCCGCGAAATCATCGATCTGAGCCTAAACAGCCCTGGCAGGGCTAGGTCGCAACCCGGCGGGGCTGTTTCGACTTAGACTGCTCAACAGCGTCCGCCACACGACTCCAGATGGCGTGGCCTGCGTGATCGCCTTCAGCCTGAAGCCTCTCAGCGGTTCTGCGCGCGTGCCGCACTGCGCCGCTTCCGTGGCGTGCTACCAAGAAACGAGCGTAAAGCTGCACTGCTTCGTCCTGGGTTGGAAACCACATTGCGAAACCCACTAACGCGTCGTTTGGCGAGTGTGACAGTAGTATGAATGACAAGTATGACTACAGCACTTTTATACCACCACCTAAAGCGCAACCCTCGTATTTAAAATTGTGGATGATCAAGTAGCCGTCACATTTCTTAAGACAAGGCTTGGCCTACAAGACAAGACTTGGCCGAGCTTGAGGCGTCCCGCCCATCCTCCAAGGGGCGACAGAATTCTCGGTATGGATAGATTGGCGACACTGATCCCTCTGCCGAACGCCTCAGGGTTAGTTAGCGTAGTAATCCGCTCCCGGCGACCTCCGGTTGTCGACGGCGTTGATAGAGAAATTGGCTGGCCCTTTTTGGACGCAGACTATTGAAAGTCAGATTCAAGTTCGCGCCTATGACAACCGGCGATGTGGCTACACAAAAAGATGGGTACCGCCTTCTACACAGCAATTGCAGCCGATACGATATTGCAATCTGAGCCTCGGAGGCGAGGGGCGGCATGCGATATTTTTGCGCGCAGAGTGATTCCAACTACTTGCGTAGAGGGATGAGCCGCCGCAATGTTTTGTCCCTGGCGGGCACGACGGCTGCCGTGCTCAGTTGTCCCTACGTCATTGTCCGACAGTCGCGCGCTGAGGCAGTTCGGATGGATGGAAATCCATTCAGTCTGGGTATCGCGGCTGGCGACACGTCGCCGGATGGTTTCGTCCTTTGGACGCGCCTCGCACCAAATCCGCTTTCTCAGGATCCGAATGCGCCCGGTGGCCTGACAAGCGGAGATCTATCGGTTGACTATGAAATCGCGACCGATTCAAGTTTGCGCAACATCGTGCGACGTGGACAGGCAACTGCGGAAAGGCAATACGCCCATTCAGTCCATGTTGAAATCAGGGGGCTTCAGCCGGGACGGCCGTACTGGTATCGTTTTTTGCTGGGAGGAGCCGAAAGTCGAATTGGAAGAGCGACTACCGCGCCGAGTCCCGGCAGCGTGCTGGATCGATTCACGTTCGGATTTGTATCGTGTTCACACTACGAGCACGGCTATTTTTCGGCCTATCGTCACCTCGCCGACGAAAATCCGGATCTCGTGTTGTTTCTGGGTGATTACATCTACGAAGTTATCGATCGCAATCCGGCTAACGTGCGCACGCATAGCGATGGCGTGGAAGCATCGACGCTTTCGACTTATCGAAATCGTTACGCACAATATCGGTTAGATCCGGACCTTCAGCGACTTCACGCCGAGGTCCCGGCATTGATCACGTGGGATGATCATGAGGTCCAAAACGACTATGCCGATCAGTGGTCGCGGACTTTCGACGATCCCAAAGCCTTTCTGAAACGTCGTGCAGCGGCCTACCAGGCATTTTACGAGCATATGCCGCTGCGGCCTAGCCTCTCACGGCCAGATGGGCCGAACATGCGGATCTATGATCGCTTCACCTTCGGCACGCTCGCTCAGATTTCAATGATCGATGGCCGACAGTATCGCGCACGCGAGGCTTGTTATGCGCCGCCGAACCACGGAGGCGGCCACCTTGTAACCGACGCGGGTTGTCCAGAGCGGCTTGGGGAAAATCGCTCGATGATCGGCGCTGCCCAAGAGCAGTGGCTATATCAGGGGTTGGCCTCTTCGAAGGCGCGCTGGAATATCATTGCGCAAGACGTCCTCATGGCACAGCTGCGTCAAGAAGGAGCCGACCACACGGCCTGGTACTGGACTGACAATTGGAATGGATACCCGGCGAACCGCAAGCGGCTCATGCAGCACATAAGAGATAGCGGCGTATCGAATCCCATTGTCCTTAGCGGGGACATTCATTCTTTTTGGGCGAACGACCTGAAGATTGATTTTGACGACCAACGATCTCCAACGGTTGCAACAGAACTTGTTGGTACTTCAATCTCATCGCGCGGTGTGCCTTACGAAACATTTGCCAAGTTTCTTCCCTATAACCCGCACGTGCATTTCTTTGAGAGCCGTCTGCGCGGTTACGTAACTGTTGAGTTGGGGCATCGACGTGCGATCTCGCGATTTCGAACAATTGCGGATGTCCGCGACCCAAATTCGTCCGTTTCCACACTGCGGATCTTTGTCATTGAAGACGGGGTTCCAGGTCCGCAGTCGCATTGAACTTCACCGCAAAAGCTTTCAATAATCGCGCGTTCAAAAGCCTTATCGGGGGATACTGACATGGCTCGACGATCAAAACGGTCGAAAAGATCGGGTCGAAGAAAAGCGGCCAAGGGTGCGCGTGGCAAGCGCGGTCGTCCCGGCCCGCGCGGCAAGGTTGGTAAACGCGGTCAGCAGGGCAAGATCGGACCGCAGGGCAAGCCGGGTCCGGTAGGCAAGGCAGGTCTACAAGGCCCACGCGGCGAGCCGGGCCCTCCTGGTGTTCTACCGTCGATTGACCAGGTGATGCCGTGGCTGCACCTCGTCTTCGACGCCTGGGAAGACTACAAAAAGCATAAGGTTGAACAGGCCCAGTTGCTTGCCGAAGTCGAGGAAGAGAACGGGAAAAAAGACAAGAAAAAGAAAAAAAAGAAGAAAAAGAAGAAAAAGAAGCACAAAAAAGACGGCTAGACCGAGTGTACTATTGTGAGCGAGAGCACGTTTGCCGCCGAGTGGAGCAGGGGGCGAAACTTATTTTTCCAGTGCGAGCCGTCGCAATCCGCGCCCCGTCAAAGCGAGAGCGCTGACGCTTCCTTGAGAGCGAACAATTTCTCGAATAAGTCCAGCTTTGAGTAGGCGGTCCCGATGCTCATCGGGGATCGTGCGCTGCATCGGGCGATTGCCCACTTCCTTCAAAGAGGCAAATTCCTCGGCCGTAAGCCGTGGGTTGTTTCTCGACACAGAAAGTGAAGTGTATTTCAAACGTGCCATTGGGACTGCACTCCGCTGACAATTCTCGACGATCAAACAACAAAAAAATGAAAAATTTATGCTAGGTTTACGTCGGTGGGGACCAAAGAACGGTGTCACGCCACAGTCTTGAAACTGCTCTCTAGTGCGGTTTCTTGTTTCCTCCCATTCGGATCCTTACACCCTTGGTGCAAGTCACCAAGGGTGTTTTTGTGTCTGTGGAGTGGTGGCGTTCAGTTTTACTGGCGACACTTTAGTGCGCAAGGGCGCTCTCAAGAATTTTTGCCATCTCGCTGAAACCGCGTTTCTTGGTGAGCGCGAGCAAAGTTTCGCCGGAACGATCTGGAAGGTTGACGTTGGCACCTGCGTCGACAAGGGCTTGAGTGTGGCGATGTGACGCTGGCCGCCGTCACCCAGCACAATCGATTCGATCAGCGCGGTTCATCCGAGATTGTTGGCGTGATCAAGAGGCGGCTTGGCGGCAATGAGATGCGCACGACTTCGTCGTGACCGAGATGGGCCGCGGCGATTAGCGCGGTTCCTTCATAAGGACTGGTCACGTTGGTGGCTTTGCATCCGCCCTCAAGCGCGAGTTTCGGCATCGGCACATCATTGGCGACCGCGGCGATGGGGCGATCAGAATCCCCAATAGGATCGACAGAAAAAATGCGCGTGCTGTCGCTGCGCGCTTTTTCCCGGGCTTTGCCACGCTCAATTCGCCTTCAAATTCAGCGTTGCCACGATCGGTTTCCATTTGGCGATCTCGCGGTCGATGTGATCGGCAAGGTCCTGCGGCGTACCACCGCGGGGTTCGGCGCCAAGCTTGGCCAGCGCTGTTTTCATCAGTTCGCTGTCGAGCGCCGCGTTGGTCGCCGCATTGAGCCGGGCAACGATCGCTGGCGGCGTGTTATGTGGGGCCATCAAAGCGGTCCAGGCGCCGCTGGTAACTGCGGGGAATCCGATTTCCGGCATGGCTGGAACGTCGGGCAATTCCGGCGCACGCTTACGCCCGACGATGGCGAGTGCACGCAATTTCCCGTCCTGAATCAACTGAAGCGAAGTGCTCACGGTGTCGAAGGTCATCTGGACTTCGCCGGCGACAACGGCCGTGAGGGAAGGGCCGCCGCCTTTGTAGGGGACGTGCAGGATATTCGCGCCGCTCGCCGACTTGAATAGTTCTGCATTGAGGTGCGGCAATGTGCCGATGCCCCCGGTCGAGTAGTTGAGTTTTCCGGGATTGGCCTTGGCATAGGCAACCAACTCGGCGACCGATTGAAACGGGAGCTGAGGTTTGATCACCAGAACCTGCGGTGTTTCGGCAATCAGGGCGATCGGAGCGAAGCTTGATGCGTCATAACCTGCGTTTCTGACGATCATCGGGCTCATGATGAGGCCGCTCGCGGCCGAAACCATAAGGGTATAGCCGTCGGGATCCGCCGCGGCCGCCTGACGGGATCCTATGGAATTGCCGGCGCCGGGCTTGTTTTCGATGAACACATTCTGGCCAAGCACAGCCGGCAAGGCGTTGGCCAGGACCCGAGCCATGACATCGACCGGGCCTCCTGCTGGTGTCGGCACGATGATGCGGATCGGCCGGTTCGGGTAGTCCTGCGCAAAAGCGCAAACCGCCCAAATCAGCAGCGTAGCAATGGCGAGGACGAGCCGGCGCACTTGATCTCCTCGGACAGAGCCGATGAGAGTCTAGCGCCTAAGCGGACTTCGGTCGCGGCAACCCGGGGAAAAGGTTCAAAGCGCCAACGGCGTGGTCTTGCGGGGCATCCGAGGTCGGGTTAGACCCCGGTCCATGCCGAGAACCGCCCTTTATGCGGGGTCTTTCGACCCGGTCACCAACGGCCATCTCGACGTGGTGCGCCAGGCTGTGCGACTTGCCGACCGACTGGTCATCGCTATCGGGGTACATCCCGGCAAGGCATCCTTGTTTTCCACGGACGAGCGACTGGCGATGCTGCAGGAAACCTGCGGGCCGCTGGCGCGTGACGCCAAGTGCGAACTATCGTGTATTACTTTCTCGGATCTGGTGGTTCAGACCGCGCGCAAGGCGGGGGCGACCATGCTGATCCGCGGCCTGCGCGACGGTACCGATCTCGACTATGAAATGCAGATGGCGGGCATGAACGGGACCATGGCGCCCGACGTGCAGACCATCTTCCTGCCCGCTTCACCGATCGTGCGCCCGATCACCGCCACATTGGTCCGGCAAATCGCGGGCATGGGCGGCGACATTTCCGCCTTCGTGCCGGGCCCTGTCGCTGCGCGTCTGAAGAAGAAGTTCGCGCGCTGACGTGTCGTTCTTTCAATGGGGAAATTAATGACCAACAGATGGCTTTCTGCGCTCGCTGTCGTCTTTGCTCTGTTCGCAACACCGGTGGTGGCGCAATCGGTGTCAAACCCCGCTGCGCTGCGTGAGCAGGCGCCGGCGACATTTAAAGTGCGGTTCGATACCAGCAAAGGTCTGTTCGTCGTCGAAGTGACGCGGGCCTGGGCCCCGAAGGGTGCCGATCGCTTCTACAACTTGGTGAAGAACGGCTTCTATGACAACGTCCGCTTCTTTCGCGTAATTTCCGGGTTCATGGTGCAGTTCGGCATCAACGGCGATCCGGGAGTCATGGCGAACTGGCGCTCGGCGCAGATTCAAGACGACCCCGTGACCCAGAGCAACACACGCGGCATGATCACCTTTGCGATGGCCGGTCCGAATACCCGCACAAGCCAAGTCTTCATCAATTTTGCCGATAACTCACGGCTCGACCAATCCGGTTTCGCGCCTTTCGGCAAAGTCATCTCGGGAATGAATGTGGTGGATGCACTCAATGCCGAATACGGCGAGGGTGCACCGCGCGGTCGCGGTCCGGATCAGAGTCGCCTCCAAAGCGAAGGCAACGCCTATCTGGCGAAGGAATTCCCGCGCATGGACTACATAAAGAAAGCCACGATCGAGCGCTGAGGCGCCCCGACGGTCTGTATTGTCAGTTGTGAGAGGGATTTAAGATGGCGAAGCCTGAAGATATCCTGACGCTAGAAACGACGAAGGGCAAAGTTGTAATTGAGATGCGGCCCGATCTCGCACCGGGCCACGTTGCCCGCGTCAAGGAACTGGTGAAAGACGGATTCTACGATGGCATCGTGTTTCACCGCGTGATCGATGGCTTCATGGCGCAGACAGGCTGTCCGCACGGCACGGGCACCGGTGGATCGGGCAAAAAGCTCAAGGCTGAGTTCAATGCCGAGCCGCACGTGCGCGGGACCGTGTCGATGGCGAGAGCCTCCAATCCGGATTCTGGCGACAGTCAGTTTTTCATCTGCTTTGACAATGCGCGCTTTCTCGACAAGCAGTATACCGTCTGGGGCAAGGTGATCGAAGGAATGGAGAACGTCGACAAGATTAAGCGCGGCGAGCCGGTCAGCGATCCAGACAAGATCGTCAAGGCGACCATGGGTGCGTGAGTTTCGCGTGACCAGGCTGTAGAGTGATGCATTGGCCGGGCTTGTCCCGGCCAATGCCGTTTTTGACACTGGGAAAGCACGCAAGACTTGCATGCCGGGCCCAAGGCCGGGCATGACGCAGGACGTCATGAAGACCGACCTGTTTGATTTCGAGTTGCCGCCGGACCGTATTGCGCTTCGGCCTGTGACGCCGCGCGACACGGCGCGGCTGCTGGTCGTGCAGCCAGGCGTCGCTCCGAAGTTGCAGGACCGCACGATTGCGGTTTTGCCGAACCTGCTGCAGCCCGGCGATTGCCTTGTGGTCAATGACAGCCGGGTCATCGCGGCGCGGCTGTCCGGCCGTCGTATCGGGCGGGGCGATAGCGAACCTGCGATCGAGGCCACATTGCATAAGCGGCTGGACGGTTCGCGCTGGCGTGCTTTCGTCAAGCCGGCCAAGAAGCTCGCGGTCGGCGATGTCCTGCGGTTCGGAACCGAGGGAAAAGTCTGTTTCCTCGGCCAACTCGATGCTCAAGTTTCAGAAAAGGATGAGGGAGGGGAGATAACGCTTTCATTCGCCTTTCATGGCCCGATCCTGGACCAAGCGATCGCCGAACGCGGTGATATGCCGTTACCACCTTATATCGCCTCCCGGCGCGAGCCAGACGAGAAAGACCGGGCCGACTACCAGACGCTTTTTGCAAGCGAAGAGGGCTCCGTCGCCGCGCCGACTGCCGGTCTGCATTTCACGGAGGGCCTTGTTAAGCGGCTTGAGGACCGCGGCATTGGTCTGCAGAAGGTTACGCTGCATGTTGGGCCCGGCACTTTCCTGCCGGTGAAAGTGGAGGATACCGCGGGGCACAAAATGCACGCAGAATTCGGGACGGTGTCGGCGGAAACGGCCGCCGGGTTGAACGAGGTGCGGGCCAGGGGCGGACGGATTGTGGCGGTCGGTTCGACAGCATTGCGGCTCCTGGAAAGCGCCGTCGGCAAAGATGGTCGCCTGGAGGCCTTTGCCGGGGAAACCTCGATCTTCATTACTCCAGGATATGAATTCCGCGCGGTCGACCTGATGTTGACCAACTTCCACCTGCCGCGCTCGACGCTGTTCATGCTGGTTTCAGCCTTCAGCGGGCTCGACACCATGAGGCAGGCCTACGCGCACGCAATCCAGTTGGGCTATCGCTTCTACTCATACGGCGACGCGTGTCTGCTGTACCCTCAGCCGTGAGCCGCCATGCCTGGATCCTTTTCCTTCAATTTGATTTCGACCGATGGCGCGGCTCGCCGTGGCGAGTTCGTTACCCCACACGGCAGGGTACAGACGCCGGCTTTCATGCCGGTCGGCACGCAAGGCACGGTGAAAGGGCTGTCACCGGATGATGTGCGCGATACGGGTGCCGAGATCGTGCTCGGCAACACCTATCATCTGATGTTGCGGCCCGGTGCCGAGCGCATCGCCGCGCTCGGCGGCCTGCATAAATTCATGAACTGGACGCTGCCGATCCTAACCGACTCCGGCGGTTTCCAGGTCATGTCGCTCTCAGAACTTCGCAAGGTCGATGAGCGCGCCGTGACGTTTCGATCGCACCTTGATGGGGCCATGATCGAGCTCACGCCTGAGCGCGCCATCGACGTTCAAATTCTGCTCGGCGCGGACATCGCGATGCAACTCGATGAATGTCTCAAGTTGCCGGCGTCGCGACAGGAAATCGATCGTGCGATGCAGGTCTCGCTGCGCTGGGCCGAGCGCAGCAAGCGCGCCTTTGAAAGCATGGCGCCCGAGGGTCGTGCACTATTCGGTATTGTCCAGGGCGGCGATGACCCGACATTGCGCGCAAACAGCGCCCGAGCGCTGACTGACATGGATTTCCAGGGTTACGCCATCGGCGGCCTCGCGGTAGGAGAGCCACAAGAGGTCATGTTGCGGATCGTGGCCGAAACGACGCCAATGCTTCCCGCCGACCGGCCGCGGTACCTGATGGGTGTTGGAACGCCGCACGATCTCCTCGAGGCCGTCGCACGCGGTATTGATATGTTCGACTGTGTTTTGCCGACGCGCAACGGCCGCCACGGCATGGCCTTTACCCGGCATGGTGCGATTAACCTCGCCAATGCGCGCCATGCCAATGACCCGCGCCCGCTCGATGCCGAGAGTCCTCATCCGGTCGCGCGTACATACTCGCGGGCCTATCTGCATCATTTGACAAAGGCCAACGAGATCCTTGGCGCGGTGCTGCTTTCCACCATCAATCTCGCCTACTACCAGACGCTGACGGCAAGTATGCGCGCGGCGATCGTCGCTCGACGGTTTTCCGCCTTCCGCGATTACATTGTGGAGGGGTGGGAGCTTGGCGATCTTCCTGCGCTTTGACGGAAGCGCATTGCTTCGCTAAAGCGACCCCATGAACATCAAGCCTGAGTTCTTTTCTCATCGGCGCAAACCGAACTTCAGACTGCCCGCAGACAGTTGTGATGCGCATTGCCATGTGTTCGGGCCAGCGGCCAGATTCCCCTATGCGCCAAACCGCCGCTATACGCCGGCTGATGCTCCAAAGGAGATGCTGGCAACGCTGCATGCGCATCTCGGAATCGATCGCGCCGTGATTGTGCAGGCGAGCTGCCACGGCACCGACAATGCCGCGATGCTTGATTGCATTGCCTCCGACCCGCGACGTTACCGCGGTGTCGCGATCGTCGATGATGGCTTCACTGACAAGGATTTCGATGTCCTCGACCGCGGCGGTGTGCGCGGCGTGCGCTTCAATTTCGTTAAGCACCTTGGTGGCGCGCCAGACATGGCGGTTTTCAATCGCGTGATCGACCGCATCAAGCGACGTGGCTGGCACGTCGTTCTGCATGTCGATGCTCCTGACATCATTCCGCTGTCGGACATGATGCGTAAGCTACCGCTGCCCTTCATCGTCGATCACATGGGTCGGGTGCCGTCGGCGGCCGGCGTCGATCAGCCCCCGTTGCGCGCCTTGGTTGAGCTTTCGCGCCTCGAAAGTTGCTGGATCAAGGTCTGTGGATCCGAACGCATATCGATGCCCCCTTACATGGCGGCCGTGCCGATCGCTCGCGCGCTGGTCGAGGCCGCGCCGGATCGTGTCCTCTGGGGTACCGATTTTCCGCATCCCAATGCGACGCACGAAGCCGACGAGGCCGACCTGGTCGATCTGGTCCCTCATTCCGCGCCGGATCCGCTGGCACAGAAACGTCTGCTGGTGGACAATCCGGCGCGGCTTTATGGTTTCGCTTAAAGAATAACAAAACGATCAAAGTGGAGGACGCACGATGGCGAAGGGGCTTGTTGAGATGATTGCGCGCCGGACCGCATGGCTGGGCCTTGCGGCGATGCTTGTGGCGCTGGCGCCGCAGGCACAGGCGGCCTGGCCGGAAAAGCCAATCAAGTTTGTCTTGCCGTTCGGTGCCGGCGGCGTTGCTGATGTCACGGCGCGAATTCTGGCCGACAAGCTCAGCCAGAAACTCAATCAGCGTGTCGTGGTGGAGAACATGCCCGGACCCGGCGGCATCGCCGCTGCGCGGGCCGTTGTCACCTCCCCAGCCGACGGCTACACAATGGCCTGGGTTACCAACGGCACTGCCATCAGTGTCGCGACGTTCCAGAGTCTGCCCTTCGATCCCGTCAAGGATTTCGCAATGGTCTCGATGGCGGGCACCTTCGATCTGATCTTCGTGGTCAATAATCGGTCGGAATACAAGACGCTCGCCGATTTCATCAAGGCGGCGAAGGACAATCCCGGTAAGATGAATATCGGGACGATCGCGGTCGGCAGCACGCAGAATCTCGGTGCCGAACTGTTCAAATCGCTCACCGGTCTCAACATCCAGATCGTCCCGTACAAGAACTCGCCGGATATCGTAGTGGCGCTGCTTCGCAACGACGTGCAGCTGATGATCGACTTCCCGCCGGCCGTGGCTGGGCAGGTTGCCGACAAGCAGCTGCGCATTCTGGCAAGCTCGAGCCCGCAACCATCGCCGCTTCTTCCTGGCGTGCCGACTGCCGACCAGGCAGGGGTGAAAGGTTACGAGGTGATCTCCTGGAATGGCGTCGGCGTTCCCAAGGACACGCCGAAGGACGTGATCGACACGATGAACAAGGCAATGCGAGAGGTCCTTGCCATGTCCGACGTGCAGGAACAACTCGGCAAGGTGGGCGTCATTGCGAAGGCCAGCACGCCCGAGGAAGCGCTGGCGCGTCTGAGTGCCGACATCAAGAAATGGAATGATGTGGTTGATAAGGCGGGCATTCCGCGCAAGTAACGCGGACCGCTATTTTTGAAGGCGGGCTCGGATGCGCAATCACTCCCGGCAACTCCTCGCGACATGGATGCGACATGCCGGGCCGTCTTTTGCCGCCTGCGCTCGGCGGACTTCCAGGCCATTCCCAACTATCGGGGCTACCATGTCAGCTAAAACGAACGACTCGTGCCGATTCCAGGTACCCTCTTAAGTCACGAGCAGCTTCCGCGGTCATCGCAATTTTCGTGATCCGCATCACGAGAATCGCGATTTTAGTGATCCGCATCACAGTCGGACGCAAAGCACCATCTTATACTTGCGTATAGATTCGAGATTGGAGGCACCCATGTCGGACAGCTTTATTAACCAGACCAGCCGGGTTGCCATCGCAGGGCGTGTTGCAGAACGTCACAGGCCCCAATATTGGAACGAGTTGACGTTCCGAGGCGACTACCACCCGCCCTTTGGCAAGATCGAGGCTCGGGCAGAGGCCGCTAAGTGGCTTTGTCTGATCTAATTTACCGACGATTGGTGCGCCCCGTCGGGTCTGCCTACGCACGCCTTATGTCAAGGCTCGGTCAATAGAGCCGGATGATGAGTAGACGACAATTCGGGCGAGCAAGACGCGGCTGCTCCTTTTATCCGTCCCTCTCACTCGCCAAACAATCGCTTTTCTGTGGCTGCTTTCTTCCAGGCCCGCGCCGCTTTTTGCGCGGTTCTGCCTACTGTTCTGAGTTGTTGGCCAAGAAACTCGCCGACAGCTATCCAAAGATTATCTGCATATTGATAGACGCGCACGGCATAGCGCTGATCGAACACATACACTAAGTGTTGGGTCATTGTTGTTGCCAATGATTTGTTGGGCCATCTTTTCGACAAGTGGCTGGCGGTATTGCGATTCAAGCCTTGAGCCCCCCTATCCACGTTCCCAGGTGACCTATTGGTTAAACCCCCGCCAGCAATGGTGAGCGCCATGCCGGCGGGGGAAGGGACACGTATGAAGGTTTCGTAGAACGGCCTTCACACAAACAGCTTTACTGATTTGAAATGCGTTGGCTGTGACAGCCGTCACAACTGCGGCCGCGCAGTGAGAGCAAAACTTCAAAGGCACCATCGCTATCGAAGGAATGTCTTAAAAAAGCGCTTTTTTGTGATCGCCAACACAGCGGGGCTGGACATTTGTGATGGCCAGCACTGTGAAGCGCGACCGATGCGCCTACTTTGCTAATTGCAAGGTTCAGAAAGATCCTCCGGCCAAATGTCGGGGCAGATGGAGTAAGGGACATGCAGAGCCGCAATTGGATTTCAGTATTGTCATTCGCGATCTTGTTCGCACTGCTGCCAACAGCCTCGCACGGCCAAGAGGCCATCGGCAAAGCCACTTCGGTAAAGCCGCAGGCCGAAGGAAGCCATGCAGGGCCACTTTCAGGTGGTTCAAATGTCTATTCGAGAGAAACAATCCGCACCGGAGATTCCGGTCAGGCAGACCTGCAATTTCACGATCACAGCAACTTAACTATCGGACCAAAATCGAGCGTCCGGCTTGATAAGTTCGTGTACGACTCGAACAAATCTGCCGGCAGCGTTGCTATCCAGGCGACGCGCGGCTCGTTTCGATTTGTGACTGCATCCCAGGGCAACGGCGCCGTCCAGGTTAAGACTCCCTATGGCACCCTTGGGATCCGCGGTTGAATGCAACGCGTTCATTTTTGCTGCCAGCCCATCGTTAGTCGACCGGGCGGCATTGGTTAGATTTGGGGGCGGTAAATGATCCCTCGTATTTTAGCGGTACTTGGCAATATGACGCTTTGGGCCGGCTACGCCTTCGCGGCGCTTTGCTTGGCCCTCTTAGTTTATTCATTCTCGCAAGACGGAGCGCGTGACGTAGCAACGTGGGTTATTACGCTCGGACTCGGTGTGACCGCTGTCACTATGGGGTACGCCATTCGTTACATTCTACGTGGACAAAAAGCCTGAGCGCCGGCGGCGGATCATCCGCGCAAAAACAGCAAAAGAAATAGAGTTAGCGCGCCGTAGACGACGCTATCGTCGCATAAGATCGGCGCGCAAACCAACAAATGGTTGGCAGGAACTCACAAGACTAGACATTTACGCCTCATCTAAACAGTCCGCATCGGGAGCCTGTCGATGATGGCTGCTCTTATCGTAATCAGTCTGTTGCATTAGCGGGGGCGTATTTTCCTACGCGGCCTTGTATCTCTAACTTGCGGCAGCACGTTCGCCACTGAGGCGTGTTAAGGGCGTTATGAACCAACGCAAGAGGAATTTCACGTCATCTGATGACCCGAGTGATGACCCTGACCAGCTAATCGACACGCGCCCGCTCCGCTGCACCGATGGACTCATCGACCCGCTACTGGAAAGGCTGAAGCAGGTACACGGCGACCCCCGCGTTGCCGGGGGCAGAGCAGAATGGTCGGAGTCATCATGATGCGCTCCCGATTGGAGCGTGATCTGGCCCGCGGCGATCTGCGAGCTTTGAGCAATATCGCATTCGGCAGGAGCTTTGACGGCCCCGACCTCGATCAGGTTGACCGACTTTGCGAACGTGGATTTCTGGCGAAGACTCGGAAAGCGCGCGCTCGTATGACCCTGAAGGGGTGGATCGCTATCCTTCTTCGACACACTATTGCTCGGCCGTGATAATCGCCCTGGGTCGATCCAGTAACAACTACAGGAACAAGGCCCACGCTATCGGCGCATAAGATCAACGTAACGAACCATGCAGACGTCATGCGTCAAAATGGCAAGTTAAAAGCCAGTGCAGCCCATGTCAGTATAGAGCTGTTGAAAGTCGAATTCCTGACCTTGGTCCGTAACGCCTCACATCGTTGCGGGCCTTTTTCTTTGGCGACGAAAACATAAGCGAGACGCAAACTCGGCAGCCGCATATTGGCCCGTAGCGCTCAATTAATTTCTGCTTTCGGTATTGGCCCGAGCGTCCGCCCTTTTGCTGATCGGGAAGGATACTGAAATGATGGGTATTGATTGGCTTCATATGACCGAACTGTACGCACTCATTTTCTTTTCGATAGTTGTCACGCTGGCGCTAATGTTTGGCGCGGGCTTACTGTTCTGGACCCGCTATCCGCGTGATCGGCGATCTTCGGCTGAATAAGTAAGCCGTGCTGCCCTGGACACGACCTCGACCACTTTCGCCATTTTTGGTCGGTCCGGCCAAGGGTGATGTTTGCAGTTTCAGAGTCCCGTTTTCAAAAAGCTTGGCAATTCGTTCGCAATCATCTGCAACCCTAGCCATTATGAGCTTGGTTTTGGCGTCTTTCATGTCATCGGCGAGAGTTCGCACTTCCTCGGCGCGAAATCGCCAATACGCTGTTACGAGGGACATTTGATGGACCCCAATTGCGATGGGCCCGTCCCTCGGACTGCTTATCTCCGAAATACGAAATCATCATGACGGAAAGGTTCCCTCGGGTGACGGGGATTACTACGACACCGACCTAACACCATCGGATTTTTGTGAGACGGCGCAAAAGTTCGCTTTGCCAAAATAATTGTGAGTTTCACGAGATTTTTATCTTAATCATTCCCGCGCACCGATGATCCGGCAGCAACATGAACATGCAACATGGGCGAAAACATTAATTATATCAGGTAGCTTTTGCGGATGCGCAATCCTGCCCCTTGCACGAATGTGGTCTACACCGGTTGATCTTTACTGCGAGCGGGTGACGCCTTCATTCTGGGCGGAGCCACTGAACGCGGTGAGCAACGTCGCCTTTCTGGTCGCTGCCCATGCGGCTTACGCTCTCTGGCGGCGGGAGGGGAAGGGCGATCCAGCCATTCTCGCACTGATCATCATCGTCGTGGTCGTTGGCCTCGGGTCATTCGCGTTTCATACTTTGGCGACGCAGGGCGCGATGTTGCTCGACGTCACGCCGATCGGCTTCTTCATCTATGGATACTTCTTGCTGGCGCTGCGCCGGTTCCTGCTCTTGTCCTGGCCGGCTGCGGTGTCATCCCTAGTCGGATTTATCGCGCTGTCGGTTGCTCTCGCCTCATACGTGCCGCGCGAAGTTCTCAACGGTTCGTCCGGCTATCTTCCCGCGCTCGTCGCCCTGATCGTGTTTGGTTGGCTTTTGCGCGGACATAGTGTCGGCTCGGCCATGCTCGTCGCAGCAGGTCTTTTCGTCGTTTCGCTGATTTTCCGTATTATCGACCTCGACGTTTGTGCCCGGTTCCCGATCGGCACACATTTCCTTTGGCATGTCCTCAATGCCGCCGTACTTTATACGGTGCTGCGCGGCGCAATCGCGGAACGGCAAGATAGTCAGGAACGAAAATGAGCAACAAGAAACTATCGGTCGCCATTGTGGGCGCCGGCATGGGCGGTCTGGCCGTGGCGGCGACGCTGCGGCGGGTCGGGATCGACGTTCAGGTTTACGAGCAGGCGGCGCGCTTTGCCCGCATCGGTGCCGGCATCCAGATGATGCCGAATTCCATGAAGGTCCTGCGCGGCATCGGGATCGAAGAGCGATTGCGCAAGACATCGTTTGCCCCTTACTCGCACCTCAACCGTGACGGCTACAGCGGTGAGGTGTCGCGCGAATTGCCGATGCCCGAGAGTCTCTACAATGCGCCTTACCTCTGCATGCATCGCGCCGAGTTGCACGACGCGCTGGCCTCGGCAGTTCCTCAGGACATCGTGCATTTGGGGAAGAAGTTGAACGGTCTCGATCAGGCACGCGGGCAGGTCACCCTGCATTTCGAGGATGGTATGCGCGCGACCGCTGACGCAGTCGTCGGTGCAGATGGCGTGCATTCGGTCGTGCGCGACATCGTGGTCGGGCCGGACGTGCCGATCCATAAAGGTCGTATTGCCTACCGTGCTGTATTTCCGTCGAGCTTGATGGGTGGCTTCGATATCGGCCCCTCGCGCACGAAATGGTGGGGCACCGATCGGCACATCGTCATCTATTACACCACCAAAGCGAAGAGCGAGGTTTACTTCGTCACCAGCGTGCCGGAACCGGCTGAATGGCTCACCCGCGAGTCATGGTCGGCCAAGGGCGACGTGAAGGAGTTGCGCGCTGCTTATGATGACTTCCATCAGGACGTCCGCAACGTCCTGCACGCGTGCCCGGATTGCCATAAATGGGCGATCCTTGAGCGCGAGCCATTGCGACACTGGAGCGGTGGCCGTGTTGTGCTTCTCGGGGACGCCGCGCATCCGATGACTCCCTACATGGCGCAGGGCGCCGCGACTTCGATCGAAGATGCGGCCATCCTCGCGCGATGCCTTGACGCGGTGGAGGGCGAAGACATCGAGGGCGCGTTCAGGCGCTACGAGGCCCACCGCAAGCCGCGCACATCAGTGGTTCAGGCGATTTCCAGTGCCAATACCTGGATGCGCGAAGGTGACGGCGACACCAGCTGGCTTTACGGTTACGACGCCTGGAATGCGAACCTCGACCAGCCGGCGGCACATCCGCGCGCGCAAGCGGCTTGACGGGAGGCAACATGCGACTTTCGCAATGTTGCAACTACTACGACTTCAGAGAACTGGCGCGACGTCGGCTGCCCGGTCCGATCTTCAACTACATCGATGGCGCTGCTGATGATGAAACGACGTATCGGCGAAACACGCAGGCCTTCGAAGATTGCGATCTGGTCCCCAGCGTCCTGACCGGCGTGGCGCAGGTTGATCTTTCGGTGACCGTCATGGGGCAGAAGCTGGCGATGCCCTTCTATTGTTCGCCGACGGCATTGCAGCGATTGTTTCATCATGACGGCGAGCTCGCCGTCGCGCGTGCCGTCAATAAATTCGGCACAATGTTCGGCGTCTCGTCGCTGGGGACGGTCAGCCTCGAAGAGATTGCGTCGAATTTTTCTTTTCCGCAGGCCTACCAGTTTTACTTCCATAAGGATCGCGGCCTGAACAAAGCCATGATGGATCGCGCAAAGACGGCCGGCGTCAAAATCATGATGCTGACGGTTGACTCGATCACGGGCGGCAATCGTGAGCGCGACCTGCGGACCGGGTTTTCAATTCCGTTCCGGTTGACGCTCGCGGGTATGCTGCAATTCGCGATCAAGCCAATATGGGCGCTGAATTACTTCACCCACGAAAGGTTCAGGCTGCCGCAACTGGACGAGCACGTCGACATGGCTGGCGGGACAACGTCGATCGGTGACTACTTCACGAACATGCTGGACCCCTCGATGAGTTGGGCCGACGTGGCTGAAATGGTCAAGCTGTGGGATGGCAAGTTCTGCCTTAAAGGCATCATGAGTGTCGACGATGCCAGAAAGGCGGTCGATATCGGCTGCGCAGGTATCGTGATCTCCAATCATGGCGGCCGCCAGCTCGATGGATCGCGGAGCAGTTTTGACCAGCTGGCGGAGATCGTCGACGCCGTCGCCGACCGAATCGACGTGCTCGTCGATGGTGGCGTCCGGCGCGCCTCGCACGTGCTCAAGGCTCTGTCGGTCGGCGCGAAGGCGGTGGGGGTGGGTCGCTATTATCTCTTCGCGCTTGCCGCGGCCGGCCAAGCCGGCGTGGAGCGTGCTTTACAGCTGATGCGGCTTGGACTCGAGCGCGACATGAGACTGATGGGCTGTACGTCCGTCAGTCAGTTATCGCGGCGCAATCTCAGATTTCGTAATTCCACACGCTGATGGAGTCCGCTCAGGGTCCGCCGTAGAGCCAGGCGATGCTGTCGTAGGTTTCTTCCGCCGTTCGCGGAGAAAGCGCCATCTCGCGCAATTCCGCGGCAACCCCGCGCGCGTGATAAAACTCGCCATAGACCCGCGCCATGATTTGCGTGCGGGCTGTGCGCAGATAACGTTCTTGTTGATAGGCTTGGAACGCTTTTCCCGGGTCGTCGGGAGAGACCGCCACTTTATCTGCAAGGATAATCGCGTCCTCGGTCGCCATGCAGGCGCCTTGTGCGAGGTATTGCAGCATCGGATGCGCTGCATCGCCTAGCAGCGTAATGCGGCCGGATGTCCAATTCTTTACAGGCTCGCGATCGCACAGCACCCACATACGCCAGGTCTCGATACGTTCAAGCATGCGCAGGACCTGCGGCACCTGCATCTTGAAGTGTTGCCACATCACATCCTTGCTGCCTTCAGCGTTCCAACCTTCCTCGTAGTGATCCGAGTGGAAGACGGCGACGAGATTGTACAGTTCGCCGCGGCGCAAAGGATAATGGACGAAGTGGGTGCGCGGCCCGGCCCAGAGAACGACGTCGGGGCGCCATAGATCCTTGGGAACATCCTCGCGCTTGAGGACGGCACGGTAGGCGATGTGACCGGACACCCGCGGCTTGCCGTCGCCGACGATGCTCTCGCGGATACTGGACCACATTCCATCGCAGCCGATCAGGGCCCGACCTTCGACCGTTTCGCCATTGTTTAGCGTCACCGAGACGTGGTCGCCATGGTCCTTGAACGAGTCAACGCGCCGGCTGGTTTCGAGCGTAATGCGATTGCTCCCCTGACATGCCTTCAGGAACGTGCCGTGAATATCGGCGCGATGGGTCACGCCATAAGGTTGCCCGAACCTCTTCATGAACGCATCGCCGAGCGGGACATTTGTAATCAGCTTGCCGGTCAGCGCGTCGCGCATTTCCTGGGCAGGGGGTCGATGGGCGTCGGCAAGGACCGCGTCCTTCAACCCGACTTTCTCCAGAACCCGGAAAATATTCGGCCCAAGCTGGATGCCGGCCCCGACCTCACGGAATTCCGGCGCCTGCTCGAAGACCCTGACTGCAAAGCCCTGGTGGGCGAGTGCGTAGGCTGTGATGAGCCCGCCGATGCCTCCGCCGGAAATGAGAAATGGAGCGGAGCCGCCATTCGTACGAGCCATGAACACAACCTCACTTCACTTGGAACGACCGGTCTGGACCATAAAACCTGGAAGGCCGGACGCAAAGCACCTTTACGGACGGAAAAATCCGCCGGGAACGCCGGCGGATTTTCAATTGGATAAAGGATCTGACCGGTGATTATTTGGTCACCTGACCACGGACCTCGCCGCCTTTGTTGGCCGCGGTGTGGACGTTGACATACCACTTGCCGGCCAGCAGCTCGTCCGCCTGAGCATCAGTGAGTGTCGCTGAACCCTCGAATGAGCCCTTGTCGGCACCGGCAATCGGCACCACGACGCCGCCGTTTTTCCCGGGTTCGCCGGAATGGAAATGCGCGGCCGTCGCCGGGCCACTGAGGTCGGACACGTTGCCCTTCCAGGTCAATTTCTTGCTGGCAGTATCATAGATCGCGGTCACTGAACCGGACCCCTTGCTGTCAGTCGGCGGGACCTCGCTCGAAGGCTTCAAGTCGGCCTTGAGGTTGACGTTCGCGGCTATAGACGGGCCGGCGACCACAAGGGCGGCGGTGCAGGCGAGGGCGGCCAAGGCAGACCGCAGAATCGTAGTTTTCATATGACTCCTCCGTGGAGTGCTGGTGTGCACTCAAGCATGCCAACACCACAGCCTAACGCGTATTCCGGAGGTGTAGAAGTGCTGCCTAGTGAAAGGCGCCTGGAATTGATGTGCTGGAGAGTTCGCCGCAGGAATCGCATTCCCAGTGGTGGCGGATTTCGCCGCCCTCGACGAATTCGGATGAGACCGGAGCGACCATTAGGTCACCGCAGTGAGGACAGCGCGTGGGAGCTGTGAAGGCGCGGGAGATCTTCGCCCTGTAATGATGAAGGTGCATATCACGGCTTCCTTTTCTTCCCCTGTCCGTGCCGGTGAGTAGCGGCGCATCGTGGCAACGGCGAGACGGTTTAATGAAACTGTGGTGGCCGGAGCACTAAGCTTTTGCGACACAGGATCGCTCGCGCCGTAAACAATTATACGTCTGAAATGTGTTGGATTGACTCGAAACCGTTGCCAACAGCGCATTCGTCGCACTGCAGCAGACAAGTTTTTGACCATTTCTGCAGAGACAAAACGTCACCCATAAACCCAGCATTAACATCACGTCTTCGCGAGCAACATTTTAACGGCCGACGATCAGACACCAGTAGCGATCGCGGCCACCACTCGCTGACGCAAGGCCGTAACTCTTGACGTCAGAGAGCAACATGTTGGCGCGGTGTCCGCCGGAATTTTCCCACATGCGCATTGCGCAGCTTTCGGTCGCGCATCCATAGGCAACATTTTCAGCTCGCGCGCCGCGCGGCCCTCGCGACGAGTAAAATCCGTCGTGGTCCATCGAACGGCGCGCCGCCATGCTATTGGCGTGACGCTGCGCCATGGCCTGAAGATTACCGCTGCGGTGGAGCGCCGGAAGTCGGTTGGCCTTGCGAAAGGAGTTAAGTGTGTCGGCGAATGTCGGCGGTACCCAGCCTACAATTATCGCAAGCGCAATCAAAATGTGACGGGCGCGCATGGTGTTGCCTCCATAAATAAAGGGACCGCTGTTGCCAAGTATCGGCGTCCTAGCTTCGGGTTCTTCAATTAAATCAACGGGCCCGTGAGAACAAAGCGGGGGTTTTAGTGGTGGGTTTTCAGTACAAATTTCCTCCAGCGAAATGGCGAGCCAATGGCCCGTGTCACCGTTGAAGATTGTGTCGACAAGGTGGAGAACCGCTTCGAGCTCATCCTTGTGGCGAGCCATCGGGCACGCATGATTTCGTCGGGCTCGAAGATAACAATTGAGCGCGACAACGACAAAAATCCGGTCGTGGCATTGCGGGAAATCGCCGAAACCACCGTGTCACCTGGCGACCTCAAGGAAGACCTCATTCATAGCCTGCAGAAATACGTCGAGGTCGATGAGGCGGAGCCCGAGGAGCCCTTGGTCGGCACGAGTAGCGCCAGCGTCGATTTCGGCGATACTAAAGTGACATCTGAGCACACGACCGAGGAAGAGCTGCTTAAGGGCATCGAGGGCTTGGCGCTAGAGCCGCGGGATGACACGCAAGAGGAGTCGCAGGGAGAGGACGCCGATCACCGCTATTGAGCGCGCGTTAGATGCCGCTGGTCATTAATGCCCACCCGCGAAAAACTGTTTCACGAAGTGTCGGCGCAACTCCAACTGGCGGTTTGGTCGGTTAGCCGCCGGACCCCACGGCTCTCGACGGTTAGTTCGACTGCTTTATGCGAGCTTTGAGATCAGCGACGTCTTGTTGAAACTCTTCATTCATCGCATCGATGGCATCGGGGTCATCTCTTTTCATTATCTCGAAACCAGATGACATGTTCGCGACGACGCGGTTTATTTCTAATTTAACCTGTTCGTAGGGCGGCTCAGTACTGCGCAATTGAAATTCCGCTTTCAGGTCTATTTCTAATGCTCGTCCGCGTTCGTCCGATGGTGCGTCAGCGAATTGCTTAAAAGCGCGGATCCATTTCTCCGTCAGTTCGTCGTCCGTTAGGCGTTCGTAAATCCGACCCCGACTTGCATAATCGGCGATCTGATCTATTTGTTCGTTTGCTATAAACAACTTCACATCGTGGCTCGGATCAGTCCGACCCGAAGAGCGTTTTTGACGAATATTGTTCTTAGCTTTGCGCATTGGTTCCTACCCTGGGGCCGCAATATGTCGCTAGCATGTCGGCGTTTGGCTCGGGGCGGAGTCGGCGCCGACAATCATCGACCATTGCAAGCTGCGCGGGCCACTTGCCGAGCGAATAAGAGAGAACGGGCGATTTTCCTCGACTTGCACTGAGCCAGGGCCTACGTTGAATTCGCTTCGACGCGAACACATCGCGTCCGATTTTCTTGCCAATCACCGAGAGTCGACCGGGAACCAGACGGCCCCGCTCGGGAAACTGGTGGTCACTGTAATAAGGGAAACTAGCCATTGCAGGTACTCGTCCGCAGCAACGACATTGATCAAGCTCTCCGTGTCCTGAAGAAGAAAATGCAGCGTGAAGGCGTGTTTCGTGAAATGAAGCAGCGCCGCTCGTATGAAAAGCCTTCAGAGCGGAAAAATCGGGAAAAGTCCGAGGCAATTCGTCGCGCACGCAAGCTTGCGCGCAAAAAAGCGCAGCGCGAAGGGCTAATTCCGGATACGCGCAAGAAGAAGCTGCTGGACGTCAAGAGACCCGGGCAGCGCCCAGGGTACGGGCATCCGCGATCTCCCTAATCGCGGCGGTTATCGAGATATCATGACAGACTATTCCGATTTTTCCGTTGTCGTGAAAAACAGGGGCCGCCCCCCAAGCTCCTGGAAATGGGAGATTTATCGCGCCGGAAGGAATAGCCCGATCAAACAGTCAGAGGGCTTTTTCAGCACAATCGCCGAGGCCAATCGCGCTGGAAGGAAAGCACTCAGCTTGTTCCTGAGTGAATACCAAGATGAAATGCCCCAGCAATGGTCATTCACACCTGGTCGTTCTAAAATTGCCAAATAGGTCGGTCAGTATTGGACTTTTTGTCCGCCTATTTACGCAACAGAATTTAGTCGCGTCTGCGGGCGAGCGGATACGCGGCGCTGTCGTAAAGTTCGCGTATGCGCGGACCATCGACACGGTCCTCCTCCACTTCGAGCACGGCGCCGAGCAGAAAATCTGTTGGCATAACCTCGATGGCGTAGCGAATAGCTTCGGCGGCGGTCTCGAAACGACGGTAGCCGAAGGGCCGATTACCCTTCTTGCTGCGGGCCGGAAATAAATCGGCCGGCGCGTTGAAGTCAAAATTCGCCATTATTTGATTGCCCGCAACTGAGGTTGAAGTCGTCAGACGACCTTCAAATTCTCTGCCGAAGTCTTTCCTTTGTTGGGCACTTCTTCGTACTCAACAGTCTGACCCTCATGGAGAGTGCTCAGACCGGCTTTTTCAACCGCCGAGATGTGAACAAAAACGTCCCTAGCGCCTCCGCTTGTCGGTTGAATAAACCCGTAGCCCTTGGTCAGGTTGAACCACTTCACTGTACCCTTGGCCATAATCAAACTCCGATGTTGACGAGAAGATAATCACAGACGATTACGCGAGCGCGGTCTTGAGCTGGTGTTCCTCGGCGGTGCGTTCGAATGCTTCCACCGGACTCTTGATTCGATAAATTAACTTATTGTCTTTCTCGACTGGCACTAAGCGAATGATTTTGTACTGACCACGAGCAGCATTGTGCCCGAATGTGCCTTCAAAATACACAAGCTGGCCGACTGAATATTTATGCATCATTGGCAGAGATTTTGTCGGCGATCCGATACCATGTCTCGGCAATGTGCTCTAGCATGATACGCTGGGGTTGTGACACCGTTTGTTGCGCCAGTTGTAGGCACTCTCTCGCCTTTTGTTTGGCAGAGATCGGCGGTTAAGCCATTGTCCGAAGAAGCCATCGGGCTACCTTACAGGATTCATCCCGGACATCTCCATGCGTCGCATTTGATGTCGCTTTCGGGGGTAAAGCAGACATGGCGTGTTGCACTGCATATGTCTGCTTTTGACCCAAAGCGGACATCCCGCCATGGCATCAAACGGGGGATTTGCCTAGGATTGAGTATCGTCGTGAACCGCTAGGAGTGACATGCAGCGGCGCGGTGGAAGGGGAAAACCGGGGAAGCAGCGGCACACCAGTGGGCCAAAGGCTCGCAAAACGCCTACCGCGGGTTTGTCCATTGCGAGCCTCCAAGAACAAGTCGCCACTCTCACCCGCGAATTGAAAGAAGCGCGTGAGCAGCGAAGCGCGACTGGCGACGTGCTGAAAGTCATCAGCCGGTCAACGTTCGACCTGCAGGCGGTGCTAGGCACTCTGGTCGAGTCGGCTGTCCGCCTATGTGAGGCAGACACAGGTATTATCCGGCGGCGCGAAGGTGACATATATCCGCTCGCAGCGAGCTTCGGCTTCACCGAAGAACAACGCAGCTATTTCGCAAACTACTCAACAAAACCAGATCGCGGATCGGTGTTCGGCCGCGCAATAATAGACGGCCGCACAATTCACGTTCCGGACCTTTTAGCTGATCCCGGCCTCGACCGCCGCCGGCTCCAAGACTATCGCGGTGCAATCAACATACGCAGTGGACTTGGCGTTCCTCTCATACGTGAGGGAATCATCGTCGGTGTCTTTACTCTACAACGCAGAGAGTCGCGTGCATTTACTGACAAACAAATTGAGCTCGTAGAAACATTTGCCAATCAGGCGGTCATCGCCATCGAGAACACGCGACTGCTCAACGAATTGCGACAGCGCACCGATGATCTGACCGAATCGCTCGAGCAGCAGACCGCGACATCGGAAATTCTCGAAGTGATCAGCAACTCGCCGACCGATACGCAGCCCGTTTTTGACGCCATCGTGCGCAGCGGGCTAAACCTGTTCCCGGACGCGGTCGTGACTATCTCGCTTCCTGACCGAGATCTGATCAAGCTCGGCGCTATTGGCGGGGCGGACGAGGCCGGTGTCGAAGCTCTGCGAGGGCGCTTTCCGATGCCGCTGTCGCGCGAGTTTATTACGGGCACAGCCATTCTTGACCAGCGCGAAATTGATATTGCTGACGCGCACGAGCCGCCGAATGAATTGAGGGCGGGCGCACAAAACCTGCTGGCCGGGGGCTACCGCGCCATGACGGTGATGCCGATGATGCGCGGCGATGAGACGATTGGAACGTTGAACGTCGTACGGCGCCATCCGGGGGCCCTCTCCGACAAGGAGCGGGAACTGTTGCATACCTTCGCGAACCAGGCCGTGATCGCCATTGAGAACACGCGGCTGTTTAATGAGCTGCGTGAATCTCTTCAGCAGCAGACCGCCACCGCCGATGTACTCAAGGTTATCAGCCGCTCGACGTTTGATTTACAGGCCGTGCTCAACACGTTGGCTGAGTCCGCAGTGCAACTGTGCGAGGCGTACGATTCGATTATTTTTCTGCCCCATGGCAAAACACTGCGCGTCAGTGCACACCATGGCCCTATTCCGATTGTTGAAGAAGTTCCGATCGAACGTGGGCAGGTTACTGGACGCGCCTTCATCGATCGTGCGCCAGTCCACATCAACGACGTTCAGGCAGCCGCTCAGGAGTTCCCGGGCGGCAGTAAGACTGCGCTTCGCCTTGGCCACCGGACGATTCTAGCCGTTCCTTTGCTGCGGCAAGGCGAGGCCATTGGCGCACTCACAATCCGTCGTACCGAGGTGAAGCCGTTCACCGATAAGCAGATCGAGTTGGTTACGACATTTGCTGATCAAGCCGTGATCGCAATCGAGAACGTGCGACTGTTCGATGAGGTGCAGGCCCGCACACGCGAACTTTCCGAGTCGCTGGAGCAGCAGACCGCTACCTCTGAGGTCTTGAAGGTCATCTCAAGTTCGCCTGGCGAGTTGGAGCCCGTGTTCCAAGCTATGCTGGAAAAAGCGGTTCAGGTTTGCGGCGCCAAGTTCGGGAATCTCTGGCTGCGCGAGGGGGATGCCTTCCGCATCGGCGCGACGTATGGCGCGCCTCAGGCCTATTCCAACTTTTTGCGCAGCGCGCCTGTACACCGGCCCGACCCAGAGACGCTCGCGCAGATGGTGCGAACGAAGAGGCCCTTCCAAGTGTCCGACCTAACAGCGGCCTCAGAGCGCAAGAACAAGATGCGCCAGGCCCTTATCGAATTGGCTGGCGCGCGGACGCTGATTGGGGTCCCGATGCTGAAAGACAACGAGGTGATCGGCGCCATCGGTGTCTACCGGCAGGAAGTGCGGCCATTCACCGACAAGCAGATCGAGCTTGTGCAGAATTTCGCCTCCCAGGCCGTCATCGCCATCGAGAACACGCGGCTGCTCAACGAGCTGCGCCAGCGTACAGACGATCTATCGGAATCATTGGAACAGCAGACCGCAACCAGCGAAGTGCTTAAGGTGATCAGCAGATCAGCCTCCGACCTACAGACCGTTTTTGACACAATGGCTGAGAACGCTGTGAGGCTGTGTGAAGCGGAGAAAGGCTACATTTTTCGATTCGATGGCAAACTGCTTCGCGCCGTCGCCAGCTACAATGTTGGCACGGAAAATTGGGAATTCGTACATCGTAACCCTATTGCACCGGGACGACAGAGCATCTCGGCACGCGCCGCTCTCGAACGGCGAACGGTGCAGGTCCCTGACGTTCAAGCCGATCCTGAATATGCGTATGTCACTCGCGATGTGCAGCCACTTCGGACGGTTCTCTCGGTCCCGATGCTCAAGGGCGACGACTTGGTTGGAACGATTACCGTTAACAGGCTAGAGGTTAAGCCGTTCACCGATAAGCAAGTCGCGCTTGTGGAGACCTTCGCGGATCAGGCCGTTATCGCTATCGAAAACACCCGCCTGTTGAATGAGCTGCGCGAGTCTCTTCAGCAGCAGACCGCCACCGCCGACGTGCTCAAAGTCATAAGTCGCTCGAAGTTCGAGCTTCAGCCGGTGCTCGACACGCTTGTCGAGTCGGCCGGGCGGCTTTGCGAGGCAGAGCAGACGGTCATCTTCCTTCGTGATGGCGATATTTACCGCATCGCGGCGCTTCATGGCATGCCGCCGGAGCTTGAGGAATTTGCAAGACAGCATCCAATTTCCGCTGGCCGAAACACGCTCACCGGGCGCGTCGCACTCGAATCCCGGGTGGTACATATTCCTGACGCACTCGCCGATCCGGAATACGCCTACGGAGCGCAACGGCTCGGTGGCTACCGCGCAATGCTAGGCGTCCCATTGCTCCGAGAGGGAAGCTGCGTCGGCGTCATGGCCATGTCACGAAAGACGCCTCAGCCATTTACAACCAAGCAGATTGAACTTGTAACAACATTTGCCGACCAGGCGGTGATTGCAATCGAGAATGTGCGTTTGTTCGACGAGGTGCAGGCGCGCACGCGCGAGCTTTCCGAATCGCTGGAACAGCAGACCGCAACCTCCGAAGTGCTGCAGGTCATCAGCAAGTCGTCCGGTGAACTGGAGCGGGTATTTGAAACTATGCTGGAAAATGCGGTGCGTATCTGCGGCGCTAAATTCGGCAATCTCTGGCTGCGCGAGGGAACTGGTTTGCGCATTGGTGCAACGCATGGCGCTCCCCAGGCCTACGTTGACTTTGTGCGCGGCCTACGGGTCTTTCAGCCTGATCCGCGAGCGGGTCTCGGCACGATCATCAGGACGAAACAACCATTCCAGACGGAAGACGTGGCAGCGGTCCCGACGCATGGCGACAAGAACCGCCAGGCCATCGTAGAGCTTGCCGGTGCACGGACGACCTTCGCGGTCCCGATGCTAAAGGACGACGAGGTGGTCGGTGCCATCGGTATCTACCGCCAGGAGGTGCGCCCGTTTACTGATAAGCAGATCGAACTTGTTAAGAACTTCGCCGCGCAGGCCGTCATCGCCATCGAAAACACGCGGCTGCTAAATGAGCTGCGAGAGTCGCTTCAGCAGCAGACCGCGACTGCCGACGTGCTCAAGGTGATCGCGGGTTCAGGCGGCGAGCTCGAACTCGTGTTTGAGACTATGCTGGAAAATGCTGTACGAATTTGCGAAGCCAGTTTCGGCAATATGTGGCTTTGCGAAGGCGAGGGATTCCGCACTGCTGCGCTTCACGGTCCGCTGCCGCCTGCTTTTGTTGAAAAATGGGGGAGCGGAAGTTTGTTCCGTCTTGGGTCTGAAGCCGCATCGTTTCGCGCCGCCAAAACTCAGCGACCGATCCAAGTTGACGATCTCCGAGCGGATCAGTCTTACCTTGACGGAGAGCCTTTGGCGGTCAGCGGGGTCGAAGAGGCGGGCATGCGCACACTGGTCGCAGTGCCGATGCTCAAGGAAGATCGCTCGGTTGGCGTCATTGTAATTTACCGCAAAGAAGTGCGGCCGTTCACCCATAAGCAAATCGCGTTACTTTCTAGCTTCGCGGCCCAGGCCGTCATCGCAATCGAGAACACGCGGCTGCTCATCGAACTGCGAGAGTCACTAGAGCAGCAGACCGCCACCACCGACGTACTCAAAGTCATCAGCTCGTCGCCCGGCGAATTGCAGTCAGTATTCCACGCGATGCTGGAAAACGCTGTTCGGTTTTGCGAGGCCAAATTTGCTCAGTTGTTCCTTTACGACCAGAAGACCAATCATTTTCGAGCGGTCGGGACCCTAGACTTGCCGCGAGCCTGGGCCGAGTACTTGGGTGAGAATCCAATTCCCGCGTATCCAAGGGTTCCCCTCGGCCGCGCTGCAGCGACAAAGCAGCCGGTTCACATCGCGGACATAAGGGAGGACGCGGCCTTTATTGAAGGCTTTGCCCCACTGGTCAAGTTTGTCGAGCTCGCCGGTGCGCGCACCCTTTTGGTCACGCCGATGCTCAAAGAAAATAATTTGGTTGGGGCGATTGCCATCTATCGCCAAGAGGTCCGCCCGTTCACGGAAAAGCAGATTGAACTGGTCCAGAACTTCGCCGCCCAAGCCGTGATTGCCATCGAGAATGCACGGCTGCTCAATGAGTTGCGTGAGCGCACAAATGATCTCACTGAATCGCTACAGCAGCAGACTGCCACTGCCGACGTGCTCAAGGTTATCAGTCGCTCAACTTTTGATCTGCAGGTAGTGCTCGATGCGTTGGTTGAGTCGGCTGCGCGGCTGTGCGAGGTGGATAAGGCCGCCATAACACGTCCTGTGGGTGGGCATTTCGAACATGTCGCCTCGTATGGATATTCGTCCGAGGACAAAAATTACTTTAAAAGCCATCCAATTCCCGTCGGTCGAGGCTCGGTGACCGGGCGAACCGTACTCGAAGGGAAAGTAGTGCATATCCCAGACCTGCAGGTCGATCCGGACTACACACTGAAAATATTCAATACGCACACGGTGCTTGGTGTCCCGCTGATGCGCGAGGGCACTGCAATCGGCGTCATCGTCCTACAGCGGTCCGCCGTCCGTGCCTTCACCGATAAACAGATCGAGCTGGTCACAACATTTGCCGACCAAGCGGTGATCGCGATTGAAAATGTTCGGCTCTTCAAAAGTGTGGAGGCCCGCACGCGCGAACTGGCAAAATCGCTGGAGGATTTGCGCAGTACGCAGGATCGGCTCGTGCAGACGCAGAAACTGGCCTCGCTTGGTCAGCTCACCGCCGGTATCGCGCACGAAATCAAGAACCCGCTCAATTTCGTCAACAATTTCTCGGGGGTCTCCACAGAGTTGATTGATGAATTGCAGGACGCTCTGGAGGGCCTAACGATTGACCAGAAGGCGCGCGCCGAGATCACCGAATTGACTGACACACTGCGGGGCAATCTCGACAAGGTCGTCCAGCACGGCAAGCGCGCCGATGCCATCGTCAAGAACATGCTGCTGCATTCGCGCGAAGGCTCCGGCGAACACCGGGTCGTCGACATCAATGCTCTCGTCGAGGAGAGCCTCAATCTCGCCTATCACGGTGCACGGGCTGAGAAGCAAGGCTTCAACATCACCATGGAGCGATTACTCGACCCGGCCGCTGGTCAAGCCGACGTCTTCCCACAGGACATCACGCGGGCGCTGCTTAATCTGATCTCCAACGGCTTTTACGCAGCGACCAAACGCAGAGCCGAAGGCAATGGCGGCGATGACGAGCCAACTCTGGCTGCCGCGACTAAGAATCTGGGCGATCGTGTCGAGATAACAATCCGCGACAACAGCAGCGGCATTCCTCCTGAAGTGAAAGAGAAGATGTTCAACCCGTTCTTCACAACGAAACCAGCTGGAGAAGGCACCGGGCTTGGGCTCTCCATCAGTCACGACATCATTGTGAAGCAGCATGGGGGCTCGATCGAGGTCGATACTCGGCCGGGCGAGTTCACCGAAATCAGGGTGATCTTGCCGCGCGTAGCCGTGTCACTCCCTGAGCGGACGTAATCGTCCCGATGTCCGCTTTTGGCCCATAGCAGACGTGGACGCGTGCACCGCACATGTCCGCTTCGGCCCCCGTTGACGGCAAACAACGCTGGGGAGCGTTGAGCCGTTAGTCAAACACAATCCGAGATCGTAACGGAACGCGCGATAGGCGTAGGCTCTAGCGATCAGGCCGACTTACTTGATTAGCAGGGCGGTTCATATCGCGTCGAAGGCATAACGATCAGATCGCACGTTTCCATCTTCGTTTCCGCCTTCGTATCCTGGCTCCGGCTAAATACGAACTTTGGCACTATCACCAAAGACGCGAGCAGCAGGATACTCAGCGTAACGACAAGCGTTCGTGGCATGCGGACCCCCTTGATGATGGGGTGAAGCAGCAAATTGAAAGCTGCGCCTGGCCCGGGCCCCCGGACTATGAGGTAGCTCACACAAATACTTTCTTTATTGAATTTTTACAGGAAGGCGCTAGCGAGCTAGCCACCTAGCTTTGAAAGCTGCCATCGCTTCTTCGCGTGTTGCTGAGTAGCCCCGCTTGTCGAGCGAGGGTGGATTTCAAGGCGCGGTGAGCAAGCCCAAGAAAAAAGTGTTTAGCGCCGCCTCGCGAGTTCCTCCGCAAGGTCCGTCGCCATCCTTTCTGGCAAGTCGAGACCCGACAGTTTCCACTTCCATGCGACCAATCGGAGCCGAACACCGAAACGTTGGTCGAACGGCCTGTCAACAGGAACGGCTACATAAAAGTTTCTGCCGCTGTAATCCGAGTTAAGCCAGGTCTGCCATGCGCTGCCCAAACTGTTCGCCGCAAAGGGAGCCGCAAGACCCGACGACCGCGATGGATCGGCAGATATTGACCCCTTGCCAAGCAGATCAAACAATCGCTCCGGATTGAATATTATCTGGGCCAACAGCGCATCTGCGATCGTAGCCCCAAGCCGAGATTCAAGACTTCTGCTACCGTCTCTTGATTCCGCTAACTTGCCGGTGAGTTTCCGATTGGCATCTGCAATCTGGACGGCCAGCGAGACGCGCAAGGATGGAAAATCTGTCAATCCTTGCAACGCGACGGAATTTCGCGTCTCCACAGCCGAGGCGATACGGTACAGGCCGTAGAATGGCCAAACGGTGTAACCGGCTAGGAGAGCGACCATCGCAAGAATGGTAACCAGGGTCCAACGCATAGTTCTTTACATTACCGCAATTAAAGACGGCGCTTTCCGACCAATCTGACGCCATCAAGGACCACATAATCGTCCTTATCTCCGATCCGGTAATGTTTACGAGTTGGAGAGAGTTTGGGATTGGCCATCGGTCCTAAGAATTGCAAAAGAAATGGCCCGCAACGATGTGAGGCGTTACGGGCCAAGGTGACTTTGCAGCTCTATACTGACATGAGGCTGCAAGGGCTTTTAAGTTGCCATTTTGACGCATGACGCCTGCATGGTTCGTTACACTTTTGACCCGCCGCGCCATAAAGCTAAAGCCGCAAATATGCGAGCGAGTAACTTTGAGTTGCTTCATGCTTGCGAATCTGGCCTATAAAAACGGAGAAGCGAGGATCGCGTGACCGATCCTCGCTCCCGTCAGATCAAGACCTTGATATTGCCGCGTTGCCCGAAAGCGCCGCGGCAATATTGATTTTGACCACGCCGGCGCGACCCTCACGGGACCACGTCTGCGCATCATCAAACGGTTTTCGAGCCGCCGTTTATGACCAGCATCGGCCCCGCCACTGCGTCTCTGAGCCGTCAATAGCGGTACCCGTTGGCTCCCCGACTCTAGAACCTTCGGCCCAAAGTCAGGGCGGGTAACCCGCGCTTGGGATCGTGACTGGCCAACAGCCGCAATCCTTCGGTGGGCGTCCAAATGGTGTGCGAGCCCTACAAAAGAGTCGAGTCGTCCGTCGATTAAAAAAGCTGTTGAGAAAACCTTGACAGCGCCAACTCGGCATGAGGCCACCGAGGATCAATTCGGTGGCCTTTTCTTTCCACGATGCCTCGCTGGCAGCCCTTCGCTTTGTCGAGTCGTCATGGACAGATGCTCGACGCCCGCATGGTTCGTTATGTCGATTTAGTCCCTAGGCAATAGCGCGGCATACTTATTCAGCCGAAGATCGCAAATCACGCGGATAACATTAGTGCCAGCGTGACAATCACTATCGAAGAGAAAATGAGTGCGTACATTTCAATGCCCGTCATTTTTCTTATCCTTGCCGGATCACAAAAGGGCCGCCGCGAGAGCGAAAAAGCAGCGGCACTGGCCACCGAAGCAGGCTGGGGGGCAAAGCACCGGTGGCCACTATTTTTAGCACTCCTTGGCAACTTAAATGCGGTAAGTGGGAACTACTTCAGAAATCAGCACGGCCTCGGCAAATTAACGGGCCGTAAAAAATTGCGGGGGCGTCATGGGGACGAATGAAAGCAACGGCGAAGAAGCTGGCGAATAACCGCAAATTCTTGTCCTCAAATCACAAGAGGCGACACATTCAAGGCACTAATCGTGGCTCGGAAAGTTGACCGCGCTGGTTGGGCAAAGACCGCGCGGCAACAAGGGCCGCGACCGGTTTGGGGACGCCGAGGCGCGGCCCTCTGTTCCGTGGCAAGAAGTGGTTTCGCTATGACGCCCCCGAACAAACGGTTGTCTAAGGAGTTACAGAAGAGACTGGCCATGCCTGACTGATAGGTGAGCCATGCTGACGTCCTTGCCCCCGAGATGCAATGGCAGTGCGGCAGCGTCCAAAGGAAGCCTCGCCCTGACTGTTTCCCTGTTCATTGGCGCATTCATTTTCCTTTTTGCAGTTCTTTTGGCAGCACCCTTGGCGTTCCTTCTCGCACCGTAGCCAGCGTCCGCGCGGAGTCAAAAATCCGAAGTCGCCGGCTGCAACACGGGTGATTGACGTGACGTTTTAGATACCTCATTTCCCGTGTACATCCTTCAGTTTTCGCAGTAACGGATCGACGAATCCATCCGTGCAGCGGAGCCTTCGCGTGTCGATAGCCGAGCCGTCATCACCAATGACCAGCGAAACGCCAAGTTCGGTGGCCCGGTTCCTGATCGTGTCTTGATTGGTGCGGAGGATCTGTGCAAGTCGGCGGATGCCGACGCCGGTCATCGGCTGCTGCCGGATCAGCGCATCGTCTGACGGTTTGAATTTCTTTTTCATTCTTTGGCCTCTCAACAAGGTTTCCCCAGTCAATCAGCCTTACTCATTTGGAAATGGTTGGCAGTGATGGTTATCACTAATGCGCCGGCCTCGCGCCAAGCGATGGTTCGCTACGATGCCCCGGACAAGCAATTGTTCAAGCAATTGCAGAAGACGTTGATTGCGCCAGACTAACGCTGGTCCAAAATGATTCCGCTACAATGCCTCGGAGCGCGGACCGCATAAGAAAGGCGGCAAGCCGCAACAGCTTGCCGCCTCTCGCAACCGTTCGCGCGAGACTGGGGAGCCTTTCGGAACGGTCAGACTCGATCAGCCTCGCGTAACGACCGGAGGCGGAGGAGCTTTACCTTTTCCCCAGATGGCGCATCCGCTGACGCCAATGGCGAGGACAATCGAACAAACTGCAATGAGGAATTTTTTCATGACGCTCCCCGTGTGTACCCAGTGTGTTTTTACTGCCAGCAAATCCCTCAGTGGTTGTATTTCGGCAACACACTCACAGCTTCGACGGCACGGTTTTGAGCGGATTTTTGCTGCTGTGCAGAAGACACCAGCGGGCTAGCCACCTAGCTTTGAAAGCTGCCATCGCTTCTTCGCGCGTTGCTGAGTAGCCCCCCGCTATCAATCATCATCATCATCATCGAAGTCCTGAAACATAACTGTTACTTGCTCGCCCACGACTGGGATTTTCTTGAAAAATTCGGACGCTACAAGCCACGCAGCGACAGTGATAATTGCTGCCAATATAACGCAAACGTTTCCGGGAACCTTAGAACGCTGGATTGCTGTTTTCTTGTCAACGTCAAGCAACGACCAAAATAAATAGGAAAGAAAACACCATAGAATGAGCGGGCCAACAGTAAGCGCAATCCAAATCCCGCCGGTAACAAAACCTGCAACGCAGGAAACTATTATGTTTCGATGGCCATAGTCGTGAAAGCGAAAGAAAACGGCAGAAAAAAGCATCACGAGTAGAAACATAGAGGCCCAAGCATCG
>DATLJR010000203.1:0-9471 GCA_035538755.1 Pseudolabrys sp.
ATTATTCAGTGAGCTTTCGAATTTTATCGCGGAAATCTAGGTTTGCTAGGTCCGTCAGGCACCCACCATACCCGCTGAGGACGACAGTCCAACGCATGTCCTTTAGCTAGGCACTCGCACGGAGCTTGGTGACTTGCATAACACCATGCCTCTCAGATTGTTTTCAATACCAATGTCCATGCGATCGACAAAATCGATCGTTTTTCAGCCAAATTGCATCACTTTTTGATCGCTTGCTGACTATAAACTATAATTAAGGCCAATATACAAGCGCCGGCACGACATGCTGGCGCGCGCGCATCGAGCCGTGAGAAAAAGCCAGTCGATCATTACCCGAGGCGGAGTCGTGCGTCGGGTTGACGGGATGAAATGTTCAAACAAGCAGAATTTTGGAGGCAATCATGAGTTTCACAGAAACGGGTGGCGCGAGGCTTCTGCGCCGCGGCATTTTCATCGGTGCGGCGATGCTGATGCTGCTGGTGCTTGCTGTTGCGAGTCCTGCGGCAGCCGAGCCGATTAAGATCGGCGTCATCCTTACTTACTCGGGGCGCGATGCTGCGCTTGGTGAACAGATAGATCGCGCCATCGATCTGTTCGTTAAGATGCATGAGAAAGATTTGCCGGCCGGCACCAAGGTTGAATTGATCAAGCGCGACGACACAGGCGTTAATCCTGACCTCGCCAAGCGGCTCGCCCAGGAGCTTGTGCTTCGGGATCATGTGCAGATCTTGACCGGCGGCCAGTGGACTCCGAACGCTATGGCGGTTGCTGCGCTGACCAAGCAGGCGAAGATTCCATTCGTCACGATGACCGCTGGCGGTAGTGCGGTGACGTTGCAATCACCTTACGTCGTGCGGACTGGCTGGACGCTTTGGCAATCGAGTTACCCGCTGGGCGTGTGGGCGGCGAAGCAGGGCTGGAAAAACGCGTACACCGTGGTGAGCGACTTCGCTCCCGGGCACGATGGTGAGGCCGCATTCATTAAGGGGTTCACCGAGGGTGGCGGCACTATCGTTGGCTCGGTGCGCATCGCGTTGAAGACGACCGACTATTTGCCTTACTTCCAGAAGGTCAAGGATGCCAATCCCGACGTCGTCTATGTGTTTAATCCCGGCGGTCCGCAGGCAACTGCGTTCATGAAGGCGTTCGACGATGTTGGCATCGCCAAGTCGAAGATCAAGCTAATCGGCCCGCTGGACATCACGTCCGACGACGAACTGCCCAACATGGGTCGTAGTGCCTTGGGCGTGGTCACGCTTGGTCAGTATTCACCAGCCGCAACGCGCCAGAGCAACCTGGATTTCATTGCCGCCTGGAAAAAGGAATACGGCGCCGACTCTGTACCAACCTTTTTCGCCATGGCTGGCTGGGATGGCATGCATGCGATCTACGACGCGATCAAGGCGCAGAACGGCAAGATCGATCCAGATGCCACCATGACGTTCCTGCACAAGTGGTCCGATCCAAACAGCCCGCGTGGGCCGATTCGGATCGACGAGGCAGGTGATTTGGTTCAGAATTTATATTTGCGCCGGGTGGAAGAAAAGAACGGACGTCTCGCCAACATCGAAATCGAGACGGTCGGTCAATTTGGCGACCCGTGGAAAATATTCAACAAGAAACAAGGGGACTAACAAGTATCCGCGCCAGGTGAAAGACCGTGGCAACGCTCATCACGATCCTATTCTTCGGGGTCGCCTATGGCATGATCCTGTATCTGATCTCCGTCGGGCTCGCGGTGACCATGGGACTGATAGGCTTTGTCAATCTTGCACACGGCGTGTTTGCAATGCTTGGCGGCTATGCCACCGTCAGCTTCATGAACCGGTTTGGCGTTCCGTTTCTGCTTTCGCTTGCAATTGGGTGCATTCTCGTCGCGGCGCTTGGCTTCCTGCTGGAGCGGATGCTTTATCGCCGTTTCTACGGCCGGTCCGAACTTGACCAAGTGCTGTTTTCGTTTGGGCTCATCCTGGTCTCGGTCGCAATTGTACGCATTGCATGGGGACCACTCGCCCAGCCGATTCAATTGCCGAATTATCTGAAAGGTCAGGTGACGATCCTTGACCTAGCGCTGCCGGCCTATCGGTTGGCATTGGTCGGCTTCGGCGCAGCGGTGATCGCGGGGCTTTGGTTTGCTTTCGATCGCACTTTATTCGGTGCGCGTATCCGCGCCGCTGTTGATAATCGGGCGATGGCGGAATCGATCGGGATCAATACCAGCCGATTATTTTCCCTTGCCTTCGGCTTGGGCACTGGCTTGGCTGCGCTGGGCGGTGGCCTAGGTGCCGATGTGCTTGCCATCGCTCCTGCTTATCCGTTGCAGTACATTGTCTACTTTTTGATCGTCGTTGCCGTCGGCGGTCTCGGAAGCATTAAGGGGCCATTCGTCGCTGCGCTGGCAATTGGAATATCCGATACCGCTTGCCGCTATTTTGTGCCCGAAGCCGGCTCGATTTTCATTTTTGCCTTCGTTTTTATCGTTCTCATTTGGCGGCCGAACGGCATCATGGAACGTCGGTAGGGGTGCGGCGTGAAAATAGTCACCGCATCACCAATTCCAAGCTTGGTCGCGCCGTTCACAATCAATGAGGTACTAAAACTGTTACCATGGTTGGCGGCGGCGGCCCTACCGCTTGTACTGCCAGGATACGAACCGCTGGCGACGCAAGTATTTGTGATGATCTTGTTTGCATTGTCGCTCGATCTACTGGTGGGCTATGCGGGTATCGTCACCCTCGGTCATGCCGGATTGTTCGGTGTCGGTGGCTATACGGCAGGTATTCTCTCGGTACACGGATTCACCGATCCGATTTTCACGGCGCTTTGCGCGATGGTTCTAGCCGCCGTTACCGGTTTGGCATTCGGCGTTGCCATCCTTCGCACCAAGGGGCTCACGCTGCTAATGCTGACTATGGCCTCGGCGTTTTTGCTGTACGAGATCGCCAACAAGGCAACAAGTCTCACCGGAGGCGAGGACGGGCTACAAGGTGTTTCCTTCGCTCCGGTGCTTGGCCTTTTCGAGTTCGACTTCCGCGGCAAAACCGCATTCTTCTACACTTTGGTTGCATTGTTTTTTGTTTTTGTCTTTGTGCGGGCGATGATCCACTCGCCCTTCGGCTGGTCGTTGCGCGGCATTCGCGAGAATGACGCGCGTATGGTGGCGATCGGCTGTCCGATCATGCGGCGGCGCCTCATCGTCTATGTGATTTCGGCGGCGTTAGCCGGCCTTGCGGGTGCCTTGCAGGCTCAGAGCACTCAATTTGTCGCCCTCTATTCGCTGAGCTTTGAACTGTCGGGTAATATACTGATTATGCTGATCCTGGGCGGTTCGGGCCGTCTTTATGGAGCTTTCGTTGGCGTTCCTGTCTTCATGTTCGCCCAGGACCTGCTTGCTAAGCAGGACCCAGCGAACTGGTTTCTGGGGCAAGGCATTGTTCTAATCGTCATGGTGACACTGGCGCCGGGGGGCGTTCTTGGCGTCGCTGAGCGCACTATCGACGCTATCAAGCAGCGCAGGAAGGCATGATGGACACTGCGATGCTGGAAACTCGCGGACTAAGCTGCACATTCGGCTCAAACTTAGTGATCGCCGACGTGAATTTTACGCTTCGGCCCGGTGAGCGACGTGCGCTGATTGGTCCCAATGGTGCGGGTAAGACGACATTCATCAATTTGCTCACCGGACGTCTTCGACCATGGACCGGCAATGTGCTACTCAACGGCGTTGACATCACCGATTTAGACGAAGCGCGGCGTATTCGGCTTGGCATCGGCCGAACATTTCAGATCACCTCGCTGTTTCCCAGGATGACTGTCCGTGAAAACGTATTTCTCGCAGTGGCGGAATGCGAGGGAATTGCCGGAAATTTGCTGCGTTCGGTGCTCTCCTACGGCCGGCAAGTTGCTCGTGCCGACGAGTTATTGCACCGCGTCAGTCTCAGCGACGTGGGGCATGTCCCGGCACAATTATTGCCGTATGGCCGTCAACGCCTGCTCGAAATCGCCATCGCCCTGGCGTTGCGTCCCAAAATTTTGCTGCTGGATGAGCCTGCGGCGGGAATCCCGACAGCGGAAAGCCACATTATTCTCGACATTCTCGCGACTCTGCCAAACGAGATTGCGGTGTTGTTGATCGACCACGACATGGATTTGGTATTCCGGTTCGCGCAACAGATTTCGGTTCTGGTGCAAGGTTCGATACTGGTGGAGGGGGCGCCGAGCGATATCGCGGCCGATCAACGTGTGCGCGAAGTTTATCTTGGAGACAACAAACATGGCCGCCCTGCTGCGGCTTGACCGAGTAACTGCGGGTTTCGGCCAGACTGTTATTGTTGAGGACATCTCGTTTACGCTTGGGCAGGGCGAAGTACTAGCTGTGCTCGGGCGCAACGGCGTCGGCAAATCTACCTTGATGAAAACGATAGCAGGGCAAACTCGATTGCACGCCGGCAATATCGAATTTAGTGAGCGCGAAATCGGATCACTCGCCAGCTACTATCGCGCGCGCGCTGGAATCGGTTATGTGCCACAGACTCGCGATATTTTTCGCTCGTTAACAGTCGAGGAGAATCTGCTTATCGCTGCGCAATCGGGACCGTGGAATCTCGAACGCGTTTACGAGCTGTTTCCAAATTTAAAGTCGCGGCATCGCAATAGCGGTCTCGATATTTCCGGCGGCGAGCAGCAGATGCTGAGCATTGGGCGGGCGCTCATGGGCAATCCGCGGCTTCTGCTCTTGGACGAGCCGATGGAAGGCCTCGCGCCGGTGATCGTGGAAAAGCTGTTCGAGGTCTTCGAGCTGCTGCGGGATACTGGAGAGTTCGGGATCATATTAGTCGAGCAGTACGTTAATATGGCACTCAACTTCGCGTCACGCACCATAGTGCTTGACCGCGGCCAGATTATCTATGACGGAAGCTCGGCCGCGCTTGCCAACGATCCGGAGAGAATGGCCGCGTATTTTGGTGCGTCTGGGCAAAGCGCGGATGCTGAAAAGAAAAGCCGATAGATATTAGGTATTACCGAGAAAACTAAGGGTCGGCTATTGAGATGTTCTTTTTATATTGCGGTCCTGTTTGCGCGAAGCGTCCGTAATTGCGTCTGGAAGGCGCTCATGCGGTATAGTTTTGCACACGAGTAATCAAAGGTGAACGGGATGAAGCTTATTCAACTTCGGAACTTCATTGCGGTGATTAACGCCGGCACGTTCCGTCAAGCCGCTAAAGACCTGCATCTTTCGCAGTCCTCCATCAGCAAGAGCCTGCAGCAACTGGAGGACGAGCTTGGTGTTGAGTTATTGCACCGTGGGGCCCGCGGGGTTGATCCGACGGCTGCGGGCAAGACGCTGCTGACCCGTGCCAAAATTATCGAAGCGGAGCTGCGCCACGCTCGTAATGACGTGCAACTGATTCAAGGCGCGAAGGTCGGCGAAATCCGTGTAACAGCATCGCCTACCGTTGCCATAGGATTACTACCGCGCGCGGTTGCCGCATTCCAACGCGCACGTCCACAGGTGAACTTTCGAATCTCCGAGGCTGTCTACCCGGATATGTTGCCTGCGATCCGCAACGGTGACATCGATATCGCGATCTGCTTGGTGCCAGCGCGGCCACGCGACGAGACGTTGAACTTCGTCAGCCTAGTCAAGGACCGCTTAGTACCAGCAGTTCGTGCCAACCATCCTGTCATCAGCGCGCGCAAGAGCAAGCTCTCGGACTTGCTTGACCTTGAGTGGATTATTTACCGGGGAAGTAATACCGGACTCGACGTTTTCGAGCAGACCTTTACTTCCAACCGTCTACCGCTGCCGAAGAGCACTATCGAGTGCACGTCCTTCGCCTGTGCGCGCTCTCTCATCGAGAATGGTGATTACATTACGTTGATGCCTTCACAATTCTTTTTCGATAACCGCAAGTCCTCGTCGATTGTGTTGTTGGAACTCGATTCACCGATGCGGCCCTGGGAGGTTGCGGTGATATCTCGCGCCAAGCACGAATTGTCGGCGGTCTGCCTCGCTTTTCTTCAAGAAATCGAGCGCATAGCAGCCGGAATCGTGCCTCGCGAAAAGGGTGTGCGTGCGGCGCGGCGCAAGGGTAGCGTCAGCGATCGTTAGAATCGATCGGTTTTCCCGCAATCTGCATCAGTTTATGATCGGGTGCGGTGTATACTCTCACGGCGATATGGCCGACCAGCGCTCTTGCCTATTCGCTGTACCAAAAAAGGTAAGCATCATGATTTCGCGGTTGAAATTCTCGATCATCCTTTTTGGCCTGTCGGTGATGCTCAAGTTCGCCGCACGGAGATATCCCACTTTTGCCGCGCGGCTGAAGGAGCGTAACTTAGTTGCGCAGATCAAAGCGCGCGACGAAGACGTCGGCCGCTGGATTGAAATCAGAGACGGCCGCATAACGTCCGGTGCAGGCTCGCATCCACGACCCGACATCACGCTTGCTTTCAAAAACGCAGCCATCGGTTCGTCGCTGCTGATGCCGCCGATCAAATGGCTCAACCAAATCAATGCGCAAAAAGATTTTGTGTTGTCAGTTGAAGGCTCTGAGGACCTGACCAATTGGTTTGCGCAAGTCCTGATGGGCATGCAGACCGCGCATTGGAAGTTCGGCACCCCGATGCTGGACGGCTCCATGCGCTATTGCAACATGGCAAATGGCGGGCCGCTCTTTGTTTACGTCAAGGACGGCAAGATAATCCGCACCACCCCGATCGATTTCGACGACACCGACCCGCATCCGTGGACAATCGAAGCGCACGGAATGAAGTTGACGCCGCCGCGCAAGACCACGCTCGCCCCACACGGCCAGATTTCCCGGTCGACAATCTATTCGCCCGACCGCTTACTCTACCCAATGAAGCGGGCAGATTTCGACCCAAACGGCGAGCGCAACACGCAAAGCCGAGGCAAGTCAGGCTACGTACGGATCAGCTGGAATGAAGCGCTCGATATCGTCGCTGGTGAAATCCAACGTGTTAAGCGCGATCACGGGCCGGGCGCTATGACGGTTTCGCACGGTTCACATCATACCTGGGGCCATATTGGCTATTACCTCAGCGCGCTGTATCGCTTTAGCAATGCCGTCGGCCACACGCCGGTACACCATAATCCGGACAGTTGGGAAGGTTGGTATTGGGGCGCCGCGCACCACTGGGGCTACACGCTGCGCGTCGGACAGTGCGAGACTTACGGTACCGTCGAGGATCTCCTCCAAAATTGCGAAATGGTTGTGTTCTGGTCGGCCGATCCGGAAACCAACAGTGGTTCCTATGGTGCTCAGGAAGGTACCGTTCGTCGGCAATGGCTGAAGAAGCTCGGCATCAAAGTTGTACACATCGACCCTCACTACAACTCATCGGCCCAATTCCTGCCCGGCAAATGGATCTGCCCGAGGCCGACGACCTCACCCGCGCTGGCCCTGGCAATCGCGTATGTTTGGATCAAGGAGAACCTCTACGACAAGGAATACGTGGCCACGCGCACAGTGGGCTTCGATGCCTGGAAAGCCTATGTGATGGGCGAGCGCGATGGCGTGCCCAAGACGCCGGAATGGCAGGAGAAAGAAACCGGCGTTCCAGCCAAGGACGTACGGGCGCTGGCGCGCGAATGGGGCTCCAAACGCACCTATCTCGGCTGCGGCGGCTGGGGCAACGGCCATGGCGGCGCATGCCGCAACCAGACCGGCATTCAGTGGGCGCGCACCATGGTGTGCCTGATCGCCATGCAGGGTCTAGGCAAGCCGGGCGTCAACATGGGCAATTTGCAATGGGGCGCCCCGGTTGATCTCAATTTCTACTTCCCGGGCTATGCCGACGGCGGCATGTCGGGTGATATTGAGAAGACTGCGATGGCCGTCGAGCTTTTCCAGCGCATGCCGCAGCTCCCGACGATGAATACGCCGCAGCAGAGGATTCCACGGATTTATCTCCCGGAGGCCATCATCGACGGTAAAGCCGACGGTGGGTACCCGTGGAACGGCAAATCGATCGAAGCGCAGTTCGGCAAGTTTAGTTATCCGTCGGCCGGCCATGCGCCGGTTCGGATGATGTTTAAGTATGGCGGGTCGCTGATCGCGACCATGAACAACACGAACCGTCACGTGAAGATGTTCCAGTCATCCAATTTGGAATTCGTCGTCAGCCAGGCGATCTGGTTTGAAGGCGACACCAAATTCGCTGACGTTATTTTACCTGCCTGCACGAATTTCGAGCGAGTGGACATCAGCGAGTGGGCTGCGCTCGGTGGCTACGGCCACCACGGCCAGCAGCAACTCAACCATCGTGTCATCATCTTCCAAGCGCCGGCTATCGAGCCGCTCGGAGAGTCCAAGTCCGATTTCTGGATCTTCAACGAGATTAGCAAACGACTCGGCCTAGCCAATTACTTCTCCGAAGGCATGAATGAAATCGACTGGGTCAAGCGCCTGTTTGATGCTTCCGATTTGCCTAAGAGGATTTCGTGGAAGAAGTTTATCCAGCGCGGCTATTACGTCGTGCCGGCGGAGAAGGAGAAGTTACGTGCGCCGGTATCATTCCGCTGGTTCTGGGAGGGCCGGAAGAAGGATGTTCCGGAGCCGCATCCATTGCCATCCGATTATTCAGTGGAGTTCCTAAAAGGCCTGCAGACCCAATCGGGCAAGCTTGAGTTTGAATGCAACAGTCTCAAGCGTCTGAATGATCCCGAGCGCCCCCCAGTCGTCGAATACGTGCAGTCGTGGGAGGGCCCGCGGTCAGGCGAATTGTTCCGGAAATATCCGTTGCAGCTACTGACACCGCACGTCAAGTACAGTTTCCACACACAAAGCGACGGCAAGGATAGTTTCCTGCTCAACATTCCTGACCACCGGGTGAAGGTGAAGGATTGGTATTACTGGGTTGTTCGCATGAATTCGCAGGATGCAGCGGAGCGCGGAATAAACCAACACGACCTGGTCAAGGTCTACAACGACCGTGGCGCAGTGATTTGTGCCGCGGTGCTGACAGAACGGCTGCCGCGGGGCGTGGCCAGCAGTTACGAGTCCTCGGCGCTGTATGAACCAATGGGTGAGCCCGGCCGGTCCGTCGATCGTGGCGGCGTCGTTAACTTATTAATGCCGCACCGTTCGCAAACTAAGTCTACGCATTCGCTCGCTGGGTCACAGGGCTTGGTTGAGATCGAGCTGTGGGACGGTAGTACGGAATATATCTCCGAGGCTTTCGCTCAAACCGGATATGAAGTGCAGGTCAAGCGCAAATCAGCTGCGGAACTGCTATTGGCGAAATGACAATGGACGTGAGCGCTATTGGTCGACGGCCGTAGATTTTGGCGTCGCAGCGGTAACGGAAGGAGAATGCCTGATGGCCTATCTATTCAAAGAGGACGAACTACCGGCGCTCATTGACGCCAAGAAGGCGCGTGAACGCATTTTCTTCGTCAGTAAGGATCTCGCCAAGATCGACGACATGCTGGCGGGCGTGATGCAC
>DATLJR010000204.1:0-4584 GCA_035538755.1 Pseudolabrys sp.
CCCATGAAGAAGCGCTCCTCGACGATCTTGCCGTTCTGGACCGTGTAAAGGCCGACTTCATCGAGGCTCAAGCGATTCTTACCCTTGGGCGTGACTTCCATCTTGAAGCGAACGACGAACTGATCGCCATGCACATAGGGACCCTCGACGGTGACATTGTGCACCTCGTGGTTCGCATACCACCATTCGCCTTTTCCTTCGACCGCCTTGCGCCCTTTGAGCACCGCCATTTCGCCGGTCATCGGCTCGCGGCTCTCGATGTCATCGGACCAGAATTTCTTACCGGCGGCCTCGAACTCGCCCTTCGCGCACATGTCGGTGAAAGTCTTCGCGAGCTGTTGCGTATTCATGAGATCACGTCCTCTCTCTGCGGCTAGGACTGTTGTTGTAGCGGCTCGTTGTGACGTCTCCAAGGCAACGGCTCAGCGTGGCGGTCTGCTTTTGTGTGTTGCACTGCATATGTCTGCTTCTGATGCTGTGGACGGTGTGCCACGCTAGCGATTTACGCGTGGACCTCGCTTGTTCAGGCGCTCAGGGAATTTGAAAAACCGTCATTTTGTCAGCGACACCGCGCAGCGCGGCGCTTTGCTCAGTCAGTTTGATTTTGCTCTCCTCCAATATCTTCGATACTTGCGAATTTTCTACGACCGATTTGGTCACGAAAATCGCACGTGAATCGGCAAGGCTCTGGACACGCGCCGCAATATTGACAGTCTGCCCAAAATAATCGAGCCGCTCGTTGAGCGTAACCGCGAGGCATGGCCCCTCGTGAATTCCGATCTTGACCAGCAGATCGTTCTTGAGGTTTTGGACCGAGTCACGCATGCGAAGCGCAGCCGCAACTGCGCGATCAGGCGTCGGAAATGTTGCCATCACCGCGTCACCGATAGTCTTGACGACTGCGCCCCCCTCGGAGGCGACGATCTCCTGGAGAATCCGGAAATGTTCGCGCACAAGGTCGTAGGCGACAATGTCGCCAACGCGGTCATATAGCGCGGTCGAGCCCTTGAGGTCGGTGAACAGGAACGTGATGCTGGTGACTTTGAGTCCCTGATCGACATCGAGAGTGTCTGTACGATAGATGTCGCGAAACGTTTGGTTGGTCAAAAGCCGCTTTGCAGTCAGGAACGGCCGGCGCTTGCCGAGCAGGTGATGGAGTTCGTCGCCGGCAATCCAGATCGCAGGCAGCGTGCGCACATCGGTGCGGTTGTCGAGGGAAAGGCGCAGGGGACCGGGTCGCATTTCCGTCGTGCTGGTCGGCGCCTGAACCCTATTGAAGATCATCGTCAGATTCTGACGTTCGCGTGTTGGATCTCCTTTCACGTCGATGAAATGAGCCGCATGCGTGACCGGTTCGAACACGATCACAAATTCGGCCGGCAGTTGCAGCGATATCAGCGCCTTCTCTCTGGCCGGAAGTTCGATCGCCTCGATGGTGATTTTTTCGAGAATCTCTTCCAGTCCGGTTTCGGGCAGGTCGATCCCGGAACACCAGAATATTTGGCGGAAATATTCCCAGATCGGGAGTGAGTTGGGATCGTGTGCCGCGATCCGTCGCAGGCGTGGGCTGACCGTGAAAGCGACCTCGACCATTTCGTCAAGGGTCGGCTCATAGCCAGCCGCGCAGAGGGCGCAGTCATAGGCCTCCTTGTGCACGGACTTGAGGGTTTGTGTGGCGTCGAGCACTCCACCACAACCGGGGCACAGAACGTTCCAAGTCAACTCGAACAGCCCTAGCCGTGAAGCGTGCAGGAACCCACTTATTGTTTTTTCCTCGCTTAGCTTGTGTTTGCCGGCGAAGTTCAGGAGATTGATACGGCACAATTGCCGGTCGGTGCCGTCGCGGACCACTGATTCAATGGCGGCAACGACCTTTTGGTCGGCCGAGTTACGTAGAGTATCTAAAAGTGCCTTCGTTTCGCTCATAGAGCTAATGTACGCCAATTAGGAAGCTAACAGTTGAGGGGCAATCAAAAGGACGTAAATTTTGTGACTGGATTCCATCGTGCGGAATAATGTCCGCATAATGTCCGCTATTGGCCCTTCGCGTCATTCTGCTGCCTCGCAGAGTTTGGTCACTATTGGAGGCACAGCGGACATTGATCGGCGCTGTGGCCCAATACCTAGGTAACGAATGACGCAAAGCGGACGTCGTATGGTGCAGTGCAAATGTTCTGTTTGCTTTCTCCAAGTATTTCGTTCAGCGGACCGCTAGCTGCATATATTTAGTTACCGGCCACGACGATTGGATTGGATGACACGCGGGGAAAGGTTTCCGATGGAGTGGCGGCTCGCAACTCGGGCAGCGAATTTTATATCGTGCGTCGATCGATAGGCTCCTGAAGATGGTAGACGAGTGACGAGATAAATGCCGAGGGCGATCGACACAATGCCCACGACATCCGTGCGCGCGACATGCTCTCCGAGCAGAAGCCAGCCGAACAGCAATCCGAGCGGCGGCATCATGAAGTGATAGGAACTCGCCACGGTCGCGCCTGACACCGTGAGCATGTGAAACCAGAGCAGGTATGCGAACACCGAGACGAATAAGGTCAGATAGGCAACGGCCGCAAGCAGGCGCCAACTCGGCACGATGTCTCCGATATTTTCGAAGGTCAGCGCGAAGGGTAACATAGTAAGCCCAGCCGATAGATTCTGCACGCCGTTGCCGATCCAGTGCCCATGAACGGGCGCAAATTTTTTGAACAAGATTGTACCGGCAACGAGCGAGAACAACGCTGCGATCGTGAAAGCGATACCGGCGGAATGGTCAACGCCGCCTGCGATACGACTTTCGACCACGAAGGCAACGCCGATAACACCGAGCAACAAGCCCGCTGCCTTTCGCCACGTCATTGGTTCGTTGAGGAACCACGCAGCCAAGACCGCAGTCAGCACCGGGTTGGCGCTGATCACGAGCGCTGAGAGGCCCGACGAGATGCTGTGCATGCCGACATAACCAAGTCCCAGAAACGTCGCTTGGTTGACCACCCCGAGCACGGCGAAGACAACGACCTCACGGCCGCTCAGATCCCACAGAGAGCGACGGATTGCGGCAACGCCGAAAATCAGAATGCCCGCTCCCAGAAACCGCATCGCGAGGAGAAGAAGCGGAGGACTGTCTGCCATTCCAATCTTGGCCACAGCGAAGGCGGACGACCACAGCAGGCAGAACGCGGCGATCAAGAACGGTAGCGGGATGGGTTGTGACTGGGATGGCAGCGTTACATTTGAGGTTTGCATGGTGGAATTCCTTTACTGGCACCGCAAATAGGCCCGCCCCTTGATATTTGGAAATTAAATGATAAACTGATATCCAGTTGAAAAACGAATGATGCGGCCATGCTCGATCTCGATCTTCTTCGCAGCTTCGTCTCGGTCGTCGATACCGGCGGGTTCACGCGCGCGGGCGAGCGCGTCCATCGCACGCAGTCGACGGTGAGCCAGCAGATCCGGCGGCTGGAAGAAAATCTCGGGTACCCGCTACTGCATCGGAACGGAAAGCAGGCCACGCCCACCGAGGAGGGCGAACGGCTTGTCGCTTACGCGCGAAGGATTTTGGCGCTTGAGCAGGAAGCACGTGAGGTGATCACGCGACCAGCCAGCGAAGGGGTCGTGCGGGTCGGGCTCCCGGAGGATTTCGCGGCCTATCGGTTGACCGAATTGCTATCGGATTTCGTCCGTTCTCGCCCGGGCCTCCGCCTGGACGTGCGTTGCGGCCTCAGCGTAGAGCTACGCCGCGCGCTAGAGCGCGGAGAGCTCGACCTGGCGCTGTTCAAACGCGAAGGCGGCGAGAAAGGCGGAATCGCGTCCTGGCCCGAACGTTTGCATTGGGTCACTAGCAAGCGGCGTCCGATCGATTATCACCGAGATCCACTGCCGCTCGTAATGGCCGACCAAGGCTGCCTCTATCGCAATCGCATGATCCACGCCATCGAAGCGGCTGGGCGCACCTGGCACATTGCATATACCAGTCACAATCTCGCTGGCATCCAAGCCGCGGTCTCTGTTGGTCTCGGCGTCAGCATTCTCGCCGACATCGCCATCCTGCCCGAACATCGCGTGCTCAAAACTAAGGATGGATTTCCGACAATAACAAACACCGAAGTCGTGCTGGTCGCCGCTACAGATGCAAGCCCTGCGACCCGCCGTCTTGCCGAAATCCTCTCCGATTTCTGCTCGACCATTCAGCCGCGCAAGGTGGCGTAAAGTAAATTAGCGCGCACTCGCTGGGCACTCACCGTCGCACTGGAAATGCGGCAGTCTTTATGTCCGGACTATTTCGTTTTTGTGGTCGTATCCACAATATATTCGATATTGCCAAGGTTTATGCTGCCGTGCAGTGCTCAACGTGAGCTTGTGGCCGAAGCGATGTCCAGAACGAGGGTCTAACAAAATTGGTGGCAACATGATCTACAAAGTCAAAGCAAGGGTCATCGACGAAACGATTGGCGAGTTCTACTGCAAACTGGCTGACGGAACGGTAGCCAAACAACGACCCGACGGAGAGGAGATCGTCGCCTCCATGAAGAGGGCTGTCCTGACGGGACCGGGTGTGGCTGAGTGGTATGAGATGTGTTTCTG
>DATLJR010000205.1:0-2004 GCA_035538755.1 Pseudolabrys sp.
CACGATCGAGGCGCCGACGCCCGAAGGCGGCACGCCGGAACGATCCGTCATGTCGGCTTTAAGTCCGCCGCTTTTTTGGTCGACGTCGGCTTTCATCGCATCATTTTAGCACTCGAAAAAAGCGTCGTACCCGCGTCATTCAATCACCTCGTCGGCGCGCGCGATGACCGTCGCAAGAATCTCAAGGCCGATGGCTTTCGCAGTTTTCAGATTGATCACGAATTCGAACGTGACTGGCTGCGCAATGGGTAGATTTTCGGGTTTGCTACCGCGCAGAATCTTGTCAGTGTAGAGTGCGCCCTCCGAAACAAGTCGGCAAGGCTCACGCCGAAGGACATGAGTCCGCCGGCAACGAATGCTCCCGCACCTGGAACAACCCCGCAATGCGGTTCCTCAAGAGAAAGTCGATGACCTCGGGCATGTGCGCCTGATGCGCCGGATCGCTTGTCATCAGAACCGCATCAGGACGATCAGATGACATCTGGGCAAAGACTCGGTCGAAATCTACCGTCGTTCGAGCCGGCAGGGAAACAAGCGCCAGATCAAATAACGGCACCGCCTTCCGCAATTCGTCCAAAATATCGGCAGTGGCCGAATTCTCGGGATTCCAAAGATAGGCAATACGCGCGACCGTTGGAATCGCATCCTTCAGAATCTGCAGTTTTTTGGTGATAATGTCCGGACCGAGAATGGTGTTTCCGGTGACATTACCAACGGGATGCGCAAGGCTCGTCACCAAACCGGCCGCAATCGGGTCGCCGATCGATATGGCGACGATAGGAATGGTTTTCGTGGCCCGATGTGCGGCTTCGGCACGCGGTGTGCCGAATGCTACGATTACGTTCACAGGGAGCTGCGCAAGCGCCATGGCAGCAGCATCCAATTGGGCTGGACTGCCATCGGTGCGCAGATACACGTAGCTTATATCTTGGCCTTCTACATATTTCAGTTCGCGCAACTGCTGACGAAACGGGTCCCAGCTCGGGGAATCATCGACGATTCCGATGCGTGCGATTTTTCTGGGTAGGCCTTGGGCGCGCGCCGCGATCGGCCACACTGCCGAAGCTCCGCCTAGTAATGCGATGAACTCCCGTCTCCTCATGGCCGTCTCTCAGGCAGAGGACTAGACCGTACCGTAGCTATGGCAGCAGTTGTGCACCACAGCAAATTCGACAGCTCGACGTCCGGTTTGGGTCATAAGCGGACATCGAGGCGCTTCCGTCCCATGTCCGCTTTACCCCCAAAAGCGGAAATGGATCAGCGCCGTCGTGATGTCCGCTTTGTGCCAAAAGCGGACATTGAAGAGCTCGGCGCTTACAAAAAATCCGGCGAACCGCGAGGCAACCGCGATTCCTCGCGGCCTTTACAGAACTGTCCGAAATCTGTCATGCACTGGCCCCGGCGGTTTTCTTAACATCAACATCCACTCAAGCCGCACAAAGTTTCAACGAACCATTGCCACCACCTAACGTGACCACGCTGCGGAAGGCGCGGCCCTTGCATCAGGGCTGATCGAGAACTTGAACGCGACGCGGGCGCTGCAGCGGCATTTGGAGGACGGCGTAACCGTGTCCACGGATGCGCAGTGCGAAACTATCAGATCGCTTTTTGTTGCTACGCGCGATCAGGTGCAGGCGCTGATCGCGGCGCTTGAGTGCGACGGCCTTGAATGAAGAAGCGCGGGTATCATCAGCAGACGATCAGGCGCCACTTTGACGGCGAGCTGCGCGGCCTGACGGCATAGTCAGCTTTTCAGTCAGCGCGGATTAACCCAATCAGAGCGGTACTAGGCTCCAAATTACTGACTAGGTGATGTGATCAGGGACAAACATGAGGGTCTGGCTCGCGGTGGCATCGACGTTGATATGCACTGCCGTGTTCGGTCACGGCAGTGAACAATGGATCAATGATGCAAGTTTAGTTGATCCGGTCAGCAAAATACTGTGCTGCGGCCCAACTGATTGCAGCGCGTTAGCGCCAGGTTCTGTTGAACGTGTGCAGGGT
>DATLJR010000206.1:0-1719 GCA_035538755.1 Pseudolabrys sp.
ACGGTCGAGCCGCCGGTCGGAACCGTTTATGGCTATCCGCCGCGCGGCGACGAGCAAACCTCGATGTTGGGCTTCCCAGCGCGTTCGGATGTCGGCGCGCAGATTTACAACCAGGCGATTAATACCGTCATGGTTGCCAAGCTCACGCAGGGCAATGAAAAGCTCGATGATGTGATCAAGTGGGCCGAAAACGAGCTCGAAGGAACATTGCGAGCCTAAGCGCCGTCTCGGTCCATATAATGCAAATGCATGCCGGCCGGTTTGGCCGGCATGCCTGACAGCCAAAGCGACGAGGCGGGCTATGGCCGATACCATTCATACCTGGTCACCACGACTGCCGCGAAACCGGCTGCAAGAGGCGCTTTTGACGTCGTCGACGGCGCGCGGCCTCCACCAGGTATTACGCCGGCGTTCGACCGTGGCTTTCCTGATGTGCCTGCCTTTGATCCTCATCGTCGCCTGTCTCGTGGTCTATCCGGCCCTGTACTCGATCTATCTGTCGATGCTGAACAAGGCGCAGACGCGCTTTATCGGGCTTGGCAATTTCAGCTTCCTGTTGTCACGCGACGTTTTCTGGATGGTGGTCCAGCAGTCGGCGATCTTTGCGTTGACCGCCGTGTTCTTCAAAGCGCTGATCGGGCTGATCACCGCGCATCTGATCAATAATCTTCCCGCCAAAGGTCAACGCAAATGGCGAGGCATGCTGCTGGTGCCGTGGGTCATTCCGCTGGCGCTGTCGTCACTCGGCTGGTGGTGGCTGTTCGACCCCACGCATTCGGCATTCAATTATATCCTCAAGAGCTTTGGCCATGACGAGATCGCCTGGCTCAGCAATCCGTACTGGGCGCGCTTCTCGGTTATCCTGGTCAATATCTGGTACGGCGCGCCGTTCTTTCTGATCATGTATCTCGCCGCGCTCAAATCGGTGCCCGAGCAGCTTTATGAGGCCGCCGCGATCGATGGCGCCAATGCCTGGCAGAAGTTCCGGCATATAACGCTGCCGATGATGCGCAATATTATTGCCATCACGGTGCTGTTCTCGCTGATCGTGACATTCGCCAACTTCGACATCGTGCAAATCATGACGGCCGGCGGGCCGCGCAACATGACGCATGTCTTTGCCACCTACGCGTTCCTGCTTGGCATTCGCTCGGGCGACCTGCCGCTCGGCGCCGCAACCTCGCTGTTCATGTTCCCGATCCTCGCTGTAGCGGCGATTTTCATTTTGCGCGGTGTGCGTAAACGAGGCAGAGAAATCGGATGAACACCGCCGCAGTCGTCGCGCGCGGCGCCGGCCCAGGTTTGGGCTTGAAAGGCAGCCTGAGCCGCAACCGGCGCTGGGCTCTGATCGCGTCCTACTTTTTCCTTGTGTTGTTCGCGATCTTCTTTCTGATCCCGCCCTATTACATGATCGTTACGGCGTTCAAGAGCGACGCCGAGGTCGCGCATATGGCGACCAATCCGTGGATCATCGCGAACGGCGTCACCCTCGATCAATTCAAACTGCTCCTGACCCAATCGGACTTTCTGATTTTTTTCAAAAATACAGCCATCGTCACGCTTTGCGTCGTGGCGATCACCATGGTGGTCAGCGTCTTGGCGGCGTTTTCGCTCGGCCGGATGCGGTTTTGGGGCTCGAGCCTTCTCGCTACGGGTATTTTTCTGACCTATCTGGTGCCGGATACCCTGTTGTTCATTCCGTTGTTTCAGATCGTCAAG
>DATLJR010000207.1:0-1812 GCA_035538755.1 Pseudolabrys sp.
CTAATCGCCCGCAGAATCGCGCAATGCCAGGGGCGTGTGATCGGTACGGCATCATATTTCAACGCTGCGGGTGTGCCGCGGATTCCCGCTGACCTCGTGGAACATCGGGTCGTCGCCTACGAGCAGCCCTTGGGCGGCCCAACATGGATCTTCCGGCAAGGGGCCGTGGAAGCGTCGATTAGCGTCGATGGTCGAGTTCGTCTGAGCAGCACGATCGGTGTCCGAGAGTGCGTGCTCGCCGACCTCGGCCTTACGATCGCGTCTGAGTGGATGTTTGCGCCAGAGCTGAAAGCCAAAACGGTCAAAGCTGTGCTGACCGACTGGTCGTTGCCTCCGGTTGAGGCGTGGGCGATCTTTCCGGCGGGCCGGCAAACGAGTGCCAAAGCCCGGACCTTTGCGAGCTTTATAGAAAGCCAAATATTAAACCGTGATCGCTTCCAGCAGCAGATGGGCGCCGAGAATTAAGATGATAAATCGGGTTTTTTCGACGTTCTTTAGCTGTGCCTTCACGATTAGCCCCGTCGGCAAAAAGACCGTCACGGCTAGCAATAGCCTGAACGATACACAGAAGCGGGCAGTCTCCGTCTCATGCCTGATCCGTCCCGGACTTACGCCTTGGCGGCGTTCTGTGCAGCCTCGAATACATCGCGTGCGGACGTCGTACCCGCTACGTGCTCCGTACCCTCGACTCCGAGGTCCATCCATCCTGCATTCACGGCATCAAACATTTCTTCGGCAGGTCCGGTGTGGCCCTTCGGGATGCCGAATTGCTCGAACGCTTCCGCCCACCCTGCACGCGGGACTGCAAAGGCGTTCACGTCGAGATTCAGGACTTCACCCAATTGCTCCGCGACTTCATCCGCGGTGACCATCGAACCAAGTTCGACGACGCGCTGCCCTGACCATGCTGGCTCGGTCAAAAGGGTTGCGACCTCCGCGCCGATGTCGTTCGTCGCGACCATGGTCGATTTCCGGTTTGTCGGATTGTAGTAGACCGGTAGCGTTCCGCCCTGGGCGACCTGCAAGCCGTAAAGAAAATTTCCGAAGAATCCACCTGCGCGCACAAATGCGATTGGCGATATCAGGTCGCGAAAACCTTGCTCCAGAAGCGACAAGGCCGTGATCATCCCGAGCCCGCTGGTTCTGTTCGCACCCATCGACGAAAGCGCAACCACTCGCGGCGGCGCTGCCTTGGTGAGCGCCTCGACATAGTTTGCAATCACGTCCTTTGCTTCTTTGTAATCGGGCGAGGGCGCCCAGACAGCCGGCAACATGACGAACGCGCCTTCGACGCCTTTGAGCGCTTGCTCGATGGCTGCCGAATCATTCCAATCGCCGTCTACCAGTTCCACGCCCTGGTTCGCCCAGTTAGCCGCCTTCTCGCGATTGCGGACGAGCGCGCGTACCTCCTTGCCGTGCGCCAACAGATGTTTTGCCGTTGCGCCGCCCACTTTTCCCGTGATTCCCATTACTAAATACATGCGTTTTCTCCTGATCTTGAGGGACAGAGCACTGCCCCTGTTGGTTCAACGGATGAGCGGCAGAATGGCCCGGATTCGGGCATCGCGCGCGTAGAGGCCGCCCCATGTCATCACGCCCAGAAGCAGCGAAATGATTTCCGGCGGCGACCCCAACTCACCAATGCGGACATGGGCGCAGATGGCACCTCCCAAAAAGCCCGTCACTAGGATCGCGCCGAGGACGGCGGTGGCCGGGATGGCGTAAAGGATGGCGCAGGCGAGTATGATCGGACCCACGACACGGGTCAGGTCCATCGCGAACCCGGTTTCCTGCAACATGCTCGCGATCTGT
>DATLJR010000208.1:0-5816 GCA_035538755.1 Pseudolabrys sp.
TGTGGGGACACAACGCCGGAGCACAATTTACCAGCGCGATGTGATGTCTGTATCGCCCGCGACGATACAGGGTGATTTCAATTGAGTCGGGGGACAACGCTATGCTGCGAGCGGACATAACCGAACTCCAACGACGACAGGCATTCCTTGAGAGCGAAATCTCGGAGGCACTTTGTCGTCTTAGAAATGACGACCCTATCGTGACTGATCTGAGGTCTAGAGTTTTATTCGTTAGGGAAGAGATCGAACGTCTTCGCGAGAAAGCAACTCATTTATGGCATTGAGTTTGTTTTTCTCTGAGCTTGTTGTCGTGCCTGTGTGACACGCGATGTTGCGCGTCCACTTAGGTCGGCTCACTCTCCGGGGTCCGCGACCAGACGAGTCCGATCACCATTAGGGCCTGTTCCTATTCAAGCGGTTTAGCCGGCGACAAGAGTCTTGCCGGCAAGGAGGCGGTTGTTCGTTGATTTTCTCTCGGCGCGTCTTAAGGATGAGCGTCTCTCTGAATTCGGCAAGAAACCGCGCTCAAAGAAAAATACTCCTAAAACAATTGCTCGACCTTAAGATAAGCCTCAGATGCTGGGGGGAGAATCAAAAAAGGATTGTGCTGTTTGATAGCGCCGCTCCGAGCGATCACGCTTGCACAAGATCAGTTCGGCCAGGAAGGCGTGCGACATATTAGCGCGATTTCGAGCGCAGCCATGCTCCAAAGCAATTCGGGCATCTCTCCTATCGCACCGCGATCGCGACAGCCGCCAGCGCGGTTGGGATGGACCACGCCCAGTCCCCCAGCATCGAGATGGCAGCAGCCGCCACAAGGCAACCCACGAGGAAACCGATCAGCAGATACAGGGATCTCTTCAATCGGCCGCGATCAACCGTCATTAATGGCTGCTGCGGGGATAACATCTCCATCAGCGACAAAACCGCATTGGTCAGATTCCCGGTCATCACCGCCGTTGAAACCGCTTTCGGCAAAGCCAAGCGCAGGAGAGCGTACTGAAATGCCATTGCGCAAACTGCGATCATGACTGCAATGCCGGCCATCAATCCGTGCGGGTTGGCTGAGGGTTCCGCGGTGACGCAGAAAACCAAAACCGCGCCGAGCAGTAGAAATTGGATCACAAGAAGCAGCCGTGTCAGGGCCGTACCGTGCAGGCTGGAAACGCGGGCAACCAGCCACGCGGCCGCGACCGCCAGGATGAACACAGGAATGGCCAGTGCCTGCGCCAGGTTCCACGGTCCGCCGCGCACCGCCGCAGCAGCGGCCACAACAAGATTGCCGGTAATGTGGGCGGCGAAAATATTGCCGAGGGTAAAAAAGCCGGTGAGGTCAACCATTCCAGCGATGACGCTCAAGAGTGGTGGCAGCCGCTCTTCCAATCGCGACAATTCGATCGTGTCATCCGTCGGGCGGCCTGCCTCACCGAGCGCGTCGGGACTTCCAGCAAGCGTTTGCATATTCGACATTCCTATGACTTTGCTTCGGTCGAACGGTCGCTGAAATAGTCGATGATCAGCTTCGGCATGATGAGGCCGAAGCTCATCGCCAGAATGATCATCGTCGCCGTTGTGCCGTTGGCGACCGTGTTCAATAGGTCCGCCATTGTTTGCGTGCCGTCGGCAATCTGGACGAAGCCGCTCGCCATCCTGAACAGGTAGACGCCCGGTATCATCGACACGACGGAAGCGAAGCCGATGGCCGCGAATGGCATGTGCGTGCGGCGCGAGACCGGCGTGAGGATCAGCCCGACGACTGCGCACGCAACCAGGGCGCCGATAGCAACACCGAAACCAAGCACATTGAGGGCCACCCACCGCAGGGCGTGGGCCAGCATGCCGACGGCCGCCGGCCAAGGCAGCATGGTCAGTGGCGTGGAAAAGAAGACCGAATAGGCGGCGACGGCGACGCCCGCGGCAATCACATCCTCCCACAACGGGACGCTGCGGCCCGGCGGATCGACCGGTAGGGGGACGCCGAAAAGCGTCAGTCCAAGGAGCAAGCCCGTCGTGATCGCCAGAACAATCAGCCCAGCATAAATCAAGCGAGCTCCGCCGAGATGAATGCGGCCGGCGATTAGGTCCAGCGCGCTATTGAGAAAATGAGGTCCGGGCACCAGGACCATGCACGGACAGACCGCGACAAGGCGCAGTGACGAACTCAAGTTGTAGCGCACCGCAATCGCGCCAATGACGCCGGCGAGAAGCGCCGCGCAGAATGGTTGGAGAAAAACGTTCGCGCTCACACGCGCCACTGCACGGCGTAAAATCGCACCGGCTCCGGCGCTTACAAATATCAGCACGGTGGGCAGGAAGTGCTCGACGCCGAAGATCACCGATAGCGCCACGGCACCGGCCGCAGCGGCAAGCGCGAACAGCCAGGTTGGTGCCGGAGGCGCTTTGGCGATCGCGGCGATTGTCTCGGATGCCGCATCCGGCGCCAGCCGGCCGTGCTCGACATCCTCGACCGCCCGCATCGTCGAAGCCACACGATCCATGTCAACGCCGGTCGGATCGGCGGCAATTTGCAAGCTTAGTTCGGCGTCCTTGTCTTCGGCTTGAAGTTCAAGCTCTCCCCAGCGCGGAATGATCCTGGCGCGCAGCCCGAGCCCACGGCCGAGACGCTCAGCCGCGTCGACAGTCTGATCGGTTGCCTGACCGTTGGCGAAAAGCACCTTGGCAAAAGTGAGAATGAGATTGGAACGCTCCTGCAACGACATGCGAGCCCCCCAAATCTATTTTGAAAATCCAGATTCGCTGCAGCGCCGGCCGGGAAGCCCCAAGCCGACGCCGCGTTCGTCAATGCGCGAGCCTAGGCCGCGCTTACAGTTGGACCTGCCGCCGCTACATAGGGCTTCACCATTTTCTTTGGATCGACGACGCGATCGAATTCGGCCTCCGTGACGTAGCCTAATTTCAGGGCGGCCGCCTTCAACGTCAGATCGTTATCCATGGCGTAGTGCGCGATCTTCGACGCCTTGTCGTAGCCGATGACTGGCGACAGCGCCGTAACCAGCATGAGCGAGCGCTCGACGTATTCGTTGATCTTCTTCATATTGGGCTTGGTGCCCTCGATCAGGAACTTGCGGAAGTTCGTGCAGCCGTCGGTCATGAGCGTGATCGAGTGCGTGATGTTGAAGATCATCAGCGGCTTGTAGACGTTCATTTCAAGATAGCCGCCGGCGCCGCCGAAACCGACCGCGACATCGTCGGCCATCACCTGAACGGCGATCATTGTCAGCGCTTCGCACTGGGTCGGATTAACCTTGCCCGGCATGATCGACGAGCCCGGTTCGTTCTCTGGGATCTCCAACTCGGCAAATCCCGCGCGCGGGCCGCAGGACATCAGGCGGATGTCATTGGCGATCTTGTAAAGCGAGACGGCGAGCGTGCGCATCGTTCCGGACAGTTGCACCAATGCGTCGTGAGCACCCTGCACCGTGAACTTGTTGGGTGCAGTGACAAAGGGCAGGCCGGTCAGCTTGGCGATCTGGGCAGCAGCCGCTTCGGCAAATCCCGGAGCCGAGTTGATGCCCGTTCCGACTGCCGTACCGCCGAGCGCCAGACGATAGACGCCCGGGAGAGCGCCTTCGATCCGTTCAAGGTCGTCCGACAACATCCCAGCATATCCAGACCATTCCTGGCCCAGAGTCAGCGGCGTGGCGTCTTGCATGTGCGTGCGGCCAATTTTGACGATGTCGCTCCAAGCCTTTGATTTCGCGGCCATCGCGTCGCGGAGCGCCGTCACCGCAGGAATTAGCCGCTCCTTCACGCTGACCGCCGCAGCAATACACATGGCCGAGGGGAAGGAATCGTTCGACGACTGCGCCATGTTGACGTGATCGTTGGGATGAACGGGCGTATGACTGCCCAGCGGCGTACCCGCGAGCTGGCAACACCGATTGGAGATCACTTCATTGACGTTCATGTTGAACTGCGTGCCACTACCCGTCATCCAGACATGCAAGGGGAACATATCGTGATGCTGGCCCGCGAGAATTTCATCGCACGTCTGCACGATCAATTTATAGCGTTGATCATCGAGCCGTTTGCCGTCGTGGTTGGCGATGGCGGCGGCCTTCTTCAAGGTGGCGTAGGACGTGATCATTTCACGGGGGATCAAATCTCTTCCGATGCTGAAATGCTCGAGCGAGCGCTGCGTCTGCGCACCCCAGAGCTTCTCCGCTGGTACTTCGACGACGCCGAGGCTGTCCGTCTCTTTTCTCATGTCAGGCATGGTACTCTCCTTTTCTCCGAGTGGGTCTCAACAGCGCCGTGCGGGTCACCCAAAACAGCGGCAATTTCTGCGCTGCTTGGCTATCAAAAAACCACCCCCTCGGGGCGCATGCGCTCATCCTGAAATAACAAGCCTACCATCAACGGCGGCACCGAGGGAACTCCGCAACCACGATGCGCGTTCCCGAATGATTTCGCTGTCGACATTCCCAAATCGATCGCGCGCTTCATGGCCAAACGGCACATTGCGGACGTATTGCTAGCTCGGTGTCCGGAACAGCGATGTCGGCTCCTGGCCCCTAGAAGAGCGCGGAAAATTTGAGGAAAGGCGCTCGAGACGATCCGGAAAATACTGTCTGGGTTGGCTCAGCGACGGACCACCATCAAGTGTCGAAAAGGCGTCCTTTTCTATTGGGCGTTCATCCAGCTGTCTGATCCCGTCAACTTCACGGACACATCCGAAAGGAAAACTCGCGTCGGCTTGCCATCCGCGGTACCCCGGTGATCCATTGAGATGAGGAGAGGGCCTGCCTTCTTGTACTCAGTCCACGTTGCGACCAACACACTGGGCCTTTTTTGTGTGCCTGGTCCGCCCCCGTGATAGACAAATTCCTCAATTTTATAGTCGGCGCCGACATAGAGTTCCCACGTATCGCCGGGTGCGTAGCCACCCTGCGAGGGATACTTCACCACGACCCGCTGCGCGGAGCCGTTCCCCAGCGGCAGTTTCTGCATGCCCTCATCGGTGACGGTGGCGCTGCCGTCCCAGGAAACATGCAATACGAAGAGCAACCAATAATTATCGTTGCTGAAAGCTGGATCGATTTCATTCTTCACGAAGTCGGATTGGCTGCTGAGCTGCGAACGCGCGTACGTTAGCTTCACCGGTGCGCCGTCTTTATCTTTGCCATCGTAGGTAATCAGGTCCGTCTTGGGTTCCCATTCCCAAGTGCGAGAAAGATTCAGTCCGGGGAATTCGAGGTTAAAGGTGTAGCGGATTTTCTCGATTTGCCCAAAGGACTCAAGTCCATAGGCCTTGAGCATCTGTTGGAAAATCGGCGGGCGCTCCTGCGCATGGGAAGTTGCCGCAAAGACAAGCACCGACACCGCGAAAGCGAAAAGACGGATCATGTAGAGACGCCTTACTGTTTGAGATGAAGACTGCTCCGCAGTGAAGTGAACGGATTTTTTTAGAGTATGCCTGAAGCCTGTGGGAGACAACAGGCGCCATCTGGCCGTCGAAAAATAAGTCCACGCCGTTGTTCCGGATTCCTCATTAGCCCGCCAGCGCCGCTAGGCGTGTAATCACGTTGCTTGTCGCGCGACGGCGGATCATCGCGTCAACGCCGAGGCTGCGGCCAGCGGCATAGACCGCGAACTGCACGTGCACGATCGCAAGAAACATGTAGTTCCATGGCCATTCAGCGGGATGGCGGTACAGGCCGAGCCAGAGGTGTAGCGAGTAGACCGCGGCAATAGCCGCGACAAGGCGCACGCCGATGCCGAGCATAAGCGATACCGCGAACGCAAGCTCAGCCAGGAAAACGAGTGGATCGATGATCTCGAGGTACGGCAGATAT
>DATLJR010000209.1:0-3694 GCA_035538755.1 Pseudolabrys sp.
CGCGTCAACAGCAAAGTCGAATACGTGGTTGCAGTGATGCGCGATGGCGCAGTCCTGCATCGCGTCCATCAACCCAATTCGATCCTGTGGGTGCTGTCCGGGCGTCCAATTAGCAACGACGTCGCGCGCATTGTCACCGAGCGCAGCGACATCGTGGGCGTGGCCGACTGCCTGTTCGGACCGGAATTTTCTCAAACCTTTCGTTACGCCGAAACGAATTGGTCTCGCGTAACCGCGACGGCCGGATGTCCGTCATCAAGTCCGACATGATGTCGGAGAGAGGAGGAGCAAAGTGATGACCACAGCAGATGATGCTGCGAAGAAGCCCGATCTCAAGCTCGTTCCCGAGGAACTGGAGGAGGAACTGGACGAAGAAGAACGCGAGTACCGAGCTCTCCGCCGCGATGTCCCCGGCGTCAAGGGTGCCGCTGCCGCTGGCATGCTCACAATCGGCGTTGGCAAACAGCCAGCTCCGAAGAACGTGTTCTATCGCACGCACAAGACGTTCAGGCCGGTCGTGCCGCTCGTGAACGTCGAGGTGGGCATGGACAAGCACTTCATCGCCGTCATGCCGCACATGATCGAGCCGCTCGCCAGTATGGGCATCACGGTCACGGATCACGTCCTCTATCTGACCATCACTCCAGAGGGCGGCTTGCGGATCATTCCCGTGCGCGCTGCGAATGAGGAGGGCGAGCAGAATGATTGGGATCAGACGAAGGAAATGGCGCTGATCGAAGCCATGGACGCTTGGTACCGCATGTACACCGACAAGGCGAACAACCGCTACAAGAACTTTCCTGCACCGGTCGGCCGATACGGCGAGCCGAACTGGCCCGACCTCAAGCCCGCGAAAATCATAAAAATGGCGTTCCGCGACAAGGGCCGGTTGATCGACAGTAGCGATCACATACTGGTGCAGAAGTGGGCGGGCCGTGACAAAGCCTGATCTCCCCTTCGCTCGCGTCATCCTGGAGGACTTCGAATTCATATCGGTTCCAGGAGAACGGCCGGATGTGGTCTGCCTCGTGTTCCACGACTTAAACACTGGGCAGACCACCCGGCTGTGGCGCGTTCAATTGAGTGACCAGTTGCCCTACGATGACCAAGATACGCTGGTTGTTAGTTTTGTTTTTAATGCTGAAGGCGTATGCCATTTATCCCTTGGTCAGCCATTACCTAAGAATGTTTTAGACTTAAGCGTAGAATTCAAATGCCACGTTAACGGCAAAGGTATTCCCCGAAAGAACCAAGGATTAATTGGGGCTTTACGGTACCTCGGATTGGACAGCATCGCACCAAAACGAAAGGATACGATGCGCGAACGTATTATGAAAGGGTGGCCATTCACCGCCGAAGAGCGCGAGCAGATACTCGACTACTGTGCTGAAGACGTTGAGATGCTGCGCCAGTTACTGTTCAAGCTGCTCCCTCACATCGATCTTCCGATTGCCCTGCATCGTGGTGAATCTGTTGCTGCCCTGGCGCGCTCGGAGCACGCCGGTGTGCCCATCGACATGGAGATATTTCCCGAACTTGCCAACCAAAAGTGCTGGCGAGAAATCCGTGACGAAATGGTGCCGGGAGTGGACGTGCACGGCATCTACGTCCGCGACAAGCTCGGAGAGTGGCACTGGAATAATGCGCGCTTCGAGGAATTGGTAACGTCTGAAGGGATCAACTGGCCACGGACGGAGAGCGGCAAACTCGATCTACGCCGTAAGACGTTTGAGAGCATGGCCAAGGCCTATCCGCTGCTCGAGCCGCTGCGGCAGCTGCGCTACATCCGCGACAAACTGCGCACGATAAAATTGAGCGTCGGGCATGACGGCAGAAACAGAACGGTGCTGTGGCCGTTTTCCTCCAAAACATCGCGCACGCAGCCGAAGGCAAAGCATTGGATCTTTTCGCCGTCCGTATGGTTGCGGTTCTTCATCAAACCGGAACCCGGAAGAGCTCTCGCCTACATCGATTACTCGAGCATGGAATTCGGAGCGGCAGCGGCGCTGTCGGATAAACACACCGGGCCCGACAATCCGATGCTCGATCTATATCGAAGCGGCGATCCGTATCTGAATTTTGGGAAGACCGTCGGCCAGATTCCTTCCGATGCGACCCGTGAGATGCCTGGCGTCGACGAGAAGCGCGAACAGCTCAAGGTTATGTGTCTTGGCACTCAATACAGCATGCAAGAGCAGACCTTATCGACCCGTCTCGGTGTGTCGGAGACCGAGGCGCGCGAAATGTTGCAGCTGCATCGCGGCCTCTTCTCTCAGTATTGGCATTGGTCCGAGGATTGGCTGCATCACTCACTCAGTAGCGGCATGATGCACACAGTCTTCGGCTGGCGGTGCGCGACCGGCATCTCGGAGCTCAATGAGCGCTCGATCCGAAATTGGATAATCCAAAGCACTTGTGCCGATATGTTTCGCCTCGCCTCTGTTTGGGGCATCCGTCACGGTTTGACGCTAATCGCGCCCGTGCACGACGCCGTTTTGCTCGAAGCACCAGAGGATAGGATCGAGGCCGACGTGGCGCTCATGCGAGAGATCATGCGCAGGGCCAGCCGCGTCATCCTCAATCCGACCGCTGACGGCATGATCGAGCTGCGCACCGACTACAAGATCATTCGCTACCCGGACCGCTTCACCGACAAGCGCGGCACGGAACTGTGGAAGACCGTGATGAGGCTCTTAGCAGAACGGCGACAGCGGTCGGCAACGCAGCAGATCGGAAAGAAAAAATCAGCATGATCAGTGCAGCCGATCGCGATCTAGCGGAGTGGGACACCGAGATTGAAGCCGAATTTCAGCGTGTGGTTAGAAACACAAAAGCAGCGGGGAAACGCAGGAAGGTCGAGCGCTTCGTGCAGGTACCACTGTGGTGGATAGAAATCGCAGCGAAGGCCACACGCTCACCAGCAACCCTCGTCTTGATCGAGCTGCTTCACGCCCGCTGGGAAACCAAAAGCTTAACCTTTCCTCTACCGAACGGCAGGCTGAACAAGTTAGGCGTGAGCCGAGAGATCAAGCGCCGGGTGTTACGGGACTTGGAACGACGGCAGGTGATCATTGTCGAACGGCCACTTCGAAAGACACCGATCATCACCCTGATCGGACTCTAGCTGTCTACGAGCGACACATACCCGCTGTCTACGGGCGACACATGGTCTGTCTACCAGCGCCACATACGGTCCCCTTCTCCGACGAGGCGTGAATCACGTTCCTCATTGATTTTCAGTCAACTATGTTGCGTACAGACCCTAGTATCTTTCGGACTAGTATCTTTCGGATAATTTTTAATACTGCGCGAAATACTTCCGCACTCGCCGGGCAGTTTGAAGATGGCCGTGTTGGCCTTGGCCGCGCGAAACGGCCGGAAAGGACCAAGGCCGGTATTAGTACCTTCTGACCTGTGTCCCAAGACCGATATCATGAGCCATAAGAACAGGGCTGGATTGATTTTGTCAAAAATGTGAGGTATAAAGTAACCGTTTCTAAACCCCTGTGCTGAAGTCAACTCGTTCTTTTCGGTCCCGGGCTGTGCGTCACGCAGTGTATGTCGTCAGAGCATTTCGGACAGTTGGCTTGGCAATTTAAGAGAATGTCTGGCTCATCTGGTTTGAAGGTTCAGGCTGCGATTGCCTGCTGATGCAGGCGGCGTCTTTGCTCGATGGTTTTTCGTTTAATCTTTT
>DATLJR010000210.1:0-1548 GCA_035538755.1 Pseudolabrys sp.
GCCGCTTCCCGCCGCCGTGGTCCGTCGAAGAACAGGAAGCTGCTTCGTCGTGCCCGATCCGCAGCGATACGTCTTAATACGGGCCAGTTGTCCGCTTTCGGGGGTAAAGCGGACATGGCTCGGACATGCGCTGATGTCTGCTTTTGACCCAAAGCGGACATTCGATCCCGGGGATTATTGCCGTGCAAAATGACGGTCGGAACCCATTCCGCCGGTCGTAAATCCCTGCTGTAATCACACAACCGGCGTGGTCCCAAGCCTCGAGGAAGGCAATGCGACGACGCGATTTCATCAAAGCAATTGCTAGTTCGGCAGCAGGGTGGCCGCTTTCGGCGCGTGCGCAGCAATCCGGTCGCATACGGCGCATCGGCGTCCTCATGAGCTACACCGAGGACAATCCGGATGCGCCGCCGCGCCTCGCAGCATTCGCGCAGGGGCTGCAAGAATTGGGGTGGACCAACGGCGGCAACATTCACATCGAATACCGCTACAGCGGGGGCGATGCCGAACGCGCTCGCAAATATGCGGCGGAATTGGTCGCACTCGCACCTGACGTCATCCTGGCCGGTAACACTTCGACCGTTGGGCCTTTGCAGCAGGCGACCCGCACCGTGCCGATTGTATTTGCAGGTGTTGTTGATCCTGTCGCCGCCGGTTTCGTCGATAGCCTAGCGCGCCCGGGAGGCAATACCACCGGATTTGCCCAGTTTGAATACAGCATGAGCAGTAAATGGCTGGAGCTGCTCAAAGAGATCGCGCCTGGCGTCGCGCGAGTGGCGGTCCTGCGTGATCCGACCACGACCGTCGACACCGGCGAGTTTGCCGCGATTCAGACCGCAGCACCGTCGCTCGGAGTGGAGGTGACCCCGCTCAGCGTGCGCGACTCCGATGAGATCGAGCGCGGCATCTCCGCTTTCGCGCGCGCGTCGAATGGTGGTCTGATTGTAGCGGGCAGCCCGGCGATTACGCGTCATAGCAAACTGATTACTACGCTCGCAGTCCGGCATCGCTTGCCAGCGGTCTACCCATACCGCTACTGGGTCACCGCCGGCGGCTTGATCTCCTATGGGCCCGATCGGGTTGACCCGTTTCGACGCGCCGCCGTTTACGTCGATCGTATAATTAAGGGCGAGAAGCCGGCCGATCTTCCCGTACAGGCGCCCACGAAGTACGAGCTTGTAGTCGATCTCAAGACTGCCAAAGCACTGAGCCTCACCATTCCGCAGTCGGTACTTACTCGTGCCGACGAGGTGATCGAATGAGGCGGCGCGAGTTCAAGACGCTTTTTGGAGGTCGCAAATGGCTGCTGTCCCGCGCCGATTAAAGCGAATTGAAGTTTATTGTCCGGAATACGAAACGACTGCGACGATCCGTATCAATGATGCACACTCGTCGGGAACAGATCATCTCGAAGTCGATTACAGATCTCCGGACCATAGTCACTTCACAATAGCAATCCCCGATGATTGGACCGATCAGGATTTGTTGGAACTAATTTTTCTACCACCCCGCGACGCTGGAAAACGGAATTGGCCGGCTTGGGAAATT
>DATLJR010000211.1:0-1863 GCA_035538755.1 Pseudolabrys sp.
CCGCTTTGACCGCAGCTTCGTTATGCCGTTCAAGCACTTCCAATTCTGGCGGAACGTAGCCGGCGCGCGAAACCGGCATGGTCGGACCGTAAAGAAAGATGATCCCTGTCAGGTAGGCGTTTAATGCCGCAGCGAGCGAAATCGCATAATCGCTGGCCGAGTTTGCCTTGGCGCCGACGCTCAGATTGACGATGATGTCGCTTATCATCGTGGCACGTCCTTCCGTGGTTACCAATTCAAATAAAAGCACTCCAGCTGCCCGCTGCGGTCGTCTTACCGCTTATCTACCGACCACAACTCAAGAACCTTGTATAGCTTCCTGTGATCTGCGGTCGCAATTGGATCGGGCGAAACGACTGCTCGTATTCGGCATTGATTTTCAGCGGGCGTATCAACCGTGCCGGGGATTCCGCAAACGGTCTGTATCTCGTCCATCTGTTTTACTGATATGAAGTTCAGGTCGCATTGGCCGAGCGTTACACCGTCTGCGCGAGTGTTGGTAAGACTTCCGTTGCATGTAATTTTAATTGTTGAAGCCGCATTCGCATCAGCAATCGCGCCCAGAAAGAGCGAAAGAATGCAAAGGGATGTTGCTGTTGCCCAAGGAGCGACATCGGCTGCGGCACGCTGATCGTGCCGCCCTTGGCGTCGCTCTTGATCACGCATGTCGGCTGGCGCGATCCTCGGCGTGCTCGCAGTAGTCGCGGCATAGACCTCGAGCCGGCTCTGCGCCACACTAGCGGCGGCGAGCCCCGCGCCGATGAGCCTCGGGGGAGGCGATGGCGTGACTTGCGAGCGAACCAGCGAATGAAGGCATGGAGCACTGGGCATACCTGGTTCCGATCATTGGCTCGGATTCGTAGCAAATAACGGCGCGAGCTTGCCGACGAGCGCGCTGCCGAAAGAGCCTTGCGGATTTGACGGCACAGCGTGGTCCCTCATTTCCCAGCGGTGGATCAGAACGCGGGCATGGTCAAAGGCGTTTTTGAAGTCCGCTCCTGGATGCAAGCTTTGCCGAAAGAACGCATCGCCGAAATAGGTCCAATCGCGTTCGGGGGCGCATCCGAAAGACGGGTGGTCCGCATCCGCTGCGGTCATGACGATGGTATTGTCGTTCGCCAATGGCGGCACGAATATTCCCGAGTAGCACGCGGAAACGATCACGACGCGGTTTTTGATGCCGTCGCCGTCAAGCGTCGCCGCGACCTGCCGCGGCGTCAGCTCAGTGATGCTGCCCGGCAATTGCAAGGCAAAGCCGGTTCGGTCGCCATGCGACGTCATGAACAGGATGAGAATATCGTTGTCCTTGTCCATGATATTGCCAATGGCGTGGACCGCCGCCGTGAAGTTGTGAAAATTGGCCAGCGGTATGGTATTCACCGTCTCGCGGCGATTGACCAGTCGTACCGTGCGGCCCTTGATCGGCAAGACACTGGCCATTGCCCCTAAGGCGCCATTTAGCTCCTTGACAAAAACGTCCAAGTCGGCCCAGCCCGCGATCGCCAATGTGTAGATTTCGGTCTCGCCCTTGCGAGAAGACGTCAAGCCAGCGAATTCCTGCTGGAGCAACGATGGTTGGGTCTTTTGGAATTGCGCGATTTCACCGCGCGACAGCACGCCGCCCTTTCCCGCATGGCGCGTGGATGAGATTTCGCACCAATTGGCGTTGCAAGCATCAAAACTGGACCGCTGAAACCCCGGCGCGGGCGGTACAACGGCTGTGACAGCGAACAGCGCCAGCCAAAGGCCCGCTACCCTGCTGATTAGGCCGGCATGACACTTCCCAGACTGATCCCTACCGCAGAGCCAACACAACAAGCACAAACGACCCTTTCGTTACTTACAGGCCAACGCCCGCACATT
>DATLJR010000212.1:0-2602 GCA_035538755.1 Pseudolabrys sp.
CGAGTTGGGCTGCCGAGTGATCGCGTCCCGCACACACACCTTTCTGCAGTTTGCCCGTTATCACCCGGACACGATTGAATTCTTCGACATCGGCAATCATTTAGAATTGGCCGGGCTAATCCTCGCTCGTCCGCAATTCGACACGCGCGAACGCGTTCTCTCGTTCAATGTAGAGACCAACAAGGCCACCTATCTCGCCGCGAACTGTGACATGCCCGAAATGGCAGAGCCGGCGGTGGCAGCGCGCATCAAAGCCCAAACAGCTTCGGCAGAACGATTGGGAATTTGAGCAGCGGCGACGCAAAGGAGTGACGTTGTTGCTCTCGGTTCGGACCAAAAAACTCTCTCGGGAGATCGCCCAACGAGACGAATGGCTATTGCAACGGGAAGCTCGGATCGCTTCTCTGGAGGCGACCATTTCGGAGTTGGAAAAGATGCTCCGAGAGCGGGAAGCCTCGGTGCGTCAGTGCGAGAAGCTTTCGGAAACAGAGATTGCTCGTCGAGAAGACACACTCCGAGAGCGGGAAGCGCGGATCGCGTGGCTCGAGGGCCAGGTTCGGCGCCTGGAAACGCCGCGACTTCCGCCTTGCACGGATGACCTTCGCGTTCGGCTCAAGGACCTGGTGACGCGTTTGCGGGGGTGGTGCCCCGAGGAGAAAGCTTTATGGATGGTCGACCATATCGTTCAGAACGGGTACAAGACTGCGACCGAGCTCGGCGTGTATGCAGGGCGATTCAGTATTCCCGATCGCCCTGGCAATCGCGGCAAACCAAGGGAACGCGGTCTACGCCGTCGACGCTTGGGATAACTCCGTGGCCACATCGGCTCCGACCAGTGAACGGGATGATATCTGATGGGAAGCCGTGGACCTAGTCAACATAAAGAGCGAGTTCCTTCGTGAAACGATTTCACAGAACCTGGTGAGTCTAATTGAAATCATAGAATTGCCGTCCGCTGAAGCCTGTCGAACGGTTTCAAGCCTTATCGGAAGAAGCATCGACTTCTTGCATATCGATGGCGCACACTCCGAGGCTCAGGCGCTTGCAGACGTGACAAATTGGTCCAAGCTAGTCGCATTGGGTCGCACGATTGTCCTGGACGATATCGACTGGTCAAGGGTCCGCAGAGCGGATGAGTTCTTGGCCAGCCGATTCGAACGCATTGAGGAAATCAGGGGCTCCGGTACCGCCTTTACCGCCTATCGGGTCTAACGATCGAGCAGGCCTATTGAGACAGAATTGCGGCCGGCTTGGGCATCGGGGAGAATGTTTCGAACGGCCTCAGCCGATTGACCGAAAAGCCCCTGCACCCAAAAACGTGGGTCGCAATACAGCGGGCGGCTATCGGATGGTCCATCCCGGAACGCGCGATATGAGGGTGTCGGACGGCCGCTCATCAGCAGTCGCAAGCGCTCGTATAGGTGTGCCGCGAGGCGGCGGACCGAAAACGGAGCGACGCGGGCTATGGGGAACTCAATCGCCACGGGAAGTCCGTCCAGCTTTCTGCAGATTTCAGCGACAATCGGGGCGTCCGCGTAGCTGAGCCGGAAATCGCCCATATTCGCGGCAGCCCGCTCGACGAAGGCGATCAGAAGGTCGAGCGCGATTGCCAAGACGAACCGGCTTCTTGCCTTCCAGGAGAAGTCGCTGTGCCGGAAGCAGGCGGAAGGGGCGGAACGCGATCGTTCGCTCGTCAGAGACGACGGGTCGAATCGGCCAATCGAACTTCTTTTTAGCGAACTCAACTTGACAGTTAGAGGGTGCCGTCACCCCGCCGATCTATCCCGCGGACGTGGTCGCCACGCGGGGCCGCCGGTGGTGAAGGGTCGAAGATCGGGATAGGGGACGCCTCGCGATGCCACCACCTCCCACACCACCGGGCCTGACCCGCCGCGCAGGCGGTTTCCGGTCTTGCACTGCATCGCATGAGAGCGCCTCAGGCCTCGATCAACTCGATCACCTCGCCGCCTGCGCCGAAGCAAGCGGCGGTAAGCCGGCCCAATCGCCCGATGCCGCCGTTGAGCGATACCGCGAAGTCCCGTTCTATGAAGCTGCGCTGCTCACGGTCGATCCCTCGGACGATGCGCCGAAATCCTTCGAATGAGCTCCTGAGTTCGAGAATGTCGTCGCGTCCCCACCAGAACGCGTCTCCTTGCGCGGCTAAAGGGCGCGAAGAATCGATCCCCGCATGGACAAATAGCACCCCCAATTCCTCGGCAAAGGCTGCGTGACGCAGTGCCGAGAACAGGGTCGTATGTCCCGGGGTCGCGTTCATAACGTTGCGGAGTGCCCCGGTCCAACGCGTGATCATACGGGGGCCGTCACGAGTGGCTGCAAATCCCTGTCGTAAATCGCCACCATAAGCCCGCACCGTCGCTTCCATGCCGGCGCTGACCATCCATTGTAGCACGTCGCCCGGATTGGGTGCGAATTGCAGTTGCAATAGCTTTTGCCACATTTCCTCCTGCGCCCCACGGAGAAAGGCCACATCGCAGGCGAAGCCACGCTGGCGCCCGAGGACCCGGCGGCGGAAATCGAGAAGTTCGTCGATAGTGGCGAGCACGGCGTCGCCATGACCGACATAATTACCGAGATAGACGAC
>DATLJR010000213.1:0-2145 GCA_035538755.1 Pseudolabrys sp.
GTGGGAGGTGCCGTGGCTGCCCGGCTATCGCGGCGCTGCGCCGGTGCGCATTGGAAACGCGGCTTCCGCCCAGCTTCAGCTCGACGTCTACGGCGAGTTGATTGATGCCATACATCAGGGACGCACACTCGGCCTCGCTCCCGTCGGCGCGGGGTGGCCGCTGCAACAGAAATTGATCGAGCATCTTGAGCAAATCTGGGAGCAGCCGGACGAAGGAATTTGGGAAGTGAGAGGCGGTCGCCGCCATTTTACTTTCTCTAAGGTCATGGCTTGGGTGGCACTCGATCGCACGGTGCGCGATGCCGAGCGATTCAAGTTTTCGGCACCGCTGGAATCCTGGCGCAAAATCCGCGATCGCATGCACGCGACGATTTGCGAGCAGGGATTCGACAGCGAGCGGAACACCTTCACACAAAGTTTCGGCAGCGGCGAGCTCGATTCGAGTCTGCTACTCATGCCCCTTGTCGGCTTCCTGCCGGCAGACGATCTACGGGTACGCGGCACGGTCGCGGCTATCGAGCGCGAGCTCTTGGTCGATGGGCTTGTGCTGCGGTATCGAACCGAATCGGACATCGACGGCTTGACGCCGGGAGAAGGCGTGTTTCTCCCCTGCAGTTTTTGGCTTGCCAACAATTATAAGCTTCAGCATCGGGACACCGAAGCACGCGCCCTGTTCGAGCGTCTGCTCTCGCTGCGCAATGACGTTGGCCTGCTGGCGGAAGAATATGACCCGACGGCGCAGCGGCAGCTTGGCAATTTCCCCCAAGCATTCTCGCATCTTGCTCTCGTCGGAACGGCGCTGAGCCTGCACGATGTCGGCCCCGCACAGCAGCGGAGCCAGGGAGCGAAGCCCGGGTCGTGAGTTTTCTCTTATCTTAAAAAGATTTTTTCCAATTCTTGCAAAACACTCGGGCGATGAAAGTTATTTTGCTCGCGCCGCAACGCCTCTGAATGTCTGCTTCTGGCACAAAGCAGAGATCCCATCAGTGTCTCGCGATGGCTGCTTTCGGGGGCCAAAGCGGAAATGGTGCGGACCTATCGCGATGTCCGCTTTTGACCCAAAGCGCATTGGTCGATTGTTCACGCCGGCCGTTTCAACGAGGCGGTGTCGATCGGCATCTTGTGCAGTCGCTTGCCGGTGGCAGCGTAGATAGCGTTGGCGATTGCGGGGACGATGGCCGAAGTTCCAGCCTCGCCCATGCCGCCAGGTTGCTCGGCGCTGTCGACGATGTGCACTTCGATCGCCGGCGTGTCATGGATCCGCAGCATTTGGTAGGTGTCGAAATTGGTTTGCTGGACTCGTCCGTCCTTCAAGGTAATCTCGCCGTAAAGTGCCGCAGTGATACCAAAGATGATCGCGCTCTGGATCTGGGCCCGAATGGTGTCGGGATTGACGGGGGTGCCGCAATCGACGGCGCAGACGATCCGGTGAACGCGAACTTTTCCGTCCTTCGACACCTCGACTTCGGCAATTTGTGCCATGTAGGTCGCAAACACGAACTGCAGGGAGACACCGCGACCGAAACCTTGAGGCTGCGACTGTCCCCAGCCAGCTTTCTCCGCAGCCAGGTCGAGGACGGCCTTGGCGCGGGGGGACTTGCCGAGCAAAGCTCGCCGATAGGCTACTGGATCTTGCTTTGCCGCTACCGCCAGCTCGTCGATGAAGCTTTCGGTCACGAAGACATTGTGCGAGGGTCCAACGCTGCGCCAGAAGGCAGTCGGAATGCCCGGAGGCTCCACCTGCACATACTCGACGCGCAAGTTCGGAAGAGCGTAGACCAGATTGATTGCGCCCTCGGTGGTGTCGGGATCAAGACCATTCCTAAAGAAGGGAGGCGCCCATCGCGCGAGGACCGATGAACCCGCGAAGCGATGGTCCCAGGTGATCGGCATCCCGTTCGCGTCAAGACCCGCCGATATACGATCGAACCAATAAGGCCGATACATATCGTGCTGAATGTCTTCCTCACGGGTCCAAACGACCTTGACCGGACCGTCGACTTGCTTGGCGATCTCGACAGCGCGCGCGACGCCGTCGCTCTCCAGCCGACGGCCGAAGCCACCGCCGATCAGATGATTGTGCACAATGACCTTGTCCAACGGTAAGCCCGTGACCTTTGCAGCTTCCGCTTGGCAGCGCGCGAT
>DATLJR010000214.1:0-2713 GCA_035538755.1 Pseudolabrys sp.
ACGAGCGTGCCGTTTCTCGTCTGGTCTTCATTAAACATGAGAGCTAGTGAGTAAAATGCCTCCTCCCGACCGGCATCTGGCAGGTACTGCAGCGCAAACACCAGGCTGCCAGGGGCGTGCGCGCCGCGGCCCCAACCCCACGATGCGACGTTCTGCCCGCCTTGCGTGATGCCGAAGTCGCGATCAGCGTCTACCTCATAGGACGTCAGGGGGATGCGTGCTCCCTTCAAGGGCGCTGGCTCAACTTTTACCTGGCCAGCAGCAATCGCCTGCGTCGGCGGCGTGACAGCGGGCGGGACGATTTCGCCGATACCGTTCGATCCTGCGGCGAGGAGACCGTTGAGCTTTTGGATGAACTCAGGGGGATACGCCTGAAGCGCGTCGTCCATTGGCCCTTCGTCGGGGATGTTTAGGGCAGAAAACATGCCCGCTAGGGCGACGAACTGCATACTGTGAAAGCAAAGTTCGACGAATTGGCCATCAACCTTCCGCGCCAGAAGATTCTTGGGCATCGTTGTCGCAACGCCCTCGGCAGCTTTTCGCGCGAGCGAATCCGCTTCACTGGCTGATTTATTATCAACAAGCGCCTGGGCTCTTGCTTCACGCGCCGCGCGAAGTTGGGCGAATGGACGTTCTGTGGACGCATAGAGGTTCTGGTCATATTCAGCAAATGCGGCGCGGAACTCGTCAAAATCCTCATCGCTGTAAGACTGCGGGTCGGTGGCGAACTTATTTGCAAGAATCAACGCTGCGCGTTCATGGCGCTCGAACACGCCCGGCGTCGACGGCGCGTCGAGGTGCAGCATCTTCTGGGCCATTTTTTCAGGTGTTGTGGTGCGATAACGAAGTGCGGTCCGCATGCCCAGAAAGGCATGATGCGTCATTGTGTACCACGCTCTCCGCCTCTGGGCGATCGCATTGGTTACGAGCTCCTTCGTCACGCGGTCGACGAAGCCTGATATTTGCACACCATTTCGGAATGAGGGCGTGTCAAAGCAGAGACCGGTGGAATAATCAAGCTGCTTTTCCAATACGCCAGGTATCTGGACAAAGTACCTTCCAAGGTTGTTAGGAACGGCCTGGGGATTGTCAATGAGTTGCGCCGCCCAAGTCCATTCGGCGCGTGCCTCGTCGCCTCGCACCCAATTCACATTCAGCAATCTTGGATCAGCGTCTTGCAAAGGTACCGATGGGGAAGGCCGGCCGTCTTGGCTTAGCAGGTGAGGATTCGGCGTATTCGTGGCGGCCTCGGGATCAGCGGCAGCGAGAGGCGAAAATTTAAAAGGGGCCGCCAGCGCTACCAAGCGAAACATGCCAACCGCTTTCCTTCTCGTAAACATAGACATCATGTTCCTTACCCTGTCCCCCTATTAACCTCGAGCACCGAATTCAAATTGGTTGATCGCACAGATGGCATAGCACTGCGCCTGATCGGGTAGGGCGTGTTGTCGGCCCGAACCGTGATGTGGTGGGTGCCCGGTAGACACGTGGTCGAGTCCGACCATCTGCACATTGTTAGTGCGGTCATAGAGAATTCGGTATTTGATCCCGCTAGGCAGGCCCTGGTACTTTTGCCGCTTGTGTTGCTGATCGGGTGCGTTCGAAGGCGTTGGAACGGGATCTCCGACGAGTTGATTATGCTTGGTCGGAGGCGCAAGCACCGGCTTGATCACAAAGCGATTCATGATAATCACGGCCACGTTGGCCTCGGGGAACGGGTCGTTTGAGCTGGGCTCTTTTCCACCTATTCGAATATCCGCCGGAATTCCCCAGGCGAAGGGAAATCAGGTGCCACAGCCGAGCGTCGCGTTGTGGCGATAAATAATTATCGTCCACAGCAAGAACTGTACGGCAATCTCACTGTGATGTCACGCCCTCGCCAAATTCGCACTGAGCTTTTGATCCAAAAAATGGTGACGAGCGAGTAGTAATTTTACTGTCTCCTATTTTGATTTAAATCAAATAGAGCGCAGCGAAAGGTGTCATGCTTGTTCGTTTCGTCCCCTTCTATTAATTATAATTATTGCTCGCACATAAATTGTGGAGCGCGCGAAGTATTGCCGCTACTTCAGTGTCGTCATCGCCAAAGAATTCCGTCAGATCGGCTTTTAGTGCGCGGTTCGCCCATACCGGAACACACGCGCCGCTACAGGAACCCCATCACGATCCGACCTGCGCGATGGCGCGCCTGATCGCCTCCAGGGTAATGCCTTCATTTAGTTGTTTCGCCATCAAGGCGCGATGATGAACGGCGAAGCAGCTGAGTTGGCGATCTAGGACCGGCGACCCAGAATTGCCTTCTTCAGTAGGGCTTCGGTAGCGCACATATTGCTGCGAGTATTCTGCAAGGCTGTTGTCATACAGCGAAACGGCAAGTTCTTGGCCTCTTGGATGGCCGATCACATACACCCGTTGCATTGAGCTGTTGCTAATTTTCGGCAGAAAAGAGCAGAGGTCGAGTTTGCCCGAGTTGGGCGGGGCAATGACTCGCAAGATCGAGATGTCCATTTCGATGCGGGGCGAGCTATAAAGGAGTTCTCCCAATCTGACCCGCGGGCGGCCGTCGAGCCGAGTAAATTCGATCTCCGCCTGCAATGGACGCAAGGGCGCATCATCCACCGGGTCGAGGCTGATCACGTGGGAATTGGTCAAAAACAATGGCCCGTTTCCCCAAGCCGAGCAGAGGTCCGCCCCCGACATCAGGAAACCTGTC
>DATLJR010000215.1:0-2268 GCA_035538755.1 Pseudolabrys sp.
ACAGGGGCCACGATTTTGTCCTGCGCCTTCAGTCGCGGTCGTGCCGCACCGCATCGGCGAGCTTTGCGACCACGTGAGCCATGTTGGGCCGGGATGTCAGCTGTGGGTCTTGGCTGTGTGAAAACGGCGGGGCGTGGAAAATCGATAGGACAAGTCTTTCCTTGGATCGCAATTGGCGCAATGACGATTTCTGAGCACGGTCGAATTTGCGCGATCTGAGAAAGCCATTCTCCCGGCTTTCGAGCTTTGGGAGTTTTTACACAGCCAGGGTCATCAGCGGCGGGGGAGGGCCCTCTCGGCCATGTCCGTCGTTCCTCCTAGCGCTGACCTAAACGGACGATTGGCGCACGCCTGGTTAGTGCATTGGTCCATAGGACTCGCCACGGCCGCCGGCCACGGCGTCCGGTCACTGGGGTAGTTCCGACGTGGCGCAGGATTTTCGATAGGTTTGTTGCGCGGTTACTGTCAAAACGAGCATATACAATAAAAATTTTGATTGCGCTTTAACGCGAAAAGCCGAATCAGATCCGATTCCGTGCCCGTTGGCGTCCGGTATCTGGGCAAGTTCCGTCGCCGCCGAGCATGAAGCTCAGCGGCGGCTTTTGATCCGCATCGGACTTGTTGCTCGCAATGCGCGAGTTACTGACAGTTACACTTGCATGTGCCGACAGGCAAGCCAACCCGGGTTCTGCCGGCAATGCGCGGACGGTCACAGATGGCTTTGGATATCCATGTACCAAGGGCGCGCGTCACTTTGATTAAGCCGATAGACCTGAGCTACCAATGTTAAATACTCAACGCATGATTCGCTGGGGGATACGGGCTTGAAAGTAACGAAGGCAGCAATCATCCGGCAGGCACAGCGCGCGAAAAAGGACATCGCAAGCGGCCACGTGTCAACGGATGCACAACAGGCGGTCGACACGCTGGCTGATTATTCGAACGCGGCCGTCGAACTGCTCGAACTTGCGTTGGATGAAGCCGCGAAAGAGCAGCCTGACCAAGCCCTAGTTGATACTTTTATTTTTCTGTTCGGCAAAGCGTCGGAAGCCCTGCGCCTTGATATCGAGGCGGGCTATAAGACAGCATCCGACGTCGCCGAAACAGTTCGCAAGCGGCTGGTCGCCGCGAGCCAATCCGGTGCGGTCGATCCATCCGTGATATTGTCGCTTGCTCAGTCGTTCGGCGTTGCCAAACTCGATCTCGGTGAAGATTTGCCTGCGGTTGTCGAGCATTTGATCGAACAGGTTGGTGCAGCCAATGCCGGCGATGATGGCCCCGCCGCCATGCTAGGCTTCGTCGCCGATCTGGTGAAGCAGGTCAATGGCGACGCATTCGCGCTGTTCTCTTGCTTCGAGGAAACCTCGGTCGGGGTGCCGGACGAAAGCCGCGCCGCCATGCCCATGGCGCAGCTGCTTTCCGGCGAGGCTGCCGCCGCGGAGGCGGCCATCGGCTGGCTGTTGGACTCCGCGACATCCGTTCGGCGGGCGACGGCGAACGCCCTTGCGGACGCTGCGCGTAAGGGCAACGTCACGCCGACCATGCTCCGCCGCATGATCGCGATGCGAAATTGGCTGCCGGATGATAGCCGCTCCGCACTTGACGCCGCTGTTGCCACCGCACGTCGGAAAGGCGTATCGCCGGCGCAATGGGACGAAGTTGAACTCCGCCAGCTCATAACGGCTGGCATCGACGGCTCTGGTGCCATCGGGGTGCTGGCGCATTGCCGTAACCAGCGCAAGAATGTCCTCGGCAGCCTCGTGCTCAAGCACGGCGTCGGGGTGCGCGATGCGTGGGCACAGCAAGGCCTGACGCAGAAGGAGATTGACCGCGCATTCCTCGACGCCGCTGTTCTCGATCAGTTTACGATCGCCCCGGATTTCTTACCGGCTGCGGTCGGCCATTTCCTGGCGCTCGGGCTCGAGACCGGCGTGATGCCGCCGTTTGGACTGGTCCGTTTTCTCGAAGCTGTCGGTGTCTCTTCAGTTCAGCCTCAACTGATGAGCGCGGCGTCGCTGCTCGATACCATTGAGGAAAGTCATGCAATTGACGCCGACGCCTTCGAACAGCTGTTGGCAGATGGTTTCGAGCTCGCAGCCGACTACGTCTTCATCGACAGTTGGTTCGAAGGTGGTGACGAAGTCGATGCGGTGCTGAGGCGCAATCGCCAAGCGCGCAACAAGCGCCAGGTGCTCATCATGGAGAAGGTGCTCGAACCACGACGCGAATGGTGGATGCAGATGACAGCCTGGGCGGCCTGGATTTTGT
>DATLJR010000216.1:0-3883 GCA_035538755.1 Pseudolabrys sp.
GTGCTTTATCGACGAAGCAGCGTGCAGAAATGGCTTTCGGCGCAAGAACAGTCCCATCCCCCGTGAACGTGAGTCGGTCCTCAACGCCGACATCGTGTCGGTCGGCGATGCGCTTTTCCGCAACACACCCGGTCAAACCTTTCGCGTCGTCAAATAGCAAGGAGGCAAACATGTCTGACGAACAAGCGAAGAAGCCCGACCATCTCAAACCCGTTCCCGAGGAAGAGCTCGACGAGGAGGAGCAGGAGTTCCGCAAATTGCGCCGCGACTTGCCCGGCGCGAAAGGTGCCAGCGCCGTTGGCATTGTTGCAATCGGTGTGGCCAAGATTCCGGGACGGAATGAATTCTTCAGAACGCATCCGGACTTCAGGCCCGTCATTCCGATCGTCGATCTCGAGGTCGGGATGGAGCGGCAATTCTTTGCCGTTACCGATGAAATGGTGGAAGCGTTGGCGGCGATCGGCATCACCGTCACGAACCATACATTATACTTGACGGTCACCGCACGCGGAGCCGTCAAGATCATTCCCGTCCGTGGTGCGAACGCCGACGGTGAGCAAAACGAGTATAATCGGACCAAAGAGATCGGACTGGTGCAAGGCATCGACCAATGGGTCCGCCTTTACACCGATCAGGAAAACCGTTGCTACAAGGTCTATCCCGCACCCCCGGGACGGTTTGCTGATCCAATCTGGCCAGCGCTGAAGCAGGCAAAAATTTTCCGGCTCGCTTTCCGCGACAGGGGGCATCTCATCGACAGTCCCGAGCACGCGCTCTTCAAGCGGTGGGCCGCGCGTGACAAAGACGCTAAGTGATTTTGAGGAAGTCGTTCTTGCCGACTTCGAATTCGTTGCCACGCCAGGTGAGCGACCTGATGTTGTTTGCCTGGCTTGGCACGAATTGTCGTCTGGACAAACCTATTGCCTTTGGCGCGATCAGTTCGGCGATGCTCCGCCCTTTCGTATCGATGACCGCACGTTGTTCGTCTGTTTCGTCGGCAACGCCGAGCTTGGTTGCCATCTCAGTTTGAACTGGCCGCTCCCGGTTCACGTCATCGATCTCAATCCCGAATTTCGTCGCATCGTCAACGGCCGCGTTGTGCCGGAAGGCAAGGGCTTGCTGGGCGCATTGGCTTACTACGGTCTTGATTCCATCGACGCTAAGTACAAGCACGCTATGCAGAAGCGCATCGAAAAGGGCTGGCCGTTCACCGCCGAAGAACGCGAAGAAATTATGCGCTACGCCCCGACCGATGCCGATGCGATGGTTCGCTTACTGCCCAAGATGCTGCCGGACACCGATCTTGATCTTTCTCTACATCGCGGCGAATCGGTTGCAGTCTTGGCTTTGATGGAACATCGCGGCGTTCCCATCGATCGAGAAATTTTCCCGCAACTGACCGACAAGCGCGCCTGGCGTTACGTCCGCGACGCGATGGTGTCGGTGATCGATGCCGCATACGGGGTCTATGTCAAAAGTCTAGACGGCGATTGGCAATTCAATATCGAGAAGTTCGAGGCCTACCTCGAACGCGAAGGGATCATCGGTTGGCCGCGGACGGAAAAGGGAAAGCTGAGCACCAGAACAAAGACCTTCGAGAATATGTGCAAAGGGCACCCGCAGCTCGAGAACCTTCGCCAGCTCCGGCATGCTCGCAACAAAATGCGGAAAATCAAACTCGCGGTCGGCGCCGACTTCCGCAATCGCACGGTGTTGTGGCCGTTCAAAGCCAAGTCGAGCCGCACACAACCGAAAGCCTCGCAGTGGATTTTTTCGCCGGCGATTTGGCTGCGCTCGCTGATCCGGCCGGAGCATGGCATGGCCCTGGCCTACGTGGACTGGTCGAGCATGGAATTCATGGTTGCTGCCAGCTTGTCCAACGATCCGGTGATGATTCAATTTTATCGCGATGGTGATCCATACCTGTCGTTTGCCAAAAAAGTTAATGCAGCGCCGAGCGCGGCAACCAAGCAGACGCATGAGCTTTTGCGCGATCGATACAAAACCGGCCTGTTAGCCATTCAGTACGGCGCGCAGGCGGAGACATTAGCCAGTCGCGTCGGCATTTTTGTCTTTGAAGCACACGAAATGATTGCGCAGCACCATCAGCTGTTCGCGGTCTATTGGCAGTGGGTCGACGACTGGTTGGCGCACGCGTTTGATACCGGGGTGATGTGGACGCCGTTCGGATGGGAATGCCGCACCGGCATCACTGAATTCAACGAGCGCTCGATTGCCAATTTTCCGGTTCAGGCCTCCGCCGGCGACGCGCTGAGAATTGCTTGTGTTTGGGCCAATCGACACGGCCTTAAGTTACTGGCCCCGATACACGACGCGATCCTGCTCGAATCGACGATCGAACAGATTGATGCCGACGTGGCGCTGTTGCGAGAAATTATGCGGCGCGCCTCGCGGCTCGTGCTCAATCCGACCGCCGACGGCACGCTCGAGCTTAGGACTGACGTCAGAATCATCCGCTATCCGGACAGATACAGCGACAAGCGCGGTGAGGAGATGTGGTCGCGAGTGATGGAATTATTGGCTGAGTATCAAAGGCAACAAGCACAAGCAGCGAGGGCAGTGTGATGGAGGAGGAACCGTGGCATGTAAGGCGAAAACGCGAATTGGAAGCGGCGGCGCCGATTAAACGCAAAAAGGCCGAGCCTTTCGTGAAAGTCCCATTGTGGTGGATAGCGGCTGCGGCCAAGGCCACGCGCTCGCCGGCTACCGTCGTCTGCATTGAGCTGCTGCATGCCGCTTGGAAGGCCAAAAGCCCGACCTTCCCACTGCCAAACGGCAGGCTGCAGCGATTGGGCGTGAACCGCGAGACCAAACGCCGGATACTGCGAACGCTCGAAGAGGGAGGGCTGATCAGGGTGGAACGACCGCCCCGGAAGACGCCGATCGTGACCCTGCTTTCGTTCTAGCTGTCACGTCTACATGACAGCCCACTGTCACGTCTCGAGGACAGCTCTGTCACGTAATAGCCCATACGGTCCCCGTCTTCTCTTGTCTCCCTTTCTTTCTACGTCTTTGAATCAATAAGTAGGAAAGGATCACATTGCTTCAGCGCCCTCCTTCCCGCCGCTCACGTCGCGCCCAATGGCAGCGCGATTATCGAGCGCGGGAGCACACGGGTGTGAAAATCGCGCCGGCACCCTATGACGGCCAGGTGGTCGACTTCCCGGTCCGTACCCATTGGCTCGACTCGACCCTGCAGTTGCCGACGATCAGCGTGAGAGCTATCGGTTCGGCGATGAAAAACGCGGTCAAGGGAGTCTGAAAGATTCCGTTACCGTTTTTCATCTGCGGGCGCCTGGCCATGCCATCCTCGGCGCATGAGTGCATCACGCCCCATCCCGCTGCGGCTCGATCCGGCCGCCCTTCGCAATGCCGCCGCCTCGGTTGCGCGCGCAGTTGTTGCGCTGGCAATCGCCGACCGCGTCGCCAGCGGCGACCGCGATTCCGCCTGTGCCCGCCATTTGGTATCTCCACTCCGCCTCCCCATCGATGTAGTGCTCGGTTCGATCGTTCGCTATCGATCCCACTGATTGGCATTGATCGCCATTGAATGACATTGATTGCCAGTGCTCGTCAGTGTTTGCGTACGATCTTGTAACCGTCACACCTTTGAGCCGGACCCAGCGACGCCCAGTGGCATACCCTTTGAGTTGCGCGGTCGAAAGTAATGTCCGTTTGTCGAATGTTTTGGTATTAACATTTGTGCGGATCGAGATTGGCAAAAAGGCCGCCCTGTCCGAGCCATCGGGGTAACAGGAGTGTGGGGCGTAACATGCTGGTTGATTCAAATTCGCAGCGTGGCAGCGTTGTTCTGCGCGGCATCGAAATCGACCTCGACAGTGATATCGGGTGCGGTTTTATC
>DATLJR010000217.1:0-2978 GCA_035538755.1 Pseudolabrys sp.
CGTCGCCGCATAGAACCCATTCGAGATCAGGTTCAACAGAACCCGGGTGATGTCCTGCGGAAACACGTCGACTTCGCCGGCGGTCGGATCGAGGGATCGCTGCAGGGTGATGTTGAAGCCAGGCTTCTCGGCCCGCGCCCCGTGATAGGCGAGATTGAGGCTCTCCTCGACGAGGCTATTGACGTCGATAAGCCGGTGTTCACCCGAGCCTTCGCGCGAGTGCAACAACATGTTCTTGACAATCGCATCCGCCCGTTTGCCGTGCTGCACGACCCTGTCGAGGTTGGCCCGTAACGTATCCATCAATTCGGTAATCTCATCACGCCTCTTTTCATTGAGGGTCACGTCGTTGAGGGCTTCACGCAATTCACCGATCAGTTCAGCAGAGACCACGGAGAAATTATTGACGAAATTGAGCGGGTTCTTGATCTCGTGGGCAATGCCAGCAGTGAGCTGACCGAGCGAGGCAAGTTTTTGTGTCTGAACAAGGCGGTCCTGCGTCGTCCGCAAGTCCTCCAGCGATTTTGCCAGCTCGCGTGTGCGGGCTTCGACGCTCTCAAACAACCGCACGTTCTCAATGGCAATCGCCGCCTGGTCGGCGAAGGTGGATACCAACTCGATCTGCTTGTCAGTAAATGGTCGTACTTCTGAGCGGGTCAAAATCAGAACACCGATCGGAACGCCTTCGCGTAACATTGGGACCGCAAGGATCGTGCGGTAATCGCCCAATCTCTGCGCCTCAGCCAGGGTGTATTCGGGATCAGCCGTTACGTCTGCGATATGAATTGCCCGGCCTTCAAGTACTGCGCGTCCGGATGCTGAGCCTCGGTCGATCTCGATAGGCACATCTTTGATATAATCCATAAATTCGCGGGAAAAGCCGTAGGCCTCGGCGCGATAGAAGGCCCGGTCTCTCTCGCGAATCATGGTGGCCTTTTCGGCGTCGCAGAACCGGGCCGCTGATTCAATAAGGGTTTGCAGCACTGTTCGCAGGTCAAAGGTCGAGCGGCTGATAAGCTTGAGCACGTCGGCGGTGGCTGTCTGTTGCTGCAACGACTCGCTCAGCTCTTGTGTGCGCCTTTGCACCTCGTCGAACAGCCGGACGTTCTCGATCGCGATCACAGCCTGATCTGCGAAAGTGGTCACGAGCTCAATTTGCTTGTCGGTGAAGGGCTTCACTTCATCACGGGTCAGCACGAAGACACCAATCGTCGTTCCCTCACGCAATAGCGGCACGCCGAGGATGGTCCTGTACCCAAATGCCTGCTGATAGCCAGTCGCCTGGTATTCGGGATCAGCCAACACATCAGAGATATGAATTGCCCGGCCTTCCAACGCGACCCGTCCTGTCACGCTGCCCCTACTGGCTTTTATCGGATGTTCCGACGAGTACTGCACTGCCTCGGGCGTAAAACCGTAATTGGCCCGAAACCAATATTCGTCTCCCTCCCGCATCATGATTCCGCCTTTATCGGCAGAACAAAGCCGGCTTGCCGACTCTAGGAGCGTGTCGAGCACAGCCTGTAGATTGAAGGTCGAGCGACTGATGACCTTCAGCACATCGGCGGTGGCGGTCTGTTGCTGGAGAGATTCGCGCAGTTCGGTGAACAATCGGGTGTTCTCGATGGCGATCACGGCCTGGCTGGCAAAGGTTCGCAACAGCCCGCGCTGTTTGTTGGACAGCGGCCCAGGCCGGCGCCTCATGACGTTCAGCGTGCCAATCGCCGATTCGCTACGCATCATCGGCATTACCGTCATCGCCCGGTAGCCGCTGGCCAGAAAGTTTCGGGCTCCCGCAGTCAACTCCGTCGGTGCGTCCCGCGCGTCGGGAAGATCGATCTCCCGCCGGTCGAGGATGGCTGTGCTTGTGATGAACTCGCGCGACAGGGGGATTGGAAATCGTGCGCGCAGCGCTTCGACATCTGCAGGATCACTGGCGACGGTGGCGGCTGCTTTCACGAAATCCCCGTCGGGCAGCGCGACCATAATTGCCGCGTCTGGAAACAGCTTTAAACCGCTGCGCACGATCGCGTCGAACGCCGGCTGCGAGTCAGTCGGTGAGTTGCTGATGACTTCGAGAATTTCCAACGTTGCGGCCTGCTGCTGGAGAGACTCGCGCAGCTCGCTGAGAAGCCGTGCGTTCTCGATGGCGATGACGGCCTGATCGGCAAAGGTCTGAAGCAGTGCGACCTGTCGTTCCGTGAAGAGGTTTACCTCGGTGCGGCGGAGAGCGATCAAGCCGATCGCGACGCCTTCTCGCAGCAAGGGGACACTAAGTGCCGTGCGGAAACCCTGGCGTCGCGCGTTTTCGCTGCTCTCGGGAAATTCGTCGGCTTCACTTTGCAAGTCAGGAATATGGAATGTTTGTCCATCGAGAATGGCTCGGCCTCCGACTGTCCCTCGGGCCAGCGAGATAGACTCGACAGGAATCGGAATCGGACCGTAATGGGCAACGGGGATGAGCCGTTCGCTGTCGGGCCGCCAAATGGCGGAGTCGTAAGCCTCGCACAGGCTCGCCGCCGACTCTACAAGCGTGTTGAGCACGGTCTGCAGATCGAACGTCGATCGGCTGATGACCTTGAGCACGTCGGCGGTGGCTGTCTGTTGCTGCAGAGATTCGCGCAGCTCGTTGAGCAGGCGGGTGTTCTCAATGGCGATGACGGCCTGATCAGCGAAGGTCTCCACTAGCGCGACCTGCTTATCGGTAAACGGTTTAACCTCCAATCTATAAATGGTGATCGTTCCAACTAAGTCGTCGCCCTTGAGCATCGGGACCGAGAGGACCGTTCGGATTGGCTCTACATCGCGAATGACATACGCATATTCAGGATCAGCCTGAATGTCTGCAACGTGGACCGCTCGTCGTTCCAGAGCAGCGCGTCCCGAGATGCTGTATCGTCCTGGCGTGATCGGGTTACGATGTACGAAATCCCAATTCTCGGGGCCAACGTTGTAGCTGGCGACGGCCCGAAGCAGTG
>DATLJR010000218.1:0-1982 GCA_035538755.1 Pseudolabrys sp.
AACTATAACTTCCGGCCGCATTACCTCGACGATTTGAAAGGATACGAGGGCTTGCGCGTCCACACCGTCGACGAGCGGCCGGCGAAGCCTGCGACCAACATGCAGACGCCAGCAAATACGCGGGTGTCCCTCGCCGCTCGAGATTCCAGATGGTGGTCACTTCGTTCAGGAGTGGGGCAAGGAGATCGCGGAAGCCGCCGTTACCGCGTTCGCCTAGGCTTCGCATTTGGCCCAAAGCGGACGTTCTAGTCGCACTCAGCAATGTCCGCTTTCGGGGGCAAAGCGGACATCGGCTGGACGTAGCGATACCCGCCGTCGCCAATTTGCGATGAGGTCAGAAGCTTCTCGCCCGCTAGACACGCCGTCCGCATAAGGCAATCGCAATGAGCGGAGATAGCAGACTCAGCAACATAACTGTGATCAGCAGCATCCCGAGTTCGTCGTACTCGCCGCGCCCGACCGTAAGTGACTGATTCAAATACTTTGTCTGAAGCTGGCCTGCGACTGATGCCAAGTTCGTTAGCGACGCCATTAACGCGAACCAGGTTGCGCGACGACCAGCCGGGGCGTGAAATGCAATTAGCGTATAAAGAGGAACCATACTGACCTGCGCGAATGGCGACCCCGCGGCAGTATCGATCAGCGCAATCGCACGCGCCCCAAACCCGAATTGCTGTTCTGTCCACTCATGAAGTCCGTAATATAGGCCAATGTTTGGTAAAGCCAGAAGCGCGCCAGCGATTGTCAACCAAAACAGAGTCCCTCTCACCGAGTATTCGGTCAACTGTTTACTTAGAAACCATATCGCGGCGATCGCCAAGAGTGCAGCCGTTTGACGGAGTGTGCCGTAAAATCCTGCATCGAACTTCAGCACATCGAGTGTCCACCAGAAATAACCATCGCCGGCGGACGGGGTGGCACGAAACATAAAAATGATTATGGTCGTAAATAAAATAGATTGTTGTGTCTTCGCATCAAGGTCCCGCGTGATAACCACAAGCATCGAGCAAATTACAACCATCGACAGAGCAAAGATAAGCTCTTGAGCGAACGGTACCTTGCCGATTGCAAGGCCAAGCACTGTCGCGCCGAACGCTAGTCCACCTCCGAGAATGCCCCAATTCAGGGGCTGCCGTTCGGTGTACTCTGATCGTATCGACAACACGCCAACCATAGAGATGGCTGGCACGATCAGCCCCAAAAGAAACACCGTTTCACGTTCCACAAACTTCGCCAGCCACCCGGATAGCCCAGCCACGGTGAGGATGCCGATTGAGAGGGCAAGTCGACCAATAACCTGAACCATGCCGAGCTCCGTGCGCACGTCATGTTCCGGTCTGGGTCTCCCCCCTTCATCCACGCGCGACACAACTTCGGTCGACATTGCGTCGGCAACCACGTCCTGGATGACAGTGCCGATAACTATCAGGAGCGATCCAAAAATGTATAGCCTATGGGCGCTCGTGAAACCGATCCACCCGCCGGCTGAACCTGCAAGCGTAATCATTCCGCCTGCGGTGAGTACCGCGCCAATGCCAATATAGGCCTTTCGTTGCGAGCCGAAGATAGGAACACTATCGACAAGCTCGCCGAATACCATTTTTACGGTCCAGGGCAGTCCCAACCAAACACTGATCTCTGCAAGATCCGCTGGCGATAGTGATAGTGACTCCTTGATCCACATGTCGCGCGTCACATCGATAATTCCGAGCGCACCGTAAGCAAAGTACACCATCACGAGTGGCAAATAGATCAAACGAAAGGCCTGGATCGGCCTCAGCAAATTGGTCACCAGATTCACACCGCACCCGTTCAGTTGCGCCGGATTGGATTTTGCCGGGGCGCGACTTCCTACCCGCGCGCCGTGTCTAGGTCCCCGTTCACCTGTCTCGCTCAGCCCAACGTCACGGCGGCGGCGTCATGAACGTCCACGCGATGATCACAGCCCGCACCGGCCGCAGTGGCACATCATCGCGGATCGG
>DATLJR010000219.1:0-2998 GCA_035538755.1 Pseudolabrys sp.
ACATTCGGGTCGCGCTGACGCAATTCCTTGAGCAGCGTTGGCCCATCCATTTCCGGCATTACGACGTCCGAAACCACCAGATCAACATGGCCGTGTCTTGTGAACGCTTCGATTGCCTCGACGCCGTTGCTTGCTTCCAGCACGGTGTAGCCTCTGGATGAAAGTCCGCGCGCGTTCAAGGCGCGCAAGCCTTCCTCGTCTTCGACCAATAGAATTGTGCCCTGACCGGTCAGATCTGCTGTGGCAGCGCGCGCCATCTTGTCTGCGGCAGCGATGGCCTCCGCGATATTGGCGGGGGCCTCTGCCATCGGAATAGGGGGTGAGATCTCGTCAACGCCAGGGATATGGCGCGGCAGAAAAATACGAAACGAGGTACGGCCAGGTTCGGAGTCTGCGTAGATAAAACCGCCGGTCTGTTTGACGATTCCGTAGACCGTGGACAGCCCGAGCCCGGTACCCTTGCCGACTTCCTTGGTGGTGAAGAAAGGTTCGAAGATCTTCTCAATAATGTCCGGTGGAATTCCGGTGCCGGTGTCGTTCACTTCAACGAGCACATAGTCGGCTTTGGGCAGGCCTTTATAGGCGAATTTTCCACATTCCTCGGCCGTAATATTGGCCGTACGCAAAGTAAGCTTGCCGCCATCGGGCATAGCATCGCGCGCGTTGACCGCAAGATTCACGATGACCTGTTCGAATTGTGAGATATCGACCTTGACCGGCCACAAATCGCGGCCATGAACGGTGTCTAAAGTCACCTTTTCGCCAATCAGTCGCTTGAGAAGCATGCCGAGATCACTCAAGGTCTCGCCGAGATCGAGCACTTGCGGTCGCAAGGTCTGCTTTCGCGAAAACGCGAGCAATTGTCGCACGAGAGCCGCCGCACGATTGGCGTTCTGCTTGATCTGCATGATGTCCTTAAAAGACGGATCAGTCGGCTTGTGCGCGTTGAGCAGAAAATCGGTCGCCATCATGATGGCGGACAGCACGTTGTTAAAGTCATGCGCGATGCCGCCAGCAAGTTGACCGACGGACTCCATTTTCTGTTGCTGTTGAAATCGATTCTCGAGCGTGCGCTGCGCTGTCGTTTCCAGCGCGTAAACGATCGCCGCCTCGCCGTCGCGATCCTCCTCCTCGACGGCCAGAACGAAAAAATTGGCCCAGCGCTCGGCGCTGCCGCTCAGGGCGGCTTCAACCGGAGCAATGTCGCTTTGCCCCTCTGAGGCTTTTCGAATTGCCGCTTCGAGCACGGGCCGGTCGCGCTCGGTCACGACTGACAAAATAGACCGGTCGTTGTTTTTGATGAGTCCCTCGAAGGTCTTGGCGAAACGCGCATTGCTGCGTGCAATCCGACCAGCCCTGTCGACTGTGGCAATCGCCATTGGCGTGTTCTGGAAGAAACGCATGAAGCGCACTTCCGCGGCGCGCTGGGGATCGCTGCCTTCTCCCCTTGCCCGATTGAGAGCAAGCGTGCGCGAAGCCCCCGGGGCGCCATCGGCGCCAAACGCAACTTTGTGAAATAATCGCATGGGTATCGGCTTGCCACCGCGCGTCTTGAGATCGAGATCGAAGACCTCGGTCCTGACCACTCCAGGCGCCGCGTTTAGTGTGGTCAGCAGCGCAGCGCCCTCTCCTGCGATGATGTCACCAAGCTTCAACGAGCCTGCGCCGACCTGGGCGAGATCGTGATCGAGCCAGGTTGCCAGTGTCGCGTTCAGATAGACAACATCGCCCGCGGCATCGATCGAAAAAAATCCGGCCGGCGCATGATCGAGATAGTCGATTGCGTGCTGTAGCTCCTGGAACACATTTTCCTGCCGCTCGCGCTCGCGCGTAACATCGGCGATCGACCACACTGTCAGGCGCGCGTCGCGCCGCGTCTCGCCAAGCGGTCGTACGCGCATGCGAAGCCAGCGGCCGCCTTCTCCGGCACCGCCGGCGATGCGAACCTCCTCCTGCAGCCGGCGTCCCTCTCGCGCCGCCTTCAGCAAGCGGTAGATCGGCTCAGACACGTCCGGATCGCCAATGAATGCCCGCTCGATCGGCCTGACGTCGTTCATGCCAGTTGCGCCGATGAGATCGAGGTAAGTGGCGTTGGCGTAAAAGACCCGTCCGGCATGATCGGTTACGAGGATGCCGTCGAACGCGCTGTCTACGACCGCTTTGAGCAGTGGGTTACCCTGATCTCGACCGGCAAATTTCACGATACCTGCTGCGGCGGCGAAAAGCGCGAACACGCCGATCGTCCCGAGTATGGCCAACAGGATCAGGACGTAGGCCTCGACATAGTCGCGGTTCACGTAGATGAGACCGCCGGCAGCCGCGATCAGGACCGCCGCGACCACGAGCACCGTGGTGATGGAACCGCCGCGTGGCGCATTCTGGCTCTTGTCGTAAGCCTTGCGCTCGTACGCGTCTCGCGCCTGCGTTGGCGCCGCCGGATCATGACTTACCATAGGTCCTGAGTGCCTTAAGGCGCCCCATCGGCGCAAGTGCCAGGCTCATTGAATCCCCGGCCCGTGGACGGTAATCCCCGTCAGCGCCTGGCCGGCACCATTCGACGCAGGCGCATGACTTGGCCAATCACGGGCGGAATTTGTTGATCGATCTCGACCGTAGCATGCAGGGCACGAGCGAGTGGTGGATTTTCCACAAGGGGAACCGAATGTTTGTCGGCGACCTCCCTGATCTTCAAGGCCAAGGCATCAACGCCCTTGGCGACGCGCACCGACGCATCCATTCCCCGCTCATATTCGAGCGCCACGGCAAAGTGAGTCGGATTGGTGATGACGACGGCGGCTTTTGGGACTGCGGCGATCATACGGCGGGCATGCGGATCTGCCGTACCTGCTTTATCTTCCCTTTGATGGCCGGATCACCTTCCGTCTAATTGAATTCTTCTTTCAGCTCGCGGACAGACATTTTCTGCCGCTCGTGCCATTGCCGATATTGGAAAGGGTAGTCGGCGGCAGCTACGATTGCGAGCATTGCAACGACAGGA
>DATLJR010000220.1:0-1686 GCA_035538755.1 Pseudolabrys sp.
GCAAATAGCCCTCTGTTTCGACCAGAGAAGGCTTTCCTTGACAACGCGTTCGAATTCCTCAAGAGGCTTTTAATGCAGTAAATATGATCGCCATCGCGATCTGGCATCGCAGCGATAATCTCGTAATCGCCAGGGCCGCGCGTCGAACAACGCAGGTAACCAATTCACCAATGTTGAATGGTTGGCGCAGGCGATTGTCCGCAACGCCACCGCTGGATGAGTCCTGATCTCCCTAGCGAAGGACGACCGGACGTCCACGGCTCGCGTGCCGTCGATCCTGCGAAAAACGCCGCGCACGAAAGCTGGTGGTCATGTCGGAAGCTGCGTGAGGATGTCACGGCCGGGGGTAGACACCACCCTCGTGAAGGCAATCGCTCGTGCCTTCCGACCGCAGAATTTGAGGCAACCGATGAGAGGCAATCTGGCCGCCGGCCTCCTCGTCGCCGCTGTCGCGCTCGTGGCGCTGCTCATCGGCTACAGCGCATTGTTCACGGTCTACCAGACCGAACAGGTATTGGTGGTGCGTCTCGGTCAGCCGATCCGCGCGGTCACCGAGTCAGGGCTCAGCTTCAAGATTCCGCTACTCGACAGCGTTATTCATATCGACAAGCGCATTCTCGATCTCGAAAACCCGGCGCAAGAGGTTATCGCTTCCGACCGGACGCGTTTGGTGGTCGATGCGTTCGCGCGCTACCGCATCAATGATACGTTGAAATTCTATCAGACCGTCGGCTCGGTCGAAGACGCAAATTTGCGGCTCACTATCTTGCTGAATTCGGCGCTACGCCGCGTCCTTGGTGAGGCAATTGCGACAGATATCGTGCGCGGCAAACGCGCCCAGCTCACGGCACTTGTCCGCGAACAGCTTGAAAACGAAGCGAAGTCCTTCGGTATCTCGGTGGTCGACGTGCGGATTAGGCACGTCAACTTGCCGGAGCAGAACAGCCAAGCGGTCTACCAACGCATGCAGACTGAACGTCAGCGCGAGGCGGTCGAATTCCGCGCCCAGGGCAGCCAGCGCTCACAGGAGATCCGCGCGAAGGCGGATCGCGACGTCACCGTGCTCATCGCGCAAGCGGCGTCGACCGGCGAGCAGGTGCGCGGCGATGGCGACGCCGCGCGCAACCGCATTTACGCCGAGGCCTATCGGCGCGATCCCGATTTTTTCGCTTTCTATCGGACGATGCAGGCTTACGAAAATGGCTTGCACGCCGACAACACGCGCATGCTGCTGAAGCCCAATTCGGAGTTCTTCCGCTACTTTGGGGACCCGATCGGCAAGGCTCGCGGGCCGAAGGAGCCGAGATGAGGGATCCCCGCGATACCCCTATGAACGATCTCGTCCCCATGGTGGTCGAGCAGACCATCCGCGGCGAGCGGGCCTACGATATCTTTTCGCGGCTCCTGAAGGAACGCATCATCTTCATCACCGGTCCGATCGAGGACGGGATGTCGACGCTTGTGGTTGCGCAACTCCTCTTCCTCGAGGCCGATAATCCGAAGAAGGAGATTTCGATGTATATCAATTCCCCGGGCGGCACCGTCACCTCGGGGATGGCGATTTACGATACAATGCACTTCATCCGTCCGCCGGTGTCGACTGTGTGCATCGGCCAGGCGGCCTCCACGGCCTCGCTCCTACTCGCGGCCGGAACGAAAGATCTGCGCTTCGCCCTGCCCAACGCC
>DATLJR010000221.1:0-1966 GCA_035538755.1 Pseudolabrys sp.
GTCTATTTCGAGGATGAACCTGGCCGGCGATCGCCTGCCAAGCTCCTTCCGAAGGACGAGGCGCGCCGGATCGCGGCGAATATTGCCAAGTTGCCGGAGCTAGTGCGCAAGCGCGATCAGTAAATTGGGTTTCCACAGTCAACTTCCAAATTTGCATACACGTGATGAGGCGTCATGGAGCGGAATCCGGTACTGATCGATCTTGCCGCTTCAGGGTGGCGGCTCCCACGGCGCGTTTACGTGGGGCGTTGGGTCGACGCGAGAATTTTGTTACTGCCGGCACACGCCGTCGAAGGTGTGGCAATACCCACCCTGACCGACAAAGCTGATGACGGGGTCCGAAGGCATTTCCCAAGCGGCGGCATACGCAGATTTGTTTAACTAAAACCGTAAGAGCAGGTGGGGAAATGTGCATGGCTCAGGGAGGGCATCCTCGCTTGAGTCGATCCAGCGGACACAAAAAATCGCAACGAGCAACATGGCAAACATCTTCATATTTCCTTGCCCTGCCGAAGTCCAGGAATTGGGGCACTATTCGCCGCTCGTCAGACGAAAAGAGACAAATCGAATCATGGGGGCCGCTAGTACGACGACCGGCAGCATCGTTACCCATGAGATGACCCACGATAATAGCCAGTGAGTGAGGAATTGGCTGATTGTCACTAACGGCAAGCTGGCAATTCCAGCCGCAATTAGGCACGTCAACCCAGCCTGAATCACAGCGAAAATAAAATGGCTGTGTCGACGTGGAATGCCAAACATCGTGGATCGTCCTGGGGTGAGAAGTTGCAAGCGACCAACGTGCCATTCAAGCGGCGTGCGGCAACGCGCGGAACTCGTTTGTGCTCGCCATGGCCCAGGGAATTTCGAAACGTTTATCACCGCGTCCCGCGAGTAACGCGCCCGGCTCCAAGGGCGATAAAGCTCTGCGAATGATCATCGAGATCCCCTAGTCGAACTTCATACGACCAGCTTCGGTTTCATGCAGAATGAAGCCTTCAAGTGGATCGACGTCGTTCGCCCACGGCGCTTGGGCCAGCACTTTCGTCGTGTCTGTGTAGCCCGCTTCCCAGCGGAGCCGAATTCCGCTGGCACTGAAGTCGATATCCTTTGAATGATCCTCGCCTGCCAGCGGCGGGGAGACGAGACGCACAACGTGCATCCGAGTCCTGCAGCCGTAGCCCGCCAGATCTTCCACATCCGGCATTTTTTGCATTTCATCGGGCAGCTTTTGGACCAATTCGGAGATGACGTGACGTAGTTTGTGGATCTGCCTTTGCCGCGCAATATGGCTTACCGCACGACTTGAATACTGAAGGTCCTTTTGTCTCGCCATGACATCCCAGATTGTTTTCGGCTCGGGACCGTTCGGATTCCACATGTGGACCGCGAATATCAAGCCACTACGTCTCGGGTGGTCGTCGAAAACCGCCTCGACCGGCGTGTTCGAAAGAATGCCGCCATCCCAGTAAAGATCCTCACCGATCCGAATAGCGGGGAAGGCCGGCGGCAACGCGCCAGACGCCATGATGTGCGCGACGGTCAACGGCATGTCACGGCTGTCAAAATAGCGCATCTCTGCCGTCTTCAGATTTGCCGCTCCGACGGTGAGCCGAGGCCGGCCTGAATTGAGAAGTTTTTCGTCGGTCAACTTCTCGAGCGTTCGTTCGAGCGGACGCGTTGAGTAATAGCCGGCGAGCTCCGCTCCAAGCGGAACCTTCACCCCCGCAAACGCCCAGGGGTTTGGCTCGAAGAACCCGCGTACACCCGTCGAGATCGTCAGCGCGTTGGCCGCCCACGGTCCGAGGAATGGTGCGGTGCCAAGCATCTGCGCGAACGGGTCGCGTCGCACACGGTCCCAAAATTCCCTTAAGCGTTCGAGGCGCATTTCCGGCGGATTGCCTGCGATAAGGCTTGCATTGATGGCTCCGATTGAGGTGCCGATCACCCAGTCGGGTTCGACGCC
>DATLJR010000222.1:0-1599 GCA_035538755.1 Pseudolabrys sp.
CTCTGGCGCGAGACGGTTTGTGCTGAGAACAACCATCATGTGGTCATCGGCACGGAGAATTACTTCCTGAGCGCGGAAGGATACTTGATGCCCGCGAAGAAGGATCAACCGCCGCCGGATTTGCGATATTTCAACAAGGCGGGAAAGTAGCAACCCGCGTCACGTGCCGAGAGGATACGTTATTTGACCGGTTTTGGGGCGAAGCGGACATGAGTGGGCGTTTGGCCTTGCCGTCCGCAGTCGCGATTGACCCGAACCGGTCGTAAGCGCCACAGATGAGTTGATTGCAAATAGCGTCTTTTGAGCCGTTCCGACAAATCACCGGTGCCGGTGAGACCAATGCCATCGCCGGTTAAGGCCCGGCGAGTACGCATACGAGCGATATCCGCCGTAATAGCCTCCGTACTGGGTCTTGAGGCGGTTCGCCTCCGTGCCGGTGGGCTCGGTCAGGTCCCGACTGGATTGGGCCAGCACAACGCTCGCGCCGCCTATGAGCGATACAGCAAACATAACGATGCATAAAATCTTCGTCATCGCGGAGCCTCCTCAGGCTGTTTGCTCCCCCGCCAGAGGCAACGCAGCGCGCGCATGCCCGTTCCCTCGATCAATCAGTTCCATCGTTGGAAAGGGTGTAAACCGTAAATTCACCGCATCGCGGGGCCACGGCAGCCATTGCGGGCCGAATCCATGGCTGCCCGCGGGGAATCATCCGGGCATTCCGGCCTTCCGCAACCCTTCTTTAAGACGTTCGAACTGCTGCCGGTATTTCCGGGTCGTCAGATTCAGCGGCACCGGCGCGAGGCTGCGAAAGCTGCCGACCATGACGTCGGGATTGTACTTTCGATACTGCGCGAGCGCCAAACGCGATTTGTCGGCGTGACCCGCAAGCGCGTAGGCCGACGCCAGCAACGCGTACGTGCCGACAGTGTTCGGATTCGAATCGAGGGCCGTGCGCAAAGATCGCACCGCCTCCTCATCGCGCCCCAGCAGGATGAGAGCGTGTCCCTGACCGTCCAACCACGTCCACCGCGCGGGATCGCGCGGGCCAAGCCGGTCAGCCTTTGCAAACCAGTCGAGGGCTCCTAGCGGATTGCCGAGATACATCGTCGAGAAGGCTATCTCTTTGTAAGCCCACGGCTCACCGGGATTTTCGGTGATCACTGCTTCTGCGGCAGCGATGCTCTCTTCGAACTTACCCTGCGCCCGGCGCAGGGCAGCGCTTGCCTTCAGCGCGACAAGGTGGCGCGGTTCGACTGCCAACGTGCGCGCGAGCAGTTCCTCGGCCTCTAGCAACCGTTGCTCGTTCCCGGTTTGGTAATAACCGTTGAGCACTTCGAATACGAGCGTCGTCGCGACGCCGGCCAGAGCGTCGATGTTCTCCGGCTCGACCTTCAGCGCCTGCTCATAGAGATCGCGGGCGCCGATCATCGTCTCCCTTGACGATGGTCGATTGGCGATCACCTTGGCGCGCATGAGAAGGTCGGTAGCGTCGGTGCTCTTTGGCCGCTCGCGTTCGGTGCGCCGGCCTTCGACGTCAATCACCTTCAAGCCGATGGCTCTTGCCAAGCGGCCGACTATTTCGTCCTGGACTTCCAAGAG
>DATLJR010000223.1:0-26334 GCA_035538755.1 Pseudolabrys sp.
TACACCTGCAGCGGGCTCCTTGCCGTGACCGCATCGGCTACCTCGCTCGGTGAGCAACCGCCTCCGCGCGCCAAATTAACCATGCGCGCCCAAAAGCAACCTGAGGAGGATAGCAATGTTCTTCTTTCAAGAAGGCTTCACCTATCGAAATTTCCTGGTGGATGTCCTTTCGATATTCGTATTCGTTGTTTGGTTCTGGTTGCTCATTGTAATCTTTGGCGACCTATTCAGGCGTCACGATATCTCCGGGTGGGGTAAAGCGCTCTGGGTGATTGGGCTGGTTCTATTCTCCTACCTCGGCGTCCTCGTCTATCTCATCACCCAAGGAAGAGGGATGTCCGAGCGGAATGCTCAGCAAGCCCAGCAGGCGCGCGAAGAACTGCGCCGTGTGGTTGGCTATAGCGTGGCCGACGAAATCACCAAGCTCGACCAGCTAAAGAAGTCGGGATCGATAACCGCCGACGAGTATGGACGCCTTCGCGCCAGGCTGGTCTAGTGGTGAGTGGGTAATTTTGACCCACTAAGCAATAGAAAGGAAGTCGAACCAAATGATACTGAATTAAAGGAGACAAGAATGGGAATGGCGATACTTCTTCTACTTCTGATTGCTACATTTACCGCCATTGTTATTTGGGTATTCGCCCGCAAGCATAAGGCTCGCTTTGCCAAGGACTCGAGAATTCCTCTTGAGGAGGACAGCCGAGAACCGCCCAGCCTAAGGCGAGACTAATTTATCTCAGAAGCTTTTGGGCTACGCGCACGCAAGGGCGCACAGCCATTCGGCAACGTGTTCTGCAACTGCCTCGGCGGTTTCAAAAATGCGCCATTCGCCCATTTCTTTAGTCCGATTAAACATGCGAGCTGGACTTGTGCCAAAGACGGATGCCACCAACGAACGCCTTATCGTTGCTGCCTAGCTCGGTCCGCTGCGGCAATTTTTCTACGTTTCTGGCATTGCCACCGCCGAGTACAACGTAGTCCGGCTCCAGAGCTGTGCTTAAAACCCTAACTACGTCGCTCACGTTCTTGCGCCATTTTTTCAGTCCAGACCGCCGTAACCCGCGGCTGCCCAAATAGTCTTCAAAGGTCTTGCCCTTTTTGTAGCGTAGGTGGGCGAGTTCCATCGGCTCGACAACACCATCAATTATCATTGCTGTGCCCAAACCGGTGCCGAGTCCCAGGAACAACATGCGGCCGCCATGGTAACTGCCGAGCGCCTGCATAACCGCATCGTTGACGACCTTCACCGGTCTACGAAAGACCTTGGCAAAGTCAAAGCCTGCCCAGCCTGATCCGAGATTGTAGGGTTCAGCGATGGGCCGGTTGCCGGCGACCGGACCGGGATAGCCGATCGAAATAACTTGGTAGGTCCAGTCATTCGTAAGTTCTTTAACCTTCGCGACCATCTGTGTGGCAGTCATTTTGGGCCCTGATCCGAATTTGCGCCGCAAACGCGGCATACTCAGCTCCAGTTTGACGTGAGCACCCCCGATGTCGACGACAAGAATTCGCAGCTGTCTACCGCTCGATTGTTTGGCGTGCTCAGCCGACATGACTAGGCTCGTTTCTACACCTGTGCTGCCCTCTGGTGATTGTCTTGTTTGGCCACGATCGGATCGTGCCAAGGGCTCACCCCTTTCGCGATGTCCATTGATTGGCGAGGCCCCCACGTATGCGGGTCATAGGCGTGTAGTGGCGTGTCCGACTTGAGGATCGAATCGACGACTCTCCACTGCGCTTCGGCGCTGTCTTCGCGCGAGAACAATGTCAGGTCGCCCCTGATGGCATCGCCAATCAACCGCTCGTAGGCATCCATTTCTTCGGCGTCCTGGTGCAAAACGTTGAGTTCGACATGCTCACCCGCCATTTGCTCACCAGGCGCTTTGGCCCTGGCGCCCACCGCGATCACGACATCGGGCGATAGCCGGAAACGAAAATAATTTGGCTGGCCTGGCTTGTCGGCCTTGAAGATCTGTTGCGGCGGAAAATCCAGATCGACGATAACTTCCGTTGCGGTCACGGCGAGTCGTTTTCCTGCGCGCACGAGAAATGGCACGCCGTGCCAGCGCCAGGAATCAACATAGAGCCGTAAGGCGGCAAATGTTTCGACTTTGGAATTTGGCGAAACGCCGTGCTCATGGCGATAGCCGCGATACTGCCCACGCACCAATTCGGACGGGCTCAAAGTTCGAATGGAATTGAATAGTTTGACCTTTTCGTCGCGCAGGTAGCCACTTTCGCTGCTGATGGGGCATTCCATTGCCAGGATTGCGACGATTTGCAGAAGATGATTTTGAATGACATCGCGTATTGCGCCGACTTCCTCATAAAACCGCCCGCGACTCCCGACACCAAAACTTTCTGCCATCGTAATTTGTACACTGTGCACATAGTGCCGATTCCACAGCGGTTCGAGAAAGGCGTTCGCAAACCGGAAATACAACAGGTTTTGGACTGGCTCCTTACCAAGAAAATGATCGATCCGAAATATTGATTCTTCAGGAAAAACCTTGTGCAACGTCTGGTTAAGCTGCTTGGCAGATGAAAGATCGCGCCCGAACGGTTTTTCGACCACCACGCGGGCATTGAGAGAGCACCCTGAGGTGCCCAAACTTTCAATTACAGTCGGAAACATGCTTGGTGGGATGGCAAGATAAAAAAGTGGCCGCTTGCTCGGCCCGAGTGTCGATCGCATGGCGTGAAACGTTTGGATGTTGTTGTAGTCGCCATCGACGTAATTTAGCAGGGCGCTAAAACGTTCAGCGCGTCGTTGGTCGAAATCGTTTGACCCGCTGACTGCTTTCAAAACATGGGCTTTGAACGCCTCGGTTGTCCATCCGGACCTCGCCACACCAATAATGGGAATCTTCAACCGTCCGTGGCGAAACATTGCATAGAGAGCAGGAAAGATCTTTTTGTGGGCGAGATCTCCGCTTGCGCCGAACAAAACCAAGGCATCTGAAAGAGGGGGTGTCATTTTGAATTTTAACGATGCGCAGCGACTTTTTTATTTGGTGATAGTTCGGTGTGGCCGCCGAATTCGTGCCGCATCGCGGACAAAAGCTTGTCAGCAAAATCTGCCGCGCCGCGAGAGGTGAACCGTCCATAAAGAGCGCTGCTGAGCACACTGGCCGGCACCCCTTCGTCGATAGCGGCCTTGAGCGTCCACCGGCCCTCGCCAGAATCTGATACGTGGCCTTCAAATTCGGAAAGCTCAGGATCATGAAAAAGCGTCACACCCGTCAGGCCATCACGTTCGATCAAGCGTTTGAGTCCGTCGTCCGCGAGAAAGGTCCGGGACAAAAAATCCAGCCAGACTGTCTGCCCTTCGTCATGCAATGTCTTGAGTGGATTTTTGTTTGGTATTTCTGCTTCTTGTCTCACCATGATCTTCCTTACCCTCTCACCATGTTAGCGATCTGATGTTTCGCAGCCGCAACGACGGCCTCGCAGGTAAATCCAAATTTGCGCAATAGGTCCGGCAATGGTGCAGAGGCACCAAATTGGTGCATCCCAATGCTGACACCGCGCGGGCCAACGTAGCGGCCCCAACCGATCACCGAGCCCATTTCCACTGATACGCGCTCCCAAATGCCTGGTGGCAGCACCTTGTCGCGGTAGCGCTCGCTTTGCTGTTCGAACAGTTCCCAGGAAGGCATGCTGACGACGCGCGATTCGATGCGGTCCGCTTTTAGCGCTTCATGCGCCGCAAGGCATAGCGCGACTTCACTCCCGGTGCCAATAAGGATCACATCCGGGGGTCGTCCGTGGCTGTCGGCCAGGATGTAGGCGCCACGCCCGACATTTTCTGCTGACGCGTATTTCGAACGGTCGAACGTTGGTAACGGTTGTCGGCTGAGAATGACGCACGCCGGCTGATCTTTCAGCTCGAGAATCACGCGCCACGCCTCGGTCACTTCGTTGGCGTCCGCCGGACGAAGGTTGATGAGACCAGGAATGGTTCGCAACGTGATCAGTTGCTCGATGGGCTGATGCGTAGGGCCGTCCTGGCCAAGCCCGATCGAGTCGTGGGTGAAAACGTAAATTACCGGCAGTCGCATCAGTGCGCTGAGCCGAATTGCCGGCTTCATGTAGTCGGAAAAAATGAGAAAACTTGACCCGCATGGACGAATATTCGTGAGCGCGAGCCCATTAAGAATTGTGCCCATGGCATGCTCGCGGACCCCGAAATGGAGGTTTCGTCCGCCTGGCGAATTTGCTTCGAAATCGCCCGCGCCATTAAACGTCAGGCGCGTTTTGGTCGAGGGAGCGAGGTCGGCGGATCCTGCAAGAAACCAGGGATAATATTTCGCGAAAGCATTTAGAACTTTTCCGGAGGCCTCTCGGCTCGCGATTCCCTTGGCGTCCGGAGGAAACGTTGGCAGCTCCGCGCCCCACCCACGGGGAAGGGCATGTCTGAGCATGCAGTCGAGTTCATCAGCTAAATCTGGAAACTTGTCGCTGTAGGCAGCAAGTTGCTTGAACCATGACTGGCGCAGCGGACGGCAGCGTTTGGCGAGAGCGCCATGAACATGGGCCGCTACGCCCTCAGGCACCAGAAATTTGGCGTTTTCTGGCCAACCATAACTTCGCTTGGCGAGACACACTTCTTCTTCGCCCAGCGGCTCACCATGCGCCTCGCTGGTGTCCTGCTTGTGGGGTGCACCGAACCCGATGTGGCTGTCGACGATGATGAGTGTCGGCGCATTGTTGCCATGCTTGAACGCCTGAAGCGAACGCACCAATTGCTCAGTGTCATTGGCGCTGCTGACCTTTCGTACTGTCCAACCGTAAGCACGAAACCGTTTTAAAACGTCCTCACTGAAAGCGAGATCGGTCTTCCCCTCGATAGTGATTCGATTGCTGTCGTAGATCCAGCAGAGATTTCCGAGCCCAATATGTCCGGCCAGCGATGCCGCTTCGCTGGAGACTCCTTCCATCATGTCGCCATCGCTGCAAAAAACGTAAACCTGGAAATCGAACATCACAAAGTCTGGTCGATTAAAATGTTGAGCGAGCCAGCGCGAGGCGAGGGCCATACCAACGCTGTTGCCGCAGCCTTGTCCTAGGGGGCCGGTCGTGGTTTCGACGCCTGTTGTGACCCTATATTCGGGATGACCTGGGCATCTTCCGTCGAGCTGTCTGAAACGTTTGATGTCATCAAGCGTTACGGCCGGCCGATCAAGAACTTGATTGTTTCTGTCGACGGTTTTTACTCCAGCGAGGTGGAGCATCGCATACAGCAACATCGATGCGTGACCATTCGACAAAACGAAACGGTCACGGTTAGGCCAGGTCGGATTGTCCGGGTCGAAACGCAGAAACTGCTGCCAGAGCGTATAGATCACAGGCGCCAATGCCATCGGCGTGCCTGGATGCCCCGATTTGGCCTTTTGCACTGCGTCGATCGAAAGCGTGCGAATTGTGTTGATGCAAAGGCTATCAAGGGGGTCGGCTTGTTCAGTTGTGGTGCTGAACAAATCCGAATGTTGATCAGAACTTAAAACGATCTTAGTGGGCATTTCAGACCTGCCGCGGTCTGGAAGTCCGTACGCCGCGATCCTTTGGGATTACGGAGGCCCCTGCGATAACAACTGACGACCTAGTTTTTAGGTTCCCGTTTGCCTATGGTCACCGCGCAGAACTCAGTTCCGCGCGCGACGGCAATTCATCGGCGACGTCCGTTCCGGATCTATCGGGAACCCGTTTCTTGGCTACCCGGCCAGCGATAAAAGGCAGACCTAAGAGCTGGCAAATACCGTGATGTTAGAGCCCTTTGTCGGCTGCAAAAGAGATGATCTAATTCTCGACGCTGGCGACCACTTTCAGACGCGGCCTCTTGATCTCCATAACTTCTCTATAGGCGGCCATGTAGTCCAAGGCCATTCGTCGCGCCGTAAATCGCTCTTCGAACCGCTTACGCACCTTTTGCCGATCGAGCTGCGTAATTCGATTAACTGCATTAACTGCCGAGAGTTCATCTTCAACAATGTAGCCTGTGATGTCCTCTTCAACGATCTCGGGTACCGACCCGCGATTAAACGCGATCACCGGAGTCCCACAAGCCATGGCTTCGATCATTACCAGTCCAAAGGGTTCGGGCCAATCAATCGTTACGAGCAGCCCGATTGCACCGCTGAGAAACTCGGATTTTTCCTGATCGTTGATTTCGCCGACATATTCAACAAGTGGCATATCCAACAGCGGTTTAATGACCTGTTCGAAGTATTCCTGATCGACGCGATCGACTTTGGCGGCAATCTTGAGAGGTATGCCGCACCGCCGGGCGATTCGAATGGCTTTATCCATTGATTTTTCCGGTGCGATGCGGCCGAGGGCAGCTAGGTAAGTCGGTTTTGACGGACGCGGTGTCAACAAATTCTCGGGAACGCCGTGATAGATCGTTTTTACCCAGTTGGCCCGCGTGACTGGTCTGCGTTGCGAATCAGAGATCGAAACGAGAGGCGTTCTGCTGAACGTTTTGAAGACAGGTTGATGTTCTGGAAGATCAAGTCTGCCATGCAAGGTGGTTATGAATGGTGTCTGCTGGCGGGAAAAGAGCGAAAAAGGATAGTAGTCGAGATGGAAATGCAGCAGATCGAACTCGTCACAACGTCGGCGCACGTTTTCCAGCATAACCGTGTGCAATGCATTTGGGTCGCGGATCGAACCGTCGAGCCGCAAGGCCCTAGGCCAAACCGCCTCAAGATTGGCTGAAGTATGGGAATCGCCGCTTGCGAAAAGGGTCACGTCGTTGCCGAGAGCTACCAGTTCTTCCGTAAGCCAGTGAACGACCCGTTCTGTGCCCCCGTAAAGCTTGGGAGGGATTGCTTCGGTTAGAGGCGCAACCTGCGCGATCCGCATACGATTTTATTCCTTGTGACAAGCCGCAGAGCGCCAAAAACCCCGAATCGTGAAGTTCATGAGAATTTGGGAACGTTTTGTCGCTGACCTTGTTCCCAGAAAGGGCAACGCCGGACAGGAATTCGTATCCGAAACGTAGGTGACCACGTGTTGGAAACGGACACTTTGCGGTGTTGAGATAGGAAAACAAGGAAAAGGCCGTTCCAATTTCAGAACAAACTGGTTGCGAGCGCATGGATGATTTTGTCGGCTATAGGGGTAGGCCTATCGCATTCGTCAGCCGTTATTTGAGGCAGCATTGGCTGTCGCATGCAGTGATTGTGACGGCCATCGCCTTTGCGGTTCTGTGCTCGGTTGGAACTCAGTACGGGGTGAAATTCCTGGTCGACAGTCTGACGTCCGGAACACCGAAAAAGGTGTGGTTGGCCTTTTTTTTCCTGGTTGCGTTTATAGCCGCGGACAATCTTTTGTGGCGCGCTGCGGGATGGATCGCGAGCACGACGTTCGTCAAAGTGACGGGTGATCTACGGCGCGATCTGTTTCGCCATCTAACCGGTCACGCGCCAAGTTATTTCTGCGAACAGATGCCAGGTAGGTTGACGAGCCGCATCACCGCCATGTCGAATGCGATCTTCGCAATTGAAAACATGTTTATTTGGAACATTATGCCCCCGTGCCTAGCGACTTTGTTTGCCATCGCTCTGATTGGAACGGTAAGTGTGCCAATGGCGTGCCTCCTTAGCGGCCTTGGCGGGGTGATTGTCGTGGCGATGTTCGCTCTAGCAGCTGCGGGAAAGCCGCTTCACCATGACTTCGCTGCCAAAGCCGCGGCCGTTGATGGTGAGATGATCGACGTCGTCAGCAATATGCCCTTAGTCAAGTCTTTCTGCGCAGTCGGTCGCGAACTTGAGCGCTTTGGTGCAAAGGTCGACTGTGAAATTGCGGCACGTACCCGAAGCTTGCGCTATTTGGAAAGGCTTCGCGTTGGTCATGCACTGGTAACCGCCATAATTACAATCGGTCTGGTAGCGTGGGCAGTTGAACTTTGGCAGCGCGGCGAAGCCACGGCTGGCGACGTCGTTTTGACCTGTACGTTGGGGCTTTCGGTTCTGCATGCGACGCGTGATCTTGCGGTTGCGCTTGTTGACGCGACTCAACACGTTGCGCGTCTGTCAGAGGCGCTCGCAACGGTTCTGGTCCAACACCAGCTTCGTGACCACCCAGAAGCTGGTCCCTTGTTGAAGCGCGGCGCACGCATCGAATTCAGGAATGTTTCGTTCGGCTACCGCGGAAGCCTGAATGTCTTCGATCGATTTAGTTTGTGCCTCGAATCAAACCAACGAGTCGGGTTGGTTGGCGAGTCAGGGGCAGGAAAATCAACGCTGTTTGCCTTGCTTCAACGTTTCAATGAGATACAGAGCGGCGAGATTCTGATTGACGGTCAAGAGATAACACGCGTGACGCAAGACAGCTTACGGTCGGCAATCGCGCTGGTTCCACAAGATATTTCGCTTTTCCAGCGATCGATAATGGAGAACATTCGTTACGGGCGCCCGGCCGCGACTGACAGAGAAGTTCTCCAGGCGGCGAAAGCCGCACGCTGCGAATTCATCAATGAATTGCCGGGTGGATTCGCCATGGTTGTTGGAGATCGTGGTGCAAAACTGTCAGGTGGTCAGCGGCAGCGTATTGCTATTGCCCGCGCATTTCTCAAGGATTCACCGATCTTGCTTCTCGATGAGGCGACTGCTTCGCTCGACAGCGATTCTGAGGAAGCCGTTCGCGAAGCGCTTGGGCGTCTGATGCAGAAGCGCACTGTTGTGGCGATAGCGCACCGTTTGTCGACGCTTCGAAATTTCGACAGGATCATCGTCTTGAAATCTGGGCGGGTGATAGAAGATGGTTCGCCAGACGATCTTATCAAGCGTCAGGGAGCGTACTATCAGCTGCTATGTAGCGAAGTGAATCGTCTGATGAGGCGCGCGGCATAGCCAATTTCGCATTAGCGAGCTTGCGAGCCCCATGTCCGTCGAATCTGTTAGACACGCTGTTCAATTGATCGACGACACTCCAGAAGCGCCGTTTTCGGTTCATTTAACCGGGCCGCTTACGCGCTCGCGTCGATCGCTCAAGCATAACGACACTTTTGTAATTCTCGACGAACATGGCGATATTGGCGCATCCGTTGGGAGTGCCGATGGTTTGTTCCAAAGCGACACACGCTTTTTGTCACGTCTTGAGCTGCTGATTAACGGCGTGCAGCCGCTGTTGCTCGCCTCGAACCTAAGCGACGATAATTTCCTGCTAACGGTTGATCTTACCAATCCAGATATCGTCGTGGATGGTCATATCGTGTTCCAAAAGGATATGATTCACATCGTCCGCTCGATTTTCATCTGGAATCAAACAATCCATCAGCGAGTAGGAGTTCGCAATCACAGCGTTTTGCCAGTGATGTTCGATTTTTCAGTTAAGTTCGACAGCGATTTTGTTGACTTGTTCGAGGTAAGAGGAGCCGTTCGCAAGAAGCGTGGCTTTTTTGAAAGCAAAATAGTTGATTCAAAGAACCTGCGATATCTCTACCGTGGGCTCGACGATGTCATCCGTAAAACGACTATGCATTTTGAGCCACAGCCGGCGGCGTTGGATGCCAATAGAGCAAGCTACCTCGTTGAGCTACCCGCGGGTGCCGACTTTTCGTTTTTCATAACAGCGAACTGCGATTCGAACAGCGCGTCAAAGGCCCAACCGTTTACGCGAACATTGTTGTCTGCGCGGAGGGAGATGCAGGCATCCCGAGCGGGCGCTGCATCCATCGTGACAACAAACGAAATTTTCAATGAAATGCTGTGCCGCGGTGCCGCTGATCTTAATATGCTGACCACAGACACGCCGCAGGGTCCTTATCCTTACGCCGGAATCCCCTGGTTCTCTACGACCTTTGGCCGCGACGGGATTATTACGGCTTTGCAGATGCTGTGGCTTGCGCCGGAAATAGCTCGGGGTGTCTTGCGACGTCTCGCTGCTTATCAAGCCGTCACGGACGACCCTGATTCCGATGCGCAGCCGGGAAAGATACTGCACGAGATGCGTGGCGGTGAAATGGCATCACTGCGCGAGATACCATTCGGACTTTACTACGGTAGCGTCGATTCGACGCCTTTGTTTGTACTGCTTGCCGGACTCTATTTCGAGCGAACTGGAGACCACGAAACAATCAAAGAGCTGTGGCCGGCGATAGATGCAGCGTTAAAGTGGATCGACGGCCCGGGGGATGTCGACAGAGATGGATTCGTAGAGTACCGGCGGCTAACGGCGGACGGACTTGCCAATAAAGGATGGAAAGATTCATACGACGCCATCTTTCATGAAGACGGGCGTCTGGCCGAAGGCGATATCGCACTCGTCGAGGTGCAGGGATATGTCTTTGCGGCGAAGCGACTCGCAGCACGGTGCGCCCGTAGAATGGGATTCATTGATCAGGCGCGCGCGCTGGAAGCTGATGTCGAAAAACTAGCCGAGAAATTCGAAGCTACCTTTTGGTGTCCTGAGATCGGAACCTACGCTTTGGCGCTCGATGGTGACAAAAATCCTTGCCGCGTGCGATCGTCCAATGCCGGCCAAGCACTGTTTAGTGGTGTCGTCAAAAAGGAGCGTGCGGGCGATGTTGCCAAAGCCCTTTTAGGAGCAAATTCATTCTCCGGTTGGGGCATCCGAACCATTGCAAAAGGCGAAGTACGTTACAATCCAATGTCGTATCACGACGGCTCGGTGTGGCCCCATGATAACGCACTTATTGCGCTGGGTTTTTCTCGCTATGGCTTAAAAGGACCGGCCTTACGTGTGTTCGGCGGCCTGTTCGCCGCTGCGACGTACATGGATTTGCGCAGGCTGCCTGAGCTTTTTTGCGGGTTTCAGCGGCAGCGGCAGCGGGGACCCACGCTCTATCCGGTTGCGTGTGCGCCGCAGGCGTGGGCGAGTGCGGTTCCTTTTGCGCTGCTGGCGGCCTCGCTTGGTTTTGAGTTCGATAGCGAGCGAATGGAAGTTCGTTTGCGTAATCCCCAGCTTCCGCCCTTCCTAGATGAAGTAACGATCAAAAGCCTGCGGCTCAAGAATGCGGAAGCCGATATTAGCATTCGGCGCGGGTCGACTGACGACGTAGCGGTAGAAGTTATCCGATCTAGCGGCACCGTCACTTTTTCGATCGTGCCGCCGGTCTAGTCGGCCCCGTACAATGAGTGGAACCATGACAAGCGCGGCCAGGTTGCCCCACGAGGTTTTTTAGGAGTTCCAGTCGTGCGGACCAATTCCATCGCAACGGCTTTCATTTGGTTCACAATCAGTTCGATCGTACAACCGCAATTTCTGTACGCCGACGATGCACTGGAATCCAAAGCATCTGTCGTCAATGAGACGGCCGTGCGCGGAATTCTTGGTCGCCCCGTTCAGGGTGCTGACGGCAAGGAGATGGGGCGTGTCATTGATGTGATTGTTGACTCTGGCGGGCGCGTACGCGCGGCCGTTATTGATTTCGGTGGCTTTCTTGGCGTCGGCAGTCGCAAGATCGCCGTTGATTGGAGTGCGTTGCGTTTTGACGGCGCGGTAAAAGACGAGAAAAATATAAAGCTGGCACTAACGCCAGATCAATTGAAGGCAGCGCCCGAATACAAGGACGGCAATCCGAGTGTCGCCATTAGTTCAACAGGGGCGCTGGAACCGCTCAACCCGTCTGTGGCACCAGAGGAGAAATAATCTGTTTGCACAGGCGACGCACCTGCTCGATGCCATCGGGTACCATCGTCGGAGGCACGCAACGACGGTTGTACCCGCATGGCATGGACCGTCATTGCGCAGCAGCCGGGCACTTGATTGGTTCGTGTTCTTTCTTGCTGACGTGCAGACGGGATTCGGTCCATTCATAGCTGTCTATCTGACAACTCAGAAATGGACTCAAGCCGAGATCGGCCTGGTACTTTCAGTGAACGGGTTCGTGGCTTTGCTCGGTCAAATTCCGGGCGGAGCGTTGGTTGATTGGGCACGCTCGGAGAGACTAGTTGCCGCTCTGTCAGTGGCGGTAATCGGAGTCAGTGCGCTTGCTTACGCGGCATGGCCCATCTTTCCTGTCGTACTTGCGGCGGCCATTCTTCAGGCGGCGGCCAGCTGCGTTTTGGGGCCGACAATCGCGGCAATTAGTCTTGGTCTAGTTGGCCGAAGGGAGATTGGTCGACGCCTGGGGCGAAATGCTCGTTTTGCGTCTATCGGAAGCGGACTTGCGGCAGCAGCAATGGGAGCCTGTGGGTATTTCTTATCGAGTCGATCCGTTTTTATCGTGACACTACTTTTGACAATTCCAACGATAGTGTCCTGCGCGCTCATACGGGCTCAGGAAATCAACCCGGAACTGGCGCATGGTGCGGACGAAAGCGGAAATAACAAAAGCAAAACCACTTTCTTGACCCTCGCAAAAAACAGCGTGCTAATGAAGTTCGCACTTGTCTTGTTTATGTTTCAGTTCGCCAATGCTGCAATGCTTCCGACGCTGGGAGGCCTTATTACGATGCAATCAAGCACCTCAGCGCCCGCTGTGATCGCCGCTTGCATGGTTGTGCCACAAATTGTCGTCGCGCTGTTATCTCCTTCGATCGGCCTTGGCGCGCAGACTTGGGGGCGCCGTCCACTCTTGCTGGTCGGTATGGGCGCGTTACTTTTGCGTACATTACTGTTTGCCTTCATTCGCGACCCAAACTTGCTCGTCTTAATCCAAATATTTGATGGTATCTCGGCTTCGGTTTTCAGTGTCTTGATTCCGCTGATCGTCGTTGATGCAACTTACGGATCTGGGCACTTTAATGTGGCGCAAGGAATTGTGGGTACTGCGACCGGCATCGGCGCCTCTGTCAGCGTGCTGTTAGCTGGTTACGTAGCGGATCACGCTGGCGGCTCAGCTGCCTTTTTCGCACTTGGGATCATCGCAGCCGCCGCCTTTAATTTGGTTTGGTTTGTGATGCCGGAGACGCGCTCAAGACAGGCGGCCGCATAGCGCGGTCTTACACAATACAGTTCTTGTTGAGGACAAGTTCGATGTCCGCTATTGGCCCTGTGGCAGACATTGGCTGCTGCACTGCAATCCGAAGATTTCGGCATTAGCGGCAAAACACCGGTAGGTCGCAAATAGCCGATAGGGTACGCCTGTTATCCGGCCGTGACGTTGGATAGGTGGGTTCGCTCTCCGCGTCATAGGGTGTTGTCGGGTGCCCAAGGCCTTCCATTCCCCAGGTCGCCGAGTGCTACGCGCTTTTGCGGGTAAAACGGACATGCGCAGACGTTGATCCCACGCGCTAACTTGTTTGTTAGAAACTAAACCATTTGTGATTTGAATGCGTTCGCACATTCTGAGAGACTTTTGTACGTGAAGTATGCCCTCTGGGCATGTGTGACGATCGAGGATACTGGATTGGCCCGCACCTACAGAAGGGTTCAACCATGGCACAAGCAAAGCGAGCCTTGAAGCGAAAGCGTCGGAGCATAGCCTTACCGGCATTAGGAGCCGCTGGGGCATCTTTGATGATGGCAAACGGCGCCTCCTCCGCAACTGCGCCGACAGCGACATCGTTACAAGACACCTTACTTCGTCCTGTTATTACTCTTAATGAGGAGGAAATCGCCGACGTCAGCCTGGGAACATTTTATGTCTTCGACAAAGAAAACGAATCCCAGCTCGGCCAAGGCATCAGACTCGCGGCCCGTTGCGCAGGCTGCGGCAGGTGCGGAGGAAGGTGCGCAGCGGCCAGGTGCGCAGGCGCAGCTCGGTGCGCAGTAGCTAGGTGTGCGGCTCGGTGCGGCTGTGCAGCTAGGTGTGGCGGCTGCGGTGGCTGCGGTGGCGGAGGCTGGTTCATAGCCTGCGCAGGCTGTGTGAGCATAGGCTGCGGCGGAGGCTGCTGGCGGTGGACGGCTGCCGGCTGGGTCTGGGTCTGTTAGCGGAGCCGCGTCGTTCGTAGGCGGAACCCTCCTCGCTGGATAAAGGTTCCGGTTACGTGAACGTCTCGGCAGGTCTGTTCAGCCTCGACTGACCGCAGCAAGTTTGTTTGTAGATGCTGTGCGCCGCCATGCGTGTGACCACGGGGTAGCCAACTTTATCGAGAAACGCTAGACGAAAGACGCCAGCATGCGAGTTACGAAGCTCTCGCAGCGGGACGATACTTCTTGCACCGGAGTTACAGAGTGCGCGTACGAACGTCATGACGGGCGAACACGGGAAAAGCCATACACAGCTCAACGGCACAGGCGTTCCACAGTTCGCACCAAATTTCACTGTTTATGTGCTGCCGCCCGATGTCGTGTGTCTCTATTCCGAGGACCGAAAGTTCTTTCTTCACGGCGAGCTCTATTGTGCGCTTGCTTCCGCAATAGGAGAGGGCGGAAAAAGCGTTCGGGATCTCGTACGTGAGCTGGAGCAAGATTTTCCAACCGACAAAATCCACGAAGCGCTGAAACGACTGTTCGATCGGCGTCATATTATCCCTTCATCGCGATTTTCGGCCGGCGTGGTAGCAGCCTACTGGGCGAGCCTCGGTCTGTCGCCAGAGACGGCTGCGAGAAATCTCCAGAAATGTCGTGTGCTCATTCAAGCGATCGACGTAGGCGGTGCAGGGGAGCTCGAAGGTGCTCTGACGGCGTTGGGAGTTCGCGTCGTAAAGCGATCCGCTGACCTAACGATTACAGTGGTGAGCGACTATCTCGAGAGACGATTGGACGAAATGAACCGGGAGCATTTATCGGACCGCACGCCTTGGCTGCTCGTCCAGCCCTCCGGAATTTTCCCCCTGGTGGGACCACTGTTCAGACCAGGCAAGAGCGCCTGTTGGGTTTGCCTTGCCGATCGCATGAAACGGAACCGAGAGGTCAAGGCGTTTCTCGAGCGCGGGCCGGCCCGCTCTGTTGCCGTTTCGCCTCTCGTGCAGCACCACTTCGGACTGAATGGGATCCAGCTTGCAGCCATCGAGATCGCGAAAGCGATCGCCAGCGACTTTCGCACAGATTTGCGCGATCATATCGTGAGCCTCGATCTGTTGGGCTCGGCGATCGCAAAGCATTACGTGGCGGCTCGCCCGCAGTGTCCGACTTGCGGCCGCAAGAAGCTCCGTGATCCAACCCGTACGCCGGTTCCAGTTGAGCTCGGTGCTGGCAGTAAGCTGGTGATGACGAGCGGGGGATACCGAACCGTTTCGCCGAGGACCACAGTTGCACGTTTCCGGAAACACGTGAGCCCTCTCACAGGTGTCGTCTCGCGTCTCGAACGGATCGAAGCTGACTTGCCCCTGAACACTAACTACTTTGCCGCGCACAATTTTTCGGTGCCTGCAGCGACTGTCAATGAGCTTAGGTCCGGACTCAGTGGTGGCGGTAGTGCCGGTAAAGGCAGCACCGCCGAGCAGGGAGAAGCCAGCGCGCTCATGGAGGCGATCGAGCGTTATTCGGGGATCTTTCAAGGCGACGAAATCAGAAAAACACGACGGTTCAAGGATTTTCGGTCAGGCGAGGCGATCCTTCCGAATGACGTCCTGTTGTTTAGCGACACGCAGTTAGGGGAGTGGATGCCGGCAATTGGTCCGGACGGGCCGCCCTCAACTCCGATTTTATTTGATCAGTCTGCCGAGATCGAGTGGTCGCCGGTCTGGTCTCTGCGCGACAAACGCTTCAAATATGTTCCGACCAGCCTCTTGTATTTTTTCTATAGGGGGCCCGGTCAGATTTACGCGGATTCCAATGGGTGCGCGGCCGGCAATACCATCGAGGAAGCAATCGTCCAGGGCTTTCTCGAGTTAGTGGAACGGGATGCCTACGCAATCTGGTGGTACAATCGATTGCGCCGACCACAAGTGGACCTCCGCCAATTTGATGATGCCTACGTCCGCGATCTGCAAACCCAGCTAGCCGGGACGGGACGCCGGCTTTGGGTGCTCGACGTCACAAGTGATCTCGGGATTCCGAGCTTCGTGGCCATCATGCACTGGTTGCGCAACTCGCAGGAAAACATCGAGTTCGGGTCCGGCTCACACTTTGATACGCGGATCGCGTTGCTGCGTGCGATGACCGAACTGAACCAATTTTTGTCCATTGGCCTCATGGGAGGTGGGACCGGCGAAAAATCGAGCCTTGATGGGTCCACCCCGTTGCATCTGCGCGACCATCCTTTTTTGACGCCAAGCGACAAACCTGCGATCCAGCCTGACTTTCGCTCGAAGGTAGGCCGCCTCAGCTCACGCGAGCAAGTGGCCGCCTGCGTTCGTCTAACCAAGCAGAAAGGACTCGACTTTCTCGTTCTCAATCAGACACGTCCCGACATCGATGTACCAGTCGTCAGGGTGATCGTTCCGGGGATGAGGCATTTTTATCGCCGCTTCGCACCGGGCCGCCTTTACGATGTTCCGATAAAGCTTGGATTGCGGGACCGACCGCTGTTGGAAAGAGAGCTTAATCCACTTCATCCCCATACCTGAGGGTTACTACGGGCTTGCGCGCTCGCAAAACAAAAAGAGAGCGACGGGCTGTATCGCCAACGATTTCTGCCCGGCTAAGTAGGCATGTCTCGCTTGAAGCGCACGCAAGCGGACACATCTTCGCTTGCTTCGGCGGCCATTCAGTAGATTTGGGAGCGTTCAGCGCTGCCGCCGCGGTATGTGCTCAGGACTTGCACATTGGTCGTCCGGTCGTCTCCATTTCGTCCGGCGGCCGGAACGTCGATAAGGAAATTTACATTTTGGTCCGACGATTGGCCAGACATGGTCTGTTGGAGTACTGCCTCGCGAATTCGCGAAACGATGAAGACCAGGTTGTTATCGAACCGCAAGTTGCCGATTACTGGCCGGGAAACCCGTCGCTCGGCAATGCAGATGTTCTCGCCCTGTCACGGTTTGCGTACATGCGGCGGCGTGGCAACGATCTAGTATTGGAATCGCCGCGCGCGGGTGCACTGTTCAGGATCTGCGATCCGAAGATCGCGACCGCGATCGCCGCATTGTCCACGCCCCAACAAATCGAAAGGTTCCGTCGACAGAGCGGGTTTCCGGGGATCGAGCTTCTCGCGTTGTTGGTCGATTGCCAAATCCTTTTCAAGATTGAGGCCACTGCTAACATGGGGTCCCGTTTGGCCGAGGGTGACCACAACCTCGTTCTTTGGGACTTTCACGATCTTCTATTCCACGCGCGTAGCACGGAAGGTCGACACGCCAACCCGCTGGGTGGGCTTTATCCCTATGTGGGTGTCGTAGCTCCGCTCCCCGCGGTGCGGCCACGATGGCCAGGAAAGAAAATCAATATGCGCAAGTTCTCGGCCGCGCACTCGATGACAAGCTCGCCGTTTGTAAAAGTCCTGCATGACCGACACTCGACTCGCGCCTTCAATGGCCGGAGCCCAATCACTTTCGCCGAGCTTTCGCGGGTCCTCGACTGCGCCGCGCGTGTCCTGTCGACATGGAAAAGCAACATCGGGTTTGAAGTCAGTGGTCCGGCGGTTGAGTACGCCGTCAAGCCATATCCATCGGCGGGCGCCAGCTACGAGCTCGAGCTCTACCTTGCGGTGGACAAGTGCAAAGGGCTTAAACGGGGATTCTATCATTACGATGCGGGCGGGCACGCATTAGTGCCAATAGCCGTCCGTACGCATGATCTCGAAGCGTTGTTGACCGGGGCTAAATTTGCAATGGACGCGCTGGCCGCACCTCAAGTCCTGATCACGATTGCGGCTCGCTTTGGTCGAATTTCGTGGAAGTACTGCTCGCTCGCTTATGCGCTCCTTCTGAAGGATGTCGGCGTATTGACTCAGACGCTCTACCTGATCGCGACAGATACGGGGCTCGGCGGATGTGCGGTCGGTACCACCAACATCGATCTGTTCGCAAAGATGACCGGGATCGAGTTCCACGTCGAGGGCGCGGTCGGACAATTTGCGCTTGGTCGCGGCTTGAAAATTGGAGCTACCGAGCAGCAACATCAAATTTGAGATCCTAGCGCATAAGAGGTTTTTCATAACTTTCTCAGTCCGTTTCGTAAGGGCCTTCGGGATACTGTCGTTATTGGCCTTGTCCACTTTCGGGGTAAAGCGGACATCACTGAAGCTAGGGCATTTGTTCAATTTGGAACACCGCCACATCTCTAACTCTACGATCATGAGTGGGCATACAGCATGCGCTGTGCGATGGAGAAAGGCGCACTTCGTTTTCGCTCACACGAACAAATAGCCCTAACAGGAGTTCGCAGCTCGCTGACGTAAATGGAACAGTATTAAGCTAGTTATAGTAGATACGTCCGATTGGCGCCGGAGGTCGCAGATAATCGTCGTAGTACGACTTAAATGGTTCGTAGTAGGACGGCCGTCCGTATCCGTATTCTGGGGGTACTGCCGACCAGGTCGGCGCGGGATAACCAGGATACGCTGGTCCCTCATCACAAACCCGGATGCGGTGAACCGTCTCGCGACCGTATGGATCGATACGCCGCTCAAGAAGAATCCGGCAAATGCTTCCGCGATCGAAAGGCGCAACATACTGAGCGGGGGGAACGTAAGGAGCAGGAGCTGTGTAAGGACCAGGCCCATATGGCGGTAGCTCGAGGTCACCCGCCTTTGCAATCGATCCAAAATTCATTGCCAATGTACTCAGCACCACAGCGAAAACTGCGCCTGTAACGCGCGTTGACATGTGACTCTCCCTGATCGCTGAGATCTTGACGCGCTCAGCTTGGATCAATTGTGACTCTTCCACTGAGGCGTTTTGGTGTCACTCAATGTTTCAATTTGGCACATCACAAAGTGGTGGGACGCGGCTACCGCTCGCCACGCGGCCGTCAGCCTCACGTAGCCTTCCTCTTCGGACCCACCGCCACCGCATGCTGACCTGAGCCAATTGCTCATCGAGCTCGCCATCTCGCGCAAATGCTTCCTACGTGTTCTTCATTCGCGTCGGCTAGAAAGCGCTGGTATTCGACAAGGGAAAATCCGCGATTGTCGTGCCCTCGCTCGACAGATGCCTGGCCGATCGAACGTTTGGAGGAGAAAGTCACATGACAACGATTGCTCAGCAGATTGGCCGCATGAATCGCCTGCTTTTGACCCAAAGCGGACATGCCCGCTATTCTGACGCGATCCGCGTTGTTGCGTGATGCAATATTTCGTCGAACGATGTCGATCTATCTACGCGGGTTAAACAACTGATCAGAGGAGTTATACACCTGATCAGAGGAAATGAGTGGAAAGCGGATGTGGCTGAGCTGGCCATACTAATAAAACAGTCGCCGCCGCGTTATCCAATTGGCAGTCCGCGATCTTATTTCGAGAATGATGGCTAGCCTGCGCCGGATCAGCTAGTTCATCGGGATTCCATTGCTCATAGCGATGGGCGACCGCCTAGGCGCTAGCACGATGACTGATGTTCCAATTTTTACCCGGTTGTAGAGGTCGATCACGTCCTCGTTGGTCATGCGGATGCACCCGGAGGAAATCGCCGAGCCAATGTATTCAGGTTGGTTGGTGCCGTGGATGCGATAGAGAGTATCCTTGTTGCCTTCGTATAGGTATAAGGCCCGCGACCCCATCGGATTCTGCGGGCCCGGACTGACATAGTCCGGCACGTGCATGCGCTGCTTGATTTCGGGGGTCGGCGTCCATGACGGCCATTCCGTCATACGGCCGACTTTTGCGACGCCTGACCACGCTAGTGCTTCCTCCCCGACGGTGACGCCGTAGCGGATTGCCTTGCTTCCGGGCAGCACGTAGAAAAGATAGCGCGCGTCAGTATCGACCAAAATCGTGCCAGGGGCTTCCCTGCCGGAATAGTCGACAACGTGGCGCAAGTATTGTTCGGGAATCCTCGCCTGCGCATATGGCGCGGAGTTCAGAAGTTTACGATCGCGGGGGGTTAGGTTTGCGTCGGACGCGGGCTCAACGGTCTGCATGCAGCCGGACACCAGAACGCCAAGTCCCACCACCGCCAGGGCCTTGTAATATCCCATATATTTCACGTTCCCAGGTCCAATTAATCAAAACTAGCAATGTTTGGCGTGTGGTTATCATACTACATCACGCCGATTCGTATTTAGTCTTTGGTAAGGTTAACGCCGCTGTCATTTTCCGCTGCTGCGCCGTTAAGGCCGAAGGACTCTACAGGGGATGGTGAATTATGGTGTTGTGGTCGTCACCGGTAGCGGTGGCAAGGGCGATCCCCTCCATTAGGAGCGCGAAGAGCGCCGCCGTTGTCGCTAGTAATTTCGCCACGGATAGAAATGATAGTTAATGCCGACGCGGAAGATATTCTCCGTGAGTGAAAGCTCGTTATTGGAAATCGGCAATGGGTTGCTCGCGTGACCGAGATCTACGTAGAGATATTCCACTTTGGCCGACCACTGCGGTGTGAACATCCATTCCAAACCGGCACCGACCGTCCACCCCGCATGTGTTGTTGAGTCTGACAGGTTATTGATGGTTCCGTTGAAGTTGACACTGGAAGCAGTGTTGACATTGGCGAGCGCCAAACCGCCGGTCGCATAGAGGTACATATTCGGTGCGGCGAGCCATCCAGCCCGTCCTCGGAATGTTGCGAGCCACCTGCTGCGGAAATCTTGATGAGCGCTAGCGTCAGGAGCGAATACGTCGCGGCTGCCATCAAGACCGGTATACTGTAGGTCAGCCTCACCGCCCCACACGAACGAACTCCACGGTTGCCAGTTGCACCCAACCTGACCACCGCCGGTGGAGCCAAAGGCATTCATGCCGGGACTCCAAACGCCGCCTGCATTTAGACCGCCGTAACATTTTGTCCACGGTGGCACGACTGGGGAAGGGGGCGCGTAGATTTGTGGCAGTAGATCTCCGCTGGACGCAGCATCGACGGCACCTAAGCTGAATACTGCGGCAGCGAGAACGAAGTATTCTGTGCGACGCATGGGGCTATTCATCGTTTGCTTTTGCAGCAAACAATTTCGCAACCCTGTTTTCACGTTAACAAGTTTAATTTGGACAACAGAGGGTTAAAATCCCGGGCCAGTGTCCGCCCCGTCGTGTTGTGTGAGATGGTGTCGTGATGGGGTAACGCACGCTTCGTGTCCGCTATTGGCCCTTAGCACTCTTGTGCGCTGCATATGTCCGCGGCGAAGAGCCTAGAGCGGCCGAAAGAAAGATCGTCAACGACCGATAGATGTTCGTGCACGATGAGTGGTTTCCTGGGGCTGACGTTGAAACAAATGCCCAAATGGTACAGGCCAAGTTGACCCTCGAGCACGAGGTCAAAGCTAAACTCTGGCTTTAATTGCTGAAATGAAAACGCGAGCCACCGAAGTGTTTGGATGGCTCGCGTTCGCGTTCGTGATTCTGATTATTTTATTTCAGTGGTACTAGCGGGACGGCTTTGATTGACTTTAGTGCCGCGCCTTTGCGGCGGACGAAACTTTGTCTCCAGATTCAGGAGGCAAAATATCGGGCTCGAAGATAGATTTGATGAGCGAGTTTTCCTTTAGGTGTTGGTGATACTGAGTTACAACGGCTTTTGCTTCTTTCAGTGTGGCAGCCCGCCATTGAATCTCAAGATTTTCATTTCCAGCGATGCTTTCGATAATTCTTCGTTCTTCGACGAGCAGCCTAAATTCACTTGGTTGGTCTGCGTCGTCATTGCCGCTAAGATCTGTAGCGAAATCGATGCGGCCAGTCGGGACCCAATCTCGCTTTACGACACCTTGATACGCCGTATTTTTTCCGTTCGTCCACTTTGCAATGTTTACGAGCGCATTAGCCATTTCTCCCTCCTAGTTCCTTTACGACAAGGGTGAATGGCAACAATCATAACCGTAGGGCCGATGGAACCGTGGGTAGTATCACACTTTTTAGCGGGTACTCGCTACGGGGCGATTCGGCGGGCGCTTTCAGGCTTTTTGCCTGAGTATTTGAGTTTTCATCACATAGGAGAAGGCTGGATCCTGATGGCCTACCCCGCATTCCTTGGACTGATTTTGGTCTGTCGGATTCAGCAAGCCTTTTCATCACGAATTAATTACTAATTGCCACTTGGAGACCTGCTCGCCGAGCTTGGCAGCGCTCACACGATCCTAATGGTTGTCGCGTGGGGGCACTATTTCAGATTGGAGCGGCGGATGTAACCGCATCGCCAGGGCCGCGCTGGCGGCCGTTCAGCGTAGGCGCGTCCTACTGAATTGAAACCAACGCAGGGCTGTTCGGCTGATGCCTTTAGTAGCCACGATAGGGTTTGCACCAGCCATCCTGAAAGCTCCAACCGCGCGGACAGCCCACACGCCGGCGACCGGACGGTGGGAAACGGCAGTCCTGTTGCCAGCCGCAGGCGTATCGCCCGCACCTCCAAACTTCCCTGCAGCTGCCGTAGTAGTACTGAGCGTCTTGAATAGCTCTCGCAATACCGGATGCTAGCGCAGTAGGAACTGGCACCATAGTTGCCTGAGCGCATGGTACAAGAATCGAGCAAAGCGCGATGGCGAGGATTCCGCTTTTAAAAGCTCGATGCATGTTGCCTCCCTTCCATATGGCCCAAAGTTCGTCCGCCGATGCTGAACGAGACGTGAATGACTGTTATGGCGGCTCTTCTTCTTTGATCCATCCACGCTATATGAGCGGCATGTTGTGGCGCTCGCTGCGCGGTTGGTTCTGTGCCATGGCTGACACCAGCCGACGCAAGGAAGGAACTAGGTGCTTTCTCAGCGAGGACGGTGCAAACCGTCAATTAGAATTTGAACTGAGTTTGTGGCTGAGCAGGTTGATCGATCAAGAAAGAAACGTTGGTGCAATTCGAATGACCAAGGACCCTTCAGTGAAGTGAGTTTCATGGTCATTAATGCTGCCCAAGGCGGACATGCGGTCCACATTTGAGCCGCTTGGGTAGTACCAGTGCGCCGGATGGTGCCTGCTTGGGCTGTGCTTTTTGATGCGGTGGTTTTGCCGCGTGGCCAAAGCATGTTTCCCGCTGGAGGTGTCGGTGAACTCAGCCGGCAAGGGTTTCCCGTCACTGGTCGATGAGACAATTGGTTCAGGGATTGATGTCGGCCGCTCGCCAGCGGCCACGACGTGCACGACGTTATAGCCGTTTGCCTTGAGCTCCTTGAGAAGGATCGGCAGCGCCATCGCCGTCTTGTTATGGATGTCGTGCATCAAAATGATACCGCTTCCTCGTGCGTTCAGCCGCTGCATGGCGCGTTGCACGATCGCTTCCGGGGTGCTGCGGCGCCACCAATCGTCCGTGTCGACATCCGCGCTCCAGATGACAAGGTGCTTGCCCTCCAGGAACCGTTCAATCGCATTGGTGCTGCCGAAGCCAGGCACGCGGAAGAAGGGCGAGAGCGCGTTAGCGTCGCCGAGTGCGGCTGTAACAGAATTGATGCCGTCGTCGACCTCGCGCTCAACCCGCCGCATCGACAGGCGCTCGAAGGCGCGCGGATGGTGCTCGCTGTGAGTGCCGATGGAATGGCCTTCGTTGTAGATGCGGCGGACGACGGACGGATAAGCATGCGCCATCTCGCCGACCAGGAAATAGGTGGCCTTCACACATTGCGACGCCAACGTGTCGAGAATGCTGTTGGTATAGGGCGGCAGCGGGCCGTCGTCGAAGGTAATCACCACCTCGTGGTCCTTCAGCGGCAGCGTCTGCTTGTACTGGATGGTGCCAAGCAGCGTGAATTCGCCGGGATTGATGGTCAACACTCGGCTGGTGCCGAGGGCTTCCGAACTGCCAGGACACGTTTGCGCGGAGGCCGAGATGCACCCACCGGCCACAATGCAAACAGACAATGCGACGATGAAACGCATCGAGCGTCTCGCATTCATCAATCTCGCATATAGTAACTAGTCCAGCCGCATTATGTTCGTTGGACTTTGGTCCCATCAGTTTGCGGAAAAGGTGGAGGTAAAGCGGACATGCTGTGGACGAGTCTCACTGTCCGCTTTTGGACCAAAGCGGATATTCCAATATGTCGCATTTGATGTTGCTTTTGGGGGGTAAAGCAGACATGGGCTGTTGCGCTGCATATGCCCGCTTTTGGACCAAAGCGGACATTGACTTTTTTATGCAAACTTTCTGCGTTACGGACTTGCCGTAAGTTTAGTCTGAGGCGCCAACGGGCGTAGGTGAGGCGAAAAGGATCAATGCCATGGTGGACATCATCTTAAACACTGAGGAAGAGATTCTCACTTTAGACGTCTCCGATGAAGCGTTGGAGATCGCCGCGGGCACGGTAAGCGACAAAACCAACTTTACTTGGGGGGTTTGCACTGCGATAGGAGGGGGGTATGGGTGCCCGGGCTGATTACGGGGCATGCTCTGTGACTGCGCGTCCGAAGCCTGCGTCGAGATGCGGGTGAAGAGCGTGCGCCAGCACGATCATTGCTGGCGCGATATCGATACCAATCACGCGCGCACCGCGCTCTGCCGCCTTTGCGGCTAGCGTTCCGGGGCCAGTTGCAACATCGAGCAAGCGGGTCCCGTTTCCAACATCGGTGGCCTTAAGCAACGGTTCGATTGCTCTATTAGTCACTGCCGAGAACGCGTCGTGATAGCTCTCGGCAAGCTTGTCGTGGGTGGTTTTCTCGAAATTGCGGAATGCTTCCAAGTCAATTTGTGACTGGCTCATATTCGCCCCCGGGGTTTGCGACATAGATTAGCAAGATATCGGCGCTAGAGCAGAGACCGATTGATATGTCCGCTATTGGCCCATAGCGGACATTCGAGTTTGCATTTTAAATGGCCGTTTTTCGGGGCTAAAGCAGACATTGGTTCCACTCCCACACAATGGCCGCACATTCTGCATGCGACTGCTCGCAAGAAGCGCGTAAAATGTTTTAGTTCCTATGCCGCGACGAATACGTGAGTTGCAGAACAATCAATCAACGTTGGGTGTTGCACGCGACAATCCGTCGTTAGATGGAGTCATTGATCGCAACAGTCCATTGTTGCCAGCGCGGTTCACAGCAACACGATGGACGTGCGTCGGGAAACGCCACGGCGGGCTCCAAGTAGCGTCAAACAGGAGAATGAAATGAAAAGTGTTCTGACCACGACTGTTCTGGTCGCAATTGCGACACCGGCTCTTGCCCAATCGTTCGATCCCGACGTCAATATCTACGCATACGAGGCGGGATATACCCGTGCTCAGGCGTCTCGCGAGATACATCATCCCGCGCAGTCGATGCGCACCGCGAATAGGCCAGCATACTATGGCGCCTATGCCTTCTCACCGAGCTATTACAGCAACTACGCCGATAATCCTTGGAGTAGGTCGCGGAGCTTGAACCACGGTCAGGGGCCAGGTTGCATTCAATCACCCGCGTCACTCGAATACACAGGGTGTGACTAACCGAAACTGGTGATTGCAGAAAGGGTGAGCCGAGCCGTGTCGTGCTCGCCTTTTTCTATAAAACTTTGAAACTTGAATACACCAGGAGACTAGTTGGGCCGATGTGAAGACGGTCACATCGCCCCAGCGCGTTGGGTCCTAGTAATTAACTAGAGAGGAAAAGAGGCTGTACATGCGCCAAGCGCAGTCCATTGCCCTTATCGTGATCGCGGCCATCCTCGTTGTTGGAGTCAAGGTGGTAGCGCCCAAGCCAGGCTCGCCCAGGAACTATTTCACCGCCGTCAAGGTAGCGGTGCCCAGCGGTATGAAGAGTTTTCCGAACGAGCTGCTGCCACAGTGATGTCCGCCTCTGGCGCAGATATCGGCGAGTGCACTGCACATTCCCGCTTTCGGACGTGAAGCGGACATGGTCTTTTCACCGCATATGTCCGACATCGGGCATCCCTTAACGACGCTCATCGGATCCATGACTGAGTCAGCAATGCTGACTCAGTGACCGCTGAGTAATGGTAGCTTTTTCCAATATGCATGCTGCCAGAAGCTGCGGCGCAACTCCGACTATTATCGAGAGCAAGCGGTTGAATATCGAAAACTCGCTGACGCAGCGGAAGACCCCGCCGCCAAAAAAGAGTTTTTAGAGTTGGCGGAAGCTTGCGAAGAGGCTGCTGACAAGATCGATGATTGTCGAGCTAGCGGATAGTGCGCTGGATAGTAGCGAATGCGGCGTCCGATGGGCAAGCTCGCATCGGCGATCGCCTCATCGTCGAAAGCGCTCGAGTCTCGAGCGGCTTTTCCGCTTCTGCAGTAGTTCCCTCGTACGAAATTTGATGCTCCTAGTATTCCGCATAATTTGCCGTCCGGGTGTGGGCCAGATCACACCCACGCAACGAAAATAGAGTTGGACGAGGGGAAGTGCGCCGTCGTCGCAGTGACAGGAAGAGGCAAGAGGTTTTGGAGAATTCGTAACGACTCGAGCGGACATCGCTCCTGCATCCGCTTTTGGCCCAAAAGCGGACATCAGTGGGGGCTTCCCCGGTGCAGGTTTGAGCCGCTACGATGTCCTGTCATGAGCCTCAAGGAGCGACAATGAGGCGGCGCGATTTCATC
>DATLJR010000224.1:0-1815 GCA_035538755.1 Pseudolabrys sp.
CTTGGTCATGAGACCGCCATAACGCAAAAGATTTCTCCGGGTCGCACATCAAGCCATTCGAGGTATTCGTCGGTTGCCTGTCCGGCTACGGTTATTTGAACGTCAAGAAGCTGCCGACGCTCCCGTAGCGCCTTCACGGCCCGGTTCCGATCCGCGATCGCAACCAGGAAATATTCCTTCATCGGCGGCCCACCACCTAAGCGCTTTGTCGCCGTGGAGAGCCATTGAACTAGCCGGAAAAACTGTCTTAGCGAGGATCGCACGCCAAGGCCGTCGTCCTGCAGCTTGTCGATGAACTCGGTTTCGATGCTGTCGATGCCGGCGGATTGGACGATTCCTGGCGGCAGCAACCCGGAACACCGGTGTACACCACCGATCTCGATGCTGAAGGCGTGCGGAAGGCACTTTCGGCGGCACGCCGCCAACGCACGCCCGATTGGACCGCCACGCCCAAAAGCCCCGGCAACTTTGCCAATCCGGCGTAAAGAAGGTTGCGCCCGAGCTATGTATCACCGGCGCCGCAGCTCAAACGCGAATGATCTCCGTGGCCAGAATCCGGCGCGATTCCCGGAAATTGTGCGGCCTTTCAAAAGGATAATTTGCGACGACGTTTCTGAGTTCGAATCTCACATGCCCAGCCAGGCAGTCGATCTCCACCGTGACTTGTCCCGCCTCGTTGTTCCGCCATGGTTGTGAATGTTGCAGCGGATGGGCTCAACGTTCGCAGAGTCCCTAATGGATATCCGTTGTTGGCATTGATGAATGGCACTCCAGTCATAGTGAATTCCGCCATCAATCGAAAAATAGTCTTGCTGCAAGCCGTTCCCGAATTGGCCCGGGGCCGCATAGCGAAAGAGATTGAGCAGATCTAGCGACGTAGGGAGAATCGCTCGGCCAACCGTCTCGGTGATCTCATGCAACGCAGCGCCCACAAAGTCATAAGACCCGGGCGATATTCCATTGCTTTGATCGAAGTCCCAGGACACCGTTCTACTAAATGCGGATTTCGCACGCCAGCAACCGGCGCAGCGCCGAGCGCTCTTCTTCTTGCCGTTGCCGGTTCGCGTGCATTGATCCTGACACCCAGGCGCCGCGGGGCGACCTGCGGCGGGATCGCGGAGGATCAGATCAGACGGGAGGCATAACAGGCCTCTGCGACCTTGTCGATCACGTCGGTCTGCAGTTTGGAAGCCTGCTGCAGGCTGTCGCGCGCGGCAGTGAAAAGTAAGAAATAGTGCGTTGTGCCCAAGGCCACGGAGTGGCTGGTGGTGACATGATCGGGCCAGCCCATCGCCTTCTGCGCAGCCGCGATACGGTCGATGGCCTTGGTCGAACAGCGATCATTGACGGCAGCGATCTCATTGCTCCATTGCCGCAGCGCGTCCAACGCGTCTAGCACAGACTTGCGTGCTTCATCGTTCAACGAGGTCACGATTCGCTCCTCACTAATTGGGCCGCGACGGGATATCGTCGATTCTTGCTGTTGGCGGACCCCAAATTGAAGTTGCGGCTTGCCGACTTGGGCAGCAGCGTCGCCGGCGGCTCGGCCGCGGATTACGGGAGGAGGCTTCAGGAGGAAGCCGAAAGTGGGGCAAAGTGATCCGCGCGGCCAACATCAAGGCGGAATGAAGCGTCGCTTCACGGCATCACCTGGACTTTCAATGCTCATTCTGAAAAAAAACAGCGAAATTGGACCGAGCCCCCGTCAATGGGTTAGCCCTGTTCAGAATGGCCATCTATAGTTTGCGGCCCATGCAAACCGAGGTCACGGACATCCACGGAAACGTTCGCAATTCACGAAAGCCCAATCGTCGG
>DATLJR010000225.1:0-3576 GCA_035538755.1 Pseudolabrys sp.
CCACGCAGCCCCATAGCACCAAGCAGGTTTTCTAGCTCCAGACGGGCCGTGGCATGCGACAGTGTTGGGCGAGTACCGAGCGTTTTTTGATCGAGATCATCAACGGCCGTTATCCCGCGTGGGTAAAATTCGCGGAAAATCAACCGCTCGGCTAATCCCTCGACGTAGCGGAAATTAAGTCGTCGCGAAAGCTGTTCCAGCGCGTCGCCGACAAGGCGTTTATTACGCGAACTGAGCATCGAAAGACGATTTCGTAACACGATCCAATCCATATTGGCATTATCGTGATGCTCGCGTTGGGCGCGTGCTTCTTGCACCATCAGAGCGTAGTGGCTGATACCAGTGATATTGAAGGTTTCCGGATCGACATTGGCCAACACGTCAAAATCGACAAAACTGTCGTTCAGCGGCGTAACCAATGTGTCAGCCACCGAATGCGCTGACTGCACCAACTGGCTATCATGGCCGGGCGCATCAATGACAACAAAGCCCGGAGAGCTTGCCAGCGCATCAACGGTATCGGTGAATCGTGCCTGCCGATTGTCCGCGTCTGCGTCACTATCGAAACAAATATGGTCGGGAACTCCAAGGTCGCGGCCAATATGCTCTGCCCAGGCACGTCTGTTCTCGATATAATTGGTGAAGGTCTTTTGCCTAGAATCCAGATCGATAGTGGCAACGCGGTGCCCCGATTTGATCAGGGAAATCGCGATGTGCATGGCGACCGTCGATTTACCCGATCCGCCTTTCTCATTGCCCACAAGGATCACTTGAGCGGGTCGTACCCGCGCTGGCCTTTCAACCGACATTGTCTCTCCTTCGAGAATTTGCGGAATTAGCGACATTGGGAATTGGCGGCATTGATTCTGATTCGCTGCGTTTGCACAACCAAAAGTATGTTCTTGGCGAAATTTTCCTGCTTACTAATGTTGCAAGAATGGAACTCTGTGCCGCCGTCGTAGGCAGACTACTCGGCACCATGGAGTAATGTCGTAAGTCCCTCGCGGAAGGTTGGATACCGCAAGGTCACACCGAGTATCGACTTCAGTTTGTTGTTTCGTACGCGTCTGACGTCGGTGTAGAAGCTAGCCCCCAACTCAGTCATCGCGGCCCGTGCTTCTGAAAAAGGCACTTCTGGCGGCGGCTCGACCCCGAGAAGTTGCGCGGCGAAGACAATCGGATCTCCAGGTGATGCCGGCTCGTCGTCGGCAACATTGAAGATTCCGTCCGAACGACGGCTGAAGGCGGCTTCGATCGCCTGCGCGATATCCGCCACGTGGATTCGATTGAACACCTGGCCGGGTTTGATGATCCGCTTAGCGGTGCCGTGCCGCACATTTTCCAGCGCATTGCGGCCCGGCCCGTAAATGCTAGCTAGCCGCAGAATTGCGACCGGCACCCCAATACGTACGCCGAGATCTTGCCAAGCCCGCTCAGCGGCAAGGCGCTGACGGTGCCGCGGCTCACTGGCCAGGCATTCGCTTTCTTCGTCGACCCAAGCCCCGTCGTAATTTCCATAAACACCGACATTGGACAGGTAGACGATGGCGCGCAGGCGTGTCGCGTGCGTGAGTGCATCGCCGCAGGTCATCAGGACGGGGTCGCCTGAAGCATTCGGCGGCACCGATACCAATACCGACTCGGCCTGGGCAATGGCCGCTACTAGATCGGCGCTCGCTGTTTTGCCATCAAAGGCGAGCACCGAGATTGCAGGTTGCGCCCGCGAGCTTAGGTCAGCCGCGCGCTTGACGTCGCGTACAGTTCCCCAAAGGTGTCCGAAGCGCCCGCCATAGCACGCCAAGTAATATTGCGCCGAGTAGCCAAGCCCAAAGCAGAACAACGTCGTCATCGCTATTTATATATACAACACTAGCCGCGCTCCCTATGTTTGCCGTTCTAGGAACACAGGGAGAATTAAATGCCGTATTTCGACCCCTCCGCCGACCGCCCTGAGCGCATCGGCAAGGTTATCGGCGACATATTCTCAGCTTTCATCTTTCTGTCGATCATTACTATGATGGCGGTTCGCTTTATATGACGACGAGGGCGCTATTCGCGGTTGCTTTTTTCCGCTGACGCCGCAGTCATGCTCCTGGGCCACGGCCATTCTCGTCAATGAACTCGACGTCGCTGCGTCAGACAAGTTGGGTTCGTTGGTCTAATCGCGCACTGCCTTTGTGATCGAAGGCTATTCGAGTTCAGCTATGGTCGGTTATTCGAGTTCAGCTATGGTCGGTTATCTGCTTCCGCTGCCAAACAAAATCCGCTGCGGGTTTTTAGCCAGATCCGTCACTGCATTGTCGATATGTATTAATGTGCGGTGTGCGTCGTTGCCGACGGTCGAGATTTGCTTGGTCGCGGTCTCAGTTAGTTTGTTGATACCCGTAGCGACGCCTTCGGTGCGCTTGTCGACGTTGTCAGCCAGTTCGCGGAGTGAGGCGGTGGCGTCCTTGGCGTTCTTCACGATTTCGTCGACGCTGTCTGAATTGCGTGCCAGGGCCCCGGTGAAAGTTGCCAGGTCCGCGATTGCCTTGTGCAGCGCCTCCTGATTTTCGGCGATGACCGCGTTAGCGTTGTTCAATGTTTCACGCACCGCTTGCATCAAATCTTGGGTGGCGTTCACCTCCGCAGTCAAGGTTGGCGGCTCGCCCTCATCTCGTTCGATCAGCGGGGTGGTCGCCGAGACGCCTTTGAGCGACACTGAGGCGACCCCGGTTAAGCCGCTAAACTCCAACCCAACACGAGTGTCAGAGCGGATCGGCGTCGCCTTGTTAACTGACAGCATGGCGACGACCTGTGCGGGCTTATCGGGGCTGAGCTGCAACGCCGTCACGTCGCCAACACGAATGCCATTGAACAGGACCGGCGCCCCAACGTGCAGCCCGGAAACTGAGCTGCCGAAGATGACTCGGTACGCCACGCTCTGCGTCTTGCCCGTGGTGTGATGAATCCAGAACATGAAGCCGAAAATGCCGGCAAGCACAGCGACCGTAAACAAGCCGATCAGAACGTAATTCGCCTTGCGTTCCATTACTAAACTCCGCTGCTTATTTAACCGGCCGCTCGCCGTCCGGTACGCCCCCGCGCGCCATGGAAATAGGCTCGAAGCCACGGGTGCTGCGAGGCCAGCATCGTCTCCATTGTGCCCGCCTCTCCGATCTTGCCGTCGCTTAGCACGGCAATACGGTCGCAGATCGTATGCAGACTGTCGAGATCGTGCGTCACCATGAAAACCGCCATCTTTGATGTCCGTTGCAAGGTCAGAATGAGCTGGTCGAAGTCCCCAGCGCTTATCGGGTCGAGCCCAGATGTCGGTTCGTCCAGGAACAGGATCTCCGGATCGAGCGCCAGCGCGCGGGCGAGCGCCACGCGCTTAACCATACCCCCCGAAAGTTCCGATGGATATTTCCAGTATACGTCCGGATTGAGGCCGACCATCTCCAGTTTGGTGATTGCCATGTCGGTCATAAGCCGATCCGACAAGTTGAGATATTCATTCATCGGAAACTCGACATTTTGGCCAACGGTCAACGAGGAGAACAGAGCACCTTGCTGGAAAAGGACGCCCCAGCGCCG
>DATLJR010000226.1:0-1623 GCA_035538755.1 Pseudolabrys sp.
CGAGGGTTTTTTTCTACAACTTGCCGCCCCCGGCGTGCAGGCCTCCGACGAGTTGGCGCTGCCGATGGGCGGTGGCAAGACCTCGCCGATCTCGGCGGTCGACGTGGCGCGTGTATTAGCGTTGATCCTCGACGACCCCGCACCGCATATCGGACAAATCTACGATCTGACGGGGCCGGAATCGGCCGATCTGAACCACTATGCGCGTGTCTTCTCCGAGTCGCTCGGCAGGCCCATCCGATATCGCGACGTCCCACTCCCCGCGTGGAGCGAAAGCCTTCGTCAGATGCGGTTTCCCGAACACGTCGTCAGACATCTCTCGGCCATGGCCGAGTTGACCAGGCAGGGGCGTTACGACCGCATGACGGACACCGTGTGCAAGCTCATCGGCGAAGCGCCGACGAATATGCGCGACTTCGTGAAGCTCCATGCCGCTGAATTCAAGCAGCGTGGGCCGACGCATTCCTAGGCCGTCAATGTCCGCTATTGGCCCCAATCGGACATGCCTCTTGCACCGCACATGTCTGCTTTTGACCCAAAGCGGACATTCCTCGTCCCTTAACGGGCGTTGTTTGAACCGTTACGATGCCCTGTCATTACGTCGGGGCGACAATGAGGCGGCGCGAGTTTCTCAGCGTTTTAAGTAGCGCGGTGTCGTGGCCGATTGCGGTGCGCGCTCAAACGCCGAAGTTGCGGACCATTGGATTCCTGGGCACCGACGCTACCAACTGGGCAGCTTGGACCGCTGCCTTCGTAGCGCGCATGCGCGACCTAGGTTGGATCGAGCGCAGCACTATCGCAATCGAATATCGATGGTCAGAGGGACGCACCGAACGCGTTGCCGAGGTGGCAGCCGAGTTTGTTCGCCTAAAGGTCGATGTCATCGTCTCGTATGGAACGGCAATTCCCACATTGATGCAGGCGACCTCAACGATTCCCATCGTGTTTGCCATTGCGATCGATCCCGTGGGGGCCGGTTTAGTAGCGAGTTTGGGGCGGCCGGGCGGCAACGTGACCGGTGTCTCCTCTCAGCAAACCGATATTGCTGGAAAGCGCCTCGACCTCTTGCATGAAGTAGTCCCCGATCTCCGCCGCCTAGTGATTATGGCTAATGTGGCCAATCCCCAAGCCGCGCTGGAGATGGGTGAGGTTCAAGCAGCGGCCCGGAGACTAGGTCTCGAAATTACGCCACTCGCCATCCGCAGGGCGGAGGATATCGCGGCCGGCTTTGCCGCAATCAAGTCGAAGGCGGGTGCACTTTACGTTGTTCAAGACGTACTTGTTGTTGCCAATCGCACACAAATAATAACCTTCGCGCTCAGCAAGGGGCTACCGATGATCATCAGTTCCCGCGACTTTGTCCAAGCTGGCGCGCTGTTGTCCTATGGACCAAACTATCCAGCGTTGTTTCGGCGTGCCGCTGAGTATGTCGATAGGATTCTGCGTGGAACGAAACCTGACGATCTCCCGGTCGAGCAACCGACCAAATTCGATCTCGTCATCAATCTTACGACCGCCAAGGCGCTGGGCCTCACTGTGCCGCCGCCGCTGCTCGCTCGCGCCGACGAGGTGATCGAATGAATGACAAAATGTCCGCTTTTGGCCCAAAGCGGACATCCGCTT
>DATLJR010000227.1:0-3041 GCA_035538755.1 Pseudolabrys sp.
TGCGATAGGATCACGCGCTTTCGAGCGCTGCTCATCCAAGGTGGCAATTCGGGCGGAATATTTCAGCGCCTCAACGAATAGATGCTCCTTATTGGTGAAATAGTAATAGAGCAGACCCGAGTTCACGCGTGCCGCTTTCGCGATTTTTTTGATGGACACCGCAGTGTAGCCCTGCTCCGAGAACAGACGCTGCGCTGCTTCGAGGATCGCGCCTGATCTGCCGTTGTTGCGCGGGTCCACTGCTCTAGTGCGACCCGGCCCAGGTAGTGCCCGGCGTGCGTTCCCCCTTTTGATCCTTTTGGCGATGCGGCGCCGATCCATTGCTCTTTTCTACTCTATAGGCCGAGACTTGTCAGGTGAAATGAAACGTCGTACAAAATTTAATCGACCGATTAAAAACGCGCAAATTCCTGCAGGGATCGCTGATCCAGGCGAGAAGCGAGCCGAGTCGGCCGAGTTTGCGCAGAAATGGTCACAGGAGTGAACGATGGCGGATCTGTTCGATCCTACGCGCTACGCCGCGGTGCGCCATCCCTTGCTCGAAGCCTCGACGCTGCCGCCGGAGTGCTACACATCGCCGGCCTTCTACGAGCGGGAGGTTTCCAACATCTTCATGCGCTGCTGGAATCTGATTGGACGAGCCGACTATGTGAGCAAGCCGGGGGACTTTTTCACACACACCTTCGTCGGCTCATCGCTGATCGTCATGCATGGGGAAGACGGAAAAACCCGCGCGTTCGTCAATTCCTGCCGGCACCGGGGTGCCAAGCTGCTGGAGGGCGATGGCAACTGCAAGTCGATTCGCTGCCCCTATCACAGCTGGCTCTATTCCACGACTGGGAAGTTGCGCGCCGCGAACGGCATGCAGAACACCCGCAATTTCACCGCCTCCGATTATGGACTCGTTGAGATCAGGCTCGAGACCTGGGGCGGGTTCCTATTCGTCAACTTTGATCCGCATTGTGTGAGCTTGCGTGAATATCTCGGCGATCTAGACAGATTCACTGAGTCGTACGAGTTCGAGGATATGGTCACGGTCAAGCGGCGCGAGTTCACGGTGCGGACCAATTGGAAGAGCTATATCGAAAACTCGATGGAGAACTTCCATCTGCCGACCGTGCATCAAAAGACTATCGGCGGCGTCAAAGCGGACTGGAATCCGATCGACGGAGCGCCCGGCAATTACGTTATCCTGCAGACGCGTACCACGGTCTCGCGCGCCACGCTGGGCAACGACGCGGCTTTCGAACGCATTGCAACACTGCGAGGCCCCGCAGCGGAGGGCGCGCAGTACATCTTGATCTATCCTTGCACCGTGATCGGAGCCGATCTCGACTGCGTTTGGTTCAAGCAAATGGCGCCCGATGGACCCGGTTTGGTGCGTTATTCGGCTGGCTTCTGTTTCCCCAGCGTTACTGTACGACGACCTGACTTCGAGCAGATTGTGCCGAATTACCACAAGCGCTTCGACCTGGTGATCAGCGAGGATAACGGAATAGCAGAGACCCAGCTGGAGGGGCTGGCCAATCCCCTCAGCCGTCCCGGCCGGTTCTCTACCATGGAGTCGCTGGTACACGTCATCGACAATTGGATTCTGGACAAAGTCGTGGGGCCTTTGCCGGCCGCCCAGCGAACTGCTGCCGAATGAGGCGGTTGCTCCAGCCGACGCGTGCCCGAAATCCTGATGCATGGAGTCGTGAGGCCGGGACGCAAGTTGCGCATGGCGCCTGCGAATTGCCATTTGACGCGGAAAGGAGATGTCGGTGCACGATGACAAGCTGATCGCCGAGACGAAGCGCGAGCTCATTGGTAAGGGCGTGCAGTATTGCTTCGCCACCTATGTCGATGTGCACGGCGTGCCGAAGGCCAAGACTTGCCCGATTGCAAGCTTCGAAAAGATGGCCCGCGGATCGGAGCTGTTCACGGTCGGCGCCATGGAGGGCATGGGGCTGGTCGGCCCACAGGAGGATGAGTGCGCGGCGATTCCGGATCTCGCCAGTATGCTGATCGTGCCGTGGGACAAGCGCTTCGCCTGGTTTGCCAGCGATCTTTATTACCATGGCGAGCCGTATCCAAACTGCGCAAGGGTTCTGCTGAAGCGCGCACTGGAAAAAGCAAAGACGTATGTCTTCAACATTGGGGTCGAGACCGAGTTTTACGTGTTCCGGAAAGTCAACGGCTCCCACCAGGCTATTGTCGACAGCCATTATCTGGGCATGTGTCCGGCCTACGACGTCGATCAGACGTTGCAGTCGATCGAATTCCTGCACCCGATGGTGGAGCACATGACCGAGCTTGGCTGGGGCGTGTACTCCTTCGACCAGGAAGGGGGCCGCGGCCAATATGAGTTCGATTTTGCCTATGCCGACGCGTTGACCATGTGCGACCGGCTGATCTTTCTGCGGTTCATGGCCAAGCACGTGGCCCGTTCGCTCGGCGCGATCGCCACTTTTATGCCGAAGCCATTCAGCAACGACTTCCGCTCCGGCGCGCATTTCAATATGTCGCTCGCCGACAAGAATCGACGGATCAACGTGTTCGATCCGGCGCATAACGGGACCGGGGATTTTGCGCGGCAATACAACATCGGCTTCCCTGACCTCGCTTTTCACTTCACCGCGGGATTGCTCGCGCACGCTCCGGCACTCACCGCGCTCGCTTGCCCGACTTGCAATTCCTACAAAGGGCTAATTGCGCAGGGCGACATGGCGGACATGTCATGGGCGCCGGTGCTACGCTGTTACGGCCGCAATAATCGCTCGGCCATGTTGCGTTTGCCGATGAACCGCTATTGCGTCGAGAACCGCTCGCCAGACATCAGCACCAACTTCTACCTGACCGCGGCGTTCTCGCTGGCAGCCGGAATGGACGGCGTAGAAAAGAAAGCCGATCCCGGTGCGCCCTGGAATGAAAATCTTTATGACCTGGTTGAAGGACGTGCCAAACCCTCGCAATCGATGCCGGAGCGACTGCCGCGAACATTGATCGAGGCGCTCGACGGGTTTCGCGCCGATCCTCTGGTGGGACCGAGTCTCGGCGAA
>DATLJR010000228.1:0-1883 GCA_035538755.1 Pseudolabrys sp.
GAGACCCAGGGGTATAGCGACCGTACTGGGTCTGTACGCGGTTCGCCTCCGTGCCGGTGACCTCCATCAGATTCCGACTGGATTGCGCCAGCACAACGGTCGCGCCGCTTGTCAGCGATATGGCGACCGCAGCGATGCCTACAGTCTTCCTCATCGTGGAGCCTCCTCAGGCTGTTGTTCCCCCGCCAGAGGCTAAACTTGCTGGACCCGCGCCTGAGGCAACGCAACGCGCGTGCGGCCGTTCCATCGATCGCGATCAATTTCACCGTCGGAACCGAGAGATGCTCTGCACGTCACCCTGCGTTGAGCCGCTAATGGCACGAAGCGGACATGCCGCAGGGCGGGAAGCATTTCGGTCTGACGCAAATGACCCAAAGCGGACATAAGCGGCACGCTTTTGCTGCGCTGCACGGCCCCGACCTGCTATATTGATCCTGACCATTGCCCTTGGGGTAAAGCCCATGAGGCGGCGCAACTTCATCACTTTAACTCTGCGGCGCGACAGCCGCGCGGCGCTTGCGGCGCGGGCTCAGCAATTGATGCGAGCCAGCGAGATGGCCTTCTCGGCACGCTCGCGAACTGAGCGGGTCGACTTGGTCGTGCATGGTGGACGCATCAGCGTAAGCTGCATGACCAAAACGGAGGAGCAGTTGTGGCAAAGAAGGAACGCCTTTCCGCCACCTTGTGCGGTGTCGCATTGCTGCTTTCGGCAGATCTCGGCAATGCAACAGATGTCGACGCGAAGTCATTTCGGTGTATCACGAAGATGACACCGGTCCGTCAATTCTATGTGGACAACCTGCGAGGCAATCTCAATGCGACGCTGGCCGCCGCCAATTCGACGACGGGCGCCGTATATCCACCGGGATCTGTCATTCAATTGATTCCGGGCGAGGCCATGGTCAAGCGAGACAAGGGCTTCAACGCTGCAACGCATGATTGGGAGTTTTTCGAGCTAGACGTTTCGAAAGATGGAACGCGAATTCGAAAGCGAGGATTTGTCGAAGTCGTCAATCGATTCGGCGGAAACTGCTTTGGATGTCACAGTGCAGCCCGTCCGCAGTGGGACCTCGTGTGCGAAAGCGACCACGGTTGCGCTCCCCTTTCGATTACGCGCGCTATGATTGGTGCTCTGCAAAGAACGGATCCCCGCTGCGACAATCCCCCAATCAGCCCGGAGGACGCCGAAGCGCTCAAACAACTGGAACAAGTGCTGAAGGCACCTAGTTAAAATGCCGGAGGAACCCGATGACCCCGGCGCTTACGTGATCAGGGTGGGGGCGCCCGGCGGCACAAAACTGATGCCGCACAGCATCCGGAGGACCGGATCTGCACGGTCATGTCCGGCGTCTTCTATATCGGCCTCGGCGAACAGTTCGACGGCGATAAGGTCAACGCAGCCGGGTCCGCTTTTGTTTTGTGAGGCGCGCGTCCTCGCATGCCTTCGCGATCACACCATCGCCCGGCTCCATTGCCTGCAAGGAAGAGGAGGCACGCCATGCGAATGATTTTTTCGGTACTGGCGCTTGCTGGGAGTCTTGACGCCGCGATCGCTCAACAGCCGCCCGCTACGGATGCGCAGCCGCCGCAACCCGCGTTCGTCAACGGCGCGCTCGCGGTCCCGGGGGCGCCGGCAAACACCGACACCATACCGGCGAAATTCTCGGAGAAGAATGCCGACGACGACAAGCTGATCACGCTCGCCTACACGTTCAAGACACTTAGCAACGAAGAGCGGCGGACGATTTACGAGGCGCTCAGGGACAAGCCGGCTAGTGCTGCGTTCAATGCGGATATCGGCGTGAAGCTGCCGGCGAACGTTGCGCTGCAGCCTGTACCGCCCGGTCTTGCCAACAACGTTCCGCAGACCAAAGGCTACTATT
>DATLJR010000229.1:0-2569 GCA_035538755.1 Pseudolabrys sp.
TCGCTGCATGCAGCCGTTGATCCGTTCTTCGAGTGTATCAACCATGCTCTCCCGTGCTCGATATTGCGGGAATTGGCCCCAAACCCCGATTAGAGGCATGGCATAGGGCTGGGTGCCAGCTCGCAGATGGCAGTTCTGGCACACAAGATTGTTGCCCGCTAAGCGCTTCGCCGGGTCCAGGACGGACGGACCCACCTCATTTGCCGTATCGGTAAAGAGCTTGTGCCCGTATTTGACGAGCTTGCCGAACGGATCGTCACCCACAACGTTGATGTCGGGGGGCGTCCACTGAGATAGATCGATCGTTCCCAGCTGTGAGTGCGGCGTTCGATTGCTTGCAAGCAGTAAACCAGCGCTCAGTGCAGCAACAACGAGCCAAATGCGTTTCATCGCATCGACCAATCACTGAAAATTCAGTGCATTATACGCGCAAGCGCGAATCCGGCGGAGGGGGAGCCCACAACCAGCGCGATCAGCAAAGTTAAATTTGTTTCTGGCTCGTCCGCGACAAAAGGAAGGCCTGAATCAAGGTTTCTTACAGTGCGAAATAACAAAAGGCCTCGGCCGCTCCCATGCTGACCGAGGCCTTAAGTTTGGGGACCGCAAAGGGGTTTATCTTTGCGCCCGGCGGCAACCTGAACGCTTTTTATGAAACTTTCATGACAGGTGCTTTTTGCCTGATTCGTCTCGGACGCTCCACTAAGAAGTATTTGAGAACGAACATACCGTGGCGACCCCGCATAGAACCGCCGCAACTCAAGCATCTTACCTCGCGATCCGGTATCGGCTGGGGCGGAACTTCGATGCGAACAATTTCGTATTTTGCCCCGCAGTTGGGACAATCGAACGGCACGGATTGTGAATCAGACATTAATGCGATCCCCCGAATCGCAGATCATCGCTTGTCGAAAAGAAGTCGCCCAATAGGCGGGCAGATGGATTAAATGACATTCGTCAATTCAGATTAGGACAGGGAACCTAGAAACGGAACTGCAAAAACAAGGCGCCGACTGCTCAAAGTTTTGGCATGGGGCTGCGCCGCTGGATGCAGACCCGGTGGGTCATAGCTCGAACTTGCGCTGTGCAAACCACCGCGCGGCGGCCAACAGCATCATGAAAGTCCGATGGCGAGATAATCAGGAATGGTCATGGCATAGTTCCCAACATGCCCATCCCCGTCGGCAAATGGTAGGCCGCCATTGTGACATTTCGCTAAAGCACAAAGGCACAAACATTTTAAAAACGGTACGCTGCGTGGAATAACCGCGTCGCAAATCGCGACGCGTGGCATAATTTCCTTTCACCCCCAATTCAATCGGGATGTCCGCTTTGTGCCAAAAGCAGACATGGTGAAGCTACGCACAGTCATCCGTTGGATCCGTGCAATTGGCGACATCGAGTAGTTTCTGCCTGTCCGGCGAGGCATTCCGCGAAAGGCTCAGTAAAATAGGCCGGATATCATTCACGGACTATTGAAGGCGCCATCGCAACGATGACACAGGGGGCGGGTATGGGTTCCAATTCAAGTCACGGGAGAATTCAGTATGACGCTCCGCGTCACTGTGCCTATGAGCTACATTCACGAACGGTACTTGGGGCCGCCCTCCTGCCCAAAGTGTGGCGAATTACTGATGGCGCCGGAAGGCTCGGAATGTCTCGACCGGAATGACGTCCGTCACGTTTGGATGTGTGACAAATGCGATTATGGTTTTGAAACATTGATTAGGTTCAACGTGCCTCCGAAAAGGAGCAAGTGCGAGCGAGCTTTCGCCTGGTCTCTCGTGAACAGCTTGGCCACTGATCGCTAAAACTTGGCCTATCCTCGCCATAGCGCGTCTGCGCGTAAGCACTGCCCTAGTTCACATTAATGTCGGCTCGAGTCCTGTTTAGGCGCAGCCCCCTACCGATGCGCAAAGGGTCGGAACCGGGTGGATTCTCTACAAAGTGATATTACGTACTGCCACGTTCGATCTTGAGGTGAGAGGCCCGCACTGGACTCATGGCCGAAGAACGCATCAACCGGAAACTCGCTGCCATCCTCGCGGCCGACGTCGTCGGCTATTCCCGGCTGATGGCATCGGACGAGGGGGGCACGCTTGCCGCTCTGAAGCGGCACCGGCAAATGGTCTTTGAGCCGGCCGTCGCTGCCCACCAAGGCCGCATAGTGAAGCTGATTGGCGATGGCACCATCGTTGAGTTCGCGAGCGTCGTCGATGCCGTAAACTGTGCGCTTTCAGTGCAGCGGTCCAGCGACTCATTGCAGGATGAAAACTTGCGCCAGCCAAAGATTGTTCTCCGAATTGGCATCAATCTTGGCGACGTGATTATCGAAGGCGATGACATATACGGCGATGGTGTTAACATCGCCGCGCGTCTTGAACCAGTCGCTGAGCCAGGCGGCATTTGCATCTCCTCGATCGTCAACGAAAGCGTCGGCAATCGGATCGACGCTAGCTTCGAGGACGGCGGCCAGATCAACGTCAAGAACATCGACCGGCCGATTCGAATCTGGCGGTGGCATCCGGACATGGCGCACGCGACCGCCACCAACGGCCGGCAACCCAACACT
>DATLJR010000230.1:0-1699 GCA_035538755.1 Pseudolabrys sp.
AGTCGTACGTGACCAAATGAACCGTTGGCACGGCTTCTAAAGCCCAATAGCGTAACCTGTGCGATAGACGAGTGCCAGAAGCGCAATCCGTGGCAGACAAGCGTCACACGTATTCGATTCGTGTCGACTGGACCGGCAATCAGGGCACCGGCACGTCGGCGTATCGCGCCTATTCGCGTGCGCACGAGATCAGCGCGCAAGGCAAAACGGCCATAGCCGGCTCGTCCGACCCGGTGTTCCGCGGCGATGCGGCGCGATGGAATCCAGCGGAGCTGCTCATCGCTGCGCTTTCCGCCTGTCATCAGCTCTGGTATCTGCACCTTTGCGCCGACGCCGGTATCGTGGTCGTCGCATACAGCGACGACGCCTCCGGCGTGGAGATCGAGCAGGCGGACGGCACTGGGCAATTCGAAAGCGTCACGTTGCAGCCGCATGCCAAGCTCGCGGCCGGCTCTGATGAGAACGTCGCGCGCGGCCTTCACGATGCCGCCGCCGAGAAATGCTTTATCGCGCGCTCGGTGTCGTTCAAGGTAGAGCACGAACCGACCTTCGAGATTGCGTCGGCGTAGGGGAGCCGTTGCAGCCGCCCCTCGCCGAGGTGTCGGCCGAAGCCGAAATCCACGCTAACTTAACGCTTAGTGGCCCTTTCGACCGCAAGTTCGACTGACTGACCCATCTTTGAGAGGAGGTCTTCGCGATTTGTAATGCCATATTGTTTCGCGAGTTCAGCCGGCTCGATGTACGATACCCATGTCCGATCATTGTCGTCCTGCCAGATGAGAGCCCGGAGCGGCAGATCAATTCCGACCTTCCGGTCATCCTGTATTAGCAAAATGCCCGCTCTTGGATTCCCAAAGATGAGTACTTGGGTGGGTCGCAAAGCCAGTCCCACTCCGGCTGCGCCGGCCGAGTGATCGATATTCGCAAAGGGAGTCATACCCGCTTCTCTTACCGCGGCTTCCAACCGTTGCACCGTCTCCTCGTGAGGAAAACTACTTTCAACCGTGACCGGGCGCTCAGTAGACATTTGTCTTCTCTTCCCGACGAGATCGGGATTTGAATCATACCCTGAGGTTTGAAGCCTAGCATTTAGGGCCGTTGCAGCGCCACTTACCGCCCTTGCAACTTTGGCCACCGAAACAATTGATTGGGAAATTGATCTCCCGATCGAGCAGCCAACATATTTTGGGAGCCAACGCGCTTGGCCTCACGGTGCCGCCGACGCTCCTCGCCGCGCTGATGATGTGATCGAGTAGTCTGCTCGGTTGCCGCAGCGCACTCCTTGCGGCCTAAACCCATCACCGTCTTATGTCCGCAGCCGGCGAAAGCTGACATAAGAGCCTTAGACGGCGACTTCCGGGGTTGACCCAAAGCGGCGGTAAGCAGGGTGGAAATCTCGCAGCGCAGCAAGCCCCTGACTGATCCTCGCCGACGCGTTATGCTGTCACGGACCCCTGATCAGCGGCAGCACATGCAATTCGGACAACTGAAACGACGCGAGTTCATCATGCTCATCGGCGGCGCGGCAGCGAGGCCGCTTGCCGCGCGTGCGCAGCAACCCAAGATGCGTCGCGTCGGCGTGCTTAATGCTGTCAATGCCGATGATCCCGACCGACACGCCAACCTCAACACCTTTTTTGAGGCTCTTGCACGCGCCGGGTGGGTCGAGGGTCAAAACCTTCATGTCGAATTGCGATGG
>DATLJR010000231.1:0-1543 GCA_035538755.1 Pseudolabrys sp.
CCATTTCTCAAGCCCCGGCTCGGTGTCGGGCTTGATCGCGTCGACCGGGCACTCTGGCTCGCACACCCCGCAATCGATGCATTCGTCCGGGTGGATGACGAGCATGTTTTCGCCCTCGTAGAAGCAGTCCACGGGGCACACTTCGACGCAGTCCATAGTTTTGCAGCGAATGCAACTCTCGTTGACGACGTAGGTCAATTAACCGTCCTTTCAGCAGGTCGCAGCGGTGAACTCGTTGAGCTGCAGCAGGTTTCTCTACCGAGCCGTTCCGCATATCCGTTTTGCCACGGCGATTGGGGCGAGGTCGATCGATCTCGGATGCCCATGGCGCGAACACGTCGAAGGAACACCTCGCCATAAGATCTATCGCGATCATGGACCAGGTAGTGAGGAGCCTGGATGGCAAGCATCAAACTGGATGATGCGATGATTCTGCCTCACAGGGCGAATCCCAACCGGATGAAATTTTCGGAAAGGACAGGCCAACGCGGTCGAGGAGCCCATAGCTGACATCGCGGTACTTCACATCTGAGCGCGAAAAGGCGACATCACGAAGCGAAGCGGGTAGTTGGTCAGTTTGATTGTGGCGGCCCTTGACACCGTTCAACGCCCCGCGCCGACAAGGTGATCAAGTGAGGCCGGCAATGACCGCTAATGGCACATTGCCTGCCGAAACGCTGTGCGGGCGTTATGTCTGAAGCTGGCGAAAGCTGACAGTTCGCGATGCGGTCCCGAGCAGCGAGCGCAAGCTCACCCGGATCCTTGACCCCACTTCACTAAGCGGCTTACGTACACCGGCCGCGTCCACCAAATCGGGCGAGCACTGAAAAGAAGCTAAGAAAATCAATGGTCGAGAGCGAAGACGGCAAATCCTGCCACTCCGACCACCACTTAGCAGAAATTTCGATTTGCCGCGCCAATGGATGCGCCAAAGCTTCGCGGGACGAAGTGAGAACGGGCCTGGGAAGGCGCAAAAGGCGATGATCGCGAAAGCGACGTGGCATGTAAAGCTGACGCGCGGAGATCACGCACGAACTATATTCACGAAGCACCTTGATCGGATCCCGAAACGCGGAGCGATCACAACTCTGCACGTCGACGGCCAGCGGGTGAAGCTCAGAATTGATGTCGTGCACGAGCAAACACACACGCGCGCCGCGGCTAGCCTCGGCATTTTCGATGTGCTCGCTACAGAAATAGACTAGCTCATACCGACGCATCGGCTTCTGTCCCAATGACCGCAGCATCCCAGCAAGGCCGCAAGCATCGTCCCAAACCCCATCGCCGCCGCCGGCGCGCGCTCGAGCTGCTTGCGTCCTGCGCCGATGGATGCACGGAGGCGATCCTGGTCGCGCATGGCTTTACGGTCGAGCAGATGGTTGAGCTGATACGCATCGGGCACGCGACGGCACAGACCGAGCGCGTGATCGCCGACGGACATGCGGTAGAAGTCGCGCGCCTGAAGATTACCGAAGCGGGTCGGCGAGCACTCACAGGCAGGCTGACGTAATGACCAAAAAGCGCCGCGTCTACATATCCCGCG
>DATLJR010000232.1:0-7134 GCA_035538755.1 Pseudolabrys sp.
CATTTCTCCCCACTTCACCTTTAGAGCGTCCTGCTGATTTGTCGGAATGAACGCTGAAAGATCCGGACTAGTCATCAATTCAAGGCCGTGCTGCTTCAATGTGGCGTTCTGACTCCCGTGGTGCCCCACCTTGTAAAATATCGTGCGCGCCAAAAGGTCAGGAATCGTCGTATCGTCGTTCGCCCAACTCACGTTTTGCCAACTGAGCCAGTTGCCGACTTGCGCGTCTCCGACAAACAGCATGACACGCTTGGTGTCGAGGAATTCGAAAGCAAGAACGAGACTCGAATTGTTGGTCCGGTCGTCCAACTGCATCGCAAGGTCGGCGCTCACTCCAAGCCAGTCATGGTCGATGCGCCGCCACGATTGGTCGACCTCGTTGGGATCGGGTGCTTGCTGCTTCAACCGCTTCTTCGCTGCCGGTGATATTTGCGCAGATCCATAGTAAAAATCGTGAACGAATTGAGCAGCAGTTTGCACCTGTCTATTTGTCGAGGATGCGGCCTTCACCGAACGAACAACAGACAGGTCGCTTCCCTCAGGCGTGTCAAACGGGGCCGTGGCATCGTCGCCGGTTAGGAGGGCCCCTTTGTTTATCGCAAAGGCGTTGCCCAACGCCCGAGCGATCGGCCATCCACCGGCGACTCCCAGACCGTACATTTCGGATTGCCGCTCGGTAAGGCCAAGCATCGCGGCGTCGCGCGGCGGTCCAAGGACGTAGATTCGTACCAACTTCGCTATTCCGGGCGGACTGATCGGCGGGCTCTTTGGCTCCAGGTATTTAACGTCGCTCTTTTCCGCAAGGCGAGCCGCGGCATCGCGCGCCGATCGAACCTTTTCCCCCTTTGCGCCGAAATTAAATCCGAGAAGGGCCTGCAAACCACACTGAACCGCGGACAAATGTGGCCCGAGCCCGGTGACCTGGTCGAGCTGTTGGCTCGCTTGGTGCAAGGCCGTCAGTGCGCCGCCTTTGAATTTGTCGAGTTCCCGCGCCTGTGGATCGTCCGGATTTTCCGTCCAAGCCATCCAGACTTCGCCGACCTCAAAGTCCTTGAATTTGCTTTCAGCCAACAAGAACCCCGAAACGTGGTCCCAGTGTTCGTGCGTCAAAACGATGACGTCCAACCTTTTTGTAACCGATGCGATGTCATCGACGATGGCTTTGATCTTTTCGGTACCGCTTGTAATCGAACTGTGGATTCCGCAATCAATCAGCATCCAGAAGTCGCCGCCACCGTCCTTCGGAAACTTGAGCAAGTGACAGTCACCGATACCTTGGCAGTAAAATCTTATCTTCGCTTTTGCTCTGGTGAGCGCAACGCCCGACGAGACGGCCAGCGCCGCGGTGCCAGGGCCGCCCGAAGACGCAACCGACGGGGTTGTTTCGGGGGATGTCCGCCTCGTGGCGCGGCTGCGATTCGACGCAGTTCTAGGCGCCTTAGTACGCCTGACCATTACCGTATTCTCCATAAGTGGAGTGCAGCATTGCGAAAGGCTCGGTTAACGCGGAGCCTGACTGCACTAGCCCGCCGAAGTAAAGCGCACGAAGCGGACTGAGCATGTTGCCGGTCGCAATCTTCATCTGCACCGCGAGGCGCGAATCGGTGGGACACTTGATGATGCTGTAGCGAATCCCCTCCTGTCCGTCCGTCGGATCGATGATTAACGTCGCTCCGCCGCGAAACCAGAAAAACCCGCTCTTCACATCCTTGCCATCGATTGGAATCGCCAGACGCTGGTCAATGACTGCGATGATGTCGTTACAAAATCCTTCGTCTGGCGTGACGCGGCGCGCCCGGCGAACATTATAAACTTCGAAGGTAGAATCGGGCGCCGGCCGTTCCCGTTTGATGGTGCCGTTCGCGTGATATAACGGCACGCCGGGCAACAGACCGAATTCAGCATAGAGGTTGGGATCTTTCTGGAATAGCTGTTGGAGCCGACGCCAAAGAGCCCAGCGATTTTTTTCGTTCAGCTCAAAGATCTCTGACCGATTAAGATTGCCATTCCACTTGACGTCGATGCTGGCCAGAAGGTCGTTCAACCATGGCGGCTTTGGATCTTCGGGCGTGTTCCAGCTGAGCGTCTCTTCTGAAACGGTTCGGATGTCCTTCGGAAGGATGCCCCATTTGCGGAAGGATTCCATAAAGGCCACGCGGTATCCGTACCGGTCGTCGCGCACCATGTCGAGATCGGCGGTGATTAGCGCGCGCAGGTATTCACCGAAGGTGATGTCCACCGAGGGGCAATAGTCAAGTGCCCGAATGCACATGCGCAAAACATGTTTGGCCGCTTTGCACGTCTCCGCGGTTAGCCGTTCAACGAGATCCGGATGAATCGCGCCCGCGGAAAGCACGCCGGACCCACCGCTTGCCAGTCGAACTAGATCCGCTGTCCTGCGCGCTACGATCTTACGGAATGCCTCATACACCGCGTAAACTAGAATCGAGCCTCGGGCATGTGCCTCGGTGACATCCTCACAGCGAAGCTTCGTATCCGATGCCTTGACGTAGTTGCGCAATGGTCCGCGCTGACCGCTTCCTTCCCCAAACTGCTTCGCGAGCCCGCCAAGCAAGCCTTCAGCCGAAAGATCTCCGCGCACGCGCCCAATTTCGAAACGTACCAGTTCCGGGATGGTGAAGTGCTGGAACAGCGCCACAATGTCGGCAAAGCCTTCATGGAAGGCGGGAACATCGAGGTTTGAAACTTCTTCGAACCGCCGATGCAGTCCGTCTAGCAACGCATGGGTCATCTCATGGGCGATGATATCGCTCGAAAGGCACGCGAACACCATCGACCCGGGCGCCGTGGCATCACTGTCGCCTGAAACGGAAGGAAAGTAGCCAAACAAAATCGCTTTCTTGTTCGGACTGTAGTAGGCGTTTTCAGTTCGTAGCGCGTGCGGATACAATCTTAATCGGGCAACCTCGTACACTTTGATCTTATCCTCGTCATTCTCGTCGCCGATCTTAGCAAATCGCGGTGCCCAGAGCGCCTTGCGACCGAGGGCTTGCTCGAAGTGCATAATGGTCGTCATGGCGACCGCGTAGACCATTTGTTGATGGAACTGTGGATTGCCTTCGGATGGAGGCCATCCGTCCTGCGCTAACAACTGCTCGTCATTCAAGTCGACCGGATCGTAGACTTTATTGGATGCGGGATCGACATCGACGACTTCGAGATATTCGCCGACGGGTCCAGGGCGAAGCTGCTCAATCGTCGAAGGCTTGTCATCCCAGGATACGGACAGAGTGGTCTCGTTGACTGCAATCGAGTCGAGGCTCTTGCCGACGCTCGGATCGAGGGCGTATACGCGCAAGCGCCGGTGCGGCCTGGGCGGCTTCCGGACTTTCCGCTTGATCGCCTCGGAGGTTGTGACCGCAATTCGGACTCCGCTCATCTTAGCGACCAGTTCCAAAGACCCGTCCATACGTCCTCCCAAAAAGTTAGGCCCAATCGGCGGCTTGTTTGATGCGTCAAATTCAAGCTCAATAAATGTTTGATGACTCCGTTGTTGCTCGACGCGCCAAGACCGCGGATCGTTGTTTTAGATTGCGGAAACTCGGAGGCACCACTTTAGCGCTACACCCTCCACCGCAATGAAATTTTGACTGGGTTCTACCTGCAGCGTCGTCGCACGAACGATTGCTGCGGCGCGCAAACCCAGACAGAGTCCATCATCTTTTTCGTCCGGATCTATGCTTGGCCTTGGATTTGCGGCTCACCTTGGCCTTGGATTTTGCTTTGGCCTTGCGCTTGGGAGCCGCTTTGGTTTTTGCAACCTTTGGGTAAATGAGCGCCGCGAACGCGAAATCTTGCCTGTCGATATCCAAGCCGCCAATGATCGACTTCCCGCTTTTGGTGATCGAGCCCGGAATCTGATAGCACATAATCGAATCCGGGTCCGCATGGGCCGTTCCCCGAAGCGATGATTCCTCAATAGGCGTCAAAACTTGCTGGCGTACTTCCGCCGGCGACCAACCCTGTGTCGCGCCAAAATACGCAATCGCCTTATCGGGATCGATCTCATTCACCAGCTCCCTTCGCATGTGCTCATGGGGAAATCCCATCGTGTGACCGGTCTCATGCCGGACTACCCGGTGGAATTCGGTTTCGAGTGTATTCATCGTAAATGCTTCGAGGTTCATGGTCGGCTGGTTGCGATCGATGGTGAGGATGTCGGTTCCCAAATATGACCAGTAACCGCCCTGCTGTCCCCCCTGTCTCGCGATTCGAACCTTCGGATCCGTCTTGGATTCCACGAAAGTCACGTTGGCCGTCCGCGACCAAGCGTTCATGTGCAACAGGATTCGAGCCCGAAGATCGGCGGGTGGATTATCAAGGAATCCAACCGTCAAGCGCAGTCCTGCGACCCCCCAATACTTTGTCGTGAGGACGGAGATATGCTCAGGTGTGGGGCTGAACCCAGCGACAACGCGGACCAGTCGTTCGATCGGCGGATGATTTATCGGATTGATCTCTGTCGCGATCTTGGCTGCCGATTGCCATTTGTGACGAGGGAGCAGCTTCGGCGTGCAGACCATTTGTCCGGGCATCACGGAATTCCTTTTGCCGCGTCACGCTGTCAATTCGCTGATATAGGTGACCATTGTAGTGCGTAATTCGAACAACTCCCTCAGTTTTGCCTTAGTAAATATACCGAGCTGTGGAAGCACGATGTGAAGTAGGTCACGCTCTAAGTGTGTGTGTCCGAATATAAAGGCCATCCGATGCTGACGCCAATCGTAGGACAATACGTCTTACCCACGCATACATGGCGCAAATCCATTTGCAATGATAACTTGAATCCTGCAACTTTCAATTATCAAGGCCGGAATTGTGAGCTTCTTGCGCTCCGTGGTCACACGCCGCGACATTGGGGGTACAAATGGAAATCGCTGCGGACCTCGCTTTGTTCCGTGCCGAACGCGATGCTCTCGCTTTTCTCGGCCTTCTTTCCTCACTCTATTTGCGCTTCGATCCGCCGATCAGCTGGGGCGACGGCGACACGGCCCAGCCGACACATTTTCAAGGATTGAATATTCATGCGCTTATCATCGATAACGCCGACGGTGAGGTTTTGGCACTCGAACACAATCAAATTCATGCTCACCAAAGCCCGGTTGAGCACGCCGAGCAACGAGCATTGCGAATGGCTATTGCGCGAATAGGAGCAAAACGACCCCGTGCACCGGCCACAACGGTCGAAGACTATTATCGTGCACAAATGTTTTATGACGACGGGGCCGAAGATGCAGATTTTCTACAACGCGGCGCTACCATTTACACGTCGCTCGAACCATGCCCGATGTGTGCGACGACAATCCTGGTATGCCGCGTCAAGCGGACCGTATTTTTGTTGCAAGACACGACATATGGAGGAGTGTGGATCAGCGCGAAAAATCAGTATTACCAGAAAAACCACCTCAAGTATGGGCAGCTAAATCTTTCAGATGCCGGCTCTCCGTTCATCATGCACGTACACGAGCTTCATCAGATGATGTCCAAACGCGTGGAAGGTATTCGCGACGATAAGGTAATCGATACGCTTATTTTCGATCACCTGATCGAAGACCTGCAGAGGGGGTTTAAAATGCTCTGCCGGGCTAGCCCCGAGGACCTTGCGACCGTTGGAGACCATAACGCAAGGAACCGGCGAACCTTTGATGATTTAAGACGCATGTGCAACATTCCGACCGCCCGGCCTGCCAGTCGCGCAGAAGTGCATTTTCGTTGAACATCGTTGCCTAAGAGCGGTCAAGACCCGATGCTCGCGCTTCCTAAATGGTCTTGTTGAACTTGGCTTCGTCGAAGGCCGCAACGTGCGCGGTCGGCCCCAGTGACGGTGTAACTGCAGAGACAGAATAACCGTGAACAGTTCCGCCCACGCTTACCTGGTCGAATCGATCCCCAGGGGTCTTGAGGATCTGCGCGGCACGCCCGGCGTGGCCTACACCGAAGACGTGCTGGTCCAGCTAACCTCAAGGGCCAAATCAAGCATCGACCTGACGGCGATGTACTGGGCGCTTCTGGCTAATCCCAGCAGCGATGACGAGAAGGGCTTCACGCCGGAGGAGCTTGACGCGATGGGCGCCGGCGCGGGCCGCGTTCTTTATGAGGCTCTGCGCGCCGCGGCCCAACGCGGCGTGCGCATCCGAATCCTGCAGAGCCCTGGCTTCTCCGGCCACAGGCAGGAGTCGGACGCGTTGCAAGCGGACTTTCCCGATCGGATCTCGATCCACTCGGCCGACATGGCCAAGTGGTACGGCGGCGGCGGCATCATGCATCAGAAGGTCTGGATCTTCGATCAGCGCCACCTCTACCTTGGATCGGCCAACATGGATTGGAAGTCGATCACGCAGGTGAAGGAAATGGGCGTGGTCGTCGAAAATTGCCCGGAGCTCGCCGCGGACGCCGGCAAGTATTTCGAGGCCTGGTGGGCTTTCGCCGCCCTTTCGCCGACGAGCGTCCAGGTGTTCGACCCGGTGGCGCGCATCGATCGGCGCGTGCCGCCATGGTCGATTCTCGTGCCGGCGGAGCAGCGTGCAAAGTCGACGCTGGCCGGGGGGGAGTCTGCGACCGCCTGCAACTTGAAGGCGCCACTCTCCCTGGATCTCGGCGGGGAGCGGGGGACCGTCTTCCTCACCGGCTGCCCGCAAGAGATCCTCGATTCTGGGCGGACCTGGGACCAGGAAGGGCTGGTCCGCACCATCGATGACGCGCGCAAATCCATATGCGTGAGCGTGATGGATTTCGCCCCGGTAGGACTCTTCGGTCGCCAGAGCGCCGGCACAACGCTTGGCAGCGAAGGCGTCATTCCGTACGACACGCCGGTATGGTGGTCGAGCCTGTTCGATGCGCTTCTCTCGGCGGTGTTGACCCGTAAGGTCTATGTCCGGCTGCTAGTCAGCAAATGGGCCCACACTTCCGGCTTGATCGCGCCCTTCTTGGTCGCCTTGCAGAAGGCAGCCGACGCCGGGCGGGCGGATCGCTACATGACCGCGGGCCAGCTCGAGATTAAGCAATTCATCATTCCGGGCTGGGACAGCACCAGCGGAAGTGTGCGCAGGTATCCGGGCCATAGTCGCGTGAATCACACCAAGTACATCGTGACCGACAGGCGCATCAATATCG
>DATLJR010000233.1:0-2224 GCA_035538755.1 Pseudolabrys sp.
GCATCAGTGTCTGAGCAATGGCACCGTGCGTGGCACCAGCCAGGATCGAGGCGGCAGTCAAATTTCCGAGAGGACGTTTGATCATGGTCGTACCTTTCTAAAGAGAGTGGATGTCCGCTGTGGGTCAAATGCAGACATTGCAGTGCGTCTGCGCGATGTCCGCTTTACCCCCGAAAAGCGGACATCGGTGCACGCGGCCAAAATGCCCCGCTTTGTGCCAGAAGCGGACATTGGTCGTGCGTCAGCGACCCGCTACGGTGCCTTGCATGGGACCATTGCTTCCGGCCGCGTCCGGCTAGTAACGGTTGGCGGCGTGAAGATCGCAAGATAGGCGTCGCTCCCCGTCAGTCGATTGAAGCTGATCTCGCGATATCCGACCGCCACAAGTTCACAGCGCAGAAGACTTGGCGGCGTACCATGCTTGGACGTCGGCGCGTAAGTGTCGACAATGCCGACGTGCGCACTAGGCTTGAACGCAGGGACAAGATTGTAAAGCAGGCCGTACGGCTGGGCGATCTCGTGATACATGTGCACCATGATCGCAAGATCGAGCGAAACAGCTGGCAGCCTCGGATCGTCCGGCTCACCGAGGCTGATTGCAACGTTCTGCAATCTGAGATCGCGCATCCGCCTGCGCAGGCCCTGCAAATACTCGGGTACGACATCTTGTGCGATGATGCGGCCGCGAGGACCGACGATCGGGGACAGCCGTATAACGTAATAGCCGCTCCCCGCGCCGATGTCCGCGATAGTCATTCCGGATTTGATCCCGAGCAGACGCACGAGCTGGCGTGGTTCTCCGGCATCGTCGCGCTCTTTTTCGTCGTGCCAGATTGGGCTCACAATGTCCGCGACTGGACGATCAGGTTTTGGAAAGGCGACAGCCGACGTGACCGATCCCGCTATGAGGCCCTGCGCAGAGATTGACATCGTGAGAGCGGCGACAAAGACAACGACAATCGCCTTTCGCATCATATCGACGAAGTAATGTCTCAGCGTTAACTCATTCGCTCGTGAGCGTTCTCTCATGAAGCCCATCGCCGCTTTGGCGTTAAGCGATATTGGGATATGATTGATAGTATGTTTGGGAAGGTGCTCAGCTTCATGGAGCATCACCGTGAAACTTCCCCGTCGGAAATTTTTGCATCTGACCGCAAGTACCGCGGGCCTATCTTTCATCTCTCGCCTCGCTCGGGCACAATCGTATCCTGCCCGCCCAGTGCGTCTAATCGTCGGTGCCGTCCCCGGTAGCGCCCCTGACGTCATCGCGCGACTAGTGGCGCAGTGGCTTTCGGAACGTCTTGGCCAAACGTTCGTAGTGGAGAACCGAAACGGCGCCAGCGGCAATCTCGCCGCCGAGGCGGTAGTGCGTGCCCAACCGGACGGCTACACGCTACTTCTCGCGAGCGCGTCGAATGCAATCAACGCGACGCTCTACGATAACCTCAATTTTAATTTCATGCGTGACATCGCGCCGGTCGCGGGCGTTGTTCGCTTTCCAATGGTGATAACAGTACATTCGTCCCTTCCGGCCAAAACCCTTCCTGAGTTCCTCGCATCCGCCAAGACGACACCCGGCAAAATCAACATTGGCACGCCGGGTATCGGCTCGCCGCAGCATGTCGCTGGCGAGTTGTTCAAGATGATGACGGGGGCCAACATCGTGCTTATTGCCTACCGCGGCGGGCCTCCGGCGATCAGCGACGCTCTGAGCGGACAGATTCAGGGCGTTATCGGTACCGTGTTATTGACCATCGAGCACATCAGGTCCGGAGGTCTACGTCCCTTGGCGGTGACCGGCACGACCCGTTCCGAACTGCTGCCGGAAATCCCGACGGTGAGTGAGTTCGTGCCAGGCTTCGAGGCAAGCCAATGGATCGGAATTGGCGCGCCGAAAAACACGCCTATGGAGATCATCAACAAGCTCGATCACGAGATTAATTACGGACTTGCTGACACCGCGATCAAAGCGCGGATTATCGATCTTGGCGGCACCGTCCTTCCAGGATCGCCTGCCGAGTTCGGTGGCTACATTGCCGACGAAACTGAGAAGTGGGCGAAGGTGATTAAGTTCGCGGATATCAAGCCGGAGTGATCCACAGGCGGGATTGGTTGACACTATTTCACCTGCTGAGGCGAGAGCCAATGACGGCGTCTAGCCGGCGCACCATCCTCTCGGCCACAGCTGGTTTTGCGGCAACCGCGCCGTTGCGCAATGCACACG
>DATLJR010000234.1:0-1605 GCA_035538755.1 Pseudolabrys sp.
ATGAGGGGAACGAACTGCTCGCGGATGGTGGCCTCCAGTCGAAAGACGGGATAACGTTTATCCGCGGTGTTTGGTAACGTGCCGGAACTTTCTGAGACTAGAGCGGATTCCGGTCATGTTTGAACATAGCCGGCGTGGCGCAAGAAGTTCCTGCATTCTTGTGGACTGAAGGCCTTAACAATGCGGCCGATCCTGCGCAGCAGGCCCGGAATTGTGTGCTCGGCTGCCTTGCGCAGATGCGCCTTGAATTTGCTGAAGGCTTGCTCGATGGGGTTGAGGTCGGGCGAATAGGGCGGCAGATAAAGGAGTGTCGCATCCGCCGCTTCGATCGCCTGCCGGACACCGGCGACCTTATGCACCGGCAGATTGTCCATGACGACGATGTCGCCGCGACTGAGCGTTGGAACAAGGCATTGCTTCACGTAAGCGAGAAACATCGGCCCATTCATAGCGCCCTCAAGCACGAAAGGTGCGGTCATCCCGCGCCTGCGCAGACCAGCCACGAAAGTGATTGTTTTCCAATGTCCGTGAGGCGCGTAGTTGACCAGTCGCTTGCCGCGCGGACTGCGGCCTCGCAGCCGGACCATCGCGGTGGTGGTGCAGGTCTCGTCGATAAACACCAGTCGCGCGGGATCAAACATGCCCTGCTCTCGCATCCAATGTCGCCGCGCGCGGGCCACCTCGGCGCGCTTTTGCTCCGCCGCGTACAAAGTTTTTTTTAAAGCTGAAGTCGTGTCGTTCGTAGAACCGCCACACCGCGGTGCGGCTACCCGCGATCCTTGCCTTAGACATCGCCGCGACGATCTCATCCAGTGTCAGATCCGGCCGCTCGGCAACCAGAGCAAGGAGAAATTCGGCGTGATCCTCCAGTGGAGACACGCTGCCACCACTTGGTTTCGGCGCAATACTTCCTGTCGCTTTCCACTGCTGCGCCCAAATCACAACCACGCTCGGGCTGATCCCAAACAGTTCGGCGACCTCGCGCCGTGAGGCCCCTGCTTCAATGGCTTCAATTACCCGTTCACGCAAGTCCCGCGAATACGGCTTCGGCATTGTTCCCCCCGAAATCGAATCAATGCTGTCAGACTCGCTCATTGACAACTCTTTGGGAATCCTTCCTGATTCAAGCCGAGCGAAAAATGCTCTAACGCTGCCAAGCGCGAGAATAGGGCGCCGCTGACTCTCGCGACTGCGGCGGAACGTTGGTGGCATGAGGCCGGGCAATACACAGAAGAAACCGACCTCGAAGATGCGTTAAAATGGCTGGTCGGCCAGATCGGCGGCAAGCGCCGGCTCCACATCATCTGCGACGACGACGTGGCAAAGGCGGTCGCGGCACGCCGCACGCATCTGGTCAAGGCCGGTCACGACGACAGGGGCAAGCAGCTCTACCGCCCGATTTCGGCCCGCACGGTCAACCGCACCGTCGTATTTCTATTGCGCCGGATCATGCTGCGCGCTCGCGACAAATGGAATGTAGTCATCTTCAAGATGCCGGAATGGTCCGAACATGCTCTCAAAGAGAAAAAGCGTCCCATCCGCGAATTAATGATCGAGGAGGAGGACCGCATTTCGGCGATCGAAGGGGACTATGGCGCCGTTCGC
>DATLJR010000235.1:0-1608 GCA_035538755.1 Pseudolabrys sp.
AGGGTCGACGTGTCCTTAAGGGCCTTCAGCACATCGTCATTGTCGATGCCCTGGATCATCACGGTGTAGGGCAGGGAGCCCGCGCTCGGGATCGGCAGCTTCTCGTCAGAGCCGAACAGGCCGAACAAGTCGAAGGCACGCGCGGACTGAGGGTCGACGGTTGCGCCTACCAGCAACATGCCCATGCACGCGGTCTGACACGCACGACGGGCAAATGGGGTACTCTTGCACCATATGCCACGGATGGCCCAACCGGGCATACTGACCACCACCTTTTCCCTAGCCGTCGCTTGACGGTGAGAGGTAGTCGGAGCACGGCAATGACGAGTCGCAACAGCCTCATAGAGCCCGAAAGTCATTAACACACCCCGGCCTCTTGTCATTCCTGACAAGTGAGCAGAAAGCAGTTTTGACTGTGGCCGAAGAAAAATAAACGCAGACCGTTGCAAAAACCCCACAGGTTGAGGCTTTGGATTCCGCAGCCAGTGAGGAAGAAAAGCCCATTTCCGCCTCCTGACCTGCCAGCCGCGGCGGTGGAGCACGCTCCATGCCAAGAGTTGGCGCGGGGCCGAGTACGATCCGATTCTTCGGACACGCCTCGAGACCAGGCACGGCAAGAGGGCAATCCCCGCAGAATTGGCGATACAGGATGGGGCGTATCAGCGGCTCCTCGATCAATTTCTGACCGACAACGAGGTGTGGGACGTCGCGGCGTGGGCCTGTGAGAGCTCCTGTTTTGCCAACAATCCGACGCAACAGATTGGCAGCGGCCTCGGCGAGCTTGAAATCAAGCGGGAACCGCTGCGCTACATTGTCTGCGCGACGCGAGAACTGTTGGAGGATTCCTCGACCAACGTCGAGGCGTGGTTGTTCGACAAGTGCAACCGGGCGTTCCGCGCCCAAATCAGCGCGCGATCATGACCGGCGACGGTTTTGGCAAGCCGCTCGGCATCCTCAATTCGCAAGCGGGCATTCCGATCTGCGAGACCAGCGACGCGACACCGCCCGGCATGTTCACCTGGCAAGACCTCGTCATGCTGCGCTTTCAAATTCCGCAAAACTTCGCCGATGGCGGCTCGTACGTGATGAACGCGCACACGCTCGGTTTGCTGATGACGATGTCGGATGCGAACGGCCGGCCGATCATGACGAGCACGCCGGGCGACGCGGTGCCGTTCCGCATCGGCGGCGCACCGGTGGTGATCGCGACGCAGATGCCGGATGTTGCGCCGGGGTCGACTCCGATCGCCTACTGGAAGCAGGCCTACATGGTGGTGAACCGCCGCGGCGTGACCGTGCAGAACGCCCCGTTCTCGCCGGCTGGTGTAATTTATTCAAATTCGATGCGCGCATCGGCGGCAGCGTCGTGTGTCCGAACGCGGCGCGGTTGCTGCGCATTCGCTAGAGCCTTACCGTCGCGCGGCGACGATGGAACCATCTTTCGCGCGCACACCACGTTGCATGCGCCGTGGCGCACACCACCCGGTCGACGCCCGGATAGCGTTTTTCGACGGCCTTCAATTGCTCGATGATGTCGGCGGGCGTACCGGTCAGGAAGCCGCCGGCCTTCACCGCGTCCTCGACGCGCGGCAATTTCGTCGTGGCGGC
>DATLJR010000236.1:0-53927 GCA_035538755.1 Pseudolabrys sp.
GATATCTTCAGACAACTGAAATCTTGGTGATTTGCAAATAGCCAGCCCGCGATGATTTTGCCGTCATTGTTGTGAGAAGCGCATGCGAGGATTAAGCTATCGACTTGCGCAGTGAAAGGCCCCACCACAATTGTGTCTTACATGTGGTGATCGAAGGGCCTGAGAGCCAGGACGAGCCACATGACGAAGGCCGAGACCATCGACAATCCCACCCTACAGATGCCTACCATCGATCCAGGGGTGCGGATCGGCCATGTCCACCTGAAGGTTGCAAACCTGCAGCGAGCTCTGGATTTCTATTGTGGAGTGCTGGGTTTTACGCTCACCACCAGCCGGCCGGGCGCAGCCTTCATATCCGCCGGCGGGTATCATCATCATTTTGGGCTCAATACGTGGGAGAGTCTGGGCGGCTCGCCCCCACCCCCGGGCAGCACAGGTCTTTACCATACTGCAATTCTTTACCCGACCCGGCGGCTCCTGGCAGATGCCTTGCGCCGGCTGATCGTTGCCAAAATCCCGCTCGAAGGTGCAAGCGACCACGGTGTCAGCGAGGCGCTCTATTTGCGCGACCCGGATGACAATGGGGTCGAGCTCTATTGGGATCGCCCGAAAGAGAAATGGCCGAAGAAGGCGGACGGGTCCTTGCAGATGTACACCAATCCGCTTGACCTACACGATTTGCTTGGCGAGCTCGATCGCGCGCCTGCCTGATTGATGCGTTGTGCGTTGCGAATTGATTAAACAGTCAGACGCACATACGCCAAGGACACTGCGATCAATACGACAATCAAAAGCGGCAAAACCTGCATAGCGAACCTTCCGAGCGAATTGATGCCTCTGCTCGGAAACGCAGTTCCAATTGCAATTGTTCCGCGGTGGGTCGGCGTCAGACTGTTGCCTTTGCCAAGGCACGCCTAGCCAGCACTCCGACAAGATGTGCGCGATATTCAGCACTGGCGTGAATATCGCTGTTCATACCAGTTGCCGGTATCGTCATGCCTTCGAGGGATTTTGCTGCGAAGCGTTTTTTCAACGCCTCTTCAAATGACTTGACCCTAAAAACGCCGTTGGCACCCGCCCCAGTCACCGCAACCCGAATGTCGGATCCACGCTTGGATACAAAGACGCCAACCAGCGCAAAGCCCGAGGCCGGGTGCTTGAATTTCTCGTAAGCTGCTTTTTTCGCAATCGGGAAACTGATCTTGGTAATTATCTCGCCGTCTTCGAGAGCGGTCGAAAACATCCCGGTGAAGAACTCGTCGGCCGCAATGCGGCGCTTGTTTGTGATGATGGTCGCACCAAGGCCGAGGCACGCCGCAGGATAGTCGGCATTCGGATCGTTGTTAGCAATCGAACCCCCGATGGTCCCGCGATTGCGAACCTGCGGATCGCCAACCGAGGCCGGCACGGAAGCCAATCCTGGCAGTACCTGTTGGAGCACCGCTGAGCTAGCCGCGTCGGCGTGACGGGTCATCGCCCAGATCACGACCGAACGCCCTTTCTGCTCGACGCCACTCAAGCCCTCCACCAGCGACAGATCGATCAGCGCGGAAGGGTTGGCCAAGCGTAACTTCATTACCGGCAGCAGCGAGTGTCCGCCGGCGAGCAGCTTTGCTTCCGGGTTGCGCGCCAGAAGGCCGGCAGCCTGGCGGACCGTCGTCGGACGATGAAAGGTGAAATTGTACATTGCAGTCTCCCGTTCCTACGCGACCTGACGGGGTTGCGCCCGCGTCAGCGCCGACCACACCGCTTGCGCAGTCGCCGGCATCGCGAGGTCTTCCGTGCCGATTGCGTCGGTAATGGCGTTGATGACCGCTGCAGGCGAAGCAATCGCGCCAGCTTCGCCACAGCCTTTAATTCCGAGCGGATTCGATGGCGCCTTTGTCTCTGTCAGTCCGACTTTAAAGGATGGCAGGTCATGAGCGTGCGGCATCGAATAGTCCATGAGTGATCCCGTCACCAGCTGGCCGTCCTTGTCGTACACCGCAACTTCCAACAGCGCTTGACCAATGCCCTGTGCGATTCCGCCGTGAACCTGACCTTCCACGATCATCGGATTGATCACCGTGCCGAAATCATCGACAGCGGTCCAACCGACGATCTCTGTTTTGCCTGTATCGCGGTCAATCTCGACTTCGCAGATATGGCAACCGGCAGGGAATGTGAAATTGGTCGGATCGTAGAAGCTCGTTTCCTTCAGTCCAGGTTCAAGCTCTTGTCCAGCAAATTTGTGCGCGATGTAGGCGTTGAGCGCGACATCGCCCCAGGCTGCCGATTTGTCTGTGCCGGCGACGGTGAACTTGCCGTCTTTGAAAACGATGTCGCCCTCGGCTGCCTCGAGCATATGGGCGGCCACTTTCTTCGCCTTGGCTTCTATTTTGTCGAGAGCATTTGCGACCGCTGACATGCCGACCGCGCCCGAACGCGAGCCGTAAGTCCCCATGCCGAACTGCACCTTGTCGGTATCGCCGTGCACTACAGAAACGTTTTCAAACGGTATGCCTAAACGCTCCGAAACGAGTTGGGCGAATGTCGTCTCGTGCCCTTGCCCATGAGCATGGGTGCCGGTCAAAACCTCCACGCTTCCAGTCGGATTCACGCGTACTTCAGCACTCTCCCAAAGGCCGACACCGCAACCCAACGATCCGACCGCCTGCGAGGGAGCGATACCGCACGCTTCGATGTACGTTGAGTAGCCAAGACCACGAAGCTTGCCGTTCCGTGCGGCGTCACGCTTGCGCTTGCTGAAACCCTTCACATCGGCAATCTCGAGGGCCTTTTTAAGTGACGCATTATAGTCCCCGGCATCGTACGCCATGATCACCGGCGTCTGATGAGGAAATGTCTTGATGAAATTGCGCCGGCGCAAATCGGCTGGATCGATCCCGAGCTGCCGTGCCGCCACCTCCACAAGCCGCTCAACCACAAAGGTCGCTTCGGGACGGCCGGCACCGCGATAAGCATCGACCGGTACCGTGTTCGTGTAAACGGCGTCGACCTCACAATAGATATGAGGAATATCGTACTGCCCTGACAGCAGCGTCGCGTACAAATAGGTCGGCACCGACGAAGAAAACGTCGACATATAGGCACCGAGGTTTGCGATCGTCTTGACGCGCATCGCCAGGAATTTGCCACTCGCGTCAAGGGCCAGTTCGGCATGAGTGACGTGGTCGCGCCCATGCGCGTCGGTGATGAATGACTCCGATCGATCGGCCGTCCATTTCACCGGCTGGGCGACTTTTCGCGCAGCCCACAGGCAAACGACCTCCTCCGGATAAATGAAAATCTTCGAGCCAAAGCCACCGCCGACGTCCGGCGCAATGACACGAAGCTTGTGTTCGGGCGCCATCCCGACAAAGGCCGCAATCACCAGACGAGACACGTGCGGATTTTGCGTGGTGTTCCAAAGCGTGAGCTGATCGGTACCCGCATCGTACTCGGCAACTGCGACGCGCGGTTCGATGGCATTCGCAATCAGACGATTGTTGACGATGTCGAGGTGAGTCACATGCTTTGCGGATGCAAAGGCCGCGTCCACCGCTTTGGCGTTGCCAAGCGACCATTCGTAGATCGTGTTTTTTGGTGCAACCTCGTGAATTTGCGGCGCCGATCTTGCTTTGGCCGGATCAACAACAGCGGTAAGCAATTGATATTCGACCTTCACCTTTTCGGCCGCATCGCGGCCCTGCGCTTGCGTCTCTGCGATAACGACGGCAACTGCGTCGCCAACGTGACAGACCCTGTCCGCTGCAAGCGCCGGGTGCGGAGCCATTTTCATCGGTGATCCGTCTTTTGAATGGATCATCCAACCACAAATCAAATTGCCTATCTTGTCGGTCGCAAGATCTTTCCCGGTCAGGACATCAATTACACCGGGCATTTTCTTGGCTTCAGAAACTTCGATGCTCCTGATGCTTGCATGGGCATGCGGCGATCGCACGAATACTGCGCGGGTCTCGCCTGGCCTGATCACGTCATCGGTGTATCGACCCTTGCCGGTGATAAAGCGGAGATCTTCTTTTCGGCGCACCGCCGCGCCGATACCGGTCGCGCTCATGGCGGTTTCTCCCACAGTTCTTGACGCTATTCAGCGGCCTGTCGCGCGCCACCCTTGGCCATTGTTTTGGCTCCCGCTGCGATGGCTTTGACGATGTTGTGGTAGCCCGTACACCGACAAATATTTCCGTCGAGTTGCTCGCGAATCGTGTGCTCATCGAGATCATTGCCGCGCCGGCGCACGATATCGAGAGCTGCCATGATCATTCCGGGAGTGCAGAATCCACATTGAAGCGCGTGATGTTCGCGGAACGCTTCCTGCATCGGATGCAGCGGTCCGTTCGGCTCAGCGAGCCCTTCGATTGTGGTGACCTTGGCGCCTTCGCATTGCAGAGCGAGGGTGGTGCAAGACTTGGCCGCAATGCCATCTATGTGAACGACGCAAGCGCCACATTGCGACGTATCACAGCCAACATGCGTGCCGGTCAGCCGTAAATTCTCGCGCAGAAATTGCACCAATAAGGTGCGCGCTTCGACATCCCCGCTGACGGCTTTACCGTTCACCGTCATGGATACGGCAGGCATGGCCTTCCTCCCATTTAGGGCCCAAACGCCCATTTTTCGCCCCCCGTGGCCGGGACGGCGGTAGTTTAGGTGCGAAATCGAGGCGATTTCGATCGAAATAAGTCTGAACCCCCATTATGGCTTGGGTCAAGGGATTCCCGCGGGTGGCAACTTCATCTTCTACCGGAGCTTGATTAGGTAGCGGCAACCGTAGCCGCAAATTTCTGGAAAAAATCATCCGCGACTTTTTTGGCGGCGCCGTTGACAAGACGCTGGCCAAGTTGCGCGAGCTTGCCGCCAATTTGTGCTTCCACGCTGTAAGTCAGCAGCGTGCCGCCATCTTTTTCGGTCAGCGCAACCGTCGCCCCACCTTTCGCAAAACCGGCCACGCCACCATCGCCTTCGCCGGAAATTTTGTAGCCGTTGGGTGGATTAAGATCGGTAAGATGAACTTTGCCTTTAAAGCGCGCTTTCACTGGACCAATTTTGGTCGTCGCAATAGCCTGGAATTCAGTGTCCGAGGTCTTATTGAGTTCTTCGCAGCCCGGGATGCACGTTTTCAGAACTTCGGGGTCATTCAGCTTTGCCCACACAACCTCGCGACTGGCCGGCAGTTGAACCTCGCCCGTCATGGTCATTGCCATCACGCGTCTCCTTTACAAGCATCCCGCGACAGACCGGCTTACGCCCTCACGCGGGCAATGAAAAGACCTTTGCAAGGATCGCGCGGCGCACTAAGGGTGTCGCTCGTCCAGAGCCTAACAATCAAAATCTTAGGGGAGGACCTTAAATGCCGACAATCAACGCGGACGACGGGTGCCCGATCAATGTCTGGGTCGAAGGTCGCGAAGGCGCGCCGGTACTCATGCTGTCGAATTCGCTCGGGACCACACTCCGAATGTGGGACGACCAGGCTCCGGAATTTGCAAAACACTTCCGGCTTGTTCGCTATGACCGTCGCGGACACGGTCAGTCTGGAGTGCCGAAAGGCCCCTACTCCATGGAGCGGTTCGGCCGAGATGTTCTATCAGTGCTCGACGCGCTGAAAATCAGAAAGACCAATTGGTGCGGATTGTCGATGGGTGGCATGGTCGGACAGTGGCTGGGGGCGAATGCTCCCGATCGCATTGAAAAGCTGGTGCTCTCCAACACCAACTATCACTACGCCGACAAAGCGCCTTGGAACGACAGGATCAAGCTCGTAAAGGAGAAAGGTCTCGGTGGACTTGTCGGGCCGAACATGGAGCGATGGTTCACAAAGGACTTCCGGTCACGAGCGCCGCAGGCAATCGCCCGTATGACGGAGTTATTTCTTACGACGAAGCCGGCCGGTTACATCGCATGTTGCGAAGCAATTCGCGATATGGATTTCACATCCTCAAATCCACGCATCGCTTTGCCGACTTTGGTCATCGTCGGGAAACACGACCCTGCCACCCCGCCCTCGGCCGGCGAAGCGATCCAAAGTCAGGTCAAGGGCGCGAAACTTGTGAGTCTCGATGCGGCTCATATTGCGAACATCGAGCAGCCCAAAGCTTATACTGAAGCCGTGCTCAATTTCCTGCACTGAGGCGATTCATGGATGACAAGGAACGTTATGAGCGTGGAATGGCTAAGCGCCGCAAGGTGCTCGGCAATACGTGGGTCGATCGGGCCAATGCCAAAAGGAATGCGTTCAATGAGGAATTCCAGGATTTCATAACCAGGACCGCCTGGGGCGATGTCTGGACCCGCCCGCACTATGATGAGCGGACGCGCCGCATTCTTGTGATTGGCACGATGCTCGCGCTCGACAAGTGGGAAGAGTTCCGAATGCATGTGCGGGCGGCGCTCACCGAGGGCGGATTCACCGCCGACGACATCAAGGAGATCATTCTGCAACAGGCAATCTATTGCGGAGTGCCGGCTGCCAACCACGCTTTCAAGGAAGCGGCCGAGGTGATCGCCGAAATCGCAAAGAGCAAATAGCCCAAACCGCGTTTCCACCTCCCTCGTCATTTCGGCCTGAAAAGGCTTCAATGAAAACCATGGCCACCTGATGGGGATTTTCCATGCCGAAGGTCAAGCTGCGGGATGTGAATGATACAAATGCAATCGACCGTAAGCTTGAGCGCTTCGAAAAACGCGGCGAGCTTAATCAGCCCAATCGGTCCTAAATTGATTAATCAGCCCAATCGGCCCTAAATTGAAAAGTCGAACAATTGCGAAACAAGTTGCGAGCGCCACACGTCTTCGAGGCCACACGAAGGCGACGTGAGGATACGCAATCCGTCATAACCCCAGGCCAAAGCGAAAATACAGCGCAATTGCGACGATAGCGGCAACCGCAAACATTGGAGATTTTTCGCACGGATCCCTCCTCACGAGAGGAGTCATGCGTAATCCGCTCAATTGCGAAGTTCAAAAGAACCGAACCTTTACCTTACCTGTTAGCCATTTAACCTTTGGCGCCGCCAGCGGTGTCCAAGTTCCAATTCGGGTTGCGCAGAAAGCGGGTGGGCTTTTTCTGCGCACGCTCCTAGATCGCGGCCAAGCAGGGCGACTTATTTGAAAGAGACGTTATGACAATCGCACACACGAACAATGCAGTTCTTCGGCCCAGCCTCGTGTTGCTCGCAACGTCGCTTGGAGTTCTGCTCGCGCAAATCGATACGTCGGTCGTTAACCTCGCGCTCAAGAGCATTGCGGTTGATTTGCAGGCCAGTGTCAGCCAGATGCAATGGGTCGTGGATGCGTACAACCTGGCTTACGCCAGTTTGCTGCTTACCGGTGGGACACTCGGAGACCTTTATGGTCGTCGCCGCATTTTCTTGTTCGGTATCGTACTGTTCACGGGTGGAACTTTGGTCTCCGCGTTTGCGCCCACGGTGACAGGTTTGATCGCTGGACGTATCATCAGCGGCGTAGGCGCGGCGCTTGCTTTGCCAATGTCGCTGGTGTTGCTCACGTTGGCCTACCCGGTCCGCGAAGAGCGCGCCCACGCGTTGGGCATTTGGGCCAGTTGCAACGGTCTCGCTTTTGTCATCGGTCCGACAGTGGGTGGCTGGCTCGTCGATAGCATCGGTTGGCGCAGCATCTTCTATATGAGCTTGCCTTTCTGTGCAGCGGCGTTGCTGCTTACGATGCAGGCTGTCAATGAAAGTACAGAACCCGAAGGCCGCAGGCTTGACTTGCCCGGGCAGGTTCTTGCCGTCATCGGGCTAGGAGGATTTGCCTTTGCCGCAATCGAAGGTTCCCACTGGGGCTGGAACGCTCCGTTGATCTTTATGATTGCGGGAGCGGTGGTTGCGATGATTGCTTTCGTATGGGTCGAGGCGAAAACGCCGGGCCCTCTCTTGCCACTTTCCTTATTTGGTCAGCCGGTTTTTTCAGCCGCGCTTGCATTAGCCGGATTGATGACATTTGGCATGTACGCGCTACTCTTCATCATGCCGCTTTATTTCCAGACTGTACGTGGCAGTAGTCCTTTCATCGCCGGGCTCGAATTACTCCCGATGTCGGTCAGTTTCGTCGTGGTGTCTCAGCTGGCGGGCTTTTTCAGCAACTGGTTGGGCCCCCGCGTGGTCATGACCGTAGGAATGGCTTGCATGGGCTTGGGCGCGCTGGCGCTCGCCGCCATTACTCAGAATTCAGGACACGGTCTGATCGAAATGGCCCTGGTCATCGTTGGCATCGGTCTTGGCCTGAACACTGCGCCGGTCAATGGCGTCGCTGTCGCGGCAGTTCCGCCCGCGCGAGCGGGTACTGCGTCAGGGATCCTCAACACGGCGCGTATGGTTGGGGCGACACTTGGCGTCGCAATTCTTGGCTCGCTCTTTGCCGCTTATGCCGGCCAACAAGCCAACACGATTGAGAGCTTTTTGACCGGGTTGCGCGCAGCTATGAACGTAGCCGGTGTGGCGGAATTGTTTGGCGCGGCTGTTGCGTTCATGTTTATTCGCGCGAATTCGCTTGACGCAAAGAAGTAGCTTCAGCCCCCGCGACCGTCGCGAAAGGACTGCGGCGTCATGCCCGTCTGTTTGCGAAAAAACCGTGTGAAATGTGAAGGATCTGAAAAAGCGAGATCATAGGCGATTTCGTGAATTGCCTGGTTTGTAAAGACGAGTTGCCGCTTGGCTTCTGTCAGAACACGTTGGCGGATCAGGTGACCGGCGGTGACACCGGTTGCTCGTTTGACATGGTCATTAAGCCTGTCAGACGTCATGGCCAATTTTCCAGCGTAGAAGCTTATAAGACGTTCCTTTCGAAAATGTTCATCCACGAGCCGCCGCAGTTCATCGACCCGAACATCCGAACGCGAAAGGGTCACGGTACCGCTCCGCGCGCGGGATACGGCGAGCCGCACCACTTCGATGGCAATCAGAGCAAGTAATCCGCGCATCGCCAGGCGATAGCCTTCGCGCGCCAACGCACTCTCTTCGTGCAAATCCGCGCAGAGCGTAGACAGTCGCTTTGCTTCCGCCGCACTTGCGAGCGGCAGCAGCGGCTCCGTGGCGACCGCCTTGAGCCGCGCCAGCGCCTCTCCAGACTGATCGCCCAGTGCGTCAGCGACATCTTCGGTGAAGCTAACGACCCACCCGTCGGTAACCTCGGGCGTGAAGCGGAAGCCATGCGCGATCGTCGCCGGTACCAAGATCAGGGTCGGTGCAGAGAACCGCGCCGTTGCTGTCTCAAAGCTGAACTCGCCACCACCTTTCTCGATCAGCAACACCTGAAACAGATTTCGGTGACGGTGAGCGCGAATTGTCCAGTCGTGAATTGACGATCGCGAAGAGATCGTCTCGATATGAATAAAGTCAAATGCGGAGTCGTCCGGCGGATCGCCATACAAGTGAAACAGCGGCAGAGACGACACCGTGCTCATCCCACAAGCATATGTGAGCATGCTTGCGAGGCCAACAGCCGATGGGGAAAAAATGAAACCCCGCCTCGCGGCGGGGCTTCCATGTTTCTTTATCTCGCAGCGTTAGCGATTCTGCTGACCACCTTGCTGGTGACCACCCTGCTGCTGCTGGCCGGGCTTCTGCTGTCCGCCACCCTGCTGACCACCCTGCTGCTGACCACCTTGCTGTTGTTGGCCGGGCTTCTGGTTCGGGTTCTGATTTTGATTCATTTTCACTCTCCAACATGGTTGGAAGCGCTCTGATCACGCGCGCTCCGTAACTGGTAATAATGCGTGAGCGGTTATTTTTGTTCCGATCAAATACCCATCGGATATGGGGAAAAGCCGCTCGGAACCTCGCGCGACCGGGAGTGTTCCCCTTCAAACGAGAGGAGAACATACGATGGGACGATATCTGTTGCTCTGGCTGCTCGGCATTCCGATCCCTATTCTGGTGCTGATCTGGTTCTTTGGTGGCCTTCACTAGCCGCGCCGCCAGCGAGCGAGACAGGCACGACGTCGATATGGGCCTGTCTCAGCAGTGCTGGTGTCCATGGCACTCCCCTGCGTCCTCCACGACAAATTCCGCTTGATAACATCGCGCCCGCCGCGCGTTGCCGCTCCCGCTATGCCCTGTTAAGCCTCTAATATCGGGGCGATCGGTCTTGGCCAGACGGAAGGCGTGGGGATGGAATGGAAGTCTTCCTACAACAACTAATCAACGGGATTACGCTCGGCTCAATTTATGGCCTGATCGCCATCGGATACACGATGGTTTTCGGCATCATCGGCATGGTGAACTTCGCCCACGGCGATGTATTCATGGTGTCGAGTTTCATAGCGCTAGTTGCTTTTCTGCTGCTCGTCAGTTTTCTCGGTAGCTCGTCGATCGCGCTCGTTCTGTTCGTCATGCTTATCGTGGCGATGTTGTTTACATCGCTGGTCAACTGGACGATTGAACGACTGGCTTACAGACCTCTGCGCGGTTCGTTCAGGTTGGCGCCACTGATCTCGGCGATCGGAATGTCGATCTTCCTTTCCAATTTCGTGCAGGTGACACAGGGACCGCGCAACAAATCAATTCCACCGATGGTCCAGGGTGAGTTCGTTCTTTTCACAAAAAACGACTATCCGGTCACTCTTTCCGTTAAGCAGCTCATAATCTGGGTCGTTACCGCCGTTCTGCTGGTCTGTTTCTGGTATCTCGTCACGAAAACGCGGCTTGGCCGCGCGCAACGCGCCTGCGAGCAGGATCAAAAGATGGCGGCCCTGGTCGGCGTCGACGTCGATCGCACCATTTCGATGACCTTTGTCATCGCGGCCGCGCTCGCTGCCGTCGCCGGCACGATGTATCTGATGTATTACGGCGTCGTAAGCTTCGCGGATGGTTTTGTCCCGGGTGTGAAGGCGTTCACTGCCGCCGTCCTAGGTGGCATCGGCTCTCTGCCGGGCGCAGTCATAGGCGGCATTTTGATCGGCCTTATTGAGACGATGTGGTCCGCGTACTTTTCAATCGACTACAAGGATGTGGCCGCTTTCTCCGTCCTCGCGATCACGCTGATATTCCTGCCGCAAGGTCTGTTTGGCCGCCCGGATGTCGAGAAAGTCTGACATGGCGAGCGATGCGCCAGCCAAGCGCGTTGATACAGCTCGCGCTGTTCGAGACGCGGGCGTCGCGGCGCTGCTTTCTTTCGGACTTTTTCTGCCGCTGATCGGCTTCCAGACCGTCACTGATGTCCGCAATGACTTAATCCTCAACACCCGGTGGCCGTTGCTGTTTGCGGTTGTTGCCCTGGTCGGCCTCGGTCGTCTCACCTATTCGCTTTCCGTCGAACCTTGGTTGAGGGAACGCGCGCTACGGCCCGCCACCGAACCTGCGGCATGGCGCGCGCAGATCGGAAAGTGGATTGTCCCTTTTGCGATTGGGTTCGTTGTCGTTTACCCGGCAATCGTCCTTGCTACCGCAGGATTTGGCCGAGCCGTCAAATGGATCGATAATTTCGGGATCCAGATCCTGATCTACGTCATGCTTGGATGGGGTTTGAACATCGTCGTGGGTCTCGCCGGTTTGCTCGATCTCGGCTACGTGGCGTTCTATGCCGTCGGGGCCTATTCCTATGCATTGCTTGCCAAAACCTTCGGCTTTTCCTTCTGGATCCTTCTGCCGCTTGCCGGAATTCTCGCGTCGTTCTGGGGGATCTTGCTCGGATTTCCGGTGTTGCGATTGCGTGGCGATTACCTTGCGATCGTCACGCTCGCGTTCGGTGAAATCATTCGCATCGTACTCATCAACTGGGTTGATTTGACCAATGGCTACGCGGGCATCACGAGTATTCCGCGCCCGACTTTCTTCGGCATCCCGTTCAACGCAGATGATGACGGGTTCGCCGCAGTCTTCGGATTGGAATATTCGCCCATCTATCGCACCATTTTTCTGTATTACCTGATCCTCGCGCTCGCCTTCCTTACCGCCTTCGTCACCGTCCGCCTGCGGCGGCTGCCGGTCGGTCGCGCGTGGGAAGCACTGCGCGAAGATGAAATTGCATGCCGCTCACTCGGCATCAACACGACCAACACCAAGTTAACCGCATTCGCCATGGGCGCGATGTTTGCCGGCTTTGCGGGATCGTTTTTTGCCGCACGACAGGGCTTCATTTCACCGGACTCGTTCACGTTTCTGGAGTCCGCAACCATTCTTTCAATTGTTGTGCTTGGCGGAATGGGCAGCCAGATCGGCGTCGCGATCGCCGCTGTTGTGATGATCGGCGGCACTGAAATCATGCGCGAGCTCGATTTTCTGAAATTGATTTTTGGAGCCACGTTCGACCCGACCCAATATCGGATGCTCCTGTTTGGACTTGCGATGGTGCTAATCATGATCTGGCGGCCCCGCGGCCTAATTGCGACGCGCGAGCCATCGGTCGTCCTAAAAGAGCGCAAGGCAATCGCAAGCGACCTCGTGAAGGAAGGTCACGGCTGATGGCGGATGCGCACGATATGTTGCTGCAGGTCGAGCATCTGACCATGCGCTTTGGCGGCCTTGTCGCCGTGGAGGATCTGTCGTTCTCCGCGCGCCAGGCAGAGATTACCGCCTTGATAGGACCGAACGGGGCGGGAAAAACCACGGTGTTCAATTGCATCACCGGCTTCTACAAGCCAAGCGAGGGACGCATTGCGCTGCGCCACGGTGATGTCGGCGCCTGGGATTGGCTCGAGACGCTAACCGACAGCGGCGAACGTTCCGTCAGACGAGCGGCCGGCGGACTCTTTCTCCTAGAGCGAATGCCTGACTATCTTGTGGCGCAGCAAGCACGGGTTGCCCGCACATTTCAGAACATTCGACTCTTTCCGGGCATGACCGTGCTCGAGAATCTGTTGGTGGCTCAACACAACAATCTGATGCTGGCATCCGGTTATACCCTTCTTGGAATTCTTGGCCTTCCTTCCTTTGGAAGGGCCCAACGCGCGGCGATCGAGCGCGGGCGCGAATGGCTGGACCGGGTCGACCTGACGGCCCGGGCGGATGACGCCGCGGGCGATCTACCTTACGGCGCGCAACGCCGCCTCGAGATCGCGCGGGCCATGTGCACCGATCCGGTGCTGCTCTGCCTTGATGAACCCGCAGCCGGCCTCAACCCGCGAGAAAGCGCCCAGCTGAACGACCTCCTGCTCAACATCCGGGAGAAGTACGGCATCTCGATCCTGTTGATCGAGCACGACATGTCTGTGGTGATGGAAATTTCGGACCACGTCGTTGTGCTCGACTATGGTGTTAAGATCGCCGATGGCGCTCCAGCGGCTGTCCGTGACAACCCGAAGGTGATTGCGGCCTATCTGGGGGTCGCCGACAAGGATGTGGCCAAAGTCGAGGCGGAGGTCGGTCTATGACCACCCCACTCCTCACTGTGCGAGGCGTCAAAACTTTCTACGGCCGGGTTATGGCCCTTAAAGGCGTGGACCTCGATGTCAACGAGGGGGAAATCGTCACTTTGATTGGCGCCAACGGCGCTGGAAAATCTACCTTGATGATGACGGTCTGCGGCAATCCGCGCGCACGCGAAGGTACGATCGATTTCGCCGGCCAGAACATCACACACCTGCCGACACACGAGATAGCAAAACTCAAACTTGCGCAGTCCCCCGAAGGCCGCCGGATTTTTTCCAGGATGACAGTGCTTGAGAACCTGCAGATGGGCGCCATAACGGCTGACCCATTGCATTTTAAGCGGGACCTGGATCGCGTACTGACTATGTTTCCGCGGCTGCAGCAGCGAATCGCTCAACGCGGCGGCACGTTGTCGGGCGGCGAACAGCAAATGCTGGCGATTGCCCGCGCGTTGATGGCACAACCACGCCTTCTTCTGCTCGACGAGCCTTCGTTGGGCCTGGCCCCTCTGGTCGTGCGGCAAATCTTCGATGCCATCAAAATGCTCAACGCCGAGGACGGTCTGACAGTATTTCTCGTCGAGCAGAATGCCTACCACGCCCTCAAGCTCGCGCACCGCGGCTACGTCATGGTAAATGGGTTCATCACGATGTCCGGCACCGGACACGAATTATTGGAACGCCCGGAAATCAAGTCCGCATATCTCGAGGGAGGTCGCCATTGACGCAAATTGCATCTTTTTCGATACCTGAATTCCTCTACGAGGAAGGTTCGTTCGGCGTTTTCGTGCTGGTCACCCTCATTCTCGGCGGCGGAGCAGCGGCATTGGCTGGCCGAGCCATTGCCACAACTTGGCGGCCATGGTGGCAAGTTCTCGCGTACGGCTTTGTTCTGGCCGGTGCGGTTCGTTTCATTCATTTCAGCCTTTATGGCGGCACTTTTATGTCGCTCCACTACTACCTGGTTGACGCGACTTTCTGTGTATTGTTCGGGTTCCTCGGTTTTAAGGCCGCGCGCGCAAGCCAAATGCTCACACAATATCGCTGGCTCAATGAGCCCGACGGCCCGATGCGCTGGCGCCGCAAAGTCGCCTGACGTAATATCGCCAAGAGAAAGTTGCCGGCCTTAGTTCGAGGGGGAATACAGATGAAAAAGATCACTGCGTTCGGCTTCGCGTTGAGTATCGCGATCACAACCGCGGGCGCTGCCACTGCCCAAGTCAAATTCGGCGTTGGCGGGCCGATTACAGGGCCAAGTGCGGCGACCGGAGCTCAAATGAAGAATGGCGTTGATCAGGCCGCGGCGGACATAAACGCCGCCGGCGGGATCCTGGGCCAGAAAGTAAGCGTCTCCTATGGCGACGACGTTTCCGATCCAAAGCAAGGCGTCTCGGTTGCAAACAAGTTTGCTGCCGACGGTGTGAAATTCGTCATCGGCCACTACAACTCAGGTGTCACCATTCCATCGTCGGAAGTCTATCAGGAAAACGGCATCCTGCAGATCACGCCGGCTTCGACAAATCCGACGGTGACTGAACGCAAGATGTGGAACATCTTTCGCGTCTGCGGCCGCGATGATCAGCAAGGACAAGTAGCCGGCGAATACATCGCTAAGCATTACAAAGGCAAGAAAATTGCCGTGGTGCACGACAAGACTACTTACGGCAAAGGCCTAGCCGACGAAATGAAGAAGACAATCAACAAAGCCGGAATAAAAGAAGTTCTCTACGAAGGCATTAACACCGGCGAGAAGGATTTCTCCGCGCTGGTTTCCAAAATCAAGCAATCAGGCGCCGACTTAATCTATTGGGGCGGCCTGTACACGGAAGGTGGCCTGATCGTTCGACAGATGCGCGATCAAGGCGTAAAGGCGCCGCTGATGGGCGGCGATGGCATCACCTCCGATGAATTTGCTTCGATCGGCGGTCCGGGCGTCGAAGGCACGTTGATGACGTACGGCCCAGATCCGCGCAACAAGCCGGATGCCAAAAAAGTTGTTGAGGAATTCCGCGCCAAGAAATTCGAGCCGGAAGCCTACACGCTTTATAGCTATGCTGGCGTGCAGATCATCAAACAGGCTGCGGAAGCCGCAAAGTCGCTCGATCCAAAGAAGGTCGCCGAGAAAATGCATTCAGGCATGCAGTTCAAGACCGTGCTCGGCGATATTTCCTACGACAAGAAGGGCGACATCACGAAACTCGACTATGTGATGTACATCTGGAAAAAGGATCCCAGCGGAAAGATCACGTACGTCGAGTGCCCTGGCTCCGATTGTACCAAGGTCAAGTAGTCGATCGCGCTGAATTCAGAAAGCCCGCCGACTGGCGGGCTTTCTTTTTTCATCCAATCTTTCCAAGAACCGGAAAGGTTTCGAGGAGCCATACGCTCATCTGGTTGACGCTCCCCGTTAGAAAGGCAATCCCCGTCAACACGAGCAGCGCTCCCATCACTTGCTCCATGCGATGAAGATAGTTGCGGAAGCGGGACAGAAACGCAGCGAAAGGCTCTATTGCGAATGCGGCAACGATAAAGGGAATCCCGAGGCCAAGCGAATAGACTGCAAGGAGGCTCGCTCCTCTGCTCACCGTTTGCTCGGATGCCGCGACGGCGAGAATCGCAGCCAGGATGGGTCCAATGCATGGCGTCCAACCGAAAGCAAATGCGAGCCCGATGACGTAAGCCCCCCACAACCCGACCGGTTTGGCCACATCGAGCCGCTTCTGACGATGCAGCAACGCGATTGGCGTCACGCCAAGGAAGTGGAGCCCCATAACGATTATGATTATGCCAGCAATGGTAGCAAGAGGCCCTGAATAGGCGCGGACAAGCGCCCCGACGACGCTGGCGCTGGCACCCAGCGCCACAAACACAGTCGAGAACCCCAGGACAAACAGGACCGCCGCTAGGACCGTTTCGCGCTTGACCCGTGGCTCTGCCTCCTTCTCCGCAAAACGCTCGAGCGAGGTACCAGCCAAAAAAACGAGATAGGGCGGCACAAGCGGCAGCACACAGGGAGAGAGAAAACTGACAAGGCCAGCTACCAAGGCGGCCAAGAAAGTAACTTCGCTATGCATGGCGCCACTAAATGCGACGCAATGTGCCCGCTTGCAAGTCCTTACGATCACTTCGCCGAAACGTGATTTGGCGTGATAAAGTTTCCGCTGGGAGACGCTATGGCGCGCAATCTGATTACTGACGTTCCCGGCATTCGTGTGGGCAATGCTGGCGATGCCAAGCTCGGCTCTGGCGTCACGGTTATTGTATTCGAGAAACCCGTGACCGCTAGCGTAGATGTCCGCGGGGGCGGGCCGGGCACGCGCGAAACGGCACTCCTCGACCCGGCGCAGACGGTGGAAGGAATCGACGCTATCGTCCTGTCCGGTGGATCTGCTTTCGGACTCGACGCCGCATCAGGGGTGCAGGCCTGGCTTCGTGAGCAGGGTCGCGGCTTTCAGGTAGGCGAGGCCCGCGTGCCGATCGTGCCGGGGGCAATTTTGTTCGACTTGTTGTCGGGCGGCGACAAGAATTGGGGACGTTATCCTCCTTATCGCGAACTCGGCTACGAAGCTGCAAAACACGCGCGTGCGGATTTTGCGCTCGGAAGCGTTGGCGCGGGACTTGGCGCCACGACCGCCAACCTCAAGGGTGGTATCGGTTCGGCAAGCGCAAAAACGCGCGCCGGCATTACTGTCGGCGCGATTGCCGCGGCCAACGCCGCGGGGAGCATGACAATTGGCAACACCCGACATTTCTGGGCCGCCCCGTTTGAGCAGAACGCAGAGTTCGGCGGACACGGCTGGCCGTCATCACCGCCCGACGACGCCCTGGCGTTTTGCAGCAAAGGTTATCCGGGCGAGAACACAACCCTTGCAGTCGTCGCCACCGACGCCAAACTCACCAAGGCACAAGCAAACCGCCTGGCGGTAATGGCACAAAGCGGTTTGTCGCGTGCGATCCATCCCGTGCACACACCACTGGATGGTGATGTTGTATTCGCAGCTGGCACAGGCACCACGTTCCTGCCCGACCCCGTCTTCGCACTGAGTGAACTTGGGGCGCTCGCGGCACACGTGCTTGCGCGTGCCATCGCACGCGGCGTTTACGAAGCGACCGCTTTGACGTTCCCCGGAGCAATGCCGAGTTGGCACGACCGGTTTGGGTAAAATACAGAACCCAATGGGTGGGCTGTGCGTTAGCTAGGTATGTCCTCGACTGCCATCGATCACATTCACTACGATCGCGCGAGCGAGCGACTGACGGTTTCCTTCGCGAACGGCCGAATCCACGAGTACGTCGATGTGCCGCCCGAAGTAGCCGCTTCATTCCAATCGGCGTTCTCCAAAACCCTATTCTTCAACGGCTATATTCGCGATCGATACGATTTCCGCGAACTCGTGTCCTCGCACTAGTTAAATCGCTGCACGCGGTAAGGCGCCGGATCGCAAAACGGCAACTCACCGGCCATCATCTGCGTAATCATGCGTCCTGTGGCGGGGCCGAGTGTGAGGCCCCAGTGGGCGTGACCGATGGCTAGCCACAGCCCGGCATGTCCGGGTGCGCGATCGATGATGGGTCGAGAATCCGGAAAGCACGGCCGGCTGCCCAGCCAAGTTTTCCCGTCGACCTGCTCCCCCAACGGGTACAACTCGCGCACCCGCGGCATGATGCGAAGAAACTGCACCGGAGTGGGAGTTGCATCACGCGGCGCAAACTCTGCACCGGTGGTTATACGCATCCCCTGCTCCATCGGGGTAATCAGATAGCCGACGTCGGCGTCAAGCACCGGTCGCGACAGGCTTGCATTTCCCTGGGACCGAAAGTGCCGGTGGTAGCCCCGCTTAACTGCGAGAGGCAATCGCACACCGAGCGCATCAAGCAAATCCGTTGCCCAAGGGCCGAGTGCCACCACGCATTCCTGGGCATCAAGCGCACCTTCCGCGGTGTCCACTCGCCAGCGATTACCTATCCGGTGGAGCGATCGCGCGTCCCCCGCCACCAGCACACCTCCCAGCGCGGCAAAGCGCGACGCATAGGCTCGGGTCACGCCGAGAGGATCGCTAATGCTCGCCGCTTCTGGCCAGAATACCGCCTTGGCAAATACCGAATTGAGTGACGGCTCGAGGGCCTGTGCTCCCGCAGTGTCGAGTGCATTCAGCGGCAAACCAAATTTCGCCGCTAGATCGAACTCAGCCGCCAGTCCCGCAAAACTGCTTTCGTTACGATAAACTTTGAGCCAGCCGGTTTTGCGCAGGTAGTGGGTGGCGCCGCTCTCGGCCATCAGCGCCTCGTGCTCGGCCACCGCACGAGAAAACAAAGGGCGGATCAGCCGGGCTGTTTCCACAAGGCGATCCGGTCGCGAGGCCGCGCGGAACGCCAATAACCATGGCAGAACGTGCGGCAAGAATGACAAATGGTAGTTGGCCTCGCCCGCGCGCTTAAGCGCGACTCGTAGCAGTGCGTCAAAATGCGAAGGAAACACCGGAGGAAATATCGTGTTCCCCTCGATGATACCGGCGTTGCCATAGGATGTCTGTTCGCCGATTCCCGCGCGGTCGACCAAGGCAACACTGACCCCGCGTTTTGCGAGATGCAGCGCCGCCGATGTGCCGACAATTCCGGCACCGAGAACCATTGCATCAGTACGTGCCACACCCGCCTCCAGGCAACCTTCTCCTTATATATGGATTGCCGCCGCCGACAGCGCTATCAAACATCTATACTCACGGCGCCGGAGTTTCCCCAAATGAAATCGATCAGCGCCTTAGCGGCCGCACTCACCCTCTGCGGCCGCCATGGGACGCTTATCGCAGCGGCGTCGATCTTTATCGGCTTGGCGGTACCGCCTCTCGCTGCGGCGTTTCGGCCGCATTTCGGCGAGGCAATCGTCGTCATGCTGACTCTCGCCTTTCTCCGCGTTGATCCGGTTGAATTGCGTCGGCATTGGAAGCAGCCCGACCTGATCGCCGCAGCAACGATTTGGACAATGCTCGTTTTTCCCGCTGTGCTTGGCACGCTGTTCCTGGCATTCAAACTTGATCAAAAGATGCACGGTTTGTACTTCATGCTGGTGCTGCAAATGTCTGCACCAGGCCTGATGTCTTCTCCGGCTCTCGCAGCATTGCTTGGTCTCGATGTCGCACTCACGCTCGCAACGCTGATCGCGGCAACCGCGATAACTCCATTTACTGCCAGCCTCTTCACTTATGTCTTTCTGGGAACAGCGCTTGCCTCTCCTCTCGAATTTGGACTTAGATTGTTTTTGATCATCGCAGGCTGCGCCCTCGCTGCCGGCGTTATTCGCGTCATTGCAGGCCGCAGATTCATCGAGGCACAGAGAGAGGCCATCGACGGCTTGAGCGTCATCGCAATGTCGATGTTCGCAATTGCCGCCATGGACGGCGCCATGGATCATTTTCGCGCCGATCCCATTCTGGTCGTCAAGCTTACCGCGCTTGCATTTTTGCTCGCGCTCACCTCGATCGCCGTTACCGCGATCGTGTTCAAACGTGCCGGGCGAGCGCGCGCCTTCGCGATCGGCCTGATCGCCGGAAACCGAAACGTCGGCCTGATGTTGGCCGCAACCGGCTTCGCGATCCCCGACATCGCATGGCTTTATTTCACAGTCGCCCAGTTTCCCATCTACCTGCTCCCGCACTTGCTGAAACCGATCGCCAGGCGTCTGTCAGTCAATCGTTAACAAGCCGGTGTATTTACGTGGCTGCGGCGTTGCCCGTTTACCCGCCTCGTGTTAGGCGGAACGGCGTCTGGAGGCCCTAATGCCCCGTCCGTTATTTATTGCACCATCGATACTTTCCGCCGATTTCGCCAAGTTGGGGGATGAGATCCGTGCGATTGAAGCTGCGGGGGCCGACTGGATCCATGTCGACGTCATGGACGGCCACTTTGTCCCGAACATATCGATCGGGGCCGCGGTCGTTCAGGCAATCCGCCCGATCACGAAGAAAACACTCGACGTCCATCTCATGATCGCACCATGCGATCCATATCTTGAGGCTTTCGCGAAAGCCGGGTCGGACATCATTACCGTTCACGTCGAAGCCGGTCCGCACGTTCATCGCTCGCTGCAAGAAATCCGTAGCCTCGGCAAGAAAGCGGGGGTCACCGTAAACCCCGCCACGCCGGTGTCGAGCATCGAGCACGTGATCGACCTGGTTGACCTCGTTCTCATCATGTCGGTCAATCCGGGTTTTGGGGGTCAGGCGTTCATTCCCGCAGCCATCGACAAGCTGCGCGACGTCCGGACGCTGGTTGGGGCACGCCCGATCGACATCGGAATCGACGGCGGAATCACTTCGGACAACACGGCTCGTGTCGTGCAGGCCGGGGCGAATGTGTTGGTCGCCGGTTCGGCCGTATTCAAGGGTGGCAACTATAAGGGCAACATCGGAGCGATCCGCAACGCTGCAGCCCTCGCACGCGGGGAAGCAGCGTGACCATCGCGCGTTATTCCCGTCCAGAGATGACCGCGATCTGGTCGCCCGAAACAAAATTCCGGATCTGGTTCGAGATCGAAGCTCACGCGGCTGACGCCATGGCGGAACTCGGCACTATCCCGAAAGAGGCCGCAAAGAAAATCTGGGAAAAAGGCAATGCCGCCAAGTTCGACGTCGCCCGCGTTGACGAAATCGAGGCAGAGGTCAAGCACGACGTCATCGCTTTCCTGACCCATTTATCCGAAATCGTCGGACCGGAAGCTCGGTTTGTGCATGCAGGTATGACCTCGTCCGATGTGCTGGACACCTGCTTCAACGTGCAACTCGTACGGGCGGCAGAGATCCTGATTGCTGATGTCGACAAACTCCTTGCTGCACTAAAACGGCGCGCATTCGAACACAAGTTGACGCCAACCGTTGGGCGCTCGCACGGCATTCATGCGGAACCAACCACATTTGGTCTCAAACTGGCATACGCCTATGCCGAATTTTCGCGGGCTCGTGAGCGCCTTGTCGCCGCACGAAAAGAGGTCGCAACGTGCGCCATCTCGGGAGCGGTGGGGACATTTGCGCAGGTTGACCCGCGTGTTGAAGCTCACGTAGCCAAGGCCATGGGGCTCGCGATAGAGCCAGTTTCGACGCAGATCATTCCGCGTGACCGCCATGCCATGTACTTCGCCACTCTTGGCGTTGTTGCGTCTTCGATCGAGCGGCTTGCAACTGAGATTCGTCATTTGCAGCGCACCGAAGTTCTCGAGGCAGAAGAGTTCTTCTCCGAGAAGCAAAAGGGCTCCTCGGCGATGCCGCACAAGCGTAATCCTGTTCTTTCGGAAAATGTCACCGGGCTTGCCCGCATGGTGCGGGGTTACGCCCTGCCTGCGATGGAAAACGTCGCGCTCTGGCATGAGCGCGACATCTCGCATTCCTCGGTTGAACGCATGATCGGACCTGATGCGACGGTGACGCTCGATTTCGCCCTGGCGCGGCTTGCCTCAATCATCGACAAACTCGTCGTTTACCCGGCCGCCATGCAAAAGAACCTCGACCGGCTTGGCGGACTTATTCATTCGCAGCGCATACTCATCGCGCTCACACAAAAAGGAGTTTCGCGCGAAGACGCTTATCGTCTTGTTCAGCGCAACGCCATGAAGGTCTGGGGCGGCGAAAGCGATTTCCTTTCGCTGCTCAAAACCGACAAGGACGTTCGGACCAAGCTCTCGGAAAAGGATTTGGAAGCCAATTTCAACCTCGACCATCATTTCAAGCACGTCGATACGATCTTCAAGCGCGTGTTCGGAGCCGCCTGACCTCGCCAGCGCAATGACGCATGCCCCGACCATTCTGGTTTTTGATTCAGGGCTCGGCGGCCTTACGGTGTTCCGCGAGACAAAGGCCGTGCGTCCGGATGCGCGTTTCGTCTATCTGGCCGATGACGCAGGATTTCCCTACGGAGATCTAAGTGAGGAAGACCTGGTGGCTCGCGTCACCGAGGTGCTCGCCGACGCCATTGCGCGACATGAACCCGACCTGGTGGTTGTGGCCTGCAATACAGCGTCTACACTTGCGCTTGCTCATTTGCGATCACGCTTTGTCGTGCCCTTCGTCGGCACCGTGCCGGCAATAAAGCCGGCTTGCGCACGCTCAAAGAGCAAGCGCGTCTCCGTGCTAGGCACGCAGGCTACGGTCGGACGAGAATATACACGTGCGCTTATCCGTGAATTCGCCGATGGTTGTGATGTCCATCTTGTCGGCTCACCACGCCTTGCCTCCTACGCGGAAGCGGAACTTGCCGGTAATGCGGTCGATGATGCGGCCATCAGGGCGCAAACGGGCGACTGCTTCATCGACGTCGGCGCTCGCCGCACCGATACGATCGTGCTCGCCTGTACGCACTACCCGTTGTTGCTTGAGCGCTTCCGCGCCGTTGCACCGTGGACAGTCGATTGGCTCGACCCCGCACCGGCAATCGCACGTCGGGTCGCCGATCTGCTTCGCGAGCGGCCGCCGGACTCGATGTCCAGCGCTCAAGCCATCGAATTCACATCGGGGCGACCGGCGTCGCCCGCACTCAAGCGCGCGCTTGCCACATTCGGTTTCTAGCCCGAGACATGCGGCCATACCTCGAGCGCGCCGCGCCAGATCATGTCGAGGGAAACGTAGAGAATAATCGCGAGCCCGAGATAAGCGATCCAGCGATGCTTGTTGAGCAATCGTGCAATGAAAGTCGCAGCGGCACCCATCAGCACGATCGAAAGCGCCAGGCCAAAGACAAGCGCGGCCGGATGATCGCGTGCGGCCCCCGCCACCGCGAGGACGTTGTCGAGTGACATGGAAATGTCCGCGATCACGATTTGCCAAGCTGCCTGCGCAAACGTCTTGCGTCTTACCCGGCCTTCTCCTGTCGCCGGCACCGCTTCGGCTTCTTTGTGGCCCGGACTCTTGAGCTCGCGCCACATCTTCCAACAAACCCACAGCAGCAGAATGCCTCCGGCGAGAAGCAGGCCGACAATCTCCAGCAGTTCGACCGCAATGCTGGCAAAAGCAATTCGCAACACAGTTGCCGCGACTATGCCGACCAGAATCGCGCGCGCGCGTTGTTCGGTAGGCAGACCTGCCGCTGCAAGGCCGATCACAAGCGCGTTGTCGCCGGCAAGCACCAAGTCAATCATGATGACCTGGATGAAAGCGGCGATCGCGCCCTGCGAAAATATATCGAGATCAATCATCCGCTCTGCTCCTCGGCGGGGTAAACCGCGTATATTCGACGATGGCCTCGACTTCGCCGAGTATGGCCGCAGCGCAGCCGACAAGCGTAAATGCCCCGGCCAGATTCCAGGCGGAAGGCAAAAGCCGCACGGCCTGACGCGAGTGCAAGCTGGCCATCAAGGCCAGGCAGGCCGCGGCCGCGAGCGCACAAATGCTGAAAGCCGGCAACACGACCGGGCGCGGCAGCGTGATGAACAGCGCAGCCAGCGCACTTGTCACGATCGCGACGAACGCCACGAGGGCAAAGCGGTCGCCATTCGGGACCTTGCGGTGGGAATTCTGGGGGGAGCTTGTTCGGCGCATTGGGCCCTTCTGCGGATACAATCAGTCCGACATCGCAGCCACATGGCTGCCAGAGGGGCCCGGTCTGATCACCAATTAAATGGCCCATAGGCGACTGCCCGGCAAGCATCGAGCATGCGACCAAGCGGCTCAGCCGTGTATCGGTACCATCTGCTATGGGGTTTGACAGGTGCGACGATCGCTCCTAAAACCCCCGCGCCCGGCGGATTACGCCGGGCGTTTCGCGACCCGCGGCAAGTCCTTGCGCTTACGAGGTTTTGCCTGTCAGTTCCGGCCCCGCCGGGACAGAGGAGGGCGCGATCCTCAGCAACAGCGAACGACAACCGAGGACGCGAATGACCAAGCGCATGGAATCCAAGTACAAGATCGACCGCCGGATGGGCGAGAACATCTGGGGCCGACCGAAGAGCCCGGTGAACCGACGTGAGTATGGCCCCGGCCAACACGGCCAGAGGCGCAAGAGCAAGCTCTCCGACTACGGCGTTCAGCTCAAGGCCAAGCAGAAACTGCGTGGCTATTATGGAAACATCTCCGAGCGGCAGTTCCGCGGCATCTATCAGGAAGCCCGGCGCCTCAAGGGCGACAGTGGTGCGCACATGATTGGCCTGCTTGAACGCCGACTGGATGCGGTCATCTTCCGCGCCAAATTCGTACCAACGGTGTTTGCCGCGCGTCAGTTCATCAGCCACGGCCATATCCGTGTGAATGGCAAGCGCGTGACCATCCCGAGCTATCGCGTAAAGGTTGGTGACGTTGTCGAGGTCAAGGAGAAGTCGAAGCAGCTGGCGTTGGTTTTGGAAGCCCAGGCTTTGGCCGAGCGTGACGTACCCGACTATATCGAAGTCGACGGGTCGAAATTGACCGCCAAGCTCGCGCGCATCCCGGTGCTCTCCGATGTGCCCTATGCGGTTCAGATGGAGCCGCATCTGGTGGTAGAATATTACTCGCGCTGATAGCTGAGGCAGGCTTTACGACATGGGCCGGCGCAATCGCGCTGGCCCATGTCCTTCTTCTTCCAGTTCGATTCGCTCCTCCGGCGTGCCAGAACCGGTCCGCCGCCAAAGTTATCCCTGACTAGTGCACAGCTTATTTTGTGCCTGGCCTGCGACAATTCTCTACATTTAGTAGTCAAAACGCGCTAATAGCATTGTGCGGTCCTCGAATCAGAGGGCTCGCCTAGGGAGACTCCGCAATGAAAGGGATCGATACCATTAAAGAGTGGATCGGGGCGTTGACGGAATTAGCTCTGATGTTGCTGGCACTGGCGATCGTGCTTTCGTTGCTGGTCGGCGCCAATCTGCCGTTCTTCGGCGCTGTAACAGCGAACATTATGGCCTGGGTGAAAGATATGGGCGGGAACGGTCTCGTCGGTCTGATCACACTCGGCATTGTCCTTTGGTTGTTCTCGAATCGGAAAATGGCCTGACGCCGGCGTCCGACTAGCCTGATCAGCTTTGCTGACGCGATCGGGGTGGGGGGCGACGCTCCCCACCTTTAAGCCGTATGTGTCATCAAGGGGTTTGCCATGCGCAAATTCATGGCCAATGCAAAAGTAATCTTATGGGAGTTCGTCGAGCTTGGCTTCGTTACCATTCTCGCGATCATGTTGATCTACCTGATCCTTGGGCAAGGCTCCGGGGTCTTTGTGACGTCGGTTGCCGAGAACGTCACGAAGTTCGCGAGTGGCGTGCCGACGCAGAGCTTGATCGGACTAGCGCTGGTTCTGGGCGTCATCTACCTGATGATGAATCGCCTGAACCGCACGCGTTAGTCGAAAAACCTCCCGCGTTGACCTGGTTTCCGTTCCGCGCCGGGTAGCGGGACGCGCGGCTTTGGCGTAGAAGGCGCAAGCCTTCGGGAAAGTCGCCACCCATGTTGAACCGCCGCACGTTTCTTGCCGCCACTGCCGCAAGCGTCGCAACGGGCCCCCTACCCGCTTTCGCGGCGGCACCTTATGCATTCAATCATGGGGCGTTTAACGTGACGGTCGTCAGTGACGGCCATCTCGTATTGCCGACGGGTTTTCTTGCGCCTGATGCACCGCCAGCTGAACGCGAGCCCCTGCTCAAGGCTGCCGGACAAACCGGCGAGCAATACAACTCGCCTACCAATGTGACACTGATCGCGGCGGGACAGGATCTCATTCTGGTCGATATGGGATCCGGCGACCGCTTTATGCCGACCGCAGGCAAGCTGTGGGAGAATCTCAAGGCGGCCGGGGTCGACAAGAGGAGGATCACGAAAGTGATTTTCACCCACGGCCATCCTGATCATCTTTGGGGTGCCGTCGATGAACTAGACGAATTGATGATTCCGGATGCAACGTTTTTTGTCGCAAGCGCGGAATGGGATTTCTGGACCAGCGAAAATGCAACGCGTGGGCTCCCTGCTGAACGTGCAGGGTTCGTCACCGGGGCGCGGCGCAATTATGTCGCGATCAAGGAAAGGAGCAGAATGGTGAAGGCTGGCGATGAGATCGTTGCCGGCCTGCGCGTTATCGATACCCCTGGCCACACGCAAGGTCACGTCTCCTTCGAACTTACCGGCGGCGAAGGCCTTGTCGTGGGTGGTGACGTACTCACCCATCCGCTAATTTCGTTCCAGTATCCGGAATGGAAGCCCATCGCAGATCACGTGCCGGATCAGGCGATAGCGACACGGCGCAAGCTATTGGATCGACTCGCCAGCGACCGATCGAAATTTATCGGCTTCCACTTGCCCTATCCGGGGGTGGGAACGGTCGAACGCAAGGACACTGCCTACCGATTCGTCCCCGCGGCCTAGTACGGGGCTGGCATCATAAGCACCAACAGTGCTCCCGCGGACGGCAGCCAAGCGCCGCCAGCGCGAGACCGGTCTTATCCTTCTTGTTGAAAATAAATCCCGCTATGGACGCCGCCAGGCAGGTAGCCACCGCCGCAATGAAAGCGACCGCCGCAGCGCACTTGCGTGCATACTTTCCGCACCGTCGCCGAACCAAAGCCAGAGGCGCCAATCAACAGCGCCGCAAGCGCGCCGTCGACAACAGTCGCAACAACAAGCAGAAATATCACCACCCGCGCAGATACTGGTCAGGCGCTCTGGCGCACTGAAACGCCTTTGTCTTTCAGAGCCTGCTGCAACTCACCAGCCTGAAACATCTCGCGCACGATATCGCAACCGCCGACGAACTCGCCCTTGACGTAAAGCTGCGGAATCGTTGGCCAGTTCGAGTAGCTTTTGATACCGTTTCGGATTTCGTCGGACTCAAGCACGTTGATGCCTTTGTAAGCGACACCGAGATGGTCAAGGATCTGAACCACCTGTCCTGAAAATCCGCACATCGGAAACTGCGGTGTTCCCTTCATGAACAACACCACATCATTTCCCTTCACCTCATTGTCTATGAATTGCTCGATGCCCATGGAATCCCATCCTGTTGGGCGGCACGGGGCCGCCTCGCATATCGATATATGTATCCCAGAAGACGCCGCCACCCCAAGAGGCATTCAGGATTTTATCGCGTTTTTTGGTGAGTAGAAGGTGCCTTCCACCTCGAAAAAGTCGTCTTGGTTAAGCGCAGTGACTTCGACAATCGTCCGCGGTGGGTATTGCCCGCCCGACCACAGCTCTTCCTGAACTTTGTTCACGAGCGGCCGCAATCGCTGCAGATCGGTGACAAAGACAGTAAGGCGAACGCAATCCGCAAAACCGGCGTTTTCGGACTCTGCAATCAGTTTCATGTTCAGAAACGCTTGACGGATTCGCGCCTCATCGCCGTCAATCAGTCGGTTATTCACGGGATTGATGCCTCGCATGCCGGCAACAAATACAAAATCGCCGGCGCGCGCTCCCAGGCTCCAGGTGCCTGTTGGTGCAATCGCATCTTTGGGCGCAAGAACGCGAACGCCCTTTCGCAAACCCATCAAGGCGTGCCGGTCTGAAGAGCGAGCGCGTGCAGGACACCGCCCATCTGGCCTCTGAGCGCCTCGTAGACCAGTTGGTGCTGCTGAACCCGCGACTTACCCTTGAACGAGGCAGAAATTACAGTCGCTGCGTAGTGATCACCGTCGCCGGCGAGGTCACGGATCGTCACTTGCGCATCTGGAATATGCGCCTTGATCAACCGCTCTATTTCACCGGCTTGCATGGCCATCGCCGGACCTCGCTAATCGTTAAAGGTCACCAGCCATATAAGCTGGCAGCCAAGACTCGAAACACTTGCGCAGAATCGTGATTAGGATGGGACGCTCGCCGGCAAGCGTCAATGCGTCGCCCCCAGTCTTCCCGATAGTCCACACGGGCACGCTGACGGCCCTAGCGCGCGCCAGCACTGTTTCTGCCCGTTCCACGGGCACTGTGACCACATAGCGCGCCTGATCTTCGCCGAACCAATGGGCGTGGGATGGAATGTCCGACGGTGCCGCGGACAGCTCGGCCCCGATGCCGGAGGCCATTGCCATTTCTGCGATCGCGACGAGCAGGCCACCGTCGGAAACGTCATGGGCCGCCGTCGCGATGCCATCGAGAATCAGCGCGCGCACGAAATCCCCATTTTCGCGCTCTTCCGCGAGATCCACAGGGGGAGAAGCGCCCTCTTCCCGCCCGCAGATTTCGCGCAGATATAGCGATTGTCCGAGCCAACCTGTCGTTTCTCCGACCAGCAATATGGTCTCGTTTGCTCGCTTGAAAGCGATCGTGGCTGATTTTTTAAAATCATCAATGAGACCGACGCCGCCGATTGAAGGCGTTGGCAAGATCGCGCGACCGTTCGTTTCATTGTAGAGCGAAACATTTCCGGACACGACAGGAAAGTCGAGCGCCTTGCATGCTTCCGCGATTCCGCGGACACAACCCACGAACTGGCCCATGATCTCCGGCCGCTCGGGATTGCCAAAATTGAGATTATCGGTAATGGCGAGCGGTTTGGCTCCGACGGCGGTTATGTTCCGCCAACATTCTGCAACCGCCTGTTTGCCGCCTTCGAATGGATCGGCCTCGCAGTAGCGCGGCGTAACATCTGTAGTGAGGGCGAGACCTTTCGGGCCGTCCTCGACACGAACCACCGCAGCATCGCCTCCCGGTCGTTGTATCGTGTTGCCCAGGATGACGTGATCGTATTGCTCCCAAACCCAACGCTTCGAGCAAAGATCGGGCGCTTCCAGCAATTTCTCCAATGCCTCAAGAGTACCGACAGGCGCGTGAACGCTTTCAGCACGGATCTCTTCCGGCTTCGCAGCGTTGACGAAAGGCCGCTTGTACTCGGGCGCCTGGTCGCCGAGCTCTTTAATGGGCAAGTCCGCCATGACGTCACCACCATGACGTACGACGAAGCGCTTTGTCGGGGTCGTCTCCCCCACGACCGCAAAGTCGAGACCCCACTTGCTGAAGATTGCTTCGGCTTCTTTTTCTTTTTCTGGCTTGAGCACCATGAGCATGCGCTCCTGGCTTTCGGACAGCATCATTTCATAGGCGCTCATGCTCTCTTCGCGACAGGGGACCTTGTCGAGGTCTAGTGTAACGCCAAGATCGCCCTTTGCGCCCATCTCCACCGCCGAACATGTCAAACCGGCGGCGCCCATATCCTGAATAGCAATGACGCAGTTTTTCTGCATGATCTCAAGACAGGCCTCGAGCAGCAGCTTCTCCGAGAACGGGTCACCGACCTGCACGGTCGGACGCTTGCCCTCGGAGTTGTCACCAAACTCCGCCGATGCCATCGACGCGCCGTGAATCCCGTCGCGCCCGGTCTTGGAACCAAGATAGACGATCGGCATGCCTACGCCTGAAGCGGCCGCATAAAAAATCTGATCTTTGCGAGCGATACCGACCGCCATCGCATTGACGAGGCAATTGCCATCATAGCGTTGGTGGAAACGCACCGAACCGCCGACCGTAGGCACACCGAACGAATTCCCGTATCCGCCAATCCCAGCAACCACACCGGATACCAGGTGTCGCGTCTTCGGATGTGACGGAGCGCCGAATGAGAGCGCATTTAGGCACGCGATTGGTCGAGCGCCCATGGTGAACACATCACGCAGGATTCCACCGACACCGGTTGCCGCACCCTGATACGGCTCGATGTAGCTCGGGTGGTTGTGGCTTTCCATTTTGAAAACGCAGGCAAGTCCGTCGCCTATATCGATGACGCCGGCATTCTCGCCGGGCCCTTGGATTACCCAGGGGCCCTTTGTCGGCAGAGTCCGCAAGTGGACCTTGGAAGACTTGTACGAGCAATGCTCGTTCCACATCGCGGAAAAAATACCGAGCTCAGTCAAAGACGGCTCGCGTCCTATCAGCCTAAGAATGCGGTCGTATTCATCGGGCTTGAGCCCGTGCTCGGCGACCAGTTCGGGCGTGATGCGAGGTTCGTTGCGATTCACAGTCTATGCCGCCCGATCGAGCGCCTCGACCAGGCCAGCAAAGAGCCCACGCCCGTCGGTCGGACCGATCGCAGCTTCAACGTGGTTTTCAGGGTGTGGCATCATCCCGAGAACGTTACCCTGTTCATTCACAATACCCGCTATCGCATTGATCGCGCCGTTGTGGTTCCAGTTTGGATCAATCATGCCGTCGGGCGAGGAATAGCGAAACAGGACGTGACCTTCACCCTCGAGCTTCGCGATCGTTTCGCCGTCGGCGATGTAATTTCCCTCTCCGTGAGCGACCGGCACGCGGACAACCTGACCGGCATTGTAGCCGCGCGTAAACGGTGTGTCTGAGCGCTCAACACGCAGGTACACGTCACGGCAGATGAAGCGCAGATTTTCGTTGCGCATTAGTACACCGGGCAACAGGCCGGCTTCGCACAAGATCTGGAATCCGTTACACACGCCAAGCACCAATCCGCCCTTTGTCGCGTGTGCACGCACCGCGTCCATGATGGGGCTACGTGCCGCAATGGCGCCGCAGCGCAGATAGTCGCCGTAGGAAAAGCCGCCGGGGATTACGACCAGATCGGTCCCGTCAGGAAGTTCCTTGTCCGCATGCCACACCATGGAGGGCTCGCGGCCCGACACAAGGCGTAGTGTGCGCGCCATGTCGCGCTCGCGATTGATCCCCGGAAAGACGAGAACGGCAGCCTTCATCCCAAAACGTCCACGCAATAGTTCTCGATTACGGTATTAGCCAAAAGCTTGTCGGCAGCCTGTTTGAGCAGGGCTTCCGCCTTGGCCCGATCACCCCCCTCGATTTCGATGTCAAAAACCTTGCCTTGGCGAACACTGGAGACGCCGGCAAGGCCAAGGGAACGCAAAGCGCCCTCGATAGCCTTACCTTGGGGGTCGAGAATTCCGGACTTCAGGGTGACGGTTACACGAGCTTTCATAGCGTTTTTTTTGGCGATTCCGGTCCCGACGGCTTGACCTAGCATCCACCACGGGCCGCCTCAACCGTGCGGATGAACACTACACAGGTCATAAGCCGAAGGTATTTTTTCAAGGTGGAGGCCTTCCAGAACCTGGCAAACCTCGGCGTGCTCATCCGCCCGGTCCTGCAAGCTCCCGCACCATCGCATCCAATCGATGGCGGTCGACCGTTCGGACCGCGTTGTGGGGGAGGTTGGCGACGTTGATAAAGCGAATCGGCACTTGGCCTTAGGCAGCCTTACTCTGCGGTGCCGATGCAGCGTTCTCCTCGTCCAGATTGTCGATAGGTACTGTAAGTGCCCAGACTTCCTCGATACCGAACTCACTCGGTACCGTGAACGCGAGTGCCTCACGCACATTGTGGTGATCCATCAGCACATCCTCGATGAGGCGCGGAGACGAGACTCGGATGGACGGCCGGGATGGGCGTCGAACACATGTTCGCACCGCACTGGACCCTACGCGGTGAGTGGCGTGATATCGATTTGGGCACTCACACTGCGCAGTGCACGAACGGCAACAACGCCTGCGCAAGCGCCCACGCAGATTTCGGCAATACACTAACGCTTGGTTTAGTGGGCGTCGCTTACTAGGCGTCAGGGCCATTAAAAGCCGATGGCCGGGCAACCCCGGCCATCGCACCTATCGATACGGCCATCCTCGTTAACCTTTCACGAGAACCGGCCCCGTGCCTTGCGGGCGCTCGCCTTCGCTCATGATGCCAAGACGCTTGGCCACTTCGGTATAGGCCTCGAGCAAGCCACCGAGATCGCGACGGAACCGGTCCTTGTCAAGCTTGTCGTTGGTCTTGATGTCCCAAAGCCGACAGCTGTCCGGAGAAATTTCGTCCGCCACGACAATGCGCATCACATCGTTTTCCCAGAGCCGGCCGGTCTCCATCTTGAAGTCGACGAGGCGAATTCCAACGCCAAGAAATAGACCAGAGAGGAAATCGTTCACGCGAATGGCAAGAGCCATGATGTCATCGATTTCCTGAGGCGAGGCCCAGCCGAATGCGGTGATGTGTTCTTCGGACACCATGGGATCGTTGAGCTTATCGTTCTTGTAATAGAACTCGATAATCGAGCGTGGCAGTTGCGTGCCCTCCTCGATGCCGAGCCGTTGCGCCAGCGAACCAGCAGCAACGTTGCGAACGACGACCTCGAGCGGAATGATTTCCACCTCGCGGATCAACTGCTCGCGCATGTTGAGCCGCCGTATGAAGTGAGTCGGCACCCCTATGTCGTTGAGGTGCTGGAATACATATTCCGATATCCGATTATTGAGGACGCCCTTGCCCTCGATCACTTCATGCTTTTTGGCGTTGAAGGCCGTTGCGTCGTCCTTGAAGTGTTGAATCAGCGTTCCAGGCTCCGGCCCTTCATAGAGGACCTTCGCCTTGCCCTCGTAAATACGGCGACGACGGCTCATGGGCGTATACCGTGGTTTGTGAAAGTCCATCGGATTGCCGTGGCTCCTTGTTGTGCAACTTTGCAAGATCCGCGGCTGCGGGACCGGACTGAAAGCGCTGGCCGCGCCAGCGGTCCGGGCACAAATTCAACCTAGCCGATCACTAAGGGCAGCACAATCACGCCTGCGTCACGTTTCCACTTCGTAATTTCGCCGCAAACGAGCCGCCGGATGTTGCCTTGACGGTACGCTGGCGATATGCAAGGCGGAAATAAACGTCATGTGTACGCGATTTTGACAGTCGCGGGCCTGCATGCTCGTCTCGCAAAACCAGCAAAGGTCTTTTGAAGCGAATTGTGCGGAAGCAAAGTCAAAGAGGGCGGCATGACCACAACATTCGACAAGCGCGAAGAAGGCTTCGAAAAGCAATTCGCGCATGACGAGGAGCTTCGTTTCAAGGCAACGGCGCGTTCCAACAAAATGCTGGGCCTATGGGCGGCCGGCATTCTCGGAAAGAGCGGCGCCGACGCAGAAACCTACGCTAAAGAGGTGGTTCTGGCGGACTTTGAGCAGGGCGCCGATCACGACGTCGTGCACAAGCTGATCAAGGACCTGCAGCCAAAGGGTATCACCGAGCAGCAGATTCGGACCAAGATGTCCGAACTGCTGAGCGAAGCGGTCGCGCAGATCAAGAAGAGCGGCTGACGTGCCAGCATTTGCCCTCGCCCGGCGCCTGCGCGCGGGCGAAACGGTCTTTGGCGCTTGGTGCATGCTCGGTTCCCCTGCCGTCGCGGAAATTATTGCCCGCGAGGGATTTCCTGCAGTTGTACTCGATGCCCAGCATGGGCTTTGGGATGTTGCAACGCTGACGACAGGCGTTGATGCGCTCCACCATGCCGAATCGGCGCCCGTCGTGCGGGTACCCCTCAATGATTTCGCACTTGTTTCACGCGCGCTCGACTTCGGGGCGGAAGCAATCGTCGCACCAATGATCAACAGCCCTGCCGACGCCCTTCGTTTCGCTGGCGCTGCGAAATACCCGCCGCTTGGGGAGCGCAGCTGGGGGCCACTGCGCGCGATGGCGCTGCAAAGCCCCCGCACGGCACCTGTTGCCTACATGCGGGAGGCGAATGACGGGACCCTTACCTTCGCCATGGTTGAGACGGCAGCCGCCCTCGCGTGCGTCGACACAATCGCATCAACGCCCGGCATCGATGGGCTCTTCGTCGGACCATATGACCTCGCGACCGCACTTAGTGGCGGCTCGGCACAAGACGTGCAAGCTGCGCAGGTTGAGCAGGCAATCGATACGATCTGCGCCGCAGCAAAGAAGTCCGATAAAATTCCCGGCATTTATTGCCGAGACGCGGAGAGCGCCGTCGTCATGGCTGAACGGGGCTACCGTTTCGTCATAGCTGGAAACGACCAAACTACACTGCGCGCGGCCACCGTAATGCAATTGAAGGCGCTGAAGAGCTGATCTCACTGCACATCCGGCAGATCGGAAAAAAGTTCGTCGAGCACTGTTCCCAGATCTCCCTCGACAGCCTCCGCTCTCACCTCGCATACGCGATACTCACGTTCGACAAGGTAAGCACGCCGTTCCGCCCGACCGCGTCCTGCGTCATCGCTCTCATCGGCCGGCACGATATCGATGACGCATTTGAGCGGAAACGAAACGAAATCGGTGATGTGCGGTCCGATCGGCACCTGACGCTTGAACCCCCGCCCAGCAAAGCGTCGATCATTGACGAGCGCCTGCCACAACAGGCGCTCCGCTTCGGTCGGATTTCGGCGCAAGAGGCGGGCCAGCCCACGCACCGGACCGCGTTCACCCGGCACCCGACCGCCGCCGTGTTCGGCGAGCAAGTCGCGTAACTTCTGCGCCCCCGTCGGATCGAGCACACCCCCACGAGCAGGTCCTTTTCGTCCCTGCACGATGGCGTTGACGACACCATGCAATGTGCGGATGTCCTGCTGCGTGGGAGCCATGCGCTGAAATATATTGCGCAAGTTAACACTCATGGTGCCGCGCTTTTCCTCCGGGCGGAAGAACTCGATCCGTTCCAGCTCGCGTTCGAGATCAGAAAAGAACGCATCGAGTTGCTGCTTTGCCGCCGGCGGGGATTTTTCCGGCATCGAAAAAGGCAGCCTGCCCCCTCCGACGCGTTTAAACCATTCGTAGGCGACGATGACGACCGCCTGCGCCAGATTGAGTGAAGCGAATGCAGGATTCACTGGCAGCGTCACAATGCGATCGGCCAGTGCAACTTCGTGGTTTTCAAGACCGATGCGCTCGCGCCCAAATATGATAGCCACGCTCTCGCCCCCAGAAACGCGCTGAGCCATTTCTGCCGCCGCCGCGTCCGCGGATATGACCGGCTTCGCCTGATCGTGGTTGCGCGCAGTCGTCGCGAGAACGAAACTGCAATCGCCGATGGCATCATTGAGGCTGCCGTATAGCACGGCGCCGTCAAGAATTCGGTCGGCGCCCGCCGCCATCACGCGCGCCTTTTCGTTTGGCCATTCTTGTTGCGGTTTGACCAACCGCAAGCGCGGCAGGCCGAAATTCGCCATCGCGCGGGCCGCCGCCCCTATGTTCTCGCCAAGTTGCGGCTCGACCAGAACAACGATCGGTGCAAACGATTCGACCCAGCGCTTTGTCTTGTCCGTCCCGGCACCCGGCATTGGTCACCACCGTATTGACAGAAATAGCATCATGTTTGCCTATTGCGGCCCGCACTGGTTTGGAGGGCTGCGTGGCAGTTCCGTCGCCGCCATGTTGACGATGAGCGTGCGACGTGCTTCCGGAAGGGTGCGCTCGTATCCCGCGGTTATACACGTTGACCATTCGGCGCGGCCGCAAATTATCGACCGGGCGGACAACCCTCTTTACTACGATATCGTCAGCGCGTTCGAGCGGGAGACGGGGCTTCCGGCTCTCGTCAACACGAGTTTCAACGTCCATGAAGAGCCGATCGTCAATACTCCGTCGGAATGCATCAGAGCGCTGCGCGACGGCCGCATCGACTTTGTCGTGACGGATCAAGGGCTTTACGATTGCCCGCGGGCGTAGTGGGATGTTGCGCTCTCGCCCGTTGCGGGCTGCTGGCGCTGAGACGTCATTCCGCCACTGCTAAAAATCGCGGCTTTCGCCATCCGATTTTGGGTGCTATAGGGCCCGCGCCGGAAGCCTTCCCTCCCTTTCCGCGCAACTTTCAAAAGGTTCTATCCGCAATGGCGAAGATCAAGGTCGCAAATCCCGTCGTCGAAATGGACGGCGACGAAATGACTCGCATCATCTGGCAGCTGATCAAGGAGAAGCTGATCCACCCCTACCTGGATATCAACCTCCTCTACTATGATCTGAGTGTTCAGAAGCGCGACGAAACCGACGACCAGATCACGATCGACGCCGCAAACAAGACCAAGGAGGTCGGCGTCGCAGTGAAATGTGCGACGATTACGCCTGACGAAGCGCGGGTGAAGGAATTCAATCTCAAGAAGATGTGGCGGTCGCCCAACGGCACCATTCGCAATATCATTGGTGGCGTTATCTTTCGTGAGCCGATCATCTGCAAGAACGTTCCGCGCCTCGTGCCGGGCTGGACGCAGCCGATCGTCATCGGCCGCCATGCCTATGGCGATCAGTACCGTGCCACGGACATCCGCGTACCGGAAAAGGCCAAGCTGACGCTGAGCTACCTCACGCCAGACGGCAAAAAGGTCGAGCACGAGGTATTCCAGTTCCCGGGCTCCGGCGTTGCGTTGTCGATGTACAACTTGGACGACTCCATTCGGGATTTCGCCATGGCATCGTTTAATTACGGGCTATCCCGCGGCTACCCCGTCTACCTCTCGACAAAGAATACAATTCTCAAAGTCTACGACGGCCGCTTCAAAGACATCTTCCAGGAAGTGTTCGACGAAGAGTTCAAGGATAAGTTCGCGGCCAAGAAACTTACTTACGAGCATCGTCTGATCGACGACATGGTGGCGGCAGCCCTGAAATGGTCGGGCGGCTATGTCTGGGCCTGTAAGAACTATGACGGCGACGTGCAATCGGACATCGTGGCGCAGGGCTTCGGCTCGCTTGGCCTGATGACTTCCGTTTTGATGACGCCAGATGGCAAGATCGTCGAGTCAGAGGCCGCGCATGGCACCGTTACTCGTCACTACCGCGAGCATCAGAAGGGACGCGAGACTTCGACCAACTCGATCGCGTCAATCTTCGCCTGGACGCGCGGCCTGGCCCATCGAGCCAAGCTCGACAACAACGACGCGCTGGCAAAATTCGCAAAAACACTGGAAAAAGTCTGCGTCGACACGGTCGAGGCCGGCTTCATGACCAAGGACCTCGCGCTGCTGGTCGGGGCCGACCAGAAATGGCTACCCACCACGGGATTCCTCGACAAGGTGGATGACAATCTGAAGAAAGCGATGACCGCCTAGACCGTTCGACCCCACCCGTCGCTCTAGGCCTCCTGCGAGGCCTTTCGCCTAGACGGAACGGCGTCGCGGCCAACGCGTTTTTCGACCACGTCTTCAATGCGCTCGGCAACACGTGGATCGCGCTGCATCAGGGCGTGCAGGTCGTGTGCGTCGAGCACAAGCAAATTGGTACGGGCGATCGCGACGACTGTCGCGGAACGCCGCGCGCGACGCAATACCGCTACCTCTCCGAAAAACTGACCGACGCCCAGGCGAAGGGGCTCTTTCTTGCCTTTCAGCGCAATTTCGACCTCGCCTGCCGCAATGAAGTACATGGAGTGAGCGTCGTCCCCTTCGCGTACGATGATCTCCCCGGGCTCAACAACCTGTGCACGCAGTAATTCCATGACGTCGGAAATTTCCGCGGCATCAAGCTCCGCGAACAGCGGGACCCTGGAAATCATGCCCCAGGTCACAATGAAATCCCGCCGTTGAATTTGCTCGGCAAAGGCCGTGGCGATGATGCCGACCGGCAGCGCCATCAGCACAAGCCCGGCGAAGATTGTGAAGGTCGCAATCAACTTACCGACCGCGGTGACCGGCACTACGTCTCCATAACCGATTGTGCCGATCGTAACGATCGCCCACCAGAACGCGTCGGGGATGGTACCAAGCTTTTCCGGCTGGATCTTGGCCTCAGCCAGATGCATCAAAGACGCGGCAACCAAAGCGGTACCAAGCGCAATGATGAGACATCCGAGAAGCGCACGCCGTTCGTTATAGAGGACGTCGAGCAATGAGCGCATGGCAGGTGAATATCGCGCGATCTTGAAAAATCGCACCATGCGGAACACCAGGACGAAGCGAAAATCGCCCGGCAACAGCATCGCGAACCAGAACGGAAGGACGGCAATCAGGTCGATGATGCCGGCGGGGCTGAGCGCATATTTGATGCGCGACCGCATGCGCGAGAGATGTCGGTGCGGCCCATGCTCAACCGACGACCACAATCGAAGGGCATACTCCACCGTAAACACAAGCAGCGAAATATATTCGATCAGCGCGAATTCCGTCGCGTAACGTGTCCCGTATCGCGGGATTGACTCGAGCGCGACCGCAACGAGATTGACCACGATAAGCATGATCAATGCGCGGTCGACCCAAGTGCTGAGGCCGTCGCCGAGCGACCCCTGCTCGAGCACTTGATAAACACGCCGTCGCAGGTCGTTGAGGCGGTTACGTGCCATGCTGCGCCAGTCCGACAGAATTCACCCTTGGACAGCGGCTTCGATTGCCTCTAGCGCGGCCTGCGCCTTCGAACCGTCAGGCCCCCCCGCCTGAGCCATGTCGGGACGACCGCCGCCGCCTTTGCCACCCAGAACCTCCGCGCCTTTCCTTACGAGATCGACGGCATTAAATCGATTCGTCAGGTCGTCGGTGACCCCAACAACGATACCAGCCTTGCCGTCCTCCGCGGTGGCTACGATGGCGACAATTCCTGATCCAACTTGCCGTTTGCCCTCGTCGGCGAGGCTGCGCAGGTCCTTAAGTTCGATGCCGGAAACCGCCCGCGCGAGCAGCTTGACCCCATTCACCTGGCGTATGTCGTTGGGGTCCCCAGAAGCACTCGTCCCGCCTCCGCCCATTGCTAGCCTTTTTTTGGCGTCGGACAGATCTCGTTCGAGCTTCTTGCGCTCATCCAAAAGAGTTCCGATACGTGCGGGCATCTCTTCGAGCGGCACCTTAAGTTCTGCAGCTGCCGCTTTAACGACTTGAAGCTGTTTATTAGCGACCTTGCGGGCCGCCCTTCCGGTCAAAGCCTCGATCCGGCGCACGCCCGCGGCGACACCGGCCTCGCCGACCAAGGAGATCAGCCCAATATCTCCGGTTCGCTGTACGTGCGTGCCGCCGCAAAGTTCGACTGACCAACCTAAGGTGTTGCCACCATCGCCCATCGCAACGACACGAACCTCTTCGCCATATTTTTCCCCGAAAAGGGCACGTGCTCCAGACGCAATTGCGTCATCGACCGCCATCAGCCGCGTTGTCACGGGCGTATTTTGAAGAACCTTGTCGTTGGCAATGTCCTCGACCCTTTCAAGTTCTTCGAGCGACATTGGCTTCGGGTGGGAGAAATCGAACCGCAGCCGGTCTGGGGCAACGAGGGAGCCCTTCTGCGCGACGTGATCGCCCAGCACCTGCCGTAGCGCTTCATGCAGAAGATGGGTGGCGGAATGATTCTGCCGAATGGCATCGCGACGCGCGTGGTCAACCTCCAACAATAGTGGATCGCCAACCTTGATCGAGCCCTGCCCCACCGTGACCATGTGAGCAAAGACGTCGCCCGCTTTTTTCTGTGTATCGTTGACGGCTGCGCGCACGCCCTCGCGGCGGATTTCTCCAGTGTCCCCGACCTGCCCACCGCTTTCGCCGTAGAATGGAGTCTGGTTGACCACCACAGCACCGGTTTCGCCTTTTTTCAGCTCGGAAACCTCTTTGCCGTCCTTCACGAGAGCTGCGACTACCCCCTCTGCGCTCTCGGTTTCATATCCAAGAAATTCCGTTACACCGATTTTTTCGCGCAGTGCAAACCAGACCGTCTCCTGGGCGGCCTCGCCCGAGCCGGCCCAGGATGCTCGAGCCTTTTCACGCTGCCGGTCCATCGCATCGGTGAACGATGTAATATCAACAGAAATACCGCGCGAGCGGAGCGCGTCTTGAGTCAGGTCAAGCGGGAATCCGTAAGTGTCGTAGAGCGTGAACGCAGTCTCGCCGTCGAACATCGCCCCTTTTTTAAGATCCTTGCTTTTCTCATCGAGAATTGCGAGCCCGCGTTCGAGGGTGCGACGAAATCGCGTTTCCTCGAGCTTGAGCGTCTCGGTGATTAGCGGTTCAGCACGCAGCAATTCAGGATAGGCCTGCCCCATCTCACGCGTGAGAACAGGCACAAGCTGCCACATCAGCGGCTCTTTCGTTCCGAGCAGTTCGGCATGACGCATCGCGCGACGCATGATGCGTCGGAGCACGTAACCCCGCCCCTCGTTTGAAGGCAGCACGCCGTCGGCAATCAGGAACGCAGATGCGCGCAAATGATCGGCGATGACCCGATGCGAGGCCTTCTGCGGGCCTTCCGGATCCACTCCCGTCAGCTCGGCAATTGCGCGGATAAGCGTCGCAAAAAGATCAATCGCGTAATTGTCGTGAGTTCCCTGTAGAACAGCGGCAATGCGCTCGAGCCCCATCCCGGTGTCTATCGACGGGCGCGGTAGATCTACGCGCTTTCCGCCCGGAAGCTGCTCATATTGCATGAAGACGAGGTTCCAAATCTCGATAAAGCGATCGCCCTCGGAATCGGGCGAGCCCGGCGGACCGCCCGGAATGTGCGACCCGTGGTCGTAGAAAATTTCGGAACAGGGACCACAAGGACCGGTTTCACCCATAGCCCAGAAATTATCGTCTTCGGCAATGCGCAGGATCTTGCTATCGGGGAGCCCGGCAATCTTCTTCCAGAGCTTAAAGGCATCATCGTCGTCGATATAAACGGTGATCAGCAGTCGATCCTTGGGAAGGGCAAAATCCTTCGTGAGCAAGGTCCAAGCCAGTTCGATCGCGCGTTCCTTGAAATAGTCCCCGAAGGAAAAGTTGCCGAGCATCTCGAAGAACGTGTGATGTCTTGTGGTATACCCGACATTGTCGAGATCATTGTGTTTGCCACCAGCGCGCACGCACTTCTGTGCAGTGACGGCGCGCGAGTACGACCGCTTCTCCAGGCCCGTGAAAACGTTCTTGAACTGCACCATCCCTGCATTAGTGAACATCAGGGTTGGGTCATTGCGCGGCACCAGCGAGGAAGACGGGACCACCTGGTGATCGTTGCGCGCGAAGAAATCGAGGAAGCCTTTGCGGATATCGTTGACGCCGCTCATTGCAAAACCGTGCGAGCCTCTTTTTGAGTGCGCAAGACCGTTTTCAACCGTTGTCATGCGTCCCCGACGGGGGTGTAAATCCCCGTCCGGCTTGTTGTTTTCAGGGGCTATTTAGCGGTGGGGGTGACGTAAGTCTACGCCGCAAAACCCGCAATCCATGGGCATCGCCATTTTGGGGGCGGGCTAAGGCCAAAAATGCCTTCGCCCCCGTCCTCGGTGGCGGCCGCTTTACGCAGCCGGGTGCCGACGGGGGCGAACGCCTAACGCAAATCATACGAATGATGCGCGTTACCGGAATGGTGCAGCGGATAACTCGGGCGCCGCCGCCTCGCCTTACTAACCCTCAGGCCTCTATTGGCCTGCTTTTCCTCTGCGCTTCGGTCCTTGCGCCTTTGGCCATTTGGCCGTCACGCGCGCGGACTTTGTTTCCTTCGCATCAGCGGCAGCTGACTTGACCCTGCCTTTGGCAGGGGTTTCCTCGGCTTAGCCTTGGGCACCGTGGTCTGACGGCCAGCGTCTCCCGACGTCCGGGAGTTTGGCTGGCTCGGGCGGGACAGGCGGCGATTCTGGTCGCTCCTGCGCCGGCCTTGAAGGCTACGGCTTCTTCGCGAAATCCGGCTCCGGACGGCAGCGTCGCAACAACGCCGCCCGGCGGCCCATTATCCTTTCAAGCCTCGGCAGCCTCGTCATCGTTCTTGTCTTCACCCTCGCCCGCCATAATCGCTTCCGCGATCAGTCCGGCATTCTGTCGTACCGCAGCCTCGATCTTGCTGGCGACGTCTGGGTTTTCCTTGAGAAACTGCTTGGCGTTCTCGCGCCCCTGACCAATCCGTTGACTGTCATAAGAGAACCAAGCGCCGGACTTTTCCACGACCCCGGCCTTGACGCCGAGATCGATCAGTTCGCCAGTCTTGGAAACGCCCTCACCGTACATGATGTCGAATTCAACCTGTTTGAACGGAGGAGCGAGCTTGTTCTTGACCACCTTCACGCGGGTCTGATTGCCGACCACCTCGTCACGTTCCTTGATGGCGCCGATGCGGCGGATATCGAGGCGTACGGAGGCGTAGAATTTCAATGCGTTGCCGCCCGATGTCGTTTCAGGTGAGCCGTACATCACGCCAATTTTCATACGGATCTGATTGATGAAAATCACCATCGTCCGCGAGCGGGAAATCGAGGCCGTAAGCTTGCGCAGCGCCTGACTCATCAACCGGGCCTGCGAACCGGGCTGCACATCACCGATCTCGCCTTCGAGTTCGGAACGCGGCACCAAAGCGGCCACCGAGTCGACCACCAGCACGTCGATCGCCCCCGAGCGCACCAGCGTGTCGGCGATCTCCAACGCCTGCTCACCTGCATCAGGCTGCGAGATCAGAAGATCATCGACATTCACGCCGAGCTTGCGGGCGTAAACCACATCCAGCGCATGTTCGGCATCGACAAAGGCGCAAATGCCGCCCTTTTTCTGAGCCTCGGCAATCGTATGCAGCGCGAGCGTTGTTTTGCCGGACGATTCCGGCCCATAGATCTCCACCACACGTCCGCGCGGCAGGCCTCCAATTCCGAGCGCGATGTCGAGCCCAAGCGAACCCGAGGATATGGCCTCGACATCCATGGCCTTATCGTTTTTGCCAAGTTTCATGACGGAGCCCTTGCCGAACTGACGCTCGATTTGGCTCAGCGCGGCGGAAAGGGCTTTTGATTTATCCATGGACGATCCTTCGACGAGACGCAGGGCAGGCTGACTCATGATGTCGCGCTCCTTATGGCCGGGATTCGACCCCCCGACAACGCGGCCTCACCGCACCGCCGGAATCGACTGAAGACAAGCAATGTACACTATTTGTTCTCTGTTCGCAATATGTTCTTTTTGCGGATTTTGGCAATTTCGGCCATCTCCCGGATGCTTCCGGAACAAATTTGGCCCGACTCCCGCTCTCCGCGCGCCGGATTGTCTAGGGGGGACAATCAGCTTGAAGAAGAAATGCAGGATACGGCACGAAACGCTCCGCCTGCGCATCGCCATTTCCGCAAGCGTGCGCTGGAAAAACACGACCAAAGTCTCGAAGATGTTTATCTTGATGCGGATTAGCCCTCATAATCCACGCGTGCGTTGTGACCGGGGTCGACACCATGATTGGCAAACGCGTCCAATTTCACGACGAGACCTGGCAACAACTCCGATTGCTTGCTTCAGAAAGCATGAAGTCCTTTCAAGAACTGGCTGACGAAGCGTTCAGCGATCTTCTGCGAAAGCATGGCCAGCCCGCGAGCCTCAAAGAGGCGCTACGGCGAAGCGCTGGCGAGACCGCAAAAATCATCCCACTCAAGGGCAAGACGCGCGGGATGCCGAAGAAACGGTAACGCCCCTTTCCCGCGCGGCCAAACCCGTCGCACGGACGCATCGCGGACGGTCGGTTTTAAGACGCGGAAACCAACCTGGCGGCACGCGTTATCCAAATGGTGCGGGCGTTCAGCCGATTTGCCATTTTGCAATGCAGTAGGCTACTATTGCAGTGCGATAGTTGAATGCTGCGGGGACCGGGGCGCAGCGGAGTGGTGCGATGTTGAAGTTTTTGCGGAAGTACACCGCAATCCCGGCGGTGAAATATTCAGTCATTGCGATCGCCAGCCTGCTTTGGATTGTCGGGTTCGCAGATCAGTTGCCCGACGTAACGCAGACTGCGAAGTACGTCGGCATCTCGCTGCTGATGGTGGCAGTGGCGGCGATGGCGTGAGATCAGCTGGTTCGCTGGTCTACTCGTCATCCATCCTTTTTAGCCTGATCGAGATTGCTATCCCAAATTCAATTCCTTGAAGAAGTCGTTGCCCTTGTCGTCGATGACGATGAAGGCCGGGAAATTCTCAACTTCGATCTTCCAGATAGCTTCCATCCCGAGCTCGGGATACTCATGTACATCGACTTTTTTGATGCAGTGTTCGGCAAGCTTGGCCGCGCTGCCGCCAATCGACGCTAGATAAAATCCGCCGTGCTTCTTGCATGCCTCGCGCACCTGGGCGGAGCGGTTGCCTTTGGCAAGGGAGATCATCGAGCCACCGGCCGCCTGAAACTGATCGATATAGCTGTCCATCCGTCCAGCCGTTGTCGGACCAAACGAACCGGACGCATAGCCCGCGGGCGTCTTCGCGGGGCCCGCGTAGTAGACCGGATGGTTCTTGAAATAATCGGGCAGCCCTTTTCCCGCCTCGAGACGCTCGCGCAATTTCGCGTGGGCAAGATCGCGGGCAACAATCATTGGACCTGTCAGCGAGAGCCGCGTCTTCACGGGGTACTTAGAGAGCTGGGCGAGGATTTCCTTCATCGGCTTGCGCAGGTCGACCTTGACCACCTCGCCTCCCAGCTTTTCCTCATCGATCTCCGGAAGGTATTGCGCCGGATGGCGCTCAAGTTCTTCCAGGAACACGCCATCGCGCGTGATCTTGCCCAACGCCTGCCGGTCAGCGGCGCATGAGACACCGAGGCCGATCGGCAATGAGGCTCCATGCCGCGGCAGACGGATCACACGCACATCATGACAAAAATATTTGCCACCGAACTGCGCGCCGACACCAGTCGACTGAGTCATCTTGAGAACTTCCGCCTCCATGTCGAGATCGCGGAAGGCGTGACCATCTTCACTGCCTTTCGTTGGCAATTCGTCGAGATACTTCGTCGATGCAAGCTTCACGGTTTTCATCGTGAGTTCGGCGCTCGTACCGCCTATAACAATCGCAAGATGATAAGGCGGGCACGCTGCTGTTCCGAGCGTGAGCACTTTCTCTTCCAGAAATGCCAGCATACGATCGTGTGTCAGAATTGATGGCGTCGCCTGAAACAGGAACGCTTTGTTCGCCGAACCGCCACCTTTGGCGATGAAAAGCAGCTTGTAGGCCTCCTCACCCTCCGCGTAGATCTCGACCTGCGCCGGCATGTTCGATTTGGTGTTCTTTTCCTCGAACATGGAGATCGGCGCGAGCTGCGAATAACGCAGGTTTCGTTTCAGGTACGCATCACGCGCTCCTTCGGCAAGCGCGGCCTCATCGTCGCCCGAGGTGAAAACCAGGCGACCTTTCTTGCCCATGATGATCGCAGTGCCGGTGTCCTGGCACATCGGCAGGACGCCTCCGGCGGCGATGTTCGCGTTTTTCAGAAAGTCATAGGCGACAAACTTGTCATTGTCGGACGCTTCAGGGTCGTCGAGGATTTTCCGCAGTTGTTTCAGATGCGCCGTCCGCAACAGATGATTGATATCCGTGAAGGCAGCCTCGCTGAGCGCGCGCAATGCCTCGCGCTCGATTACCAGCATGTCCTTGCCCATGACTTTCTCGACTCTGACGCCGCCGATATCGAGTTTCCGGTATGGTGTCCTGTCCGGGCCGAGTGGGAACAGCGGCGTGTGTTTGTAGGGCGGAACGACATTGGCGGGGGCGTTCATGGAGAACTCCGGAGAATGGCCGGTTCGCTAGCGGTCATAGCGCCGCTTCGCGCCAATGGAAAGGCATCTGGAAGCGTCCTAGACGCGTCGCGGCCTGCCTACCTCCCCCAACCCGCACTCCAGCGATTTTCGATCCCATTTTGCCAGGCTCGCTGCCGCGTCGTAGGTGCTCTGCAGAAACTCCATCAGAGCTCTATCGGGGTCGCTTGCGGTGCGCACGGCGTCATAGGGCAAAAGGAATTCGCCGAGATCCCTGCTGAAAAATGCGGTTTGCGGCTTCACGCTCGCCGCGCTGAATCCATCGGGCGCGGGATATGCATAGGAGTAGAACGCCGCATAGTCGACAGGCCCACCGCCGCCCGGCCAGAATCCGGCGCTCGAAACCTCGTGCGAATATGCCTCCTGTGCGACGGCATCCGACAGATAGGGCACCCCACCCGGGTGACGCGGTGCTGGACGTCCAGAAAAGCGCGTCACAGCGAGATCGAAGCTTCCCCAAAAGAAGTGAACAGGACTCGTTTTGCCGAGAAAACCAGTACGGAAATGCGCAAAAATTTCCTGCGCCGCAAGGATCACCCGCCAAAAGCGATTGGCGTAGTCGGCGTCATAGGCCGCGTGCACGGTGTCCTGTTCGAACGGAATACAGTCAGTGATTTCGCACGGCGTCGTACTGATGGGCGCCTCAATCCCAAGTTCGCGAAGCGCAATCATTACGTCTTCATAGAATTCTGCGACGCTCATCGGCTTGAGCATCACTTGACGAAACTGTCCTTCGCTAAGCCTGACCCAAAGCACATGATCAATGAAATCAAAATCAATTTGGAAATCGCCGTCGCGCCAGGGTATCGGCGAGGTCGTCAGCCCACGGGCCGTCACATAAAGCGCGACGTGCCATGAGTGGTTGAGCCATGGCGTCAGTGTGAGGCGAATCTTGCCGACGACCTGAGTCCACAGATGCAAGGTATCGCGCGTATCCTTCCAAGCGGCATAAGGCAATTCGGGCCAGCGCTCGGCGATCGACAGTCCCGCCATGCAGAGTCTCCTTCGCTACCAACCGCTGCCAGTGCGAGAAACGCATCCGACACCGACGTTTTGACGTATAGTGGCCGCTGGGCAAAGGGGGGCGCAATGACGCCTGTAGAGAGCGCTACCGCCGCACCACCGTCATATCGTTGGGCGAGCGTGAGCCTTCTCCTTATCGCGGAAATCGAACTGCTCGATGCCCTTTCCAGCGTGCAAGGTATCTTCACGGCCATAGACCCCGCCACGCTGACCACTTCTTGGCTTGGCCGGTTGCCGAGCCGACGTGCGGTTTTGTCTGCCTGAAAACACGTAAGCCGGCAGGGCGAACGAATGATTGACGAGCGGCGTTTCATCTGTCATCCGCATCATCCTTCCTTCTGTAGCCCACTGCACAATGCCCCGAAGATCGTTCCGTATTGGCCGTTCGACCACCGGCCTTGGTCTGTTTGCCGCTAGGCCGATCAGGAAGCGCGAAAATATCGCCGAATACAGAGGTCCCCGCATAGGTGCCAAGGAAGCGCTTCGGCTCGAGCGCCGCGGCAACCGCTATCTCTACGAAATCAACCCGCGGGTCACGATCGACGGGTCGCCTAGGAGCAACATCGCGCGCTACGCCAATCACTCATGCAATCCGAACGCCGAGACATACACTTATGGCGGACGTGTCTTTATTCGAGCCTTGCGCAAAATCAAACCCGACGAGGAAATCACTTACGATTACGGAAACGATTACCTGAAGTATGTGATTGGCCGCTCACGCTGCAAATGCAGCCGCTGTCGCAGGCGACGCGCGCGCAAGCAGCGTGAAGCGCGTGCCTCTAAAAAGCGGCGCAAAGCGCGACTGCGCGGGCGCGCTCGGAGCGCCCGCTAGATTTCAAATCCGCTGCATTGTCGTTTTCACGCCATCGTCAAAATGACTGTCGCGGTCGCGTTCACGCTTGCCATGTATGGGCCGCCCGGCGCGGGCTTGAAACTGCTCTTGCGGTGTTGCGGCGCTTTGCGGTCAGCTCGTTTCCCGCTGCTGCGTTAACCATGTCGCAAAGTATTAATGCTTGGTTACTTCGGCAGCATTAAAGTCGGGCCGCTCTCGATCCCCAAGAGAGTGCGGCCCCGATCTCATCCCCGTTCCCCAAACCCCTCAGAGGTCGGGGCCAACAAAAGGGGGCATCTTCCGCCCACTCATTTAGGCGCGACCCGCACCGGCTGAACCCTACGCGCGTCGGCAACGGGCGTTTTGCGATAAGTCAAAAGACCACCGACCGCAGATGTGTGCGATGTATCGTGATCGTTCTGCTGCGAGCGGGGCACGTTCACACGCTGTTAGTCATGTCGCCGCAATGGTGTTGCGGTGTTGTTTCCGGCCACGTTGGCGCGGGCTAGTTTTCAGGCGCGACTTACCCTTCAACTAAGCCGCACCCCTGCGCCGCGCCGTCCGACACAACCGGCGCGGCGCTTCCATATTACGACTGGTGTGTTTCCGTTTATCGCTGCCACAGATTGAAGCGGAAATGACTTGCGGGCGACCGCTGCGGCGGCGCAGCCGATGATCGATGCGCGAGGGCGCTTTGCGCCGGCGGAGGCTCGCCCATCAACTTCTGGATCTCGCTGCGCGTGTCGCTCGCCTCCCGCTGCGCTTGCTCGCGGCGGCGGTCCTCGAGATCGCGGGCGCTGATACCTCGATCAGCGACGAGCGTGAAGGTTCGGTCCTTGCTGTCACGGGAGAAAGTATCGCCATCAGATGATCTTTCTCACCGTATTCTTTGCATTGCCACTGCCATTCTTTTTCGCCTGGCCAAGCACCAGCGACGCTACGGCGAAGATAGGTAACGGCGTCATCAATGCGGTGGGACAGTACTGGTGGACGCGCGCTTTATCGCTCGCGCCACCTTCCGCCGTCGGTCCGTTTTATTATTTCATGGTCTGCGGCGCTTGGATTGTTTTCTCAGGCGATGTGCCGACCTTCACATTGGTTGCCGGCTCCGCAATTGTGGTCGGCTCCGGCCTGTTCCTGCTCGGGCACGAAGCAAGCAGGAAGCCACTCGCTGCCGACCAGGAGATAAATAGATGAGCCTGAATATCCGCCGCATCGTGACTGGTCATGACGATCAGGGCCGCGCCAAAGTGTTGATTGACGAAACGGTGGGAAACGCCGTTTCGCAGCGCCCCGGCGCACTCTACAGCGTGGTCTGGTCGAGCGAGGGTTTCCCTGTCGACAACGACACCGAGCTAGATCCGTCACGAAAGAAAATTGGCACTACGATCCCCAACGGAACGGTGTTTCGCATCGTAAGCTTTGGCCCAGGTGTCGCGCCGCGCAATCACCGCACCGATTCGACCGACTATGCGGTGGTCATGTCGGGTGAGATCGACATGGATCTCGACGGCACGATCGTGCACCTCAAAGCCGGAGATGTCCTGGTGCAACGCGGGACGATTCACAACTGGATCAACAACGGCTCCGAACCTTGCGTGATTGCTTTCGTACTTATCTCGGCAAAGTCGGTAACAGCCGGCGGAAAACTCCTTCCGGCCCAAGGATAAGTCGCCCGGATTTTATAGATCCAGTTCCGGGTAGCGGCGGAAGATGCCCATCTCGTTAAATGCGATCCGCCGTGGAGAGGCGAGATAAGTCTTCACGCCCGAACGCTCCGCGACTCTATCCCGTACAGCGACAAGTCCGGATATTTTCGTCTCTCCGTCTTTCATCGCGCGAGGGAAAGCATAGCGCAGCCCTTCGATCAGTTGAAAAACCGAGAGATCGACATACGTAACTTTGCGCCCGGCCAGATAAGGTCCTCCACTCTTCCTCAATACCGATTCAAAATAGCCCAGATATTTCTGTACCCGCTCGTCGAGAAAGTTTTCGGTGTACCGCCTCGCCTCGGGTTTCTGATCTTCGTAGTAAAGGCCGGACCCGACGGGATGATGCGTGTCGTGAATTTCCTTCACGAAATCGGCAACAGTAAGCTGCAACTGATGCAGCCAGAGGCGGATCGCTTCATCGCGGGGAGCGAGCCTCAGCCGCGGCCCGAGGTATGAGAGAATATTTGCGACCTGGGCGATCACCAGTTTTCCCGCCTTCAGGAACGGTGGGGCGAATGGTGGATGTTTTTCGCGCGTACCCTCCATCATCGCCATCATGCGATTCACGCCACCGGACTTGCGTGCTACATCATCGTAGGCGACTCCGGCGTCCTCGAGCGCAAGCCGCACAAACTCGCCCCGCCCCTGAATCTCTGGCCAGTAAAATAGCTGGTAACGCATGGGATCACCCTGAATGAGAATGCCGGGCACGCAGCTTGGCGCGCGGCCGGCAACCAGTTCAAGGGGATGTTTTTAGCCGTTTTGGACGAGACGAACCGACTTTCCGGAACCGATGACACGATTCCGACCCGCCGCTTTCGCCTGGTAAAGACGCTTGTCCGCAATTCGAACAGCGTGTCATAGTCAATTGCATCGCGTGCGCAGCTCGCGATGCCGAATCGTTACGCCGCTTGTTTCGGCGGCGTGCGAATCCGCAGTCGGCCGCTGCATGCGCTCGCCCCGTCAAGGCGTCATCAGCATTGATGTCGTCGGCGATGAGTACGAACTCCCGCCAAAACCATAAGTGAGATCGGACATCCTAGTCCACGCTTTTGCCGGCGTCAGACTTGGGATTTTGTATGCCGATCTAGTTGACTGCGAAACAATACAGCAATCCGTCTCCGCCCGTGCTGCGAAGATCAGCTTGCGAGCACCCTCCGTCCTGACCACGCGAGGGGTGCGACGAGTTCCACGATTTGGACGCATCATCATCCCGCAACCCTACCCGGTCGGCATGACCAAGCATGGCCGCACCTTGAGTGCTGCTCGTCCAATTCTTGCAAGTGCGGTCTTCATTGCCCGCGAAGGCCGTCCCATCCGCCTGCGAACCTGTGAGAATGTCGTGCCGGTTCGGAGTATCGCCGCGGCCGTTATTGACCTCGCCCTTCTCCGTCAAAGCAGTCTGCTTGGTGAGATTGTTATTGTTGCTGTGAAGCTCGGCGACGTCTTTTGCAATAGTCGTGCCTTTGGCATTGACCCAGGGACCTTTGCCGATGCGGTCCCGCGCATTTTCAGCACCGGAACCTTGTGTCGACAAATACGCATGCCAAGTCCTTGACCCCGCGCCCACCGAGCTAGCGAGTTGCTGGCAATGCCGGTCAGCACCGCTGAGACCGCCAAGATCGGCTCCCTTGCCCGAGCCAACACTCGTAACGAAGAACGTCATATTCGCCTGCTGAGCGTGCGCAGGAGCGAAAAGAAGCAGCGTGAGACACGCCATCAAGGGGGCGCCAGTACGAACTGTCATGTTCACTAACCTCCGAACTTGGCGCGGCCCAACGCCCCGCCATCGCGAGTGACAGAACCCTCGAGCGCCGATCCTATTTCAGGGATCACGCGCGCTTGATGACTAAATCAGCCTGCGCCTTTACCTGAGTACTGCGCGTTGGTGACCGGCTCCAACCAAGTCACGTGCTCACCGCCCTCAGCTTCCTGCATGGCGATATGTTCCATGCCATGATCGGCAGTCGCTCCGTGCCAATGCTTTTCGCCCGGCGGAATCCAAACGGTGTCACCCGCACGAATTTCGCGCACTGGTCCTCCCCAGGTTTGCACCCAGCCTACGCCAGAGGTGATAAAAAGCGTTTGACCAAGCGGGTGGTGATGCCAAGCAGTTCGTGCGCCCGGCTCGAATCGAACCCATGCCGACCGAATACGCGCGGGTTCTGGTGCTTGGATGACGGGATCTTGCCAGACGGTTCCGGTGAAACTCGGCGCGCTCATCCGGCGTGACGGCCGAGACCCGCAAGCAATGATATCCATATCGATTTCTCCATGACCAACCGCAGTGTTCCGCCAGGAGCCCTCCAACGCAACACTTTAAAAGCGCTACTTTAAAAGCATTTGATGCAAAAAAGCCCGGCGTTTTCGCCGGGCTTCGACTTCAAAGCAAACGATCGCGGGTCAAACCATCTGGAGATTTCCAGCGGCTTGCTTGCCGCGCTCGGTCACGATTTCGAAGCTGACCTTCTGGCCCTCGTTCAGAGAGCGCATACCAGCACGCTCCACTGCCGTGATGTGCACGAACACATCCTTCGAGCCATCGTCAGGCTGAATGAAGCCGTAGCCCTTCTGAGTATTGAAAAATTTCACAGTTCCGACAGGCATCAAGAGTTCCTTTCAAGCTTCCTTTTGAACGCCCACGCGATCATTCGTGTGGGCGGTCACAAGCCAAGTTTTTGGGAGTTCACTTGAGGCGTAGCCCGAAACCGGGAAGCGCGGCAGCAAGTTAGGCGCCGAAAACGAGGTTGCGGGCGGCGGCATAGACGGATTTCGATGAAACGTCAACGGCTCACCAAGGCTGCGCCGGTGTCAGATAATGCTTTATGAATTCGTGATGACAATCTGTCTCTAATATATGCCGCTTTGGCGTGCATTCTAACGGGTTATCCGACGGGAGCCACATACCCGATCTGTGGCATCTCGGGGCAGTGCGATACGAACAATTTTATCTATTGCGCCAGGGCGGAGACAAAACCCACAGCTGGGTGAGCCGCTAGATCAGGTTTGCTGAATTGCCGACAGCAACCAGCCGCCTCCGCGCGCGCGCATAAAGGTCCAGAGCTCCGTCACCTCGCCAGGGGCGTTAGCTTCTTTATCACGACCGCTCGCGCGGTCGATCATCCGGTCGTTTAGCGAAAAACGCATGGCGACCGTGGCGTAGTCAGCATTGCCTTCGCGCCACGCTTCCGCCAAGTCACCCTGCTCAAGCCTCACGTCGGTGACTTTGTTGACAAGACCATGGCTGGCATTTTCAGAGAGTTGTTCGGAGAAATACGATAGCATCTCCGGTGTTACTTTCGCGCGCAGCGCATCGATGTCTTCGTTTGAATACGCCGTTTGCACTTCACCGAGCAAGCGCTCGAAGTCGTCGTAATCGGACTTTGCGATCGTCATCTTTTGGCCGGCTGGCGTATTCGCGCCGAACATTCCGCCGAGGCCACTGAACGAATGTCCGGTCGCCGGTTCGGGGTTTGCGTAAGCGAGAGCCGGCGTATTGCGGCGTTGCCACCAGGCGAACAGCAGGCGTGCAACGACAACAACCAAAACAATCTGCAACAGCAGACCAATCACCGAAGCGAGGCCGGCCATGCCACCGAAGAACCCGTGTCCAAACAAGAGGCCAAACAGGCCGGCGCCGAGGAATCCGGCAGCGAGACCGCCGAGCAAACCACCGCCGAACAAACCGGGTCGGGCCGCCGTCTGTCCGACTGTCCCTGTTTTGCCTGGCTGAGTGAGTGTACGTTGCATTGGCGCGGCCGCATTGGGCGCGGTTTGAGTCGCGGGTGGCGCGGAGAAAGTCCTCGCGCCCCTGCTACCACCAGAGAAGCCACCTCCCGCTCTGGCATTCGCATCGGCGGCAACCAGCACAAACGCCGCCACTATTGCGGCAATCGCAATGACAACGCGGTGTCGGATCATCATAGCCCTCCCGGCAATGGCCGCAGGAGAATAGGTATGCGGGGGGCGATTTGTAAGGGGCGGACGCGCGCCACAAAGTCGCGGCAGTTTCGCGCCGTTATCACGGGAATATCATACAGTTGGCGGAACGAGCCGGCTGGTCGGCGATTGCCTTGCCGTAGAGTAAGGAGGCCGATGATGAAAGGGTTAGCACTCACGGCAACGTTCCTGGCTTTGATGGCGGCGATCGCAACCGCAAAGCCTGCCCCAATCGGCAAAATGAGCCCGTCGGAAGATCTGAATCCGCCACCGACCCGCAACGATGTCGACATCAACAGCGGCCCCTCTGGCGCGATGCTTGAGCGGGAGTATTTCCAGGCGCCGCCGCCCTTCACAGCCGGCGGCCTACCCTGCCGGCTGCAATCGGCCATCTTCAACAAAGTGCAATTGGCCCAACTTTGTCGCTAGTGCGTTGATCGGGTCGATGCGTTGGGAACTAAAGTGACCGCGAGATCGTTGGAATTCTTGCAATTGCGGCATCCGGCCGCGGAAAAAATTATGGGGCGCAACCATGCTCGGTACGATTCTTGTCATTTTGCTGATCCTGGCTCTGATCGGCGCTTTCCCCCGCAGGGGCTACAGCTCCGGCTGGGGTTACGGCCCGTCTGGACTCGTCGGCGTTATTTTGATCGTCGTGCTGATTCTGGCGCTGACTGGGCGCGTATAGACGCAGCTACTGGAGCAAGGTTTTCTTAACTTCGGCAACGAGCTGCTTGAGCGTGAAGGGCTTGGCTAGGAACGCATACTGCTCCTGGCTCGGCAGGTTTCGGCTGAATGCCTCCTCGGCGTAGCCGGAGACAAAAATGATTTTTACATTCGGGTCGCGCTGACGCAATTCCTTGAGCAGCGTTGGCCCATCCATTTCCGGCATTACGACGTCCGAAACCACCAGATCAACATGGCCGTGTCTTGTGAACGCTTCGATTGCCTCGACGCCGTTGCTTGCTTCCAGC
>DATLJR010000237.1:0-31431 GCA_035538755.1 Pseudolabrys sp.
GGAATTCGGTGAGGCTGCGGCCGATGCCGCCCACAGCGCCAGCTGCTCCGGTCACGAGGATCGGGTTGTTGTGTTTATGTTTCGTCGTCATGTCGCTGACGCATCGTATCGGCTTAGGCCAATAATGTCCGCTTTGGGTCAAAGGCAGACGTGTGCGGCGCACAAGCTCATGTCCGCTTTACACCCAATAGCGACCGCGAAAGCGAAATTCCACAAAAGGTCATGTCTGCTTTACCCCCGAAAGCGGACATGTGCAGTGCAGTAGCTCATGTCTGCTTTGGGCCGGACATCACCTACTCGATCACCTCGTCGGCACTGGCGAGCAGCGACTGCGGAACGGTCAGGCCGAGGGTCCTTGCGGTCTTGAGATTGATGACCAGTTCATACTTGGTGGGCCCCTGCACGGGGAGATCGCCCGGTTTCTCGCCTTTGAGGATGCGATCGACATAGCCGGCCGCGCGCCGGAACTGATCGGCAAAATCAGGTCCGTAAGAGATCAGGCCGCCATTCGTCGCCATATAACGGAAAGCATAAACTGCGGGCAGCTTGTACCGGGCAGCAAGCGTGACGATCAGAGCGCGATAAACAGACTCCGACGCGCTCCCCAACACGATCAGACCGCCATTTGCGGAACGGGCGAAGGCCGCGACGGCGCTCTCAATCTCGCTGGCGTCACGCACGCTGATCGGGCTCACATTCACACCGAGCGATGACGCCGCGGCTTGGATGACGCCGAATTGAGCAATCCCGGCAGTATTGGTGGAATCCCGAAGGACAGCCGCTCGCGTCACGCTCGGTGCAATCTGCTTGAGGAGTTCCAGCAATTTCCCGCTCGAACTGTATTCGAGCAGCATAAAGCCGGTGGTGTTGCCGCCCGGCCGGGCTACGGTATCGACGAAGCCGGCGCCGACCGGATCGGAGACGAGCACGAACACGATCGGTAAGGTGCGGGTGACCTCTTGCAACGCGGCCACACTCACGGTGCCAGTGGCCAGAATGACGTCCGGCGCGAGCGCGGCCAATTCAGCCGCGGCTCTGCGCGTGTGGCCGATATCGTTCGTGCTCCATCGGGTGTCGATCCGCACGTTGCGGCCGTCGCTCCAGCCCAATTGTTGCAGGACCTGCTGGAACGCCGCGACACGGGCCTGACCTTCTGCATCGTCCGCGGTCCGGTTCATGAGCACACCGATCCGCCGCATCTGCTCGGATTGCTGTGCGCGCGCCACGAAAGGCCACGTCGTCGCACCGACGAAAAGTGTGATGAACTCGCGCCGCCGCATCGTTACCCCCGACGGTCGGATGACGTATCGTACCGAGTTGCATCAACGCGAGCGCATAAAATCGCCGTTAAGTGCCAACCGATGTCCGCTTTGGGTCAAAAGCAGACATATGCAGTGCAAAACGGTATGTCCGCTTTACCCCCAATAGCGACATCAAATGCGACGTATGGGGATGTCCGCTTTGGGCCAATAGCGGACATCGACCGGTCGTCCATTCGATCGGCTACCCTGCGGGCAAGGCGTCTCAGTCGGCCGCTGCTCTCATGCAGATTTCGCGGCCGCCACGACGCGACTTCTAAGTTCGAATTGGTCGAGCGCTCGGTCTTGCTTGTGTAATGGCGACGCCGGAGATCGCGAGCAGCCCACCGACAATCAACTTTGGGGTCACGCGGTCGCCAAGGAACAACACGCTCGAAATCAAGGCGAACACCGGAAGCAGCAGACCGAAGGGTGCGACGCGGCCCATGGAGCAACGGGCGATCAGCCAGAACCAAAGGCTAAACCCAACAATTCCTCCGATGAAAATCGTGTAGGCGAGCGCCAGCCAACCACGTTCATCCGCCGTGACAAGGCTGGCCAGTTGTCCATACTCAAGGAGCAACGACATCAACATGACCTGCGGCACCGTGAGCAGCGACGACCAGCCCATCAACATCAGGGGATCAAAAGGGCCGTACCGTTTCGTCAAGACGTTGGACACCGCGAATGCAAAGGCTGCCCCGACCACAAGCAGCAGCGGAAGCCCGTTTGCCGACATGCCAGGCTCCGCTGCCAACACGACCACGCCGATGAATGCAAGCACCACTCCAGCGGATGTAGTGAGAGACGGCCTCTCCGCGAGCAGCGGCCAGGCTAACAGGACGGTGAAGGGCGTGGCGAGTTGATATGCGACGGCCGACATGCTTCCCGAGCCGAGCCCAAGGCCAACATAGAAGAGCCCGAAGTTCAGTCCACCAAGGAAAATAGAAATAGCTGCGATAGGGCCGAACTCTTGGCGCGTGGGCCTTTTGACAAACGGAACAAGCAGCAGCGCGATGGCCAGGAAGCGCAGCGCGAGGAAGAAAAGAGGCGGAAACTCCGTAACGCCCACCTTGATGGCCACGAACTGATAACCCCAGAGCAAGGGAACGGCCACCGCGAAGATGATCTGGATGGCAGACATCGCATTCTTCCTTTCAAGACCGATCAGTCTAGATATCGGCGCGCTAATAACGGAGGCGTCCATGGGTTGTCTACTTGTCTACTTCATGAAGCGGTCGAGAAGAGCGTCAGCGGTGGCTTGCGATGTGATCCGTGTTGGTGCCGTCTTGCCGACCACTCGCAGCCCCTCAACGAAACAGACAAGAATTCGGGCAGCACTTGAAGGCTCAACACCATCGGCCAACTTGCCGGCCGTCTTCGCACGGGAAAGGGCATCTGCCACCCTGGCCTCCATGGCTTTGAAAAAGCTCGCGATGCGACGACCGACTTCAGCATCCTGGCCAGCCAGTTCCATGGCTGTGGCCACCAGCAGGCATCCGCGCCGACCATTTGCACCGCTCGTGCGGTCAACGTAACCGGCAAGGTAGGCTCGCAAGCCGTCGACCGGGTCTCTACGAGGGTCGAGTTCGACATCCATCCGTGTCACGGCATCGGCAATGTAGCGATCAAGGGCACGCAAGAAGAGCGAGTGCTTGTCACCGAAAGCGGCGTAAAGGCTGCCACGCGAGAGTTTCGTCGCACGAAGAAGGTCCGGGAGCGCCGTGGCGTGATAGCCGCGCGACCAGAACACAACCATCGCGCGTTCGACAGCGGCTTCCACGTCGAAACTTCGGGGGCGGCCACGGGGTAACTGCACTGGGGTTTGATGGCTCATGGGCGATATATAGACCGATTGGTCTTTAATTGCAAGTTGGCCGCTTTGGGTCAAAAGCAGACACTTGCAGTGCAAAAGAGTAAGTCCGCTTTACCCTCGAAAGCGGACATGTGCAGCGCAACTAGGGATGTCTGCCAAGAGCCAGAAGCGGACATCGACCTGGCTACTCAATCACCTCATCGGCAGTGGCGAGTAGCGCGGGCGGCACATTTAAGCCGAGAGCTTTTGCAGTCTTCAGGTTGATCACCAGGTCGAACTTGGTCGGCTGCACCACTGGCAGGTCGTTTGGCTTGGCCCCGCTCAGTATTTTCCCGGCGTAAACACCTGCCTGTCGGTACGCTTCTGCGAGATTACTGCCATAGCTCGCGAGTCCCCCGGATTCCGCAAATTCGCGAAGAAAGTAGACAGCGGGTAAACGGCCCTGAGCCGCAGACGATATGATCTGGTCGCGGCGATCGACGAAAAACGGGTCGGCAACAAGGATGAAAGCCCCGATGTCGTCCTTGCTAAAGTTCGCGAATGCCTTTTCGAGTTCAACTTCATTGCTGACGTTGAAAACCTTGATCTGCTCGTTGAGGGCGTGAGCTGCCGATTGGACTGCGTTTAGCTGCACAGCGGCATCTGCGTTTTTCGGATTTACAAAGACCGCTAAAGAATTACTCGTCGGAGCAAGCTGTCGTATCAGCTCGATCCGCTTTGATTCCACTTCAGTTATCAGCAGATTTATACCCGTTGCATTGCCGCCCGGCCGATTCAAGCTCCTCACCAGCCCCAGTTCTACCGGATCCCGGCCGACAATGAACACTATGGGGATCGTCGTTGACGCAGCTTTTGCAGCAAATGCCGGCGGGTCTCCCCCGATCGTTACGATGACCGCTACTTGGCGCGCTATTAAGTCGGCTGCCAGCGCGGGAAGTCGATCATAGTGGCCATCCGCCCAGCGAAACTCGGTTTCGACGTTTTTACCTTCCGTGTATCCGACACTCTTTAGTCCATCTCGAAACGCAGCAACTGGCCCGGTGAGAGCCGAAGCCGACAAGCTGCTGAGGAAGCCAACGGCCGGGATTGGTGCTTGCTCAGCGTGCACCTCAAATGGCCACGTCGCGAGCCCAGCCAAAACGGTCAGAAATTCACGCCGCCTCACACCGACTACCCCAAGGCCAAGGATTCCTTAGTGAGTGTAGCAGGTCTTAGCGCGGGTCTTGTATCACGGCAAAATCGAACCTGTTCATGTCCGCTTTGGGTCAAAAGCAGACATGTGCAGTGAAAGACCTCACGTCCGGAGGCAGCCTTGAGATTTCGCGCCGTAGCACTTACATGACTCTGTACGAACACGAGGGGTGTACATGGTCGAAAAACAGACGGCCGAAGACAAAGCGCAAGCTTTCCGCGAATACCGGGAAAAACATGAGGCGGCCATACGACGAATAGCGACCCTTCGTGCCGCTCGGTTAGCACGAGACGCGATGCTAACTACCGAAAAACTTAATTCGAAGCGCAAGACAACGGCGTGACCCGTTAAAGCCATGCCGCATTATCTCAGTGTGTCGCCAAAAGACGCCGCCGTCTCCGCAGTCCAGACTACGTGGCTCTAGAAGGCTGGCCGCCGTTCGCGCCCCGGCGTCGCACCGGTCTACCGGGTATTCGACACTCGACTCCTCGACCCAAACAATTTGAAGTAAGTCCCCTCAAAGGATGCTTGGTTGATCGATGATACTTCGGGTCCTATCCATCGCGATGCCTGCACTAATCTTTGTGTTGGGAATTCCTCTGATATTGAGGTTGGTGCCGCCAAATCGGTTTTATGGCTTCCGAACACCGACTACCTATTCATCTGCAGATGCTTGGTATCAAATCAACTTTGCTACGGGTATTGCACTTGTAGCGGCGGGCGTTGTGGCCGGACTTTTAGTTTTGCTTCTAAGTCAGTTCGCATTTAAGCCGGAAGTTCGTTATGGCCTCGGAGTTTTATTTACCGGGATCATCACACTGATGTTTTTAGTTCCAGTCGTGATTTACTCAAGTAAGTGGTGATGGCCCAAGGCAATGCCCCGCGACGGCGCAGTCTGACAGCCGCGAAATCAATGTCCAGTCGGACGAACCGAGATGAAAATCCTACTTCTCGCAAACGACGATGTCAGCGCCTATTACTCGGCGGCGCTTATGCTGCGCGGGCATCAAATCATCACACATGATCGTGGCGTCTCTCGTTCTGAAAATTCGACAGAGTGGACGTCCGCGATCGAGAAATACATGGAATGCGATGGCTGTCTGCTGATCAGCGACGATCCACAAATGAGAGGACTCGCGGATTGGTTTGGGAATAGCGGCAAGCCGGTTTGGCATCACCTGGCGGACGTACCTGGCATCGAGATAAGACGCTACCGACTCTTATATGTACTAGTCCCGCTGTTGCTGCTGGTCGTTGGGGCACTGATCATCAAACAACCATGGTTTCGAGAAGAAGCGAAACCACCCGTAGCTGTGGAGGAGAAGCCTGCGGAGGAGAAGCCACCTATCGCTTCGGAAGTAACAGCGCCAGTGGTCGATAATGCAAACGATGCTAGCCCGAAGTCCGATGAGCCCAGCGGCAAAAACTGTGAAGAGGAATTACGGCGTTTAGCCAATTTGTTCAGATCTTTTGGAGATAGAATTCAATCGGGGGAGGAACCACAATCGGTCGTTGCTGACATGAGACAGCAAGAGAAAAAAATATCGGCAGCTTGCCCCGATTAATCTGCTCAATCTAGAAAGGCAACCTAATGCCCCGCGACGGCGCAATCGCCTTCGGCGACCTCATCGGCAAGCTCGATACGCTGCGCGTGTCCTGTGACAAATGCGGGCGCGATGGCTGTTATGGCCTTGCCAAGCTGATCGACAAGCGTGGCCGCAATGGCAAGCTGGTCGATTGGCTGGAAGAACTGACCGCCGACTGCCCGAAGAAGAAGTCACTCCTCAATATGAGTGATTGATGCGGAGCGAAGTGCCCGCAATTGCCGAAAGTGCTGTAGAGCTATGTCCGCTTCACCCCCAATAGCGGACATGTGCGGTGCAACTAGGGCCATAAGCGGACATCAGCTAGGGTTATTCGATCACCTCATTAGCCTGTGCGAGCACGGCTGGCGGCAGCGTAAGACCGAGCGTCTTGGCAGTCTTGAGATTTATCACAAGGTCAAATCTAGTGGGCTGCTGCACGGGCAGGTCGGCTGGCTTCGCGCCTTCCAGGATTTTGGCCACATAAGTGGCGGCTCGTCGGAACATATCCTCGATGTTCGGCCCATAGGCCATCAAGCCACCATCGACGGCCATCTCCCTCGACCCGTACATGGCCGGCAGCTGGCTCTTAGCGGCGAGCTCTACAATTCGCTTGCGTAGAATGAAGATGAAAGGGTCGTCGATGACCAGCATCGCGTCGCAAGGCTCCGTCGTTGCAGTCTGGAATGCACTCTCAAGACCCTCGGCACCTTCTGATTCCACGACTTGACCCGAGACTCCCAGCGCCTGCGCCGCGGCGTCAAATGCCTTCAGCTGGACCAGAGCAAGTGCATTTGGGGAAATCCAGAGGACGGCTATTCGGGACACCCGCGGAACGACTTCCTTGAGAAGCTGCAACCGTTTCCCGGCGAGGTCTTGGGAAAAGTGGCTCAGCCCGGTAGCGTTGCCACCCGGCCTCGCGAGGGTGGCCACAATTCCGGCGCCGACGGGATCGGTGTGGACCGGAAATACGATAGGGATCGTCTGGGTCGCTTGCTTCAGAACCGGGACTGCGGGCGTAGCCCCCGCCACAATGACGTCTAGCTTGAGGGCGACGAGCTCGGCGGCCAACGCAGGGAAGCGATCGGGTCTGCCTTCCGCAGATCGGAGCTCAAGGATGATGTTCTGGCCTTCCACGTAACCAAGGTCATGCAGCCCTTGCCGGAAGGCCTCAATCAGACGGGAAGGCTCAGGGTTGAGCGAGGGTGCAAGATAACCTATCCGTCGGACGATAACTGATGGACCGCTCTTCTGTTGCGCGCGCGTTGCTATGGGCCACGCCGCCACGGTAGTGCCGATAAGAGTAATGAAATCGCGCCGCCTCATTGCTGCCCCCGAGGCCGAGACGACGCTATCTTAGCGGTTGAAAAACCATCGCCGCAATGCACAGCTCATGTCCGCTTTGGGTCAAAAGCAGACATGTGCATCGCAAAATGTGATGTCCGCTTTACCCCCGAAAGCGACATCGATTGCGTTTTTCGGCATGTCTGCTTTGGGCCAGAGGCAAACCAAGAAGAAAGGCCGCCTGCTTCTCAGACCGTGAAATCACCGACTTGTTCATATGCTGCGTGTGAAAGCGGGGTGGCCAGACGATGCATTTCTGTCATCGTCGCAGACTTGGCCGTTTTGACAAACTCCTGCCACTGATCAAGTTCGTCCCATCTGGCAATCGTGATGATCTCTGTTGGATCATCCACGCCCACAACACAAAAGCTACCCCGCGCACCTTTTGTTGTCGCGCGGATTTGCTGTGTGGCCCCCGCCCATGCGGCGATAAAGGCGTCTCTGTTGTCTGCCGGTACGTGCCAACGATACATAACTTGGATCATCGAGTTGGCCCTTCAAATCCTAGCGCCCGGTTGGTTCCCCGCTGCCGGGCGCATTCATTTTTTGCATGAAAATTCCTGGCGAAGAACTCATTTCTTACGGCGTGGGCCATGTCCGCTTTGGGTCAAAAGCAGACATGTGCAGCGCAAAACGGCATGTCTGCTTTACCCCCGAAAGCGGACATTCGTCGCAGGACGTCGTCTTGTGCGACGTATTAAGAATAGCTCTACTAAGCTACTTTCGCATCAGTCTTGTAAGACGGGCGGGGGAATAAACTCTCGCCAGATCTCTGTTCTACTAAAGGTGACATATGAACGCGCCCGTTCCCCGGTTCCGTGGTGTAATGTCTCCAGTTCTCACTCCATTCAACCAAGATCTGACACCGTCGCCTTCGCGCTTCGTAAAGCACTGCCGGTGGCTACTGAAGCAGGAGGTTGGACTCGCCATCTTCGGCACCAATTCGGAGGCGAACTCCCTCACCGTCAAGGAGAAGCTCTCACTGCTGGAGGTGTTGCTCACTGCTGGCTTGCCAGCGGCCAAGATCGTGCCCGGCACCGGCACTTGCGCCTTGCCCGACACTATTGAGCTGACGCGTCGCGCGGTCGAAGCGGGCTGCGCTGGCGTGTTGATGCTGCCCCCGTTCTACTACAAGGGCGTCAGCGATGAAGGCTTGTTCCGCAGCTTCGCGCGCGTCATTGACGCTGTAGCTGACGACAGACTGCGCATCTATCTCTATCACATTCCGCCGGTGTCCCAGGTCCCTATCACCCTAACGCTGATCGAGCGGTTGCTGAAGGCGTTTCCGGGAACCATCGCTGGCGTTAAGGACTCGTCGGGCGATTGGAACAACACGGCGGCCATGCTCAAGGACTTTCAGCCGCAGGGCTTTGAGGTCTTCGCCGGCACCGAGACCATCCTGCTCAAGAACATGCGCGGCGGGGGTGCCGGCTGCATCACCGCCACGGGTAACGTGAACCCGACCGCGATTATGCGACTATACAAAACGTGGCAGGCGATCGATGCCGATGCTCAGCAGGAAGCGCTAAACAAGACTCGCGCCATCTTCCAAAAGGTGCCGGTCATTCCGGCGATGAAGGCGGTGATCGCGGAAAAGTCTGGCGACAAGGTGTGGGCCAACGTGCGGCCGCCGCTGGTTGAGCTCAACGATGCTCAGCGCGCGCAGCTGATCCGTGAGCTCGATGCCGATGGCTTCGGGATTCCCAATGCGACGGAGCTCGCAGATTCGACGCGAGAGGCCACCGACGCAACTTTAGCGCTTGCCTAGTGGCAGCCAGGTGGATGTCCGCTTTGGGTCATAAGCAGACATGTGCAGCGCGCAAAGGCATGTCCGCTTTACCCCCAATAGCGACCGCGATAGCGGACTCCCGCAAACGGTCATGTCTGCTTTACCCCTCAAAGCGGACATGTGCAGTGCAATAGCTAATGTCCGCTTTGGGCCAAAAGCAGACATGTGTCCTGCAAGCTGAGGGCCGAAGTGACGGCGATCGTCCTATTCGTCTCAGCGCATAGGAATCGACAATTTGACACGCCACGCATAAAATTTTTCTAGTTCGCGAGGAGGTGCCGCGATGCGCGTCATTCGTTTTGTGATCGTGCTGATTGTGCTCCTCAGCGGTTTGGCACCGACGCCGATCTTCGCCGCTGAAAAATTCCCCAGTCGTCCGATCAAATTTGTGGTCGGTTTCGCGGCGGGAGGGCCAAACGACACCGTGGCCCGGATCATGTGCGAATGGCTTGCTCCTCGTCTTGGCCAGCCCTGCATCGTCGAGGATCGTGCCGGCTCGGGCGGAATGATTGCAGCGCAGGAGGTTATCAACTCACCCCCCGACGGTTACACAATTATGTTTGTCGCTCCCAACGATGTAATTGGCAACTCGCTCTACAAAAATCTGCCGTTCGTATTCCTGCGAGACAGTGCACCGGTCGCCGGCATGATGCGACTCACTAATGTCATGGTAGTGCCGCCGTCGCTCGGAGTGAGCACTGTCGCAGAGTTTATCGCGCTCGCCAAAGCAAGGCCGGGCGAGCTTCACTACGCTTCATCCGGTAACGGCACTTCGGTCCACATGTCGGCCGAGCTGTTTAAGATGATGACCCAGCTTAACATGGTGCATGTTCCGTACCGGGGCTCAGCTGCGGTCTACCCAGACCTTTTGGCAGGTAGGGTCCATGTGTTGTTCGATAATATTCCAGGCGCGGTCGGATTCGTTAAAGCCGATAAGCTACGGGCGCTCGCGGTCACGACGGCTGTCCGCTCGGTTGTGCTGCCCGACGTCCCAACCATCGCTGAAACGGTGCCAGGCTACGAGGCAAGCGTCTTCTACGGGGTTTCTGCGCCTAAGCGCACACCGCCCGAAGTGATCGAAATTCTCAATAAGGCATTTACCGCGGCCGTATCAGACCCAAACATTCAAAAACGCATAGCCGAGCTTGGCGCGGTACCGATGCCGATGACGCCGAGCGAATTCGGCAAACTGCTCGCCGATGAAAGCGAAAAGTGGGCCAAAGTGGTGAGGAGCGCCGGAATTTCGGTTGAGTAAAATTTCCGAGTTGCTCGATGGCCCGCTTTATCCCCGAGATTAACGTGTGCGGCGCACCTAGCGATGTCCGCTTTGGGTCAAAAGCGGACATGTGCAGCGCAAAGCGCCATGTCCGCTTTACCCCCGAAAGCGACATCGATTGCGTACTTTGGCATGTCTGCTTTGGGCCAAAGCGGCTTACGCCGCGAAGATGGCCGTGCAACCCCTCATTCCGCGGTCTTGTCGGCGTGCTTGTTCAGGCCTTCGCGCACGAGCGCGATATGATCTCGCAAACTGTACAGCATGCTCGCGTAGGCGACCGGCACCCTGAGATGGTTCGCTTGTTGCTCGAGGCGATCGAGTCGCGCGATCATGTCACGGGTGTCGCTGCCGCTACGGCGGGCACTCTCAGTCTCATCCTCGAGAAGCCTTAGCTCTCCGTACATGCGCAAGACCTTCGATCGCATCATCCAGTCATAGAGGCGGGGCAGCGATCGCATCATGGGGTAGAGCACACCTAGGATCGGAATCAGCAGGATGATCAGCTTGCCGATCAACGCCGCTACCCAGAACGGGAAATATTCGTGCAGGAACGGCGACCCGGACTTGTAGAACCGCAACGCCTCGCTGCTCAGCGGAATGTCAATGGCTTCGGCGGCAGGAAACTCGTTGGCGCGGTTGAATATGCTCGCGCCCGAGTGGAGCTCAACCGCCGCATTGAGCAGCAGGTACTGAATTGCGGAATGCAGGTCCTCACGCACGATCAAACTGGCCTTCGTTGCGACCAAGACCACATCGCTGGGCGGTTGATCCTTCGCTAGGTCCGCCACGCCCCGCGGCACCACTACTTTGTTGAGATACGGATAGAGCGCGACGAAGGCATCCGCCCGGGGGAAGCTCGAAAGCCCGATGCGATCGTCGCTGAGAAGTTGCCGCACCACGGGCGAATCCCAAGCCGTCATCATGAACGCCACGTCGATCTCCCCGGCGGCGAGCTTTTCCGCGGATGGGCGGGGCGCAAGGGCCAGCCATTCGCCGATCTGTTGCTCGACGCCGGTGCGCTTAATCAGGTCGAGCGCCAGCGCACGCGTCCCGCTGCCTTCGGGTCCGATCGATACCCTCCGGCCCCGAAGACCATCAACCCCGACGCCTTGGATCTCGCGCCGGCGGAACCACCACAAAGGCTCATAGAAAAGCGTTCCAAGCGATTCGAGTCCCGATTTGCTCCCCGCGCCAGCAATGCCACCCTGCATCAGACCGACATTCACTCCCGAACGCGGGTCGCGCAGCCTGTCGAGCGTTTCCACCGATCCCGCCGTCGGCACAAGCTTCACGTCAACGCCAGCGCGCGCAAGCACCTCGCGGTAGCGCTGACCGACCTCGTAATAGGCGCCGCCCTCGGGCCCGGTCGCCATAACGAGTTGGTGCGGCGGCATGCTTTGCAGCATCACCAAGGCCGCGCACGCAATCGCGGCGGCCGTCACGGCGATCGTGATGGCCGGCCAGTTGTGTCGCAGGAAATCTCTGGCTGGCATAGCGTGCCACTCTCGCTCTCACAAATTCGCCCCCGGCTTGTCACGCGAAATTTGTTGGGCAAAGAATCGTGTCGAGGATTGTGACCACGAATTAGATGCCATCGAAGAATGCTTTCAAGACACGGTTCCACTGACCGATTTAACGGTCTCTATGATGGGCGTCGAGCTACGCGAGTTAATTCGGTTCAGCGGGGCAACTAGACAGGCCAGTGCAAGGAAATTTTCTTCCTTGCTTTTGTTGGTGCGCAGTATGAGATGCAGGCGCTTGCCTCTGAGCGCTTCCACCACCTCCGACCGTTTCATGCCTATTGGGATCGACATAAGGCACCGGATTGCCGGGATCCTTCAAATTCGGCACTAAGCCTTTGGGAGCCCGTGCGCCGACACTCTCCGTATGCATGAACGCCCGATGTTTTGTTTTCGCCCAAACCTTCTGGGCCTACTGGTATTGCTTCTACTACGGCCATTGCCCGTGGTTGTCCTCTTTTGCATCATCGACACGCGCCCAAGGCTATAGCCGCCGGGCCAAATGGACCGTTTATGCCACTCCTTGCGTTCCTAGCTTCAGCCGCTGTCATCAGTATTTTCATTATACCCGTGCTTTTAACACGCCGCGAAGCTTACCGCCGCGCGCAAGACTACTTCGTGTCATCCGATCACGTTCATCCGAGGGTGATACAGAATTCTTGCATCGCGTATGCAATCGGGCTGGCGACATACGGGCCTTTCTTCGCCTGGGGCGCGAGCGGCGACTTCTGGCCAGCGATCCTCTACGCGGCCGTCTTTGGATTGGGTTTGACACTCCTCTACGCCTTGCGCCGGCCAATGTTGAAGTTTTTGGGCCACGCCTTAAGTTACGACCGCTCCGTCACCGTGCATGAATTTATTGCCCTGCGCCACGGCAACGACCCGCTTGTCCGCGGCGTTGCGGCGGCCTTGACCGTGTTTGCTCTGTCTGGCCTCATCATTTGCGAGACACTTGGCTTGGCGACGGTGCTCAAGCCGCTGCTTTCGGGCAGCGAGAATCTCACCCATCTATTCATAGCAGCGGTTTTGACGGTGGTGGTATCATGCACGCTTTTGTCCGGGCACGCGGGGATCATGCATGCGGCGCAGCTCCAGTTGGGTATTATATATTTTGGACTCTTCGCATCGATGACGTTTTTAATGTATCTGCAAATGTCGGATATCGGCTTGATGCCGACACAAGGCACGTTCGCCGCCGGAATTATCACCGTCCTTTGCGCCGTAATGTATTTCTACCGGCGTGTGCGGTATGTGGATAGCAATTCGCTTCGTTATTGCGTCTCAAATATCGTTACCGCCTATCGTGACCGAGAGCGTCTACGGTTTCGGCTGCTAAGTCGATTTCAGAAGATTCTCAATGCAGTGATTGCAATTTTCATGGTCTTAGCAGTCGTCGTTGCTGCCATTGATTTGTACGTTGGAGGAATCCCGACCGTCGTCCACGACACCGCCGCGGCGTTGCAGGCTGGCACGCAGGTATCCAATGCAACATTGATTTCTCTCGTTCTGTTGCCGCTCTTTCATCCAATCGTGGACGTTGTGAACTGGCAGAGGCTTGCGGCATTCGAAAAGGAGCGGGATTGGACCTATTTCGATGAAAGCAAATGGACAGCGGCGTTCAAGAGTTTTTGCGCGACCTACGCCGCAGAGGTACCCCTGGTCAGAATATTGATCTGTCTGTTCGGAGCCATTGCCGGGCTGACGTTGGCAACGCCGGAGGTCGGGGATGTCGGATATGCCTTTATTGCGCAATTGATGGCACAGGAGAATTTTGCGGCCACCGCCACCTTGTCGTTCTTGCTACTGAGTCTCTTTGCAATGGCCGTTTCCACGATGAGCTCGTTGTTCGCTGCGAGCCTGTGCACTGTTCACTACGATATATTGCCGATGTTCTGGTCCAAACCGATGTTCGCGCAGGCGCGTGCGGAGAAAGCGGAGGCGATACGGTGGACCATGATCGCGGGGGCCGGTTTAGGGTTCGCGGTCTTCGCGGCATTCTATGTCGCCGACGCGGGTCTTAAGATAACCTTTGCAAGCCCTAGCTTTTTGGTCCTGGTGTTCGGATTCAGCTCCTTCCAGCTTTCTCTCGTACCCCTCGTATTGGGACCGCTCATGACCGCATCTGGCGCACGTGGAACGGTTAGCCCCGGATGGGCCCTCGCCATTATGGGGGTTAGTGCCGCGGTCGCCGTCGGCGCCAGCGTTGCCTATTTTGCAACTGAATATGACGTGCTGCTGTCGGTCGCCGTGCCCAGTTGTCTCGGATCGGGTGCTTTACTTTTTATGACTGCAAGACTCTGGCAGTGGCGAACGCACGCGCCAACGTAAGGATAAAGCAGAAGGGTCCCCTCACCATAACATGGGACCGACAGCTTGAGTTGTCGGGTTCGAATTCGTCTCCGGCACCTACTTCCTCTCACTTCTGCTGCGCAACCATAGTGATCTCACGCACAATTTCCTTCTGGAGCCTCGTACTCTGTGTAATGTTCATATGAGTAATGCTGAGATCGTTCGCCAAATCGAAATTTACAATCTTGCCGTGGAAACCGCGATCAGCAGCGATTATTTGGCCCCATCCGGGAGAATAATAATTGATTGCCTTCACAACGTTTGGCGGGATTGGATTTTGCATCATCGGAGAGAGTGTCACCAGAAGGTCGACTGTGACATTGCTTGCTTGGAGTGACCGCGCCATATCGATCACGTTGTTCGCCCCTTGCGAGTGGCCCACGAGGACTAGAGGACCAGTTTGGCCGGCAGACCGTTTGCGCAAGATCGCGGCAACTGCGGTCGACCAATTCATATGTCCGGCGACCTCCGCTTCGATGCCTTGAGCCCGGAGTTGTTGGGCGATGCTGTCGAGGCCTTGGGAAAATACACCGAACCACCCGCGCAGCAGAACCACATGAGGACCGGCGGCGAGAGCACTGTCGCACCACAATAGGACCATTGCCAAAACGGTTCCAAGCAGGCGCGCGCCAATGCTTTTCGCTAAACTGCGACGCTTTCCGTGTGCATGGACCGCCCGATGTTTTCTTTCGCCCGTGTATTCAGGGCCGACTCGCGTCGTAAACACGGCCGTGCTCCTAATATGCCGATTGCCCTTGGTCGTTCAGCAGCAAGAAGCCCCAGCTTTGCAGCTGGGGCTTGGTGATTTGGTGGCATAAAATGTCAGCGCGGGAACGAATTGAATCAGCCCCTGGTAACAACCGGAGCCGGAGCTTTGCCCTTACCAATGGGAGCCTTGCCTACGCAAGCCGTGAGGCCGAAGGCGAGAGCCATAGAGCAGATTACAACTAATAATTTTCTCATAGGGGCTCCCCCTCTGAAGACACCAAATTAGTTTCGCCATACTCAATTGATATTCGATTCATAACTAGTGCAGAAAAGCCACACGTCACCAAAATAAGCGGCGTGAAATGACGAAGAGGAAGATTGAGGGGTTGCGCATTTCTACCGAAATCCTCAATCCGGTCCCGTCATGCAGGCCACAAAGTGGGCGTTGTTGAAAATCACGCGAGCAAAGCAGAAAATTCAAACTGACGAAATGGCTTGGAAGCGTCAATTTGCGCTGCAGAAAATCAGAGCCACGAATGAGTACGCGCAACTATTCCGCTAGTCGAAACACCGGTTAAGTTAACTGTGTATTAATTCTTTCCAATCCTCTACCGAGTTACCATGGTGTGCGCCTTTCCGTTGCCTAAGCTGTTTGTTGCAAATGGGAGGCTCGTCATGGGCACGAGTCTGGGCGATAAAATAGTGATCGTCATCGCACTGCTTCTCTTAGCTGCCGTTGCGGTTGTGAGCGCCGAGTATCCTGGGATTGTCCGCGCTGCGCGACTCGTCACGGCCCTGTAGGGTTTGCAGGAATCATCGACTGACTTTGAGTGCCGTGATTGCTTCGCGGACAAACTTCCTTGCTATGACGCGCGCAACTACATCCAAAGGCAGCATATCCGCATCCATGGCGCGTCACCCTTCCATCATTGTCACAGACAAGAATGCCTTATCCGATCCAGCAGAGTTTTGATCGGTCATGTCGAAAATTACACAACGAATACCCGCTTGAAATCACGAACTGTAGCTTCCTCACGCGTTTATAATAGTAGACGACTTTCGGTATTGGCCCGAGCGTCCGCATTTCTCACAGGACAGCCGAACCATGTCGCCGGGGTATTCGCACAGTTGAAGCGAGCCAGCGGCCATTTGCTCTTCTCATGCCGAAGTGGCGATTCACCATTTAATCGTTAATCGCGAAAATTTGCACCCCGGTGCTTTGGCACCGCAACGCTCAACGAAAGCGGATTATGTGTTTCTCGCAGCCGGGAAGAAAGTTGCCCCGGAATAGGCGGTTTGAAATGGATATGACCCTGACACAAAGAGCCGTTGCATTCGCGGCCATCGTCTTCCTGTTCTTATTGATGGGCTTCGTCTGGGCGGCTGATCCGCTCCGTTATTAACCACACTCAGCCCAAATCCGGTGCAGTCAACGTTTTCTGCAATTGCTTGAACAGGCGCTTGTCCGGAGCATCATAGCGAAACCACTTCTTGCCTCGCCGGACTAGCGTCTCATTCTTCGTCACGCGGGCGTCATCGACATCATCTTGCCGACGCAGAGCGATGGCGATGAAAGCGGACATGAAAAGCTCTATCTATTTCCGATGTCTGGAAAATCGTTCAGGATTATGTCGCTCGCTATTCTACAGCCTTTGCTTTTTACTAGCTCGCGAGCGCTGACAATCTGTTCCTCCACACGAGCGGAAAACCTTCCATTTGGCAGAAAGTCTTCAATTTTGAATCCCTTCGAGCCAACCAATTTATCCAATTCGCGATTGTTTATTTTAAATGAGCAATCGATACCAAGCGCGACCAGGTGTGACACAAGGACTATCAGATCTGCCTCTGGGGCCGCTTCCTGAGTCTGTTGTGCGTAAGCAAAACTAATGTATGGTTCTTGCCCCAATACTACGGTTGCAACCATAAGAAATCTTGCAAAAATTTTTCTCATCGCGCCTCGCGACTTTCCCCTCAGGAGAAGCGAGCTGCGCTTGCCCCCTAACCCTTGCTCTATCGAGGCGGGTTACGTGTAAGGAGCCCGTCTTTAAACCCGCAACGGCATCTATCCGTTGCGGGTCAAAATTATTGAACAGCTACGCTTCTTTTAATCCTCGTCCATAGCCTGCATACGCCGATGTTCCACAGCATCGCTCATATCGCGAAGCACAAAGACCGCGAGAGCCGCCATGCGCTGCCTCTGTTCGGGACTAAGAGTTTTGTAGAGTGGCTCCCACGCCTCAGCGAGCTTATTCAAATCAGCTGATCGCTGAGCCAAAGCTTGCGAACGTCGTTGCAAAAAGGCAATTGGATCACGATTGCGCATGATTTCGACCGAACTTTCGTCGGCCCGCTTACCCACCGTTTCTGCGATCTTCGCAAGACGCGCTTGCCGATCCTTAGCGTTGGAGCGAATAGCAGTTTCTACAGCTGGCCATAGCTTTTGCTGATCAGGTGTCAGCTGTAACGCAGACTTCACCAGATCAATCCGCAAGTCGGTCAGTTTATTCCAGTCCGCTAAGCTTATCCGTTCCGGTGCAGTAGCAGACGGGGTTTGCGCATAGGCAAGGGGGGATGCGGCAACGAAGAGTGCAGCCGCTCCGGCCGTTACTATTTTCAACATTGGCGATCTCCTGGGTGAGTTTCCCGTCCCAAGGACCCCATAAAATAATAGAGACACTCTGTGAAACTAAGTTGACCTAAATCAAATGTGTCTGAAATCCGGTAGGCTCGCCGATAATATCGCCGCGCGTGTACTGAAGTGGCGACTGCGGTTCACTTACAAGTCGTGCTCGCGGAAGAAGTGCAAGGCCAAGCCGGTGAATACCGAAATGAGCACTATGAGTATGAGAATCTCCACTGCCCGACCAGCACTGTCGGGTGCGAGTCCCAACCATCTTTCAATGAAGTCCATACGACTAACCCGGCTTTCAAGGCAGGCTAGTTGCAGAACACCAGAGCGCTGTGCGACGAGTCACAACAGACGTGGTTATGGCGTTGGACCTTGGTCCAACACGGTGTTGCACCACCGCTTGCAGACGTCAGTCCTGCGAAAATGGAATACGAGGAACGGAAGACGCGCGTTTTCGCTGGCCGCGTCTATCCTGACAGCGCTGGGGTCCGCTGCTTTGGACTGCGCGAGATTATCGCCGCAAAAAAACCGCGCCGGTTGGGGCGGCGCGGTTCAAGGAGGTTTCCAAGGTGGAGAAAAGACCGTCAGGAGACGGTCATGCGCCCTCGCATTACTGATTTCGCGGTGGAACTTGGCAAGCAAATTTCTCATAAACAGCACCAATGACCGGGGGATAGGAAAACCTTTTGGAGCAATGCTCCGGAAAGAGCGTCAGGCGCAGCAATGACCAAAACTAGCTATTTGCAGATACCGACATAACGATGCCAAGACCCTCAACTGAAGGCCGCAAGATAATTCCCTTACAGCCCGATGACCGCGTCGAGCCACCGGATAACCTCACGGTGGCAGAGCGAAAGTTATTCTTGGAGGTTCTGCAGCGGTGCCCGCCGAAGCAATTCAGCATGGCCGATGTTTATTTGCTGGTGAGTTTTGTCAGAACCACTTTGACTGCCGAGCGAGCCTCAAAGCAACTGGCCAAGGCGAGGTCGGCACCCGAACGAAACTCGTGGATGAAGATGATGGACAGCGCCATGAAACTGCAGGCGCAGCTGGCCACCAAGCTAAGGCTTGCCACAACAGCAAGACATGATGCTCGCACGCTGTCACGGCTGCACGCCGCGCACCGGTTGTCCTATTACGATGTTATGGACCAAGACGAATGAGCGACGATGACGATATCGCTGCGCTGGACCGCGATGCGTTGCAACGCTGCATGGATATTGCCAAGCGTGACCGGGACATGGCCGCGCACTTGCAGGCGAAGCTCCGCGCCGGTCAAACATGGGCAGCGGTGGCCCGCTCTGCCGCGTACAACACGCAGATAACAAGCCTGCGCTTGCGACCATGGCAAGACCCGCCGTGTGTTGTCGACGAGGATGACCCAGAAGAGCACGACAGGCAGGCGCAAATGTTACTGCGGCAAATGCTCAAGGCCGGTTTATCGCGCTATGAGCCTGACCCGCGCATTGCGCTGCTGAAAAAGAAGCGTGCACGCCCACATGAGCGCGAGCGCACCTGAAAACTACATCCTTCACAATTTGTTAGTCATGTCGCCGAGTGGTGCCGCAGTGTTGTTTGCGGCCATGTTGGCGCGAATTAATTTTCAGACGCGACTTGGATAACGCGTCTGGTACTAAGTCGCGTCCCTAGCGCCGCGCCGCAACCCGAGCCAACGGCGCGGCGCTTCCATTTCATGACCCACATTGAAAATGCTCCGGGCGACTGTTCCGGTCGGTCACCCGAAGCCAGTAAGGACAACGCAGCGCAGAATGGAAAGGAGCGGGCTCACCGCCCTGCGCCTGAGCGCAGGTCGCCAGGGGTCTGTCTGAACCCTACGCGCGTCCGACGATGGACGTTTTGCGATAGATCAAAACGGCGGGCCGCTGACCAACGCACACCAGCGGCCAAACCTAACGTCGATGTTTTCCCGACCAAGGCGCAATCACGGGGTTCTGCGCGCGATCTACTTCTTTGTCCACCATCCGCGCGGCCGCAGCGGTTTGCGGTGGAGGTGATTTTTGAGCCTGCGCGGGCTTTTGCGGCAGCATCCATACGACACTGACTAGGACGAGGCCGACCACAATCAAACAAACGATCAGAATACTGAAAATGCGCATCGTGTTTGCCATCTTGATCGATTAAAAAAAGCCCGGTGTCGCTTACTTGAGACACCGGGCCGCCCTCCTTGGCCGCATGACGCGGCTTCTTACGCTTTCACAAAACAGATCGCCGCTGGCGCGGTCCCGAGCCACAGATCAAGCGGGTTTTTTCGCTTTAGTCTTGTGATTTTCGGCCATTCAGTTGTCCGCGATTGCCCTGCGGACAACGTGGAAAATGCTCCTTGTTCTCACCGCAGCGGCGCCAGATGGTGGCGACGGCTTGGTGGAAGTCCTAGTCGCGATAGTGCTGGTGGCAATTATCAGCCTGGGAGCGTTGCGGCTGGCGACGATAAAGTGAAATGCGCTGACCGCCTTCTCCTTTCAGAGAAAAGTTTTGATGTAGATCAATCGAAATCTCGAATTTACTGTCCAAAATGCAGAGCGCTTCAGTTTGGGCGCATCTTGCTGTGAATTCCTCGCTTTAGGGAGGGGCTATCATGAAAAGAATGCAAAGGACCGTCCGTCTTAGTGCCGTCGCGGCGATCACGCTTCTATCTGTTGTCGCCAGTTTCAATGTTGCTGAGGCGCAAAGTAGAGCAGGCGCGTTAGCTTGCGGCAAGCAACTTCAAAAACTGTGCGGCGGCATGCCAGTGCTAACGAACAATTTGCGAGAGTGCCTTAAAAAGAACCAAGGAAAACTTTCGCCAAGATGCGCTGCATTTGCGACCTATGTTGTAGGCAGTTGCAGAGGGATGCGTTGCAGCATTGCCAAGCCGTCGCAGCGGGGCAAAGCAATATTCTCGGATGCCTGAGAACCGCCAAGTATATGGTTTCCCCACAATGCAATGCGGCTCTCGATGCAGCTTATGCGCGCTAGTAAAAAACGCGTCTGGTACTAAGTCGCGTCCCTAAACGCCGCGCCGCGACCCGAACTCGGCGCGGCGCTTTCCATTTCATGACCAACAATGAAAATGCCTCCGGGCGACAACGCAGCACAGGACGGAAAGGAGCGGGGCTCACCGCCCTGCGCCTGAGCGCAGGTCGCCAGAGGTCGCCTCAAAAGTTAAGGCCCGCGCTGTCTGAACCGTACGCGCGTCCGGCAATGAGCGTTTGAGATAAATCAAAAACAGCGGGCTCAACCTAACTTGAGCAACATCTGGCTTATAACCAAAAGGATCACACCCATGACGATAAGCGCTGCAAACGTATCGCCAATGACCTTGCCCAGCTGTTCCTGCCATCCCGTTCCCGGTGCAAAATATGCCATTTACATCCCCTCCTTCGCGAAGCCCGTACCCTTGGCGAGTTACCCGCGCCGTCCGAAATCCTACGCGCGTCCGGCAATGGGCGTTTTGAAATAGGTCAAAACGGCCGGGCGCATGTTCCTGTCTTGTTTCCAACAGAGAAAGGTAAGGATGGAGTGTCAAAAGACATAACGGCACCAAGCAATCGGTGCTACGGCCACATTGTCAAAAAAGGCCTGTTAAATAACTTCGCAGTTGAACAATCGGGATTACGAATGCGTTAGTTAAGCAAGGTGTGTTCGCGCAGCGCACGCCTCAAAACCCGGAATCAACCCCGGCAGTTTTAGACTAGAAGCGATTGACCGGAATGGCCAAGAGCAATCAACCCAAACTCGCGTAGCGTTTCACCGCCGACGAAATCGTGCGGGCAATTGAAGCCGTCGAACAAACAGGTTTAGCGGTTCGCGGTGTGGAAATTACTCACAGAGGTTCAATTAAAATCGAAACCCAGCCACTTACGCAGCGCCCATCTAGGACGACGACTGACACTGCCAATGTTCTGGACGAGACTTTAAAGAAAAAGCAGGCGTAAAAATGGGGGACACAAGTCTACGCAGCGTGTTTATTGCCCTGACTATTCTGATAGTCATTTTTTTCTGGCCTATGAAGTTTTTACTCGTCTGTAGTCGTCAAACACTCCGCCATACTGGCAGAAATCAGCAATTTCTTGACAGAGAAGCACAAGACGCCTGTCGGTACGGCACTTTAGAAAAGCGCCCATGTACAACGCGGGGCGTTCCGCATGGAAGAAGAAGCAAGAACACGCGCGGTAATGATTGGGCTGCTCGCCATCATCATAATCTGCGGAGCAATTTTGGCGGGCGCTTCCTATTGGTCGGATGAGCCATTGGACCATAGTCCAACTTCGACGGACAGCGGGAGGGTGATTAGGTAATGCCGTCTAGAGCCAGACTTCTCACCACCTTGGCCCGCAATGGCCTCCATCCGTTGCGGGCCTTTCATTTCCGTCGCGCATGTCAAAAGACGTTGGACTATGGTCCAACTGAAGGCACCGGTGTCTCTTGATAGTGCAGTCAGGCAGGTCGCTTTCTTTCCTTTCCTCGACCTGCTGAGGCAACGGCGGCCCGTAACGAACACCATCCGTTGCGGGCCGTTTTCACGCATTGGCGCAGCGGGACAGCTGGAAATAGTCGCGACACCGCAGTCGCTTTACGAAAACGGCGATTTGTTTACCCTGCTGTTTACCCGAAGGCCATTTTTCGGGGTGCTCAGGCGGGCCAGATTTCAAAGAAACCATTGCGCCGCAGGGACAAGCTCAACCGAGGCCGAATTGGTGCCGACTAAACACCCGAAAGCAGACAAAAATCAACGTTTAGCCGATAACGTCGTGGACCTGCAGCGGCTTGTCGGTGACCGAACGCCATTTGGCACGGGCGGCGGCGCGCCGCTTGCCAATTACGGACAACGGCAGGTGCAGCAAGTTGAGCAGAGCGATGACTTCACCTCGCGCGGCGACGTGCGACTTGCTCGGCCGCGTGCCGAGCGTGGCCTTGTCGAGATCGTCGAGTGCGGTGAGGCCGCGCGGAAAAAATTCGCGGTAGACCAGGCGTTCGGCGAAGCCGTCAACCCAGCGAAAGCCTATGCGCCTGGCCAATTCGGTTAGTCCCTCGCCAACCAGCCGCGTGTTCCGCGAGCGAAGCGTGGACAGACGATTGCGCACGACAACCCAATCAGTCAGCCGACCGTCGGTCATGCGGCGCTGCCGGCGCGCCTCGCGCACCAGGGTGGCGTGGTGGCTTTCGCCGGTGACAGCGAGATTGACCGGGTCGAGGGCAGCAAGCACATCAAGATCGAGGAAACTGTCGTTGATCGGCGTGATGAGCGTATCGGCCATGGAATGCGCGAGCCGCATTAGAAAAGTATCGCTGCCGGGCGTATCGATCACCAAAAAGTCATAGCTGCGCTCGATCGCACTTACGGCAGCGGAGAAGTTGGCGACCTCTGTCGTCTCGTTGGCCTCGATCGAGCTGCTCTCGGCGCGCTCGACGCAGTAATGCGTCGGCAGCTCAAGCTGAATACCTGCGCGCTCGGCCCAGAGCTCGAGCTGAATACCTGGGCGTGTGGCCCAGGCGCGACGGTTCTCGATGTAATGGGTGAAGGTTTTCTGCCGGCTGTCGAGATCGATGGTGGCAACGCGCTGGCCGGCCTTAAGCAGCGCCACCGCGATGTGCAGCGCAGTGGTGGACTTGCCCGAGCCGCCCTTTTCATTGCCGAGCACCACCACGTGCGCGCAGTGGTGTGCTTGTTGAGCCGTTTGGTTCAACATGATCTGTGATTCTTTCTGGAAGATTATCGTATTTTAAGTTCGTGTTTAACCGTCAAGCGGCAGCTTCCCCCGTAAAAGCCGCTCTCATGCAAAAGCTCGGCGACCCACACTCGGTTCCGCGGAGTGCTGGGAGTCCGATTGCTCCACGTCGTCGGACCGAACGACTGTTCATTTCGTGCGCTTTCGCGCTTCAAATCCTTCAGTAAGCGGTCCTGGACCCCGCGACGCAGTTGCTGAATGCCGGCCGCGAGGCATATTCTTGTGACAACAAAGAAAGATGTCTCCGTCCGGGAGGAGATCATGTTTTTTCGCTCATTTGTCATCGCCATCAGCTTGGCATTTGCAGCTCTGGCTTCGAGCGGTGCCATCGCACAGGCGCCCGTTGCGGCGCTGGCCGGGCTCGTGAGTTCTGCTGCGGATGGCGCGATGGAAGGAGTCTTGGTCAGCGCCAACAAAACAGGGTCGTCCGTAACGGTCACAGTGGTGACCGACAAGGATGGGCGCTTTTCCTTTCCGGCGAGCCGACTGGCACCGGGTCAATATTCCCTGGGAGTGCGAGCTGTCGGCTATGACCTCGAAGGCCCCAAGGTCGTCGAGATAGCAGAACAGAAGACGACAGAACTCGATCTTCAGTTGCGGAAGACCGAAGATCTTGCCGCGCAACTGTCGAATGGCGAATGGTTGGCGAGCATACCCGGCACCGACCAACAGAAAGGCCAGTTACTCAACTGCGTCGGGTGTCACACGCTCGAACGCATTATGCGCTCAAAGTACGACGCGGATGCCTTCCTAACCCAAGTGCTGCCGCGCATGCAGGGTTATGTAAATCAGAGCATACCGGCCCATCCGCAATTGCGCCGCGCTGAGCGCCTCATGGAGGAGCGCGGTGATCAGCGTGTCCAGGTCTACCGCGCCGCGGCGGAGTTTCTCAGCACAATCAATCTCAGCAATAGTTCTCAATGGGGTTACGCTCTCAAAACATTTGCACGTCCAAAGGGGCGGGCGACGCGGGTGATCTACACAGAATACGGTCTGCCGCGTGAGACAATTTCGCCGCATGACGTGATCGTGGATACCGACGGCATCGTCTGGTATTCGAGCTTCGGCGAGCAAAATTTGGGCCGGCTCGACCCTAAGAGCGGACAGGTCACCGAATATCCGATCCCCGAGCGCAAACCGGGTTTTCCGACTGGCGGGCTCGGTCTGCGCGCCGACAAGGATGGCAACCTCTGGCTTGGCAATATGTATCAGGCCACGATCATCAAATTCGATCGCAAGACGCAGTCATTCCAATTCTGGTCGCTGCCGCCCGAGCAAAACATCGACGCCGCTCAGGTCAATATGGTGAGCCCGCAAAGCTCGCATGTCGACGGCAAGGTTTGGACCCAGAACAACGGGTTCGCCGGCGTGCATCGTCTCGACATCGCCACCGGGACAATCGAAACATGGCAACCGTTTAGGAATTCCCCTAAGGGGGAACCGCACAATATTTATGACGTGATCCCTGATTCCAAGAACAACGTTTTTTTTACCGATTTTCGTCAACAGCACGTGGGACGCATCGACGCCAAAACCGGCGAGGTTAAGCTGTTCGGAGTTCCCACGGCTCGCTCTGCGCCACGACGCGGAAATATGGATGCGCAAGATCGCCTCTGGTTTGGCGAGTACCGCGGTGATCGCATCGGAATGTTCGACACCAGATCCGAGCAGTTTAGGGAGTGGAAACTTACCACACGGTGGGCGTCGCCCTATGATGTTGTTCTCGACAAAAACGAGGACGCATGGACCGGGTCGATGATCACCGACCAAGTGACACGACTGGACACGAAAACCGGTGAGATGGTGGATTATCTGCTGCCGAAATCAACAAACATTCGACGAGTTTTTGTAGACAACACGACAACCCCGCCCAGCTTCTGGGTTGGCAACAATCACGGTGCTTCGATCATCAAAGTCGAACCGTTGGACTGAACGCGCGATAGTTGTTGCGGACAAATAGAAGTTGGTGACAGTACTCAAATTCGCTTATTGGTCCAGGAGCCAATCATGAGAGCTTTGCCGTTCGTCATCCTCATCACGGCGCTGTCTTGGCCAGTTGCGGCATCGGCACAGCTGAACGTTTTGATATCCGGTGGATTTAGTGGCGCCTACGAGAAGCTGTTGCCTGAATTCGAGCGGACAAGCGGCATCAAGGTTACGACAGGGTCGGGTGCGTCGCAGGGAGCGGGACCGCAGACGATTGCCGCGCAGCTTGCCGGCAACGTGCCTGCCGATGTCGTTATCCTCTCCAGAGAGGGGCTCAGTGAGCTGATCGCCGCGAATAGGATCACCGCCGGAACGGACGTGGATCTTGCGCGCGTGCCCCTCGGCGTGGCGGTGCGGGCAGGGACTCCAAAACCGGATGTGAGCACCGTCGAGGCATTCAAAAAACTGCTGCTCGGCGCCAAAATCGTGGCCATTCCAGGAAGCACCAGCGGTATCTGGCTTAAGAGCGATCTTTTTCCGCGACTCGGTATTGCGGACAAGATCAACGTCGAAGTCTCGTCGCGCGGCACCGGCGCAACCAGCATGGTCGCCACAGGAAAGGCCGATCTTGCAGTCATGCCGGTCAGTGAAATTATGCACGCGCCAGGTGTGGAATTGGCAGGCAGCATCGCACCGGAGATCCAGTTCGTTCAGACGTTTTCAGCCGGCGTCGTTGCCGGCTCGGGAGACATTGAGAGTTCGAAACGACTGATCGAATTTCTGGCCTCCACGCGCGCTTCCGAGGTGATCAGGAACAGCGGAATGGAGCCGCTCGCGGCGTCGAGATAGGATAAGACGCCGCCCCTGTTCTTGACGCCGAGGGGCATAGTTGTCTTCTGCTCTACAGCTTTTGTCGGAAATGCGTATTCTGCGTTAGCCTTTATCTGTCCTCAGAGGTTTGCATGAAGCGGCGGGAATTTCTGGGCTTGCTCGCCGGCGCCGCGTCGGCACGGCCGGGTCTTGTCTTCGCGCAGCAAAGTCAGGTTCCGAAACGGGTCGGCTTTTTAGCCCATCAGCCGCTCCCGCCCGTGCAGCGGTTTCGCGAAAGGTTGCGCGAGTTGGGCTGGGTCGAGGGCAAAAATATCCTCATCGAGTATCGATACGCTGAAGGTCGCGATGATCGTTTTCCCGCATTCGCTGCCGAACTCGTGTCGATGCCTGTGGACGTCCTGGTCGTTTGGGGCAGCCCGGCCGCATTTGCCGCCAAGCGCGCCACCACGACGATTCCGATTCTGATCGGCGCGGCGGGCGATGTCGTGAACATCGGCCTTATTTCCAATCTGGCCCGACCCGATGCGAACCTTACGGGATTCATAGCGCTGAACGTCGAACTGGAAAGCAAACGTCTCGAATTGCCCAAGGAAGCTGTCCCGCATTTGTTGCAGGTCACGATCCTTGCAAATCCCGCCAATCCGCTGAACCAGTTCAATTTGGAAACGGCGCGCAAGTCTGCCGAGAAGCTCGGCGTGAAAATCGAAGTCGTCGAAATCCACAGCGCTGCAGACATTGAGAACGCGCTTACAAAATTAAAGGAAACACGGCCGGATGCCGCATTGCTTGCATCGGACACATTGATGTTGAGCAAGCGGAAGGAAATCACGGACTTCATGGCTGAAAATCGCATTCCCGCCATCTATCCGTTCAACGACTACGCGGGCGTTGGTGGTCTGTTCACCTACGGCGCCAATATTTCCGTGCTGTTCGAACGTGCGGCCGAATATCTCGACAGGCTGTTGAAAGGTGAGAAGGTCGGCAATTTGCCGGTTCAACAGGCGACGGCTTTCGAATTGATCGTCAATGCAAAAGCGGCGGCGGCGCTCGGGCTTGCCATACCGCCCAATATCCTGTTGCGCGCGGATGACGTGATTGAATGAGTGTTTTCGGTTTTTGGCTGCGGTCGCATCCGAAAAATTGAGGGCAAATTTACGAAGCAATGTTTCGCTGTTTCGATTATTGTCTGGCCAAAACGGAACATCAATTACGCAAGAGGGCGTGTGCCGGTGGCTGAAAACACTATTGTGCCAGGACTTGACCAAACGGGAATGCCGCAAGTCTCGGGGCAAAAACGTTCGATCCTGCTGCCGATCCTGACGGCCGTGCTGGCTGCTGGAATTTTTGCCGCCGATACGGCGACCAAACTGGAGATTGCCGTCCCGGTCTTTTACGTCGCCGTCGTATTGATCGCGGTGCGTTTCTGCAACCGGCGCGGCGTGATCCTGGTCGCTGCCGGGTGCATCGGACTGACACTCCTCAGCAGTATTTTTACGGCGAGTGACATCAGGCAGACGGGGATGATCAACACGGCGATCAGCATTCTGGTTGTCGGCCTCACGACAGTTCTTGCGCTGAGGATCGAATCGGCGACCGACGCCGCGAAAACGCTGATGGAAGCCGATCAGCTGCGCGATGCGTTGATCGGCTCCGTCTCGCACGAGTTGCGCACGCCGCTGGCATCGATTCTTGGCGGAGTGTCGATCATGGCCGAGATGCCGACGATCACCGAGGATCCGCGCCTGGCGTCGCTCGCGAGCGGAATCCGCGATGAGGCGATGCGGCTGAACAGCGACATTCAAAATCTGCTGGATGCGGCGCTGATTTCAAGCCAGGGGCTGCATTCGCGACGCGACTGGACCGATCCAACCGACATTATCGACACCGCGGTCGAACGCATGCGGCGACGTTTTCCCGATCGCCGCATAACGTTGAGCCTCGGCAGCAATCTGCCGCTCGTGCACATCGATCCTGTCCTGGTCGAACAGGCGCTGAGCCAGATCATCGCCAACGCGGCAAAATTCTCGTACTCGCCATCGGCCATTGAGGTTGCGACCTTCGTCAAGGACGGAGAACTGCTGATTTCGGTGCACGATGACGGCGTCGGCTTGACGGCCGAAGAGAAAACCAAGCTTTCCGAACGGTTCTACCGGGGCCAGCGTCACATCGGGAAAATCCCGGGCTCGGGACTGGGCCTGTGGGTTGCGAACACTTTCATTATGAGCAGCGGCGGAAAGCTTGAAGCCTCAAGTCCCGGAGAGGGCAAGGGGACGACGATCCGGGTTGTATTCCCGATTTCTCAGTACACAGACGAAAACGAGGCGGCGATGCAGGAGGCGTGACCGCGCCTGACCGTGCTTGGACCGTGCGGTCATGCCGAAAATCGATCCACTCGCTGAAAGCCTACTTTTTCTCGAGGAAATCGCGAACCGCTTTCACCGTCGCGTCCGGCTGCTCTTCCATGATCCAATGCCCGGAGTTCGCAATGATTCCGCCTTCAACATTGGTGCCGACTTCGTGCATGATTGCAGCTTGCTGTGCTCCGAACGACTTCTCCGCGCCCAGCGCCAAAATCGGCATGGCCAGCTTGCCTTTGCTCGCGAAAGCCTTGTTGTCCAATGCATCCTGCGAAAAGGCAGCGAATTGATTGAATGCGGCGTGCATGGCGCCGGGCCGCGCGTAGATCTTGGCATAGTGTTGCCGCGTCGCCTCGTCGATCGCTTTGGGATTTGCCGATAGTTCGTTCCAGAACCGGTCGAGGTAGATCCGCTCACGGCCTTTCACCAACCGGTCGACATCCGGACCGCGAAAGTTGAAATGCCACAGCAAGGGACTTTTGAGAATCTCGTCCCACGGGCCAATGCCCGGTAAAGGCGCATCGATGATGACCCAGCGTGTGATGCGATCGGGGTATTGCGCGGCGAGCGCATAGCCGACCATATTGCCGATGTCGTGCGTGACAAGGTCGGCTTTCTGGACATTGAGCTTGTCCATCACGCGAGCGATGTCCTGTGCCTGCGTTTTTTTGTCGTAACCGGAGTCCGGATAAGATGACAGGCCCATGCCGCGTAGGTCGGGAACGATGATCGTATGGTCTTTCGCGAGCACAGCCGCCAGCGGCGCCCACATGTCGCCGGTATCGCCGAAGCCGTGCAACATCACGACCGCGGGCCCGTTTCCTCCGACCCTGACGTGAATCGTCGCGCCGTCCGTTTTGATGTCTTGCGTGTGAAACCCTGTGGGAAACGGGCGGACCGCGGCGGAAGCCGTCATCACCAAAGCAAGCGCCGCGATCGTCGCCAAAACTATCCGCACTGGCATCGCTGATACGTGATGCATGATGCGACTCTGACGCCCCCAGCAGTTCGCGTGGCGTGAGGCAAATGAAGGGCGCGCTCAAACCGAACGCGCCCGGATCTCGCAAAAAAGGTGTCCACTAACTGTTCGTCGCGAACACGCGTGGCCAGCTTTTAGAATCCGCGCGGTGGCCGTCGGTAGTACCCTTGCGATTCAGTGTAGTAGGGGTTGCCATTCTGGCGCCCGTAATAGCCACCGCCACCATAGTAGCCGCCGCCTCCGTAGTAGCCATTGCCCCATTGGGTCTGACCATAGTAACCGGTGGAGTCATCGTAACGGGCCTGAGGATCCCTTGCGACCTTGTACTCACCACCCGGGGTAACGCCGGTCAGCACGACCTCGGTATTCTTCAAGCCGACTTTTTTCACCAGCGCGAAAAACGTTGTGGCATTTTCGGGCGAGATACGTACGCAGCCGTGCGAGGCAGGTCGGCCGAGATTTTTCACCTCAAGGCTGCCGTGGATCGCATAGCCATCCTTCCTGAAGAAAACGGAATGAGGCATGGGCGCGCTGTCCCACTCCTTGCTGTACCAGATCTCGTTCATGGAGGTGGCAGTATAGGTCCCTGACGGAGTCGAATATCCCGCTTTTCCGGTCGAGACCGGCCACTCATATTTTGTGACCCCGTCCAGGACGACCGTCATCTTCTGTCTGGATTTGTCGATGGTCACGTGAATCTTGGAGCTGGCGTCCTGGCTCTCGGAGCTGGAGCTGATCTGCGCGCTCGCAGGGGCGGCGAACATCACGGCCAAAACGGGGACGATTACCAGGCTGCAGAAATGCACGGCAGATGGTAAGCGCTTACGCATCGCATCCTCCCTTCAAGGACTTCCAAGCTTGTAAATTTATAAGGAAGCTAGGCTTAAGACGATTGGACCGTGGGGCAATAGACCAACCCTTAATGAACGCTCCAGTTCCAGAATTCCTGAATTTTGCCCGCGGCATACGACAATATGCCACGAGGAGCTGTCTCGCCACGGGCAATGCGGGTGCCGTAACCATCGGTCGGTACCTCAAAATGGCCGGTGTCCGGTGTGCCCCACTCAGCTCCGGAGTCCAGCCCACATTCATGCGCCATCGCAATCGTGCGCTTTGGCTGTTGCACGGTAACTTCATTGTACCGCACCTGGTTCACATCAAGGGCCTTGCCGTATGCGTGCAAGCTCAAATAATTCGTGCCGAAAATCTTTCGATAGCTGTAACCGCCGATGTCTTTGATCGGGTAGCCCGAAGCCACCAGTTTTTTCAGCAGGCAGACAAACTTGCTGGCGTGTTCTGATGCCACCGAGGTTTTGAGAACATTGTCAGGGGTATGAACCACCAGCAGCGACATATTTTTTATGTTCGACGCCTCGAGATCGATGGTTGTGGTCTCGATTTTGATTTCTGATCTTTTGGGTTGCGATGGCGGGAGCGGGACGTAGCCATGATCGATGCTGGCGACTTGAACTTTCGGCTCCTCGACTGTCGCGAGTTGAGTTTGTTCCTCGACGACGGCGACTTGCTCGAAATCGCTGCAGCGAAGCGATGCAACGCTTACGTTGGATAGCAACAGTCCAACCGTAATCGTACAGAACATACCCCCTCCGAGTCCCCTTCCAGATGTCCTGCCGATTGCGAACATGCCGCCAGATGACGCGCTGTTGCCACAGCACGAAATTACGACAGAACATACACTTCATTATCAAATTAGCGGTTGATCTGCCAAATCGCGCCGCCCTTTAGCCGGTAAATCAACACCGGCACGATCTAAATGCTTGGGGACACAGACCCACTATCTGTCGCGAGCAGTTTGTTCTTGGCCCGACGCGGCTATAGCCGTCCTGATAACGCATTCATGTCCCAGGCCCGATTTTCGCCGCGGAAACGATCACCACCCGCGCGAAAAGGTCTGAACGCCAACAGGTTTCACGACAGAGAATGGTTTAAACCCATATGGAGCACCGGAGGCATAATTTTCTATTATTTCGATAGAATCGTTCGTAACATTCCTTTGACCGCACTTTATCGGCCTTTTATAGAACAAACATAGCGCCGATTTGAGCAACGACGCTTGCGGGCGCTTAACAAATGCAGCTAAAGCG
>DATLJR010000238.1:0-3160 GCA_035538755.1 Pseudolabrys sp.
GGCATCCATTTCGCCGATAATGCCTTCAGCGGCAAAGCGGGTGGTGATTGCGACGTAGTCGGTCATGCCCGCTGCGAGCCAGTCAGCCAGCATTGAGAACTCGTCTTTGGTGTCTGCATTCAGACGGCGGCGTAGCAGCGCCGCGCCGGTTTGCAGCATGTTGTAGAAGGGGCCACGCCGCCAGACATCGGTCGCCTGTTCATCCAAAGATACGGCGCCGGACACGTCGGGGCCCTCCAAGCTAGTGCGACCATACTCGTGGACAAGAGATTCGTTAGGATAACCCCAACGAAACAGGCTTCCCTCGTGGACCGGGTGGAGCGTGTCGATAGCCAGGTGGGCGCGACCAAGCGGAATCCCGGCCGCGACGCAACGATCACAGAACACAGAAACAATTTCAGTTTCGGGAGTGCCAGCCAGGCCGGCTTGGGTCAGCCATCCTGACAATTCTGTGAACAGCTTTTCATTCATGCCCAACTATATAGGAGTTTTCTCTCTCGATGCGCGTCACAGTAATTGATCGAAGCAACGCCATGTCTGTTTGTGGCACCTTATAGAAATCAAAGCCCGGCCGTGTCCGATTTGAGTCCGCTTTTGAAGCGCAAAGAGGACATCGGCCGGGCCTGCTGGAATGTCGTGAGTTCGTCGGGAATTCTAGACGCCTTGCGCCGTTGACTTGTTTATTCGGTACGCGGCGAGAAACGCTCGGACCGCGATGCCGACAACGTAACGGATTCGTTCCTGCGTCGGTGGCTTACCGAAATTGAACAGTATTGGCTTGAAAAGCGGTGCCAGAAGCGCCTCGATAAGCTGTGCAGCCACGACTTCGCAATCATCGATCGCGAGGACGCCCTGTTTCACTTTGTTCTTGAGATAGTCTGATAAAAGGGCGATGCCCCGTGCAGGTCCAGTTTCGTAATAAGCGCGGCCGATTTCGGGCATCCGCTCCGCAATTGCAATAACTGTTCGTGCCGAGGACGCCTTTTCGGGTTGGCAGACCAAGGTGACGAAATCAATTCCTATACGGATTAGCGTTGCTTCGACGTCACTTTCGTCAGGGTCAAAATTGAATAGGCTTTCGGCGTGCGACTGACATTCTTCACTGCAGATTGCTTGGAACAACTGCTCCTTGTTCTGGAAATAAACGTAGAGCGTTCCTTTTGAGACGCCGGCGATGCGGGCGATGTCATTCATGCTCGCGGCATCAAATCCTTGTTCAAGAAACGCCTCACGCGCGCCCTCAATGATCTGCCGGCGCTTGGCATTATCCTCCGCCGTTTGCGGCAGGATTTTTTGTTGAGCTCTTTCTTGGACGCGGACGCCCATTTTCATTTCTCCCTGGGGCGAGTGGTTCGCCGATTCCTCAGTCAGATCATAACCTTACTCACATTAAATTTTTATTTTGACCGAACCGTTCGGTCATATTGACTGTTGCATTCATTGCAAATACTTAATGAACGAACCGTTCGGTCAATACATAAGTGGAGTGCCGTCGTGGGTCAATGGTTCGTTTCGTCGTTTTCTGCGCAAATCGCAAAGCGGCCGCGTCGTTTGGCAACTATCCTACTACTGGCAGGAGCGGCCATCACCACATCGGCCGCGGTCGTATACAGCACCGCGGCCCGTGACGCGCGGTCCAGCGCCGCGTTGATGGTACCGGCTGGCCTTTCCGTCGCAGTCAACCAACTCGAGCCGAAAACGGTTAGTCCCTTTGCGGAATTTTCAAGCCGCATCAATGCGGTCGACTACGCCGAAATCCGGCCGCAGGTGTCGGGCCGCATCACTGAAATCCGTTTTCATGACAGCGAACATGTGAACGCCGGCGACATTCTTTTCGTAATCGATCCGCGTCCTTATCAGGCTGCAGTCGACAAGGCACAAGCCGATCTCACGACCGCGATCCACAACGCCAAATTCGCCCAAGCTGAACGCGATCGCGGCAATCAGCTCGTCAAGTCGAATTGGTTGTCGCAAGAGACATTTGACCAGCGCACCAATGCCGATGAAGTGGCGAAGGCCGCTGTGCAGTCCGCTCAAGCCGCGCTGGAAACGGCGCAGATCAATCTCGACTACGCTTACGTTAAGGCGCCTATTTCTGGCCGCGTCAGCCGTGCCGAAATCACAGTTGGCAACCTGGTTGGCGAGCCGACTACCGCACCGCCGGTGCTCACCTCGATCGTGTCGGATAACGGCGTCTATGCGGATTTCGAAGTTGATCAACAGACGTATCTGAATAACGTCCGCAATTACGGACAGTCGCACGCAGAGCAACAAAAAATTCCTGTCGAAGTCGTAGTCCGCGGCAACGAGGATCACCTGTACCGCGGCCACATTTACAGCTTCGACAACAGAATCGATACCGGCTCCGGCACCATTCGTGCCCGCGCGCGTTTCGACAATACCGACGGCGGCCTCATTCCTGGCATGTTCGTGTCGGTGCGCATGGGCAGTGGCGTGATCGATGATGCGCTGCTCGTGCCAGAAAGCGCCATCGGCAACGATCAGAGCAAGCGCTTCGTTTTCGTAGTCGGCGACGGCAACAAGGCCGAGTATCGCAGCGTCGCGCTCGGCCCGCAGGTCGACGGCGACCGCGTTGTGCTTACTGGTCTCAAAGCGGGCGACCGCGTCATCCTCGATCACCTGCAGCGGCTCGCGCCGGGCGCGCCGGTGGTTCCGCAAATGCAGCGCAGCCGCACTGCAAGCAATTGATCCCGGCGGCACGCATCCAAAAAGCGGACACAGCGGGGAGTGTTAGATGTCTTTGTCCCGATTCTTCATCGACCGGCCGATCTTTGCCGGCGTCATTTCGGCGGTCATCTTCCTCGCCGGCCTGATCGCGATTCCGCGACTGCCGATTTCTGAATATCCCGAAGTCGTGCCGCCGTCGGTCCAAGTGACGGCCCAATTTCCTGGCGCAAATCCAATAACTGTCGCCGACACCGTGGCGATGCCGCTGGAAGAGCAGATCAATGGCGTTGAGAACATGCTCTACATGTCGTCACAGGCGGCAAGCGATGGCACGCTGACGCTCACCGTGACGTTCAAGCTCGGCACCGATCCGAACCTGGCGCAAGAGCTGGTGCAGAACCGCGTCAATCAGGCGTTGCCGCGGCTGCCAGATGTCACGCGCAATCTCGGGGTGACTACGGTCAAAAGCTCA
>DATLJR010000239.1:0-3012 GCA_035538755.1 Pseudolabrys sp.
AACGCCTTCCCGTCACGCGCGGCGGGCGCGTGGTCGGGATCATTAGCCGCGCCAACCTCATGCACGCCCTGGCAAGCCTATCCCGCGCCAGCATATCGCCGGCCGGCGGTGATTCGGTGATCCGTGACAAAATCCTTGCTATGATCGCGAAACAGGATTGGGCGCCGCGAATAAACGTGGTCGTCAAGGCCGGCGTGGCCGAGCTGCACGGAATCATCACTGATGATCGCGAGCGCCAGGGCCTCGTCGTCGCAGCCGAGAATGTCGCCGGCGTCAAGCGCGTTGTCGATCACCTCGTGTGGGTGGAGCCGATGTCGGGAATGGCATTTCCCTCCACAGAGGATGAAGCTAACGAACGCGCCGCACGTTGACGAGGGGGCAACAGTGCGGGCCATACAGTTCTGTGTCGGAGCCGCTCTCTTTGCCAATGCGCTAGCGATCATTCTGGCGCCGCTTGCTCCATCGCGTGCTAAGGGCGATGAGGTGCTGTCGCCTGCCGCGCAGCGCGGATTGGTCATTGTTCGCACCAATTGCTCGCGCTGCCATGCAGTCGGGAAGATGGGCAACAGTCCACTGCCGATCGCGCCGCCGTTTCGCACGCTGCACGAGCGTTATCCTGTCGAGGATCTGCAAGAACCGCTCGCCGAAGGCATCGTGACGGGTCACCCGACCATGCCGGAATTTCGCTTCGACCCCGGTCAGGTCGGCGACATCATCGCCTACCTGAAATCGCTTGAGCAATGACCGCTTTTCGTCGGTTCCCGGAAACCGCGATCGCAACTTGATTTAAATCAACGCTGCAATCGTTGCGTGATTGAAAGAAAAATCAAAGTTCGCCTCGAGACGCCCGTTGCCAAACGCGATGCTCGGTGGGAGCGGCGGATGAAGCAGCTGCCACCAGTAATACGCTCCGCCGCCGCCAGCGAGATTAATGACCACGTCAAGCTTAAAGACAGTGAGCTCCGCGCGGCCGCTCGACCAGCGCAAAAAAGCAGCCGATCAGTTTTGCAACATCACTGTCCATCGCCACAGAATTCACTATGGTCCTGCGCGCGATGGCAGGGTCGCGCTCTCAAGCAACCAACAAAGTCGGGAAAAATGTGTCGACCACTTCGGGTGTCAATGACGCTTCTTGAGTCAAGTAGATTGACGTTTCAAACTCATTGCCACACTTCGAGCAGACCCAAAAATTCCGGATTTGTTCCTCGCTCACGTATGTAGACCGCTCAGGAGCTGTAAGCCATTCTCCACAGCAGGGACATTTGAAGGACTGGTGGAGTGAATTGGTCGTTGTCATGTCGGTCCCTCCTCTTGCTTTAAGGCCTTTTCATTAATCCGCCTTCCGTCGATATCGTTATCGAAAGACATCATGCTGAACATTCGGATGTCGCCTTAAGGGAAATTACGTAGACCATTTCTCTCTCGTGAGGACGGCGAAACGGACGTGCCTAGCGCCGACTGAGTCGGCCGCAAACCTTCAATCTCTGCCAGCATTGGACCTCAATCCTGGTCCTTGACTAGAGTGTGCGGGCGGTCTCGGCCTCTGGCAGTTTCGGTGTGCCAGTTGCCTTCGTCATCCTCGTATTCAATCGTTTCGGTGTGCCCAGGTACTTCCTGCTCCTCCGCGGCCGACTGCGCAGCGAAGAGGGCCTCGGCATGCGTCGGGAAACTTTCCGAAAACGCGCCATTGACCTTATAGGCCCAGCCACCGTCATGCTGGACAATCTCATAGGTGATATCGGGCATGGCATGTCTTTTGGGTTCGCTGACAATCACTTGCCGTCTGCGATGAGTCGATTTCAGCTTTCGCAATTTCGCGTGTGCCATCGGCTTACTCCATCTGCTCCGCTTGGAATGCAGCGGCGACTGCCAAATGCAAATTAAGTATCGGCGAATATTTGTGATTTGAATTGATATAGCTCAACTCCATCTCTTTGCTGCTCGCGATGTGTGCGTTCTTGGCGCAAATGCGCGGCAACTCGGTCAAGTCATCGTAAGTGTACATTGCCCACCTCTGAGGCAATGTTTGGCAGAACTAGCAAATCACCCTTTGATCTAGATCACGCCCGACAAAATTTTAGGTGTGTCCTACGTAGTTCTCCTTAGAAGCTTTGCCGAAGAATGGGATGCGCATTGTGGTATGTTACGCAGTCGAATTCCGCCAACGGGGATGAGGAAGCCTGTGAGGTTCTTATTTCTGTTGCTCGGGTGCCTGTTGTCGGCCTGCGCCACTCCGCACTGGGTGAAACCCGACGCGTCAAAGAGCGACCTCGCACAGGACCAAGCCGCTTGCATGCAGGCGGTCCAGCAACCGCCGCCCTCTGGAACGACAGATCAACAGCAATATGAGGCGTGCATGAACGCACACGGCTGGAAATTACTGCAGTGAGTGATAGACCAAACTACTCCCGCGCGGTGGGGCGCGGCGGATCCCTGTGATTTGTGATTATCGCGCTCGACAGCACGAAAAATGCACAGGCGCGGCATTCGTCGGACGCCTTCAAGCATTCGTCGGACGCCTTCAAGCAATCGTATGACGCTCGAAAGCCGATGTCCGTGCTTTTGCCGTGGAGGGAATAATTCCATAGGGATTCCAAGAGCTAAGGGTTTTTCCTTAGGGACATCACCTGAATTTTCGCCCCCCTCTCGACAGTTAACAAACTAAAGAGGGACCGAGGTGTCATGCACAGAAGTGGACGGCATGAATCTGCCCGGCATATCAGGAAACAGGCGTTCAGGAATGCCAAGCCAGGCAGGCTGTTGAATTCCGGGGTTCATTTCTTTAAGAGCCAGCTCACGCAGTGTCGGAATTTCGTTTCGACCCAGGTCGGGTCGGAGACATTATCGCCTACCTGAAATCTCTCGAACGCTGACGCAAACGACTCGAGCCTGCCCGCGAATCAAGGAATTTGCGGGAGCGGATTAGCGTCCATTGATCTACCGCAATTCATTGCCGGGTTTCGGCGATAAGGTTTGACCGTGTCAAAGACGATTATTCAATTCTGGGAGAAA
>DATLJR010000240.1:0-19774 GCA_035538755.1 Pseudolabrys sp.
GAATTTACCTTAATCCGGCGTCGTTACTTTTCGGACTGCGTGGGCGGCGCCAAACCCAAGTCGAGGTCGCCGGGTTCCAGAGGGTCTTCGTCCTCGCGTAATGTTGAAACGTCCGAGGGGAGCGGCACGGCAAATCCGGGAGGCAGATTCGCCTCGAGCATGCCGGCACTCTTCAGCTCCTCGAGCCCTGGCAGGTCACCCACCTCTTCGAGGCCGAAGTGAGAGAGAAACGCTTCTGTCGTCCCATAGGTTATTGGACGGCCAGGCGCCTTGCGACGGCCGCGCGGCCGGATCCAACCGGTTTTGAGGAGGACGTCGAGCGTGCCAGCTGCTGTTACAACTCCACGAATTTCTTCGATTTCCGCGCGGGTGACCGGTTGATGGTATGCAACAATCGCAAGTGTTTCGGTTGCAGCACGAGAAAGCTTGCGTGTTTCTACGATCTGCTTGGTCAGCAACCACGACAAATCGGTCGCCGTCCGGAAAGTCCACTTTTTGCCGACCTTGACCAGATTGACGCCACGCGTCGCATATTCATAGCGGAGCTGCGCGAGTGCCGCCCTAACATTGACGTCGCTGGGGAGTCTGCGCGCCAACATTGCCTCATCGAGCGGTTCGCCGGCCGCAAATAGAAGCGCTTCAAGAAGCCGCAACTCCTCCGGCCGCGTTGCCGGCGCTACGGTAGCCTCCGGCTCCGGCTCATTGTTTTGCACCACCACGAGCTTCTTGGCCGCGCCCGGCATGGATATTTTCCCCTTATGAGTTTTCTTGTGCGCCATACGTAATTGCATTTCCATTCACGCCTACGCGCTTGCGCATATAGATTGGCGCGAATGATCCCTTTTGGTGAATTTCCGCATGCCCCTCACGCACCATTTCAAGCGCGGACGCGAAAGAAGAAGCAAATACTGTTGCGGCAAGAGCGGGTTCGACCACATAGCCAATCAGAAACTGATCAATGCGCGACCAGTCCGCCGACTGGCCTATCAGGCGTTCAAGCGCTGAGCGGGCCTCGGCCAATGACCAGACCGTACGTTGCTTGAATCGAACACGCGATAACGCGCTCCGTGATCGTTGCGTGGCGTAGGACGAAAGCAGGTCGTAGAGCGTAGCCGACCATTCGGGCTGCTTGACCTCCTCGATCGGCTCGGGCAGCCCGCGCGGGAAAATGTCGCGGTTTAACTGCGGACGCTCCATCATGCGCGTCGCAACGTCGCGAATTGCTTCCAGTCGGCGCAGACGGTTAGCCAACGCCAACGCCATGTCCTCCGCGCTCGGACCGTCGCCGGGCTCCGTTTCCGGCAGCAACAAACGGGATTTGAGGTAGGCGAGCCACGCCGCCATCACGAGATAGTCCGCGGCAAGTTCAAGGCGCAGTTGCCGTGCCGCTTCGATAAAAGACAGATACTGGTCGGCCAAGGCCAAGATTGAAATCTTGGTCAGATCGACCTTTTGCTGGCGCGCAAGCATCAGCAGCAAATCAAGGGGACCCTCAAACCCTTCCACGTCCACGATCATGGCCGGCTCAGTCGTGCCACGATCGGCGCCGAGAGCTGTGTCGAATTCCTCTCCGCTCATGACACGATCTTTCGTTGGAGCGCCATTCGATCGTCGTCCATCATTTGCGCGAATACCTTGTGTGCGGCATGCGTGTCGAATTCCTCGGGTGCACTTCGGAGGCTCAGCGCTGCGTCAGCCCGGCGAGCGGACTCGCCGGCAAGCTCAGGGGCTTCGGCAGCGACGGCCGCCATCTCGGTCAGAACGCCGTTGCAATGAAGGACGACGTCACATCCCGCGGTCAAAGCGGCGTGACTCCGCTCGGCCACGGTCCCAGAAAGGGCATTCATCGATATGTCGTCGCTCATTAGCAAACCCTGGAACCCGATAAAACCGCGAATCACTTGCCGCACTATTGTGACCGAAGTGGTCGCGGGCGCGACTGGGTCTATTGCACTAAACACAACATGCGCAGTCATCCCAATCGGCAAATGTGCCAGCGGCCGGAACGCCGCAAAATCGACGGTCTCGAGGGTGGCCCGGTCCGTGTCGACGACCGGCAACTTGTGGTGGCTATCGACACCGGCCCGACCGTGACCAGGCAGGTGCTTTAACACCGGAAGAACCCCGCCGATCAGCAAGCCATCCGCAATCGCTTTCGCAATAGCTGCAACCTTCTCGGGCTCACGGCCGTAAGCCCGGTCACCTATAACCGGATCGCTGCTTACTAGCGGCACGTCGGCCAACGGCAGGCAGTCTGCGTCGATGCCAAGCGGCCTAAGGTCGGCGGCAATCAAATGCGCCGCAAGCCGTGCCGCTGCAATGCCGGCCGCCGGTTCCCGGTCATACAGATCGCCGTACCGTTGCCCGGCAGGATATGCGGGCCAGTGGGGGGGACCGAGCCGCTGGACGCGCCCGCCCTCCTGGTCGACGAAAACCGGCGCCTCCCACCCCACAGTCGCTCGAAATGATTCAGTAAGAGCAGTGACTTGCGCGGGTGTGTTCACGTTTCTTTTGAAAAGGATTAATCCCCACGGTTGCGCCTCGCGAAGGAATGCACGCTCTTCGGCGGAAATGCTCAAGCCCGCCAATCCAGTAATAAACGCGCGCGCGGCCATCGGCGCGGATTAGCCCGCTCCCGGCGCAAGGGTCAAGGTTTCGGCGCCTAATTCCTCTGGACGAGGCACTGGCCGCCAGCGGCCTTCAGGCTCGAACAGAGTTCGGCGGCTTCCGCGGGGTTCGCGAAGGGACCAACCATGGCGCGATAGTAGGTGCCTTTGGCCCCTAGGTCTGCCTTGTGGACCAGCAGTTCGCGACTACCAAGCTGGGTCGGGAACTTGGCTTGTAACCCACGAAATGCAGCCTGGGCCTCAGCCTCGCTTCGCTGCGAGGAAACCTGCACAAAACTGCCACTGCCACCATTGCTGGCGGCAGAAGCCGGGGCTGTGGATTGCGGAGCAACGGCCGCGGTCTGTGTCGGGGGTGCCGGCCGCGCTTGAGCGCGCGCCGGGGAAGCATCCGGGTTCAGCGACAATGGCGTATTCCCGGAAGGCGCCGCCTGACGCGCTGGTGGCGCAGAACGTGCTGCGGGTGCCGGCGTCGCGTCTGAATCAGCATCCGACATATTGTCGGCTGCGCGGACCGGCGCCGGTGCCGCCGGCCTGGAGGGAGCGGCTGGAGCTTGGGGAGCGCGAGTTGCAGTTGGCGCGGCAGCCTGAGCGTCCACCGGCTGGTCCGGACGGATGGCGATCGTACGAACCTTCTTCGGCTCGCTCCCAACGACCCCGCTGCCCAATGACGACTGCGGCGCGACCTGTGACAACACGACCGTTGTCGGCTTGTCGATCGGCTGCTCCTCGCGCGACACCAATTTCTCGGTTTGGCTGGGTTCATTCACGCGCTCGGTGATCAGTTTGTTCGATTGCGCGTCCTTGCTGTTTGTTGCTGGAACAACTTTGCTGGGACTGGCATCCGCTTTGATAACAGGCGGCGGTTGCGTGGAGCCAGAGGAGCCAAACAGGGCGCGATACCCAAATGCACCGGCGGTGCCAATCAACGCCAAACCAATTACGCCGGCAATCGCCATAACCCCCAGGCGTCGCCGCGAAGACGGTGCGTGATCGTAATACTCGTCTTCAGGATGCTGGGTCCCATCTTGTTCGTACGTGTCGTACTGGTAGTCGGCCTGGCCCGATGGATAACTACGCGCCGCATGGTCGGCCTGGTAGAGATCGTCGCGGATTGGCGTTTGCTCCTCGCCATGTGTCTCGCGCCCATAACCTTGGTCATCATAGTCGATGGGTCCCGTCTGCTCACCAACACCTCGAGCGTTGTAATAACCGTTGCCATCAGACCGTTGCGCGGAGGATGCGCGCCAATCAGTCTTGTCGCGCGGCGCGTAAGGAGAATTGGGAGGTGGCGTGTTCCAATCGGCACGGTCGGCCGGCGCTGCAGGACGGCGCGCTGTATCCCGCCCGAACTCTCCAAACGGATCCGTTTGCCCTATGAGACGGGCAAGCTCCGCGAGCGGATCATTGTTAGAGGTCCTCGCGTGGCTGCGCGAAGGCGGTTCACTTGCACGGTAAGGTCTTTGGCTTTGTTCTTCCGCCATTCGGTCCCCGGTTACTTTGCTCGCCCTACTTATAGCCGCTGGCGATCAAAGACGCCAAAAGCGGATCCCCAAGGACGAGACTTATCGCATTTCTGCCGGCGCGCTGACCCCGAGCAATGCTAAACCCGAGGCGAGTACCGTGACTATCCCCTTCACTAGAGCGAGCCGGGCTTTCGTCGTTTCTCGATCATTCTGGATAATGAAGCGTAAATGAGGCAAGTCCTTTCCTCGCGTCCATAGGGCGTGAAATTCACTTGCCAATTCATATAGATAGAACGCGATTCGGTGAGGCTCGTGGGCCACGGCCGACGCTTCCACGACGCGCGGGTAGAGCGCAATACGCCGCAGCAACGATACCTCACTGACATCGCTCAGGCGACCAAGCTGAGCCTTCCGGAGGTAAGCCACGAGTGCCGAATCAGCAGTCGGCAGGTCCGGCATCTCGGCACGCGCGTTGCGAAAGACCGACATCCCACGCGCATGTCCATATTGGACATAGAAGACTGGATTCTCGCGCGTGTGCTCGATGACTTTGGCGAGATCGAAGTCGAGCACCGCGTCGTTCTTGCGATACAACATATCGAAACGAACGGCGTCGCGACCGACCTCATCCACCACCCCTCGCAAGGTGACAAATTCGCCCGCCCGTTTCGACATCTTTAACGGCTCGCCAGCGCGCAACAGGCGGACGAGCTGCACAAGTTTCACGTCCAGTTTGGCCTTGCCGGCACTGACCGCATTAACCGCGGCCTGCATGCGCTTGATGTAGCCGCCGTGATCGGCGCCCCAGACGTCGATAAGATTAAAAAATCCACGGTCAACTTTCGATCGGTGATAGGCGATGTCGGACGCAAAATATGTGTAGCTGCCATCCGACTTCTTCAGCGGGCGGTCGACGTCATCCCCGAACTCCGTTGAGCGGAACAGCGTTTGCTCGCGGTCTTCCCAATCCTCAAGATTCCCACCCTTGGGTGGCGGCAATCGGCCCTCGTAGACCTCGCCGCTTTTGAGCAAGCCCTCAATGGTCGCGCCGACTTCATCGCGCTTGCCTTCAATCAAAGACCGCTCGGAAAAAAACACGTCGAAATGCACATTAAGCGCGGCAAGATCATCGCGGATGACATTCATCATCATATCGATCGCTTTGGCACGAACGATCGGAAGCCATTCGCTCTCCTTCAGCGCGGTCAACCTGGCGCCGTATTCCGAGGCGAGTTCCCCACCGACGGGTTTCAGATAATCACCCGGGTAAAGACCTTCGGGAACGGCGATCTCCTCACCGAGTGCCTCGCGGTAGCGCAAAAAAGCAGAACGCGCCAAGACATCAACCTGCGCGCCCGCATCGTTGATGTAGTATTCGCGCGTGACATCGTAGCCTGCAAACAAAAGCAGTTTGGCAAGAGCATCGCCGAATACCGCGCCACGGCCGTGACCGACGTGCATGGGTCCGGTCGGATTGGCCGAGACGTATTCGATATTGACCTTTTCGCCTTTGCCGACATCACTGCGTCCGTAATTCTCGCCCTGCTCGAGCACCAGAAGCAGTTCCTCACCCCACACATCTGCCTTTAGCGACAGATTGATGAACCCAGGTCCTGCCACCTCGACAGAGGCAACTTTTTCATCGGCGCGCAATTTGGCCGCGATGCTTTCCGCCAAATCGCGCGGCTTCTTGCCAGCGTCTTTTGCCAACACCATGGCCGCATTCGTTGCCATGTCACCATGGGTCGGATCGCGCGGTGGTTCGACAACAATCCGACCTATCTCCGCCCCGGGCCCGAGCACGGCAGTACTGGCCGCTTGCACGCGCGTAAGCATGTCCGCAAACAAATGATAGGCTTGTTCTTTTGGAGCCATTGTGGCGAAGCGGCTAACGGAATTCGGAGGGCAAGTCAAAAGATCGCGGCGTTGGGATTACCAAATTGTCGCCCCGCTATCGACAACGAGGATCTGGCCGGTCGTGATGGCCGCTTCATCAGATGCTAGATAGACAGCCATGTTTGCCATATGAATCGGCAGACCGAGGCCAAACAGATGCGTGGCGGCAAGCTTCTCGATGTCTTTTGAGCCTTCCAAGAGTTTCTTGACCCGATCAGACAGCGTGACGGAGGGTGCGATCGCATTCACGCGAATCTTGTGCTTGGCGTATTCGACCGCCATTGAACGCGTCAGTGCTGCGATCGCGCCCTTCGCAGCGGTGTAGCAATCGCGCCCCGGAACCGCGCTTAACGCAATCGACGACGACATGTTGATGATCGCACCGCCGCCGGACTTGATCATGTGCGGAATGCCGATCTTCGAGCAGAGAAAGGTTCCATAAAGGTCGAGTTTCATCACGCGCCAGAACTCTTCTTCAGGCGCCTCGGTCACAGAGCCATCCTGCAGCGTCGAACCGCCGGCATTGTTATGCAGAATGGTGAGTCCGCCAAACCGGTCGACAGTTTCCGCAAAGGCTGCCTCGACCATCGCCTTATCGCGAACATCACAGTGGATGAAATGCGCGTCCCCTCCGGAATTTTTGGCTCCTGCGCGCGCAGATTCGGCGGCCGCCTCGCCGCGCGAAACATCGATTTCCGCGATTACGACCTTCGCCCCCTCTTCTGCAAACCGCTCCACGGTCGCCCGGCCGATACCGCCGCCTCCGCCGGTGATGAACGCAACTTTGCCTGCAAGGCGCGCCATGAAAAATTCCTTTGCGTGATGTTATTGATCGCTAAAAGGCATACCGGCCGACGCTAGGGTGATGATCCTTTTGCATGCATGGCGGCCCGGTAGGCGAATACGATGGCCGGACCGAGTGTTGTGCCCGGCCCCGGATAGCTGCCAGCCATCACCGACGCCATGTCGTTCCCGCAGGCATAGAGGCCTGGGATCGGCTTTCCATCGTGCCCGAGAACGCGTGCGTCCGCATCGGTCGCAAGACCGGTGCTGACCGCGATGTCTGCCGGCCAAACCGCAAGCGCATAGAAGGGCGGCTCGACCAGCGGCCCAATGCAAGGGTTCGGTTTGTGGTTGGCGTCACCATTGAAGCGGTTCAGCTCTGTTTCGCCTTTGCCGAAGTCGATGTCGATGCCGGTCCCGGAAAATCCATTGTAGCGCATGACCGTGCTGCAGAGTTGCTCGGCATCAATGCCAGCTTTTTCCGCGAGTTCTCCAAGATCAAGCGCGCTAACAAGGTATCCGTTGTCGACGAACTTTGCTGGATTGCGATAACCTGGGTAGATCACGCCCAAGCCGTATTTTCCGAGAAACGCGGAATCGCAGATCAGCCAGGCAGGTATCGCCGGCATCATCTTGTTGCATTCAAACATGGCCAGCACAAAGTCATGGTAAGAAACAGCTTCATTGACAAAGCGCCGGCCAGCAGAGTTCACCGCAATCAACCCGGGCTTGGCGCGATCGAGCACGAGATGTGGAAACAAGCCCTTGGTACCGTCGCTCCGCGGCACGATCGAAACCGGCGTCCAGAGTCCGCTCGTGCTTTGTTCGGGCGTCAGTGCGGCACCTAGCGTTTGACCAATTTCAACGCCGTCACCTGTATTGTCCGCCGAGCTCATTGAATAGGCGGGCACAGGGCGAGGCATGAATGCGTCGCGGAACCCTTTGTTGTGCCCGTATCCACCGGTCGCCAGGACCACCCCCTTGCGGGCCTTCACCAGGATTTTTCTGTCGCCGATTTTCAGCTGTGCACCTTTGACTCCATGCCGATCACCATCAACTTCGACAATAGATGCATCGAACAGGATCGGCACGTTGCGTTTACGCAAACTGTAAAACAATCGCGCGATGAGCGCGTTGCCCATCATCAGTCGCGTCCCGCGCGCATACCTCAAACGATCAGACAAATATCGCAGGAACAGTTTCGCCGAATAAATGAAATGGGAGATCGATCGGAACCTTCCAATCAATGGAGAAATGTCCGCCTTGCCGACCATCATGCCGCCCAACACCATGAACTCACGCACCGGCGGGCGTATTCGTCGAAAATCACCATCGAGCAAACGTCCGTCGAACGGCTCAGACACAATTGCGCGGCCGGCCAATGCAGCGCCAGGCATGTTGCTGCGATAGTCCGGATGTTTACCGCAAGGAATGAATTGCACGTCAGATCGCGCGCATAGATAATCGATCACGGCCGGACCTGTCCCAAGATAAGCATTTCTGAGTTCGCGATTGGTCCCTTCACCGACCAAAGCACTCAGATAGCGGTCCGCTTGTTCCGCACTGTCGCTGTAGCCAGCCGCGCGGCTCTGACTGTTGCCGGGAATCCAAAGCGTGCCAGCCGAGGTCGACCCGGTACCGCCGACCTGATGTGACTTCTCGCACAAGAGAACGTTGAGCCCCTCCAACGACGCGACTAGCGCCGCGGCCATGCCAGCGGGACCAGCGCCAGCGACCAGCAGGTCGACCTCAGAGGGAGGATCAATTTTCACGTCCATTTTTTGTACCGGCAGTCGCCCTCATCCGTTTGGATGATGTCACGCAGTAACGACGATGTCATCGCTTTCGGTGTCAAACTTCATCGACGTCACCTGATCGAATGACGCACCGGATTCGGGAAGCGGTCATCCTGATTACATTCAGTTCAGCCCGAGTTCATGGGCGCGCGGCGTACGATCTGCGCTGCGTTTTTTACAGGCCAAGCGCGGTAACATAGCCAACATCGGAGCGAAGAAATGACGAAGCTGATAAACATTTCCAGACTGGCGAAACCGACAGCCGTGCTGGTGGCGAGCGCTGCACTGATGAGCTCGGCGGCAACTGCCAAGGGCGACCACCATCAAAGCAGCAACGTGCAAAGCACCGGCCCCCGCCCTCACTTCGTGATCAGCAGTTAGCTAGCCAACGTGAAGAGAGTGACGCGCTACCAAAAAGAAAGAGATGGCGGAAAGAAGAAGGGGTGCGGAAAAATTATTGTTCCCACAGCCGAATGTGGAGTGAGCTCCAAAAATCGGAGTGGGCTGGCGGCTGGTTCTGAACCTTTTCTCTGGACTGAAACGGGCGGCCGATATTCTGTCGCCTTTTCTTGTCAGCGCAGTTCCGGTGTCTCCCTGAAATATTTCGCATGCTCGACAAGCGCGTATCGATCAGTCATGCCCGCGATGTAATCGGCAACCTGATGTATGCGCTTTAAAGCTTCACCCCCGACAATGCCCTCTCCCCATTCCTGCGGAAGATCAACGGGAGCTTCCGTGTAATGCGCGAATAAATCCCGCACGACCCGTTCGGCATCTGCCATCACCCGCATCACGCGATCGTGTCGGTACATGCGCGGATAGAGAAACCCCTTGATCTCGCGGTCGGCCTTCTCCATCGCCGGGGAAAAGCCCACGATCGGCCGTGGGGCATCGCGAACCTCCGCCGCCGAGCGTGGCTTGAGCGTCGCAACGCGACGGCCGGTTTCCTCTATGACATCTTCAATCATACGCGTAATGAGCGCACGAACCGTTTCATGTACCCGCCGAGCCGCTTCAATATTGGGATGCCTTGCGTCTATCCCGCGCAGAATATTTCCGACCAGCGGCACCTCTGAAATATCATCCAGCGTGAACAGATCGGCGCGCAAGCCATCGTCGATGTCGTGTGCATCGTAAGCAATGTCATCCGACAGGGCCGCGACCTGCGCTTCGGAACTGGCATAGGTCCACAATTCAAGATCCTGAATTTTCGAATAAGCGATGATCGGTGCCGGCGCGCCTTGTCTGGCGTAGCGACCGACCGCCGCACCTGCGCGATCAACCAGAGGACCATTGTGTTTGACGAGACCTTCGACTGTTTCCCAGCTGAGGTTCAACCCATTGAAGTCGGCGTACCGGCGCTCAAGGTCCGTCACGATGCGCAACGCCTGCGCGTTGTGATCGAAGCCGCCATATCCCGCAAGACACTCATCGAGAGCGCGCTCACCGGCATGACCGAACGGCGGGTGGCCAAGATCGTGCGCAAGCGCTAGCGCTTCGGCGAGGTCCTCGTCCAGTCCGAGTGCACGCGCGAGCGAGCGGGCAATCTGCGCGACCTCAAGCGTATGCGTCAGTCGCGTGCGATAATGATCGCCTTCGTGATAGACGAAGACCTGCGTCTTGTGTGCCAGCCGGCGAAAGGCTGCGGAGTGGATGATTCGGTCGCAGTCGCGTCGGAAGGCATTGCGGCTCGGGCTCGCCGCCTCATCGTAGCGGCGGCCCCGGCTTTGCGCCGGATCGCTGGCATAAACGGCCCGTTCTCGTCTGGAATCGACCACCATTGTGCGCATTGACCTCATCAGCCCGCGCACTTAACTATCCGTTGGGCCATCTGCCAATAGGATAGGCCCAAAAGGCGAGCAAATGAGCGCGAACATCACGGTCAGCGAACGAGCGGCACGACGCATCGGCGAAATCCTGAAAGGTGAGCCGAACGGAACCATGCTGCGCGTCAGCGTTGAAGGCGGAGGCTGCTCCGGCTTTCAATACAAATTCGACATGGAGCATTCCAGGGCCAGCGACGACCTCGTGATCAGCCGCGACGGCGCCGTTGTTTTGATCGATCCGGTTTCAGTCAACTACATGGCCGGATCGGAAATCGATTTTGTCGACGCCCTGATCGGCGCCTCGTTCAAGGTGAACAATCCGCAAGCAAAAGCCTCGTGTGGCTGCGGGACCAGTTTCGCACTTTAACTCCGAAAAGAGGAAGGCGCCGAATTCCGCCGGCGCCCTCCAATCCGTGTCGTGAAAATCAGCCTTTCACCGAAACGAAAGCGTAGCCGTTTCCGTCGCGCTTGAAGGTGCCAGCACCCGGCATGCTGTAGTGAAAGCCGGCTACGATCAGCTTATCGGCAATGGCCCGATCCATGATCTTGCGCCGATCGGTCTCCGCCAGCGCACCATCGGCGCCGCGCGCGAATATATTGCTTTGAGGGTGCCGACGTTATTCCGCTGCGACTGCAGGCGGCGCCTGCTCGACTTCCGTGAGTTGCGGCTCGAGGCGGCGTTTCAACATCCGGTCGAAGTGGTCGAGATAGAGGTAAATCACCGGCGTGATGTAGAGCGTCAGCAGCTGCGAGAGCACGAGACCGCCGACGACCGCCACGCCGAGGGGCTGGCGCAATTCGGCGCCGGCGCCGGTACCAAGCGCAATCGGCAGCGTACCGAAGATCGCGGCGAACGTGGTCATCATGATCGGGCGGAAACGGAGCACAGCTGCCTCGCGGATTGCCGCTTCCGCCGACAATCCAACTCGCCGCCGTTCGATGGCGAAGTCGATCATCATGATCGCGTTTTTCTTCACGATCCCGACCAGCATCACGATGCCGATCATGGCGATCACCGACAGATCCATGCCGAACATCATCAACGTCAGGATCGCACCGATACCCGCCGACGGCAGGCCGGAAATGATCGTGATCGGATGGATGAAGCTTTCGTACAGAATTCCGAGCACCACGTAGGCGGCAAAAATGGCGGCCAAAATCAGGATGCCCTGCCCGCGCAAGGAATCCTGGAAGACCTGGGCGGTGCCCAGGAAGCCGGTAGTGATCGTCGCGGGCAACCGATCTTCGCGCTCGAGTTTCTGGATGGCGTCGACGGCCTGACCGAGCGAGAACCCGGGCGCGAGATTGAACGAGATCGTCACCGCCGGCTGTTGACCCTGGTGATTGACCTGCAAGGGACCGACAGTGCGTTCGAAACGGGTGACTGCAGATAGCGGCACTGTCGTGCCGCTCGAGGTCTTCAGGTAGACGCGCGCCAGATCATCCGGGCCAATCTGAAACTCCGGCTGTGTCTCGAGAATGACCTGATAGTAGTTGACCGGGCTGTAGATGGTCGCGACCTGCCGCACGCCAAAGGCGTTGTAGAGTTCCTGCCGGACCTGATCGACGGTCAATCCGTAAACCGCGGACTTCTCGCGATCGACTTCGATCGAAACCTGCGGATTGGTGACATAGAGGTCAGTGGTGACATCAAGCAGTCCAGGAATGCGGGAGATCTTCTCGCGCATTTCCGGCGTCACGCGATAGAGCGTGGCCGTGTCGTTGGATTGCAATGTGTACTGGTACTGGCTCTTGGCGAGCTTGCCGCCCAGGTTGATGTTCTGAATCGGTTGGAAATAGATCGCCAGGCCCGGCACGACATTGGCGGTCTGCCGCAACCGCGCAAGGATGGTCTGCAGGTTGTCGCGCTCTTTGCGTGGCTTCAGCGCGATCAGCATGCGCCCGCTGTTGCCGACCGAGTTTGGCCCGCCGGTCCCGACCGTGGAGTTCACATATTGAACTGCCGGATCGGCGCGCACGATCTCGGCAACCTTGCGCTGAAGCTGCGAAATTGCCGGGAACGAAATGTCAGTCGCGCCTTCCGTTATGCCGATGACGTAGCCGGTGTCTTCCGTCGGAAAGAAACCCTTCGGGACCACGACATAGAGTGCGATTGTCGCGAAGAACGTGCCGATCGTAACCATCAACATGATGAACTTGAATGCGATCACCCGATCGAGCGTCCACTGGTAGGTGTTCAGCATTGCCTCAAAAAGGCGCTCGAACCAGCGCAGCACGAAAAATTGCTTCTCACCCTCATGGTGGCTGCCCAGAACACGCGCGCACAACATCGGCGTGAGCGTCAGTGACACGAATCCGGAAACCACGATCGCAACCGCGATTGATACGGCAAACTCACGGAATACACGGCCGACCATCCCACCCATCAACAGCACGGGAATGAACACGGCAATCAGCGAGAAGGTGATCGACACGATCGTGAACCCGATCTCGCGTGAGCCCTTCAAGGCCGCCTCGAACGGGCGCATGCCACCTTCAATGTGGCGAACGATATTCTCCAGCATCACGATCGCATCGTCGACCACGAAGCCGACCGACAAGGTGAGCGCCAGCAGTGTCATGTTGTTGATGGAGAACCCGAAGGCATACATCGCCGCGAACGTGCCGACGAGCGAGACCGGCACGGCCAGAGCCGGAATGATGGTTGCCGACACTTTACGCAGGAAAAGGAAGATCACCATGATGACCAGCGCGATGGCGATGCCCAGGGTTTCCTGCACATCGACGACCGCGGCGCGGATCGACAACGAGCGGTCGAACAACGGCTCCATATTAATCGACGGCGGCACCTGTGCGCGCATGGTCGGCAAGCTCTGACGCACAAGATCGACCACCTGCACGGTGTTGGCGTCGGGCTGGCGCTGGATCGCCAGCACAATGGCGCGCCCGTCGTTGAACCAGGTGGCAACCTTGTCGTTTTCGACGCTGTCGATGACGCGTGCGATCTGATTGAGCTTTATCGGCGCGCCGTTGCGATAGGCCACGACCACGTCGCGGTAGTCTTCCGCGTGCGGCATCGCGCCGGTCGCCTCCAAGGTCACGCTTTGCTTCGGACCGGTCAGAACGCCGACAGGCGTGCTCGAGTTGGCCTTGGCAACGACGCTGCGCACATCCTCAAGTGAGATATTGCGAGCAGCAGCTTCAGTTGGGTTGACCTGAACACGGACGGCGAATTTCTGCGCGCCGTAGACAAGCACCTGGGCCACGCCAGGCAGCTGCGAGATCTGAGGTGCCAGAACTGTCTCGGCATAGTCGTCGACCGTGGATAACGGAAGCGTGTCCGACCGCAGGGAGACATAGAGCACCGGGAAGTCGCCTGGATTCACCTTGCGGAACGACGGCGGAATCGTCATTTCGATCGGCAGCAGGCGTGCGGCAGTGGCGAGCGCTGTCTGCACATCGAGCGCAGCGCCGTCGATGTTGCGCCCAAGATCGAACTGAATGGTGATCTGCGCGAGGCCGAGCGAGGACGACGAGTTCATCGACGAGATGCCGGAAATCGTCGAGAGCTGCCGCTCTATTGGCGAGGCAACCGACGCCGCCATGGTTTCCGGACTGGCGCCGGGAAATTGCGCGGTGATCTGAATGGTCGGAAAGTCGACCGCAGGCAGCGCGGCGACAGGCAACAGCCGGTAGGCAAAGATGCCGAAAACGATCAACGACGCCGTCATCAGCGTCGTCAGAACCGGGCGGCGGATACAGGTTTCAGAAATGTTCATGGATCAGCTGCCCGCGACCTTGGGCGTGCGTACGTTCACGGGGGTGCCTTTCGACAGCAGCAACTGCCCTTCGGTCACAACGGTTTCGCCGCCATTGAGGCCGGACGCGATCACGCTTTCACCGCCGACCTGGCGTTCGACTTTGACGGGCTGCGGCTGCGCAATGCCGTCCTGGATCACAAACACGAAAGTGCCGCTCTGGCTGATCTGCACAGCATTGGCGGGCACCACGACGCCCTCCTCGCTGCGCAGCGTCATTTCGGCGCTGACCAGTGTGCCGGGCCAGAGCAATTCATCCTGGTTCGGCATGGTCGCGCGGACCGTCGCCATGCCGGTCGAAGGATCGACGGTGTTCTCGATCATCGTCACCTGGCCAGTGGCACGCTTCTGTTCGCCCGGCACGATGGCCTCGACGGTCGCAGTTTCCGCCGCAATGGCCTTGCGGATATCGGGCAGGTTTTTTTGCGGTACTGTGAAGCTGACATAGACCGGGACCATCTGGTTGATGGTCGCCATCGGCGATGTGTCGGCCTGGCGCACGAAATTTCCGACCTTGACGTTGGCCATGCTGATGCGGCCTGGGATCGGCGCGCGGATCGTGCAGAAGCTGAGCTGCACTTTCAGATTCTCGAGCTGCGCACGATTTGATTCCGCCGTGGCACGTGACACGTTGACCGCGGTTTGCGCGTTGTTCAGCGTCACGATCGGCGTTGCGTTTCTGGCGGCGAGATCCGTGTAGCGCTCGACGTCGCGTTGCGCCTGCTCAAGCGTGGACTGCGCGCCATCGATGACGGCTTGCACCCGCTTCATATCGGCTTCGATCTGCCGGCAATCGAGCGTGAACAGCAGATCGCCTTTCTGCACAGTCGCGCCGTCGCGGAAATGAACAGCGGTAATCGTTGTGTCTACTTGCGTCTTGATCGCGACGCTGGCGATGGGCGTGACGTTGCCGAGGGCAGTCAAACGGACCGGCATCGTTTTGCGTTCGGCAACCGCGGTCTCGACCGGAACGGCGCGGGCCTGGGGGGAGCGGGCGGAGGCGCCGTCCGTGGACCAGATGGCACGCGCAAGCACAACAACACCAATCAGGGCGACTACTGCCCCGCCAAGGAGCCATTTTCGCTTGATCATCGGCAATTTTCGGTCCGGACTCATTTGGGCCTGCCCGGACGCTCCCTAATCCGCGGAATGGCTTGTTTCACATCAATTTGGGGCCGCGTTAGCGCCTTACCTAGCATATAAACGTTACTGAGTGCATATCCCTGCGGTGTTCTATAAACACGGCAAATACAGCCTTATTCGCCTGCCCGGAACCCTTAAAAATCCATGAGAATTGCCACCTGGAACGTCAACTCCATCCGCCAGCGCGTGGACAACCTGGAGGCCGGCTCAGAGAACGACAACCGGACATTATCTGTCTGCAGGAAATCAAATGCACCGACGACGCCTTCCCGCGCGAGCCTTTGGAGGCGCTCGGTTACAATGTCGCGGTGCACGGCCAGAAGACTTTCAATGGCGTCGCGCTTTTGTCCAAGCTGCCGTTTGATGAAGTCGCGCCGGGTTTGATCGGTGATGATGCCGATGTGCAGGCGCGCTTCCTGGAAGCGATCGTCTCCACCAAAGCCGGTGCGCTGCGCGTGATCAGCCTTTATCTGCCCAATGGCAATCCGCCAAACACCGATAAATATGCCTACAAGCTCAACTGGATGACGCGTCTAATCAACTTCTCGCATGAACGACTTAAACTGGAAGAACCGATGCTGCTTGCGGGCGACTTCAACGTCATCCCGACTGCCGCCGATGCGCGTCGCCCAGACGCTTGGAAGAACGACGCACTGTTTCTGCCGCAGACCCGGGAAAAATTTCGCGCTCTGGTCAATCTCGGACTGACCGATGCGATACGTGCCGTGAGTGATGAATCCGACCTCTATTCATTTTGGGATTATCAGGCCGGCGCCTGGGCCAAGGATGACGGTATCCGCATTGACCATCTGCTGTTGTCGCCGCAGGCCGCGGACCGGCTGGTCGATGCCGGTATCGACCGCCACGTGCGCGGATGGGACAAACCCTCCGACCACGTGCCCGTCTACGTCGATCTCGATATAGAAAGCCGCTGACGCGCGGCAAGGACAAGCCGCAAGAGCGCCCTACTCGCGCCGCATCTCCAGCCAGTGGCGCAGATAGACTGCGGCCAGTGCGCGCTCATCTTCGTTCGCCTGCTGCATGGCGCTGTCATAGAGCTTCGTGATCCAGGCCTGATCGGGACGCGCATTGTCCTTGGCGAGCGCGAGCCACATCAGTCCGCGCGCAGCCTGGCGCGGCACGTGATCGCCTTCGAACAGCATGGCGCCGAGCATCGCCTGCGCCTCGCATTGGCCTTTCTGCGCCGAGAGACCGAACCATCGCGCCGCCTGGCGCGGGTCGCGCGGGGCGCCGGTACCATTGAGATAGAGCCGCGCCAGATAATATTGCGCGTCCGGGTCGCGGAAGTACGACGCTGCGTAGTTGAACATCTCTCGCGCGCGCTGCGGATCGCTCTTGACCTCGGTCTTCGGAATGCCCTCGAGGTAGTAGTGCCCGAGCGCCACGAACGCATTGGCGACGAAGCGCGCCTGCGGTGTGTCAGGATTGTCGTCGGCATGGCTGTCGGCGATGCGGCGGAAATATTCGAACGCCTTGAGATCGTTCTGCGCGACGCCGTCGCCTTCTGCATACATGCGGCCCAGTTTCCACTGCGCGAGCGCGTGGCCCTTCTCGGCGGCGTATTCAAGCGAGTTCACCGCCTTGACGGTCTCGCCGGCTTTGAGCCAGTTCGCGCCCGAACGGAAAGCTTCCATCGGCGACATCGGCGGCGGACCAACGCTCGGATCGGTCTTGCTGCCGTCGAGGGCGTGTGCGGGCGCCGCGGCCAGAAGGCCGCCGATCAGCAGCGCTCGCAACGTGCCCTCAAATGTCCGCATAGCACTCTTTCTCACCAGCCCCGCCAGGATGCGTCACCGCGCCGTTGACGGCGGGACCCACCTGCTGGGCGTACTTCCACAAATAGCCGGAGCCGTAATCGTTCTCGCGCGGCTTCCATTGCGCCTTGCGCTTGGCGAGTTCCTCGGCGGACAGTTTCACGTCCAGCGAACCCTTCACCGCGTCGATCTCGATGATATCGCCGTCGCGGATCAGCCCGATCGGGCCGCCGATCGCCGCCTCCGGCCCGACATGGCCGACGCAGAAACCGCGCGTGGCACCTGAGAACCGTCCATCGGTGATCAGCGCGACCTTTTCGCCGGCGCCTTGGCCATAAAGGGCGGCCGTGGTCGACAGCATCTCGCGCATGCCGGGGCCGCCGCGCGGCCCTTCGTAGCGGATCACCAGGACGTCCCCATCCTTGTATTTGCGGTTCTTCACCGCATTGAAGCAGGCTTCCTCGCCGTCAAAGCAACGCGCCGGGCCGCTGAACTTGAGCGTCTTCATGCCGGCGATCTTCACGATCGCGCCTTCGGGCGCGAGATTACCTTTAAGCCCGACCACGCCACCGGTCGGCATCAACGGCTTGTTGGCCGGATACACGACGTCCTGGTCCGGATTCCATTTCACGTTCTTCAGATTTTCGGCGATGGTCCGCCCCGTTACCGTCAGGCAATCGCCGTGCAGGTAGCCGTGATCCAGAAGCGTTTTCATCAAGAGGGGCACGCCGCCAGCCTCGAACATATCCTTGGCGACATAACGGCCGCCCGGTTTCAAATCTGCGACATAAGGAGTCTTTTTGGAGACTTCGGCCACGTCGAACAGTGTGAATTCGATACCGCATTCATTCGCAATCGCCGGCAGATGCAGCGCAGCATTAGTCGAGCCACCGCTTGCGGCGACAACCGCCGCGGCATTTTCCAGCGCCTTGCGGGTCACTATGTCGCGCGGGCGGATGTTCTTGACGATCAGATCCATGATCATCTCGCCGGCGAGCATGCAGAACTTGTCGCGGATTTCGTACGGCGCCGGCGCGCCCGCCGAATAAGGCAGCGCAAGCCCGATGGCTTCCGATACCGTCGCCATGGTGTTCGCGGTGAATTGTGCACCGCAGGCACCGGCGGATGGACAGGCATTCTGCTCGAGAACGTCGAGTTCTTCGTCGGACATCTGCCCAACCGAATGTTTGCCGACCGCCTCGTACACGTCCTGAATGGTGACGGGCTTGCCCTTGAACGTGCCAGGCAAGATCGAACCGCCGTAGATGTAGATCGCGGGCACGTTCAGGCGGCACATCGCCATCATCATGGCCGGCTGTGATTTGTCGCAACCGGCGAGGCCGACCAGCGCGTCGTAGGCGTGGCCACGCACGGTCAGTTCGACACTGTCAGCGATCACTTCACGCGAGGGCAGCGACGCCTTCATGCCGGCGTGGCCCATCGCAATACCGTCCGTCACCGTGATGGTGCAGAATTCGCGCGGCGTTGCGCCGACTGCGGCGACGCCTTTTTTCACAACCTGCGCCTGACGCATCAGCGCGATATTGCAGGGCGCCGCTTCGTTCCAGCAGGTCGCGACCCCGACGAAAGGTTGATGGATTTGCTCGGTGGTCAGCCCCATCGCGTAATAAAAAGCGCGATGCGGCGCGCGATCCGGCCCCTCGGTGGCGTGCCGGCTCGGAAGTTTCGACTTCAAACTGCTCTTGGCGTCCATCGGTCCCTGTCGCCCAGCCCCGGTTATCGCTGCCGGGTCGACCCAACCGGCGGTACAAAGGGGGCCGGTTTGGCGGGCATCGATGTGGTTGAATGGTGTGGCCGAATCGCGGCGCGGCTTGGGCTAACCTCCTCTCGCGGTTAAATGTCCTAAAACTGTTGCAGAGTCGACACAGGTGTAGGTAAGCGGCAACACTTCCTATGTCGCTGTGGGCCAAGCGTTATCGCCCATGCTGTTTGTCGAGGCCTTGGGGTAGGCCTGTCTCCGTTTTCCACAATCGCGCAAGGCGAGGGAGATGGCGCGCCAGGTCGTACCTCGCTCCCTACCCGAGAGACGCGGGCGTCGTGCGCTTGGCCCAAAATGCGAAGCCTGGGGGGAGAACTGGACGGTCCCTACAAAGCGCGAACCCGGCGCAGTGAGGAAGACGCCGCGATGGCGCGCCATGAGGCGGGCGGTCGGCCCCTTATGGCCATGCTCCTGGCAGACGGCATGTAGTGGCCGCCGGGCGACCTCCCGGCGCCGCCCCGGGGTCCTTCCCGGTCGCGGGCGCCGCATCCGATCCCACCCGCATGACGCCTCATGAGAGCGCCCCTCGGTGGACCGGACGAATAGGACTATATTCACTATAGGATTAAAGTCAAGAAGACGGCAGGAAATTTTTCTGACGAAGGGCTCGCCTACTTCAGCCCCGTGCCCCAACGCCGATGCAGGAAGCGCTCCCACGGCGAGAAGAGCGCTTTGTCCGCGATCAGGCCGATCACCACGATGACCACCATCACGCCGATCACCTGGTCCATGGCGCTGAGTTCGCGGCCATATTGCAGCAGATGACCGAGACCAAAACCGGTCAGGATGGTGGCAAAGATCTCCGCCGCCATGAGCGAGCGCCAGGCAAAAGCCCAACCCTGCTTCATGCCGCTGACGACAAACGGCAGCGATGCCGGCAGGATCACGCGCGTCCACTTGTCGAAT
>DATLJR010000241.1:0-42709 GCA_035538755.1 Pseudolabrys sp.
AGACAGACACAGCGAAAGCGCGAGCACGCACCTCTTCATCGATGCCTCCTACAAGAGTCTTTTCAGATCCCTTCAGGGCAACGCGACGAGCTCAAGCCCCGAAACACCGAGTTGAACGTTGAGGCCGACCCCGCCTTGCAAACCCCGAGCGTTGCTTCACCGCTCGCTCCAACATAGGTCCCGGCGAGCCCGCCGAACGCTGGTCCGACGGTTGACGAGAACACGGCCCAACCGAGCGGGTAACGACGACTGCATCCTTTCACAGCCTGAAAGACGGGCACTTTGTGTGGCGATAAGCAAATCACGCGCGGCCGAGACTGCTCGTCTGCGTCTCAATCGACTTCCTGCGTGCGAACATGACCGCCCCCTTCGGCATATACGTTTTTTCGTTTTCGTCAGAAACTCTGAACTTCGTTTCACCACGATGATATTGGCCCTAGGGCCAATAACTGCTGCTGGATGCTGACGAAATTAACACGCTGAGGTAGCAGTGAGCCCGCGATGCGGGCTGGCGACGCCATAGACCACGGAGGGTCGTAATGCTGAAGGATATAATTACGGCAAATCAGCTTTCGCTCGTCATTTCGCAAGCCGCGGCACCAGCATTCCTGCTGGGAGCCGTGGCATCCTTCCTGTCGGTCCTCGTCACGCATATGAGCCGTATTCTCGACCGATCGCGGGCTATCACCGACAACTCGGCCGACGATCCGAAAACGCGAGAGCGGAAAACGCAGCTCCCGGAGCTGCGGTTGCGCGCGATCCTGGTCATCCGCGCGATCTACTGGGCGGTCGGAAGCGGTATCACGACCTGCGTCCTCATGATCGTAGCCTTCGCCTCAGCCTATATTGGCGCGCGACATGAGCCGGCCGCCGCCGTGCTGTTCACGCTGTCGCTCTGCCTGTTTACGGCTTCGCTGGTGTCTTTCGCCCGCGAGGTCAGAATTGCCTTGAATCAAAACGAGCTTGCTGCAGAGAAGAGTGACGCATCGAACGGGAGATCGTGATGACAATGTTCGACCTACAAAAGCGGGTCGCATTCGTAACCGGCGGCAACGGCGGCATCGGTCTTGGCATGGCCAAGGGATTGGCTTCGGCCGGCGCTACTGTCGTGCTCGCGGCCCGCAACAAGACCAAAGCGCAAGCCGCCCTGTCGGAATTGCGCGCGCTCGGCGCAGAGGCCGAATTTACTGAACTCGATATTCTAGACGAGCGATCCTGTCGCGAGGCTGTTCAACGCACCGCTGACCGGTTCGGGCGTCTCGACATCCTTGTCAACAACGCCGGGACGACCGTCCGCAAGCAGCCGGAGCTCTTGACGGCGCAGGACTGGCGTCTGGTAATGGATACGAACCTGACAAGCGCCTTCCTCTGCTCGCAGGCCGCCTACCCCCACATGGTGCGCGCGGGCGGCGGCAAGATCATCAATATAGGCTCGATGATGACGATCTTCGCATCGTCATACGCAGCGCCGTATGCAGCAAGCAAAGGCGGCATCGTGCAATTGGCACGCTCGATGGCGGTGGCATGGGCAAAGGACAACATCCAGGTCAACGCAGTTCTGCCCGGTTGGATCGACACCGATCTCACCCGACAAGCGCGCGAGCAGGTGCAGGGCCTTAACGAAAGAGTCCTCGCGCGCACTCCGGCGCAACGCTGGGGAGCGCCCGACGATTTTTCCGGCATCGCAGTTTTTCTCGCTTCACCCGCCTCAAATTTCGTTACCGGTGCGGCCATTCCGGTCGACGGCGGATATTCCGTACAGGCATAACGCCCTGCCCGACGACGGCGATCAAATCGGCTTGTCGCCGATGATCGTGCAGCGGCGCATCACGCGTACCTGGTTCGCCTCATCGAATCCGGTCGCGCGATGCAACGTGCAGCGATTGTCCCATACGAGACACTGGCGCGGCGCCCAGCGATGGGTGTAGACGCGCTCCGGCTGCGTGATCATCTCGTTGAGCGCTTCGATCAACGCCCGGCCTTCCGCATAGTCCATGCCTTCGATCGACTCGGCGTGATCGCCGAGAAAGATTGCCTTGCGCCCGGTCTGCGGATGCGTGCGCACGATCGGATGCGCGACCGGCGGTACCTTGGCCTTTTGCTCCGCCGTCAGCGGATCCTCGCCGTGGCGGCGCGTTCGGGAAAAGTCGAAATTGTGGATGGCGTGGCGTCCCTCGATTTTTGCCTTAACCAACGCAGGCAAAAGCTCGTAGGCGGAATACATGTCGGCGAATTCGGTTTCGCCGCCGCTTGCCGGCACGATTTCCGAATACATCATGGTTGCCTGTCCGGTCCGCTCCTTCCATGAGCCATCGGTGTGCCAATAAAGCGTGCCCCGGTCGGGGTGCTTGCCGCTCGGCTTTCCGTCCTTGTCGAGATTGGACAGCATGTAGATTTCGGGATGGTCCTTGTAGCCGTGATACTGGCTAAGCACGTGCACCTGCACCTCGCCGAAATTGCGCGCAAAAGCAACCTGGGTCGCCGGCGGCAAATCGACATCACGGAACAGGATCAGTTCGTACGTCAGAAATGCTTCGTAAACTTTGGCGAACAGCGCCGGCGACACCGCTTCCGCTAGCGTGATGTCGGTGATTTCGCAACCAAGCACCGGATGCAGCGGCTTCACCTTGAATGGCCAGTCGCGCCCGGATCGTTGCGAGGTTAACCGTGTCTGCACATGTGTCTGGGCCATGACCATCGTACCGCGAGTTCGTCATTGTGCACGTTATGATAGCGCCAGTAGGTCCTTTGGGTATCCCAGTATAGCTGGCGAGCTATTGTCCTGAGAATAAAGTTCCACGCAAACGGAAAAGTGGCAAGACCGAGGAAACCGGTTCGCCTGCTCGGCGGTTATGAGCGATGGGAAATTTCACGCACATTCGAATCCGTTCCGCCCCCGGCGCGGAGAAAGGAGCATGAAATGGCTAACGCCCTGGCACACATGACCAGCCCGGACAGCTGGAAAGGCTGGAAGAGTTGGAAGAAGTCGCCTTACCAAGGTGTTGTGAAGCGCGACTGGGTTCCGACCGGCCGCATTGATTTCGCGACCAATCTGAACGGCAACGGTGACGCCGATCAGCCAAGCGAGTTCAAGCTGCTTGTCGAAGAACGCAGGATCGTCGAAAGCATCGCCGGCAACGAAAATCTGGAGATCCAGTGGAGGCTGGCGACACTGAAGGAGGCAAAAGCCGTCGTCACCCAGTACCATAAATATCTTTCGGAAAATTCGTTGATCAAAACGGTCTTCGACGAAAACACGATCCTGCCTCCGCCCAAGCGCGTTCAGTCAAAACCCACGGAAACGCACGAGTCCGCGCGTCCATCAGAGTCGACCCGTTCGACTAATTAAACGTGCGCAGCAGCTGGTCGGTGATGGGCTTGAGAAGATAGCTCATCATCGTTCGGCTGCCGGTTTGCACGAAAATCTCGACTGGCATGCCGGAAACAAGCTCAAGGCCGCCGCTTCACGCGGAATGACGTATCCACGTTCGGTCGGCTTCAGAGGCTTCAGCTTGATGATCATGTCGTCGAGAACCAGGGAGTCGTCGTCGGTGCAACGGCCGAGCGGAAAATGCGCCCGACGACCGGCCCCTCAACATCCCCGCGTCGTGCGTCGTAGTCGTCTTTTGTCCCAGTGATTCGACCCACGGCTTTTGCGGGCGGATACTAGAACGGGTTCCCGGGCGTTACACATGGTTGGTCTGAGAAAGTACGGGGTCGTCAGGGTGAGCGAAAAAAACGGCCCCGCAAACTATCGAGCGCAGTTCGAAGAACCAGGCGCCCGATATCCTAGAGTACTTGCTGACGAAATTTTTGCGTTCGATTAGTGGAATCAGGCCAAACCTGTCTTGTTGTTTAGCGACAAGATTTTGGTGATTCGTGCCAATACTTGCGTGTCAATGATTCGTTGCACGAACAAAAATACAAATACTTCGCCGATGCGTGTGATATTACCCCGGTATTTGAAAGCGACTCAGTCATAGAGCTGTCGGCGATGACGTGGGCTCCACCTACTTGATGACACACGCAGACGAATGAGCCGAAATTGTCCGGCAGACCGATGCGGCTCAACCCCCAACCCACGTCATCGCCACCAACGCGGCGGAGAACGAAGCACGGCCAGCACGGAGAGTTGATGTCGGCTCCATCTACTCCGGTCACCGAGCGTCAGCGATCGCCCCGCCAGCCGCGGAAATCTCGCCAACGCAGCGGGTCGTCGAAGCGCGCCACCCCTGCGCCCGCGCGCAGGCCTTTCTTCAGATATGGACTGATCGGCGCGGCCGTATGGTTGGTCGCAACGGTCGTCTATTATTTCGCGTTCCAGCGCGATCTGGTGACGCGCCTGATGGACGAACAGACGGAATTGCGGCTCACCTACGAAGACCGTATTGCCGAATTGCGGTCACGGCTCGACCGCGTCATGAGTCAAAAGATGCTCGATCAGCAGCAGGTTGAACAGCGAGTGAACGCGTTGCTGCAATGGCAGGCACGCATCTCACGATCGCTCGACAAGGCCGAGCAAAAGCAGACCGCGACGCTGTCCGATCTCGAGGAACGCATCAACCTGCGCACGCGCCGGATCCAGACCATACTCGCCGACCTCGGAGTTAAAGGAAGCCGCTCGACTGGCCCTGACGCTACTGGCGGGCCGTTCGTTCCGGTCAAACCGGGACAAACGGATACGAGCGCCTTCGAAACCCAGCTCAGTCGCATCAATGCCGGCAGCGCGCAGATCGATCGCGTCGAGCAAACGATTCTGACAGTTCCGTTGGGCAGTCCGGTCATCGGCGAGGCCGATATGACCTCGCCTTTCGGAATGCGCAAACACCCGATCTTCAGGCGCATGGCGATCCACACAGGCATCGACCTGCGCGGCGATACTGGCGACCCGGTGCGCGCGACGGCAACCGGCAAGGTGACGATTGCCAGCCGGCAGAGCGGCTACGGCAACATGGTCGAGATCAGTCATGGTAATGGACTCGCGACCCGCTTTGGGCACCTGTCTGAAATCAACGTGAAGGTCGGACAAGTCGTGCGGATCGGCGAGATCATCGGCAGTATTGGATCGACCGGCCTTTCGACCGGACCGCATCTGCACTATGAGACGCGGGTGAACGGTCAACCGGTCGACCCGCAGAAATTCCTGCGCGCCGGGTTAAGTCTGGGCGACGATTAAGACAGCGCGGACGTCGACCGAACTCGCCCAGACTTTCTTTGGCGGACGGCTGAGACGACTAACGCACCCTCACCCGCGGTTCGACAACCGGGGCCATGAGCACCGGCCTGGCAACGCCATCCGGACCGATTGCGAGGTGCGAGCAGTCGCCATAGCGGTTAATCTTCATGTTCTGGTCGTACGAGTTGAACGAATAGTAGTAGTGGCAGGTGCCATCGTTATATTCCACGTTAGTCCAGCTGCCGCTCGTCTCACGATAAATGTAGGGTTGACGCCAATCCGCCGCCGATGCGGCGGAAATGAGCGCTGTCGCCAGCAAGCAGCCAACCGAAAGCGCGAAATATTTGCGCATAATCGCCTCCTTAAAGGGTGTGGAGGCAAAACGCCTGTCGCGGAGCATCGTTCCGGGCGGGAACTTGTGGAGTTCCCGCAAGTGTCACCCGTCGATCGCTCTAATGAATGCTGAGATTGTCGTGCGGATATTCAACAAACCGATTCCATGTCGGGCGATGCCCGGCCGTCGCCTTGTCCTTCCGCTTGGTCTCCGCGCCCTTCGCCCGCTTTGGTTCGACAGGCTGCACGGCTTTTGGTTGCGGCTGGTCATATTCGGACGCAAAATTAACTGTCGTTATTTCCGGCAAGGGCTGCTGCTGCGGTCGCGGCGAGAACGATTTCGGGATGCCGACGGTCTGGGATGTCTTGAACGCCGAACTCTCTGAGGCTCCCCTGTCGCCTGTCCAATACAGCAATCCGAGCAGCACCGATCCGACGACCACGAAATAACCCAACACTGGCATACGCATCGGCACCTCCTCGCCTTAGCGCGCGGAGTATGGGTGCACGGGCGCCGATGCCCCAATTGTACATCGGGTGGTGCACACCAACGAAAGGGCTCTGGTGCCTATACGAAGGTAGCGACCCTAGCGTCGTCGGGCGCTACGGGCCTGCTGAGGACAAGGTCGGCCTCTGCAGCGCAGGAACGCTGTTCTGCCGCTGAACAAGGCGGAAACGATCCCCGCACGCGGCCGCGGTAACCCCGACCTGCGCGTGGCCGTAATCCGAATTGCACCAGCGTCCGCCCTCAAAGAGGCCGTGCACCGAAGCGATATGACCGAGAGCGACCCGCCCCGGCAGATTGCAGCGCGGGTCGACCACGCCACGCCGGTGTTGGCACACGTCCAAGGCCTTCCCACAGGGATGTTCGCTCGCGGGCGAGCAACGTCCTGGCCGAATGCCGTTCATGAACAGCACGCGTGCGCCATGATTGTTTTCCAGATCGTCAATGTAAGCCTGAAAGCGCGCAGCATAGGCGACGCCGACGCGTGCACGCGCACCGGTCTTATGAGAAATGACGATGCCTTTGTTCCCATTGGCATCAAGCGCATGCAACTGCTGTGACTGCAGCTGCGGTCGCTGCGCCTGCTGTATCTGTCGCGCCTGTTCTGGCGGCCGCTGCGGCTCCTGCTTCGCTTGTTGCGGATCCTGATTTTGTTCTGTCTGCTGCGTTTCCTGCGATTGCTGTTCTGACGGCTGGTCCTGCTGCGATTGCGTGTCCGTCTGTGACGGTCGCGGTTGTGGCAATGGCTGCACGACGCTTGCGATCATCTTTTGAGGTTTCGGACGAATCCTATGAACCGCCGGCGCCGCGTCCGCACTGGCCGTCTTGCAATGACCATCATTGTCGCATGTGGTTGCCGGCGAAACGGATTGGCGTTGCTGTTGAGCGGCTCCGGCCGAAAATGCGATGAGCACACCGAAAGCGGCAAGTGCGGCGACCTTCATGTTTCTCCTCCTAGGCGAAAGTCGGATAGGCGGATAGCACTCAGTCACATTCGTTATGTCGCACTGGCACTCTTCTCAGAGCTTTTGCTGGCACGCGACCGTTTACGGAAGCGGTTTTTCAGTCCGAACCGAATCAGCAACGTACGTAGTGGCGGCGGTGATTCCCCCAATAATAGCACCATCCGGGCCTCGTGGCGTCAGCAATTATTGCCCCTGCGACGGCGCCAATCAGGCCGCCCGCAACCGCGGCGCCTGCCGTACGGCCGGCGAGCCCGCCAATCAGCGCACCGGTGCCCCCGCCGATCACGGCGCCGCCCAGCACGCGGTCCTGCCGCCCATTTGCGCATCCAGCGAGCGCCAAAGCCATTGCAATCAGGACCACGGTTCTACGCATCTACTTCGACCTGCGACAAACGACCCAACCACCATCGCAGGCCTGAGATAGACCAGAAACCCTGGTACCCGGAGGCAGAAAAATACCGAAATGCCTACGGCGATTAAGAACCGAACCGGCGTGGCAAACCGGTCACACGAGATCAGTGGGATTCAGTAAAAAAGGTCGTTACGGTCCGGGACAGAAATACAGCGCGGTACATATCCATTGCGTGATCGTGACGGCCCGCTGGGTACCCGCGGCGCATTCCAACGCTTCGTTGCAGACATCGAACTGCAGAACGTCTTCATCCGTTCGTTCGCGTCCGATTTCAGCCATCGTCTCGACCTTCTTGATCAGGGCGCCGATTGAAGCGTCACGCGTTGCAATACCAATAGCGACGCCGTCCAATTCCGCCCGTTCGCACATACGTGCTGTACCGCGTCCGCAAGAGCCGTTGCTTCTTGGCGCTGTCGTATTCCTGTTTGGTAACGGCCTGGCATCCGTGGGCCGGAGGGTCGTCTGCACTCGCGGACGCGTCGGGAAACGCGACCAGCATCAAGCTAGCCGCGCAGATGCAGGCTCCAACAACAGCAAAGAGATTTCCCCGTTTCATCCCATCGGCTCACCTTCCGGGCGGACAGCCCTCTGCATTCCAATATTTGCTTTCATCTCGCAAAACGCTTGTGAGCTAGCTCACATAGCGTTCCGTATTTCTCGGCGCGACTGTGCGCGTCTTTCCCGCATCGAGCGGCAAAACAACGTAGAAAACCGTGCCACCTGAGACCCCGGGCGAAGCCCAGAGACGCCCATTGTGGGTAGGTCGCAACGCTCGTGAGCGCCAAGGATACGCCGCACACATGTTGGTCCCTGCTCCTGATGCTGAAATAGCGGGACGGACTCCCGAAAACAGCTTCACAGGAAAACGCCTCAGGTTCGATTGGCGTGAGGTCGAACACTCAAGAAGTGCCGCTATTCAGGCTTGAAACCTCGGAATGCCCAGCCCGCGACTAATCCAAACAGAAGCAGCGCGATGGGAGGGCCGATCAGCAGAACCAAGATCGCAAGGAAATCACCGGAGCTTTGGAAGCCGCTCTGAATCCCATAGATGATCAGATAAACGATCCACCCCATGATCCACGCGGCCGAGAGAAGCAGCCACACGCGTAGCAGACCGCGCCGCCAGTTTATTTTTAGGACGTTGCTATCGTGCTCGTCGAATTCCCGACGAGGTATTCCAAAGCGGGGCATCGCACGTTTCCTGAGCGCGACTATTCTACCGTCCTCATCGGGCTTCTCGTAAAAAGCGGACATCGTATGGTCGCAATGGTGGCGTTCTGGTCCACACTATGCGAGCATAGAGATGTCGCACACAACTTGTCGAGCGTCACGGCAATAATGAGAAAAGATCAATGAGACAGCTTGCTAAACTGCTGTTCCTGCTCGCTCTTGCAGGGTGTTCGACATCGGGAGGCTTGTTCCAGCAGGAGGAACCCAAGCCTGTGCCGCTGGCGAACCAGTCCGCGCCCGGGACAGTTCCCCAGCAGGCAAACCCGAACAGAAGTAATCTCTCTCCTGCTGCGAGCGCTGCGGCGCCTGCCGAGGTGAACGAAGCACCCGGCGAGTTGATGGACTGCGTGACTGAGTCCTGCAGGATCAATTGCTCTCCGAAGGTCGCGGAAAAATTTCGGCCGAAATGGTGTGCGCGCTTCAAGGAACCGATCTGACATCACGTTTCGCTTTCAGAACCGTTTGCACGATAAAAAAACCCCGGGCAAAGCCCGGGGTTCTTGTTTCGCCGAAATGTGCTCTAGCGGCGATGACGGCGATGATAAATCGGTCGAACAGGCTGCAGATCGAGCCCCGTCACTGTCGCCACGACGTTGAGGCCGGTCTGGCCCTCAACGCTCACCGGCTGGAGAGCGAACGAGTTATTGAGTCCGCCGACAAGGCCGTTGGCTCCGACGCCAACGCCGATCGCCGCCCCGCCGGAAACGCCGGCATAACCGCCGGCCAGCGCGCCCGGGCCAACGCGCGAAGTCGCCGCGAGCACGATCCAACCCAAGGCAACATCATTGGTGAAGCCGATTTGCGCCCCGAAGCGGCTGATGGTGCCCCGATAGTATTGCAGCGGTGCGCCTGAGGCTGGAGCGAAGACACAATCGAACACACGTGTCGATACGACAACAAAGCCCGCGGGCCCCGAGCTTCGGCAATTCAAACTGCCCGCCTCGACATAGGCATGTGCGGGCGTCGTTGCCGTCAAGGCAAGACCAAAAAACGCAGCTACAAAGGCAGAGCAAGCAGAGAGTCTCAACGACATGACAGTCCTTTCCTTGGAAGATTGAGCCGCCCCTCTAGCAGACTTGAAGTTGTCGTGCCAAGTCATGGGTAGGGACCAACAGCCGGAGCACGGATTCCGGCGCAACGTACACCCATAAGGTCAAAGTTGCTGCGCCCCCGGCCGCAAGATGCTGATTTTGTCAGAGGCACGCAAGGCTCAACGTTCGCATTTGACCCGTCTTCACAGGCCGGGCAAAAGGACAACTCACATTTTCTCCGTCCAGGGTCGACATGGCGCCAACGACCAGCCCACTCACCACCGACCTTTATGAACTCAATATGATCCAGGCCTACCTGGATCGCAGCGAGAACAAGACGGCCGTCTTTGAGTTCTTTGTGCGGCGGCTGCCGGCGCGACGCAATTTCCTGCTCGCGGCAGGGCTTGAGGATACCCTCTCCTACCTTGAGACTCTGCGCTTTTCAGCGGCCGAAATCGATTGGCTCAAAAGCACGCGACGATTTCGTGCCAACTTGATCGACTATCTCGCTGAATTCCGGTTCGCCGGCGACGTTCATGCCATTCCAGAAGGCACGGTCTGCTTTCCCAACGAACCTCTCGTGCGCATCACCGCCCCTCTTCCAGAGGCGCAGTTGGTCGAGACGCGATTAATCAACATCATGCAGTTCCAGACTATGATCGCCTCGAAGGCGGCGCGAATGGTTCTCGCGGCACCCGGAAAGATCCTTTCAGATTTTGGTTTGCGGACGGCGCATGGAGCCGAGGCAGGGCTATTCTCCGCGCGCGCCAGCTACATTGCCGGGTTTACGAATGCCGCCAATGTGCTCGCGGGCGAGCGCTACGGCATCCCGATTGTTGGGACCATGGCGCATTCCTTCGTGCAGGTGCATGCAGACGAGATTATCGCTTTCGAAAACTTTGCACGGTCGCGGCCAGAGGGCGTCGTTCTTCTGATCGATACCTACGATACCGAGGCAGGTGCGCGAAAGGTCGTGCAGCTGGCGCCGAAGTTGAAAGCCGATGGCATCAATATCCGCGGCGTGCGCATCGACAGCGGCGACCTTGGCGCCATGGCGAAGAAGGTGCGGGGAATTCTCGATGCGGGCGGCCTATCCGATGTCATCGTCGTCGTGAGCGGCGGGATCAATGAAGACGTGCTGCAGACGATGACGGCATCGAATGTGCCCATCGACGGCTATGGCATCGGTGTCAACCTCGATGCGTCGATCGACGCGCCGTCACTTGATTGTGCCTATAAACTTCAAGAATACCGCGGCGAACCACGCCGCAAACTTTCCGAGGGAAAGGCCACCTGGCCCGGAACCAAGCAAGTCTGGCGAGGCTTTGGCGCCGACGGGCGAATGAGCGGAGACGTTCTATCTCATGAGAGCGACACCCAGGCGGGCGAAATGATGATCGTGCCTGTGATGCGCAAAGGCAAGCGCATTGCGGCGGCGCCAACCCTGGGACAAATCCGCGAGCGCTCCACGCGCGAACTCGCGCGCTTGCCGGACGCACTCCGACGCCTAGAAAAGGCTGAGGACTATGCGGTCCGGGTGTCCGACAAACTGAAAGCGTTAGCGGCGCAAGTCGACAAGACAACGCGTAGGTAGTGTGAGGCACACGCCGGGCCATGACAGAAACGCTAGCGGACGCCCGCCCGGTTCCAGCCCCGCGCGCCTTCGCCGTACACGTCGTGGCCTTGGTCGGTAACCACAACCGTGTCCTCGAGCTTGATGAACCCGCGTACGGGGTGCATCAGCGTGGTCTCTACTGAAACCACCATGCTCGATTCAAGCGGCTGCGCGGCATATTCGGCCGGATAAGGAACCGGACCGCGGTCGGTGAGACGTGGCGCCTCATGGCTCACCATTCCCATGCCGTGCGCCAGAAATTCAATGTGGTTGTTGTGTCTCGACTTCTGCACAAGGGGCGCGGCGGCAGCATAGATTTCGCCGCCAATGACCCCGGGGCGGATCACTTTCATTACCGCGCGCTGGATGCTTTCGATCTCGCCGAGCAGTTCCTCAAGCTCGGCATCCGGTTCGCCTTGAATGGCCATGCGGCACACGTCACCGATATAGCCCTCATAGTTTCCACCGGAGTCGATCGACATGATCTCGCCCTTCTCCCATTTCTTGTCAGAGGGCGCGCGGTTCATGCCTGTGCCGGCCGTGATCAGGCAATATTCGAATGTCAGACCACGGTTGGTCTCTTCGCGGCGCAGTGCCTCAACCACATCAGCCTTCGTGATACCGGGCTTGCTGGCGGCGATCACCGCCTGCATGGATTCAATTACCGCCTCGGACGCGTACTTCAGCAACTCAAGCTCTTTCGCTGACTTCTTGACCCGCTGGCGTTCGAGCACGAAGAGCGCGTCGACCCATTCCGCATCGGGAAAGGCGGCCCGCAGCACCTGCGATGCGTCGTAAGGAAGGAAACCGAATTCGGCCGCGATGCGCTTCGGCTTGGGGCCAATCTTGCGCAGATGGTCGACCGCCTTCTGCATCGCATCGACAGAGCCCCAGGTGGTGGTCTGGGTCTCCGGCGTCCACATCGGCTTTACCTCGCGCTGGAACTTCTCCAGCCGGTGACCGATATAGGCGGCCTTTTCCGGTGCGCCTTTCGGATAGACCAGCACCGGCAGATAGCGGGTAACGCCGGTCGCATCCATGTAATCGAAGAAATCCGCCCGATGGCCGCCAAGCAGATATTGAACATTGTGCTTGGAGGTCGCGATCACCACGTCGATGCCCGCCTCTTCCATCAGCCAATCGAGACGCTGATTATCGAATGGGATCGCTAATCCGCTCGCAGGCTGCGCGTTGACGTTCATGATCGAGGCTCCGGCTGACGAGAACCAGAGACTATGACCAGAGGTCCTTGCTCGCAAGCCGGGCACCGGCGCTAAGCGCTTCAAGTTTTGCCCACATCACCGAGGGGTGCACGCGGCGATAGAAGGGTCCCTGTGCAAAGCCGCAGTCCGTGCCGGCGATCACGTTCTCGCGTCCGACAAACCTGGCCAGCCGCACGATGCGTTCGGCGACCAGTTCGGGATGCTCAACCACATTGGTTGCGTGGCTGATAACGCCCGGAATGAGAACCTGTCCGGGCGCAAGCTTTGCGTTCTTCCAGACCTGCCACTCGTGCTCGTGACGCGGATTGGCACCTTCGATCACGTAGGCGCCGACCTTCACCTTCAGGATCAGATCCACGATGTCCTTGAGAGGAACATCGCTGGTGTGCGGGCCCGGCCAACTGCCCCAACAGACGTGATAACGGATGCGGTCGAGCGGCAGCCCCTCAATGGCATGATTGAGGATATCGACCTGACTGGCCAGCCAGCTGCGGTAATCCGCAAACCTCGCCGGCGGCACCATGCGGTCGAACGTGACAGCGCTGCGTGCATCGTCGAGCTGCAGCAAAAAGCCACTGTCAACAATCGTCTTGTATTCCGTGCGCATTGCCTCAGCGATGGCAGCCTGTAATTCGCTATCGCTCTTGTAGTACTCGTTCTTGCGATCGGGGATCACGCTTGACGGCGCGGCGACAGGCAGGAACGCCTCCTCCACCTCCACGCCCTTCAGCGCGGCTTTGAAATTATCGATGTCGCGCTGTAGCTCCGCTTGGCCGGTGTACTTGATCGGTCCAACGCAAATGGCCTCGGTCGTCGTCGCCACGGCCTCTTTGGAATCGAGCTCGGCATAGAATTCGGCGAATTTGGTGCGGTCGGCGCCGCGTTTGAACGGATTGGCGTCCTGTTTGATCGGCCTGCGTTCGAAGCCTGAGAGCCGCTCGAGCGCATATTGCGCCCAGCTGATCGACTTGCCGAATTCTCCATCGCTGACAATGTCAATGCCGGCCTTTGCCTGTTCACGCACGACATCGGCAACTGAGGCCGTCAGACATTTCTGATAGGCAGCTTCGTCGTAGCGCTTTCCCGCCTGCTTGCTGCGCAGGAAATCCTGCAAGGATTGCGGACGGATCAGGCTCCCGACATGCGTCGTGAGAATGCGATTGCTGCTACGTTTCATGGGCGCTCTATGCACGCCGGACGGCGGGAACGCAATGCATGGTCAACATGCACGAATGAAATGGCGAGTGAGACAACGCCCGTTCCGGCCAAACGGCCGAGCTTTCAATCACGCCTTTACGACCCCGATGAACTGCTCGAGCTTGGCCGGATCGTTGCGCAACGTTTCGCTCGGCCCGTCATAGACGATCCGGCCACGGTCCATCACCAGGGCACGCGGTGCGATATCGAGGGCAAGACGCGAATTCTGCTCGACCAGGATAATGGCCAGACCGCTGCTTTGAGCAAGTCGCTTCACCGCGCGTGCAAGTTCCTCCACGATCACCGGTGCAAGGCCTTCCGATGGTTCGTCCATCAGCAGAACACTCGGGTTGCCGATCAGCGCACGACCGATAGCAAGCATCTGCTGTTCGCCGCCCGACAATTGATTGCCGCGGTTTTCGGCACGCTCGGCAAGGCGCGGAAACAGCTCGAAGACGGTCGTCATCGTCCAGGTTCCCAGCCTGGCGGCAACCTCCAAATTTTCCCGCAACGTCAACGAGGGGAAAATCTCACGCTCCTGGGGCACGTAGCCCAGCCCCGCGGTCACGCGCCGATAGGTCGCGAGGCTGGAGATGTCCTTTCCATGCAGAGAGACGCGGCCGCTATGCAACGTCGTGTGACCCATGATCGTTGCCAGCAGGGTGGTCTTGCCCACGCCATTGCGGCCGATAATGGACACGGTCTCGCTGGGCGCGAGCGCAAGGCGAATGTCCTCAAGCACGACGGTTTCGCCATAGCCAGCGCGGACGTTATCGAGCTCGAGGACGCGCTCAGCCATGATGGCCTCCGCGATGGCCTTCTTGGCCAAGATAGACCGCCCGCACCTGTTCGTTATTCATGATTTCGGCGGGCGTGCCCTGGGTAAAAACCGCGCCCTGAACCAGCACGGTGATCTCCTTGGCAAAACGGAACACGACGTCCATGTCGTGCTCGATGATGAGAACGGCGATGTCGGGATCGAGCGCCGCAACGACATCGAGAATGAGATGGCTTTCGGACGACGGTACACCCGCTGCCGGTTCGTCCAGAAGAAGCACGCGCGGCTTTTGCGCGAGCGCAATCGCTATTTCCACCAGCCGCTGACGCCCATAAGGCAGTTCACGCACGAGCTTGAGTGCGTCGTCCGTCAGCCGAAGGGCATCGAGATAGCCAATGGCCTCGTCGATCAAGTCCCGTTTCGATCCGGCCGAGCGCCACAAGTTGTTGCAGTGACCGTCGCGCTCGCCGACGGTCATGCAAAGATTTTCAAGCACGGTGAGCCCGCGGAAAAGCTGATTGATCTGGAATGTGCGCGCGAGGCCTCGCCGCGCACGTTCCGCCTGGCTCGATGCGGTGATGTCCTCGCCATTGAGGAGGACTCGACCGGACTGTGGCTTCAGCGCCCCCGTGATCAGGTTGACCAATGTGGTCTTTCCCGCCCCGTTCGGGCCGATCAGCGCGCAGCGCGCTCCGCGTTTGAGCGTGAGATCGATGTCGCGCGTAACCGGCAACGCGCCGAACGAGCGTTTCAATTTCTCGACTTGCAACGCGGCCGTCACGATCGTTTCCTCTCGGACAGATAGTTACCAAAACGCTCGAATACGCCGAGGATTCCGCGCGGCGCAAACAGGACCGCCAGCACCAGCATCAGGCCGATCCCGAACTGCCAGAAGGTGGGGCTGAGTTTCGAGAAATAGTCTTCAAGCACCATGTAGACGGCAGCGCCGACGAAGGCTCCGTAAAGTCGTCCGGTCCCGCCGAGGATCAGCATGACCATGACCTTTGCGGAATTGTCAAAATCGAAAACGGTCAGCGTGACGTAGGCATTGGTCTGCGTAAAAAGCGCGCCGGCAACGCCGGCGATTGCTGCAGCGATTGTATAGACCGTGACCAACCGCCGATGCACCGGCGAACCGATCGCGTGCATGCGTCTGACGTTCTCCCGAATCCCGGTGAGCGCCTGCCCGAACGGGGAATAGACAATCCGCCGCACAAGATAGAACACGACCGCCAGCACCGCGAGCACATATAGGTAGTACGTGTGTCCGTAGAGGTCGTAGTCAAAAATGCCGAGCAGCGGCTTGAACGTCAGCCCTGGCAAGCCGTCATAGCCACCGGAAATGTCGGAGCGCAGATTGCCCGTTTCTTGCAAAAGAATTGCGGTCGCGAGAGTCAGCATGAGCAAGGTCAGACCGCGATAGCGCAACAGGAACCATCCGGTAACAAAGCCGACCAGCCCCGCGGCTATGGCGGCGGCAAAAAGTCCGCTGATCGGTTCCGTCCATTCAAGGCGCGCCGCGGCAAGTCCGACCGTGTAGGCGCCCACGCCGAAAAACGCGGCATGCCCGAGCGTCACGATCCCGGCATAGCCGAGTATCAGATCGAGCGAGAGCGCAAACATCACCATCACCAACACCTGGCTGCCGAATGTCATTCGGGTGGGGAATATGAAAAAGACCGCTATGGCGATCAGCCATGGCAATGCCTCGGCAAGGCGGAAGCGGTGCCGTTTGGCGAGATAGTCCGCCGCCCGTTCGCGCGCGGTGGCGCCAGGGGTCTCACTCGCGGCCATAGAACCCCGCCGGCTTTATGAGGAGAACGACGACCGTCACCGCGTAGACGAAAAAGCCGCCCGCATCGGCCAACAGATATTTGCCACCGGTGTCGAATATGCCGAGCACCAGCGCCGCGAGCAGTGTTCCCTTCAGGCTGCCAAGGCCCCCGACCGCCACCACGATCAGGAACAGCACCAGATAGAGCACCGCAAAGCTCGGTGAGAGGCCAAGCAACTGAATGGCAAGGCCGCCGCCGAGAGCAGCGAGACCGGATCCGACGGCAAAAGTCAGCGTGAACAGCCTATCGACATTGATGCCAACCGATTCAGCCATACCCCGGTTATCAACAGCGGCGCGGATCTTCGCGCCAATATTCGTGCGCTCGAATGCGTACCAGAGGACGGAGATAAGCACGGTGCCGAGGACTATGAGAAAGGCCCGGTAACTCGGAAAATAGCGAAAGCCCAGATTGACATCGCCCTGCAGCCAATCCGGCAAAGGCACCGATTTCGGGATAGGTCCGTAGAGATAGGTCGCGGTTGCGATCGCCATGAACGCCAGGCCGATCGTCAGCAAAACCTGTTCGAGATCGGTCGACTTGTAGAGCCGGCGATAGAGAAAGCGTTCGAATACGACGCTCACCGCTCCGACCACGACTGCAGCAATCACAAGGGAAGGCACGAAGCCGACGCCGTATGAGCGCGTCAACGTGACGACGATGTACCCGCCCGCCATGGCGAACGCGCCGTGCGCCAGATTCACGAACCCCATCAACCCCATCGTGACCGACAGGCCGACGGAGGTAATGAAGAGAAACATGGCATAGGCCAGGCCGTCGAACAGAATGCTGACGGCAATATTGGCGAACTGCGGCACGAGCCCCGCCCCATGATTGTGAAAACGCCGCCGCGCCTTTATGCGCGGCGGCGTCGTTGAGTGTCAATCAGACGACGATCAGGAGCCGCAACGGCCGACCTTAAGCTCTTTGCATTCGTCTTTCACGGCCTTGATTGTACCAAGAACCTTGACGCCAAGCTTGCCGTCTGGCTTCCGGATGACTTCCATGGCGTGCTCATCCTGCACGATGTCGCGAGTAGCAGCGTCGATGGAGACCTGGCCGCGCGGACCATCGCCAGTCCAGCCCTTCATCACATCAATGACCTTGGCGCCGTCGTCGACTTTGCCATTGAGCTTTTTGATGGAGTCAAAGATGGCGTGCATGGTGTCCCAACCAGCCGCCGACATGAAGTCAGGATAGGAGTCCTTGCCATAAGCTTCGTGCCAGGCCTTGTTGAACGCCTTGTTATCGGCGTTGTCGAGGTCGACCGCGTAGTTGCCCATAACGACAGTACCGATGGCCGCGTCACCCATGTCCTGCAGCTTGTTGTCCGGGATCAAGTCCATCGGGCCGATGAGCTTAACGCCCGCCTTGCGCATCCCAAGTTCGCCATAGGCCTTCGTAACGCCGGTTGCGTGTGCGCCGGAGGGAATGAACACGTACATGCAGTCCGGTTTGGCATCCTTGATGCGCTGGAAGAACGGCGTGAAATCCGGCACTTGCACCGGGCTTCCCATCGGAATGGATTCGGTGATCTTTCCGCCGGCCTTTTCGAACCCGGTCTTGAAGGCTTCCGTCGAGTCCTTACCCGGCGGGAAGTCGGTGTAGGCCAGCGCAGCGGTTTTGCAACCGATCTTGCTGAAAGCATAGGCACCCATCGGGTAAGCGTGGTGCCACATGCTGAACGACAGCCGAGCAATGTAAGGCGAAAGATTGGTGATCCACGCCGTGCCAGCATTAGCAATGATCATGGGCACCTTCGCCTGCGTCACCACCGGAGCCAGCGCGATCGCCGATGGCGAGAAAACGAAACCCGTGAGGATCTGCACCTTGTCGTTGGTGATCAGTTCCGTTGCGACGGTCTTGGCCTGCGCGCCGGTCGGCGGGCCCTCGTCCCGCTTGACGATTTCGACTTTGTGCGGCTCGATATCCTTGGCGTGGAGCTTCACGTAAAGATCGAAGGCCTTGTCGACCTGATGCCCCAGATCGGCATTGGCGCCGCTGAACGGAAGAACCACCCCGATCTTGATGGTTTCCGCCTGGGCCACTCCGCCCACGGCGAAAACTATGGCGGCTGTTCCAAGCCACCTGGCTATACGCATGTTATTCCTCCCTAGGTCCTTGATTAGTTTGCAATGCCGCTTTCCTAGAATTTTTAAAGGGGTTTGGCAGGGTTTGGCCCGTTTTCGTTCTAGGGTTTGGCACTTTTGGCGAATTCGTGTCCAATATCAACTTAACGTCCCGTAAGGTTATTAAGCTCCAGCCGCCTCCTGCTTTCGCATGGCCTGCCGGGCAAGCTTAGATTGGCTCCGCGCACATAACCACGTAGCACGTTGAGTTCGCGGTGGCCGGTGATGGCCGCCGCCCGGGCGATCGAGAACGTGGATTAAGGTCAAAAATCCAAAGGCCCCGGCTGTCACGCGCGCGATCGACGGGACGTTTTGAACGTCAAGTGCCCATCTGTTTCGGAGAGTTTGGATCGAAAATTGGGTCCAAGTTTCCTGCCCGCATTGAAGCCCCGAGACGCAAAGAAAAAGCCCGGCGCTAGGCCATGGCGAGTTAGACCTGCTTGCACATTACATCCAGCAGTAGCTCGTGCTCCTCCCTGCGGCGATCCTTGCGCCATGCCAACCATTCGAGAGGCTCCTTAGGCTCGCGCCCGTGCTGATTGGAAAACGCCTCCACATCGCTCTCAAACAGACAGACTGCCTCATAATCGTCGGCGTCAACCTCATCCATTAGTGCCCTGGCCCTGGGATAAGTTTTCTCAAGCTCTCGCTTGAGCCATTGGGCCTCCAGATCCAGCTCGTCGTCAGTCATTCATTTTTTCTCCAGTCCCGGAGTCTGACAGCCTGTCGGGGCATCTTCCACTCGAAGGCAATCGGGCTGCGCCTAATCCACAGGCCGGAACTGGGCCGGAAGACCGCCGCGCAGGGTATTAAAGTCTTCCGTTGTGCGGCCCTCGCCGCCATATTGGCGACATGGCCATTAAATGCGCCTGCCGCCCTCATCAGCGCCATCAAGTGCGGGCCAGCGAGCGTTGGCGAAAATCCACAAAGCGACGAGGTTTACGAGGGGGATTAAAAACGCGATTCCGTCGCCCTGCAATCTACCGAGGCGTAAGCTCGACATAACGAATATTACAGGCGTCGTGCATCTGTCCATGACGCCTGCACTGTGCAATCTCCTGACGCAGATCCGGCCGCCGAATATCGGCACCATTCCGCAAGCCGGTTTGTCTGGTTCCGAATGAGAGAGCCGCAGTGAATACCTACAACACTGCGGCTCTCTTCGCGGCGGTCCGGGAAAGGGAGGCCGGACAGTCGCTCAGTGGAAAATGGTCATGGGCTGAGCAATGGCAGCGGCCACCGCGAAAACGACGAACGCCATAGCCAGCGCAATTAGAGCGCCGCGCAATTCTTGAACCATTTGCCCCGCCCATAAAAACGGCCCGCAATTGCTCAATACAGGCCCAGTTGCCCCGCGGCAGATGGGAGAGTGTCTACCGCCATTCCTGTTTAGAGAAGCTGAGTTAGTCCTTCAATTTACAAACGGCATACACCTAAACATTGTCGGAGAGCGTTGCCAATGTGCCACTTGTTCCGACTGTGTCGGACAGTGCACGGTGATTTCATCTTACCAGTCGTTTAGGCGTCAAGCGTTTCTGTTCGGCCCTTTCGCGCAACAGGCCAAGGACAGCGAACCAGCCCTTCAGGGTGATCCGGGGACGCCCACGGCCGGTCTTCGCCAGAAATCCGCGTTCGCACAGCCGATCTACCACCGCAGAAGGGAGGTAGCGAGTCTTAAAGAATGCAAAACGATCCAAAAATCGCAGATCGCGCCTAACTAGATCGCGCTCCACCCGTGAGCGCAATTTTGGTCGCTCTAGCATTTCGCGCCCCCGACCACCGTCCTATCTCAGAGGTTATTCCCAGGCCGCGCTATTGCCTAGGGACTAAATCGACATAACGAACCATGCAGGCGTCGCGCATCTGTCTACGCCGCTCGCACTGCGCGATTTCCTCGCGCAGATCCGGCAGCCGAATATCGCACCATAGCGCTCGATTAATTTTTGCTTTCGGTATTGGCCCGAACGTCCGCATTTCTCACAGGACAGCCCGAACTATGTCGCCACGGTATTCGGACAGTTTAAGCGAGCCATTCATCGCTGAGGCTTGTCCGGTGCGTCAGTATCAATTTGGCCAGTCAGTTTCTCGATATGCTTTAGCGCCTCAGAGGCAATCAAAACGGGGGCGACTGCACCCTCCGTCAGCTGGCGGCGGATAGCGTCATGGAGGAGCGTAGCTACATTCGGATACTCATGCTTCTGACGCTCGGAAATGTGCTTCCACGCAAGCCGGTACGCTAAATTATATAGCTCAATATTTTGCGCAATTCCGGCCATCGGAAGCCTCCGTGGCCCTAGTCCGCCGTCAGTGTCTTTTGCAATTGCTTAAATAACCGCTTGTCGGGTGCATCGTATCGAAACCACTTCTTGCCACGGCGAATTAGCGTCTCGTTCTTGTTCACGCGAGCATCATCGACATCATCTTGCCGACGCAGGGCGATAGCGATGGGGTGTCGCCGCGGATCCGCCGTATCGCATTCAAGCAAATCACCGGCGCTGAGCGCGACCGTGATCTGCCCACTTTCATCGGCGTCGATTACCGGCAGTCCTTCGATCTTCATCACTGAAACACGCTTGTACCAAGTTACGCACACACACCGTGTATATAGGCGAAAAAAGTGGCTGCCACCAAGGGGACGGATGACAGCCCTAGTTGCCGACCGCTTCGGGGGACGGGGATGGGGATGCGGCCGGCACCTATCAAATGCAGGGAACCGCCAATAGTTCCTGGTTGAAAAGCAGACCACTCGCACGAAGCAATTTTTTGTACCTAAATCGTGTTTTTTGTGACGGATATCACTCGCGCCCCGACCCCAAATCTGCCTATCGCTCTAGGGCGATAGGGTGGGGACCAAAATGATCAGATTTTCATCGCTGTTCGTGGGACACGCTATGCTCGTGTCCTTTTCATTCGCAACATCGGCCAACCCCGTCACTTCGACAGCGCCTTTAAAAGAGGCGCAATGTAGTCAAAGTGTGTGCACGAAAAACTGCGACGCCAAAGGTCAAAAGTGCTTAATCACCTGCGACGATAAGGCGACAGGTAATAACTGCAAAAAGAACCTCACTCACACCACTCCGTATGGGGTGTTGGAAGTAACACCCAAACGAGCTTCGCCTTGATAGCTTGACGGATTGAGCCACCTAAAAAAGAAGCCAGAGGTGAACGGCGTGAAGGCAATGAAAAAGTTGTACGTTCATAACACCATGCACGGCTTTAAGCGAGCCATTCATTGATTTGCGAGGGCATCTTTGAGCGCCGCCGAAGCGATACCAATCGGGTCCATCGCTCCATCCTTAAGTTGGCGGCGGATAGAAGCATGAATGCGCAAAGATATATCTGCCCGCGTCCGTCTTTCAGCGGGCGGAATTTGCTCCCATGCAAGTTTGTAGGCCGCGCTGTAAACTTCAATTCTTCGCGCAGACTCGCCCTTCCTGGGTATGTGAAGGCGGCGAGGCTTTTCTTGTGGCATGGTCCTTAATAACCCACCTTGGCCCAACTAATTCCCCGCCGACCCTCACACCAACGGATTTTTGCGCGTGTTTTTCGGTCCGGTTTCCTCGCCTTCGGCCATTTCCAACTACCGCTGAGCAGACTGATCGAACAATCGTCACGACCCGGCTGAATTCGTCGCAATTTCCCCCTCGATTCGGCGGCCTTGTGGGCCCTGCGCCCCTCTACTAGGTTCGACTACCCTCATCAGTCCCGGAACGGGCATGCAAATCCGTAAAGGCATTATCGAAGCCATCGGCAACACGCCGCTCATCAAGCTGGCGCGCGCCTCCGAGGCAACTGGATGCACCATCCTCGGCAAGGCCGAATTCATGAATCCTGGCGGCTCGGTGAAAGATCGCGCCGGCCGGCAGATGATCATGGAAGCAGAAAAGCGCGGGGAATTGCGTTCGGGCGGGCTCGTCGTCGAGGCGACCGCCGGCAACACCGGCATTGGCCTCGCATTGGTCGCCAACGCGCGCGGCTACCGCACCGTGATCGTCATCCCCGAGACGCAAAGCCAGGAAAAGAAAGACATGCTGCGGCTCTGCGGAGCTGAGCTCGTGGAAGTTCCCGCCGCTCCGTTTTCCAATCCGAACAATTACCAGCACGTCGGTCGACGCCTCGCCGAGCAGTTGAAGAAAACCGAAAAGAATGGCGTAATATTTGCCGATCAGTGGAACAATCTGGATAACCGCAAGGCGCACTACGTTTCGACCGGCCCGGAAATCTGGGACGAGTGCAAAGGCAATATCGACGGCTTCATCTGCGCCATCGGCACCGGCGGCACGATTGCAGGCGTATCATCGTTCCTGCGTGAAAAGAAAAAAGACATCACGATCGGCGTCGCCGATCCGCGCGGCGCCGCCATGTATCATCTCTTCAAGGATGGCCAGGCCAAAGCGACCGAGGGCGGCTCCATCACCGAAGGCATCGGCCTAGGTCGGGTGACCCCGATCATCGATGGTCTCAAAGTCGACAAGGCCTACCTCATTCCTGACGAAGAAGCGCTGCCTCTCATATTCAATGTGCTCGAGCATGAGGGTCTCTGTCTCGGCGGTTCATCTGGCATCAACATCGCCGGCGCGATCCGCATGGCAAAAGATCTCGGGCCTGGAAAAACGATCGTCACGATCCTCGCCGACTATGGCTCGCGCTATCAGTCGAAATTATTTAATCCGGATTTTCTTCACGCGAAGAAATTGCCGGTGCCGGAGTGGCTTGAGCGCAAATCGAACATCAAGCCGCCGTTCGAAAAGAGCTAACGATGCCGACGGAATGCCTGTTCCGCGAAGATTCATATCTCCAGAGCTGCGACGCTCGTGTCGTGGCTGTGACCGAACAGGGCGGCATCGTGCTCGATCGCACCGTTTTTTATGCCACGTCAGGCGGACAGCCCGGCGATGCCGGTTCGCTCACGACCGCGGACGGCACGCGCATTCCTGTGGAAACGGCAGTCTATACCGACGCGGCCAAGAGCGAGATCGCGCACGTCTTGCCCGCGGGCGCAAGCGCGCCCAAGGTCGGCGATGGCGTCACTGCCGAGATCGACTGGGACAAGCGCTACGCCCGCATGCGCATGCACACGGCGCTGCACCTCCTCTCCGCAGCCTTGCCGTATGCGGTCACCGGAGGTTCGGTCGGTGACAGCGAAAGCCGTCTCGATTTTGATATCCCGGAGGCGGGTCTCGATAAGGATGCCATCACTGCGAAAGTCGCCGAGATGATTGCGAGCAATGCCGCGGTCAGCAGCCGATGGATCACAGATGCCGAGCTTGAAGCGAACCCCGGTCTTGTCAAAACCATGTCGGTGAAACCGCCGATCGGCACGGGTCGCGTCCGCCTTATCGATATCTCTGGCCTCGATCTCCAACCTTGCGGAGGCACGCATGTGCGTGCGACCGGCGAGATCGGCGCCGTGCGGGTTACCCAGATCGAAAAGAAGGGCAAGCAGAATCGTCGTGTACGGCTTGCGCTTGCCTAATGCGCGATTCGTTCTTCGCGCACTTCATAGTGGCGTGACCGGGGCTCGTAACGCCTAAGCAAGGCGCGCGCTTTGGGCAGCACCACCGCGGTCTCATAGTCGACGCCGGCGAAAGCTTTCACCGACTCAAGCGAGTCGAACCACATCACGGTTGCAAACTCGACGTCTTCACCCGCTGGCCCACGCAGCAGCTCAATGCGCCGGAATCCGGCGACGTTGCGCGCGAGAATGCCCGGAAAAATCTCAGTCTTCACCAAGGCCTCATAAAGCGTCGGCATTGTCTAAGGTCGTATAGCCGCAGCAAATTCTCCCAATCATCACGGCTCCCCGGTATTGCAATCATGCAACCTTAGTGCAGCCTCAATCGTTGCACTCGGGCGCAAGATCGCACAGGCTTGCGTTATACGGAGTTTGTAATGGCAGCATCAATGTCGAGCCGCTGGCTCAAATCGACCGAATGGCTGGCCGGTCAACTGGGCAAACCGGGCGTCTCCATTGTCGATGGCTCCTACTATCTGCCCACGCAAAAGCGGGACGCCAAGGCCGAGTACCTTGCCGGGCATATTCCAGGCGCAATCTTTTTCGACATCAACGCCATCGCAGACGATTCGACCGACCTGCCGCACATGCTCCCCGGCCCCGGTCAGTTTGCTGAGTCGGCTGGAAACCTCGGCGTCACAGAGAACGACACGATCGTCGTCTATGACGGCAGCGGGTTTTTCTCTGCGCCACGCGTCTGGTGGACATTCAAAATTTTCGGCGCGCGCAACGTGTTCATTCTCGACGGTGGTCTGCCCGCCTGGAAGCAGGAAGGGCGGCCGCTCGACACTGGCGAGGTCAAACGCCCGACGCGCACTTTCAACGCCAACATGGATACGGGTGCGGTCGCAATGCTCAGCGACGTGCAGATGGCGCTTAACAACAGCAGCGACCAGGTCGTCGATGCTCGCTCGGCCGGGCGTTTTGCCGGTACCGAGCCCGAGCCCCGCCCCGGACTGCGCTCCGGTCACATGCCCGGAGCACGCAACGTACCCTCGACGGAAATCGTCGAGAACGGACGTCTGGCGTCGCCGGAAAAGATTGCCGATGCGTTCAAGAAAGCGGGCATCGATACCGACAAACCGATCATCACAACCTGCGGTTCCGGCGTCACCGCCGTGATCCTTGCGATGGGCCTCGACGCGATCGGCAAGAAGCTGCCACGCGTCTACGACGGGTCGTGGGCGGAATGGGGCGGACGACCGGATCTCGCAGTCGAAAAGGACTGACACACTTTCGTCAGTGCAGAATCTGACTCAGGAACAACTTCGTACGCTCGTGTTGCGGGTGAGCGAAGAATTCCTCTGGAACGTTGGCTTCGACAATCTGCCCCTCATCCATGAACACAATGCGGTCCGCCACCTGCCGGGCAAAGCCCATTTCGTGGGTCACCACCAGCATGGTCATACCGTCGTGGGCGAGCTCCACCATGGTATCGAGCACTTCCTTGACCATCTCCGGATCAAGGGCCGAAGTCGGCTCGTCGAAGAGCATGATCTTCGGATTCATGCATAACGCGCGAGCTATGGCGACACGCTGCTGCTGACCGCCCGACAATTGGCCGGGATATTTGTTGGCCTGTTCTGGAATCTTCACCCGCTTGAGATAGTGCGAGGCCATCTCTTCGGCCTCGTTCTTCGGCATTTTGCGCACCCAGATCGGCGCCAGCGTACAGTTCTCCAGCACGGTCAGATGGGGAAACAGGTTGAAATGCTGGAAGACCATTCCGACTTCGCGGCGAACCTCGTCAATCTTTTTCAAGTCCGCGGTCAATTCCACGCCATCGATAACGATGCGCCCGGCCTGATGCTCTTCCAGACGGTTGATACATCGGATCATAGTCGACTTGCCGGATCCCGACGGCCCGCAAATGACAATGCGCTCTTTGCCCATGACCTTAAGGTTGATGTCGCGCAAGACGTGAAAATCGCCGTACCACTTGTTCAGGTCCACGAGTTGGACGGCGACCGCAGTGTTGAGCTTTGCCGGCTTGAGCAGCGATCCATGGCTGTCAGTGCTGTCGTTCACCGTCGATCGCCTTTCGTCAGCCGGGCTTCCATGGCACGCGCATATCGCGACATGCCGTAACAGAAGACCAGATAAAAGATAGCAGCCACCGCATAGCCCGTCGTGCTGGTGACCGGTGTCGCCCATTTCGGGTCGATCCGCGCAACTTCGATCGTGCGCAGCAGATCGAATATGCCGACGATAAAGACGAGGGTGGTGTCCTTGAACAAGCCGATATATGTGTTGACAATATTCGGGATCGTCACCTTCAGCGCCTGCGGAAGGACAACGAGACGCATCATCTGCGCGTAGCGCAGACCGACCGCCATCGCGCCCTCATACTGACCTTTGGGAATGGCCTGCAGTCCCGCACGCACAACCTCCGCCATATAGGCCGAGGCAAACAACGCAATACCGACGAGAGCACGCACCAGTTTGTCGGGTGACCATTGCTCGGGAATAAACAATGGCAACATCACACTCGCCATAAACAGCACGGTGACGAGCGGCACGCCGCGCACAAATTCGATGAAAATCACCGAAAGCAAACGCACCGTCGGCATCCGCGAGCGCCTACCGAGCGCCAGGAGAATACCTAGCGGCAACGAGCACACGATGCCCACGGCAGCAACCACGATGGTCACCAGTACGCCGCCCCACAGCACCGTATCTACCGGACGTAACCCGATCGCCGACCAACCCGTCAGCAGAATGAACGAGGTCACCGGGAGGATTAGGAAGAAATAGATGGCGCCGAGATCGCGCCGGGGTGCGTTGAGCCACAGGAGCCAGACTATTCCGATTGCGAGCATCACGAAGAATACGTCGACGCGCCAACGCTCGGAGATCGGGTAAGAGCCATAGATGAAGTAAGGCAGGCGTTCCCAGACGAACGGCCAGCAGGCGCCGATCGCGCGATGCTGCACAAATTCGAGGCACGCCTCGCGATCGCTACCGGTCCACACCGCGTCGATGAAAAGGAATTTCACGATTTCCGGAATCGCCCATGCCAGCAGCAGGCCGATCAGGATCGTGAGTGCGATATTGAATGGCGACGACAAAAGATTCGCACGCAGCCAGCCGAGCGCACCCGTCATCGTGGCCGGCGGCGGCCTCGGCGCAATGGTCGTGTGGCGCACGAAGGCCAGTTCGGTTACGGCAAGATCGCCCTCAGCCATGGTCATGAAAGGACCCTCACCGTTCCTTCAGAGCCATGCGGCTGTTGTAGATGTTCATCAGCAAAGAGGTGGCGAGGCTGATGACGAGATAGACCAGCATCGTGATGGCGACGACCTCAACCGCCTGACCGGTCTGGTTGAGCACGGTTCCGGTGAAAACCTGCACGAGGTCGGGATACCCGATCGCCACGGCCAGCGAAGAGTTTTTGGTCAGGTTGAGATATTGGCTGGTCAATGGCGGGATGATCACGCGCATCGCCTGCGGCACCACGATCAGACGAAGGGTCGGCCCCGGCCGCAAGCCCAAGGAAAAGGCAGCCTCGCTCTGGCCGCGCGAGACCGCGAGAATGCCTGCGCGTACCACTTCAGCGATGAATGCCGCCGTGTAGATCGTCAGGCCGAACAGAAGCGCGACAAATTCCGGCAGCACCTCGGTCCCGCCAGTGATGTTGAAGCGTCCAGCCTGGGGAAATTCGAAACTGAGCGGGGCGCCCGAGAGAATGAAGGTTGCGAGCGGAAGTCCTATGACCAACGCCAATGTCACCCACAATACCGGCGCCTGTCGCCCGGTTCGTTCCTGCTGTTTACGCGCCCAGACGCGATAGGCGATCGCACCGATGATCCCGGCGAGCAAGGCGATTTCCGCTCCGCCGAACCCATGTTTGAAAATAGGAGTCGGCAAAAACAGGCCACGATTGTTGAGAAAGACCCGCCCTCCGATCGAATGACTATCGCGGATGTCCGGCAATGCCTTGAGCACTGCGTTGTACCAGAACAGCAATTGCAGCAGGAGCGGCAGGTTGCGAATGATCTCCACGTAACAACCCGCAACTTTGGCCAGCAGCCAGTTGCTTGAGAGCCGCGATATGCCGATAACGAAACCAAGGATGGTCGCAAGCACGATGCCGATCCCGGCAACCAGCAGGGTATTGAGCAAGCCGACCCAGAATGCGCGCCCATAAGTCGAGCTGCGCGAAGAGTATTTGATCAGAGTCTGGCTGATATCGAAGCCCGCGGTCTGATCCCAGAATCCGAAGCCGGAAGCGATCCTGGCGCGCGCGAGATTCTCGATCGCATTGCTGGCGGCGCCGTAAACGAGAAAGACGACCACGGCACATAGCGCGACCTGGTAGGCAATGCTGCGGACCCGCGGATCATTGTAAAAAACGACGGATGCGGGGCGCGCCGACGCCGGCAGGTCAGTCGCCATGTCCCCCTCGTCCGACGTGTGGCGGCAATAACTTTCCCAACGACATGACCGCGGGCGCGCCGCCCGCGGTCAATCTCCGCGGCATGTGGTCAGCGGATTGGTGGTGCGTATTGGATTCCGCCCTTGGTCCACAACTTGTTCAATCCCCGCTCGATCTTGAGCGTCGAGCCCAACCCAACATTCCGCTCGAATGATTCGCCGTAGTTGCCGACCTGTTTGACGATGCGCACCGCCCAGTCCTTGCTCAGGCCGAGTTGTTCGCCGAAATTGCCTTCGGTTCCGACAAAGCGTTTGATCTCCGGATTGGTGGACTTCAGCGCCTCATCGACATTCTTGGATGAAATATTGAGCTCTTCAGCGTTCATCATCGCGAACAGTGTCCACTTTACGATGTCGAACCATTGATCGTCGCCGTGACGCACCGCAGGACCGAGCGGCTCCTTGGAGATGATCTCCGGCAGAATAATGTGTTCGTTCGGATCGGTGACGCGCAGCCTTTCCGCATAGAGCGCGGAGGCGTCGGTGGTGTAAGCGTCGCAGCGCCCGGCGTCGTAGGCTTTCACGGCCTCATTCGCGGTGGCGAAGGTCACGGACTTGAGCTGCATCTTGTTGGCGCTGAAATAGTCCGCGAGGTTCAGCTCGGTTGTTGTGCCCTGCTGAACGCAAACTGAAGCCCCGTTGAGCTCGAGCGCCGAGTTCACTTTCAGTGTCTTGCGTACCATGAAGCCTTGACCGTCGTAGTAGTTCACGCCGGTGAAATTCAGGCCGAGCGAGGTGTCTCGCGACGAGGTCCACGTCGTGTTGCGGGCGAGGACGTCCACTTCGCCAGACTGCAACGCCGTGAAGCGATCCTTGGCCGACAGCGGGACGTATTTGACCTTCTCGGCATCGTTCAGCACTGCAGCTGCGACGGCTCGGCAAAAATCCACATCGAGGCCGGTCCATTTTCCCTGCGCGTCGGGGAGCCCGAAGCCCGCGAGCGTACCGTTGGCACCGCAATTCAAAATACCGCGATCCTTGACGGCTTTTAGTGTCTGAGCGGACGCACTCTGCGCTGCGACGGCAAGCAACAATACAAGTACTGTGGTAATTCGCTTCATGTGACTGTTCCTTCAAACACTCTTGGGAGGTGCGGACGTTTTCGGGACACCCAAAATTCCGTCGCCGGAGCTGGATTCGGCAGTAACAACTATCCGTTTCACGCCCTCACTTAGCGATAGCCCCCTATTTCGGGCATCACAGAACGATCGGATTGCCGGGTCAAGGGGTTGACGCTTGCGTCTTGTGCGGACGATATGTCTGCCGCGCGAAACTCGCGATCAACAGGATGCCGCGTTCGTATGTCGAAGAAGCCCAAAGGTCCGATCAAAAGCGATACCCGCCTCGTCACCTCCGGCCGTGACCCGCAGGCCTACCATGGTTTCGTAAACCCTCCCGTCTATCACGCCTCGACCCTGCTCTACCCGACTGCCGAGGATCAGGTCGCCCATCGCGCGCGTTACAACTATGGTCGCCGCGGCACACCGACCTCCGAAGCGCTCGAAAACGCCCTGCGCGAGATCGATGGCGACGCCTGCGCAGGCGTGGCCCTGCTGCCATCCGGTCTTGCAGCAATATCTGCAGCTTTGCTTGCCACCGCCCGCGCCGGCGATCACGTGCTCGTCCCCGACAGCGTGTACCGGCCGACACGCAATTTCTGCAATGGCGTCTTCAAAAGATTCGGCGTGGAGACAACCTATTATGATCCTCTCGTCGGCGCTGATATCGCTAGGCTGTTCAAGCCGAACACGCGGGTTGTTTTCGTCGAGGCCCCTGGATCGCAAAGCCTCGAGATGCAGGACATTCCGGCCATCGCGAAGATTGCCCACGAGCGGAACGCGGTCGTTCTGATGGACAATACGTGGGCGACGCCGCTTTATTTCCGCGCCTTCGAGAAAGGCGTCGACCTCTCAATTCAGGCCGGGACCAAATATATCGGCGGCCACTCGGACATCATGTTCGGCTGCGTATCAGCCAATGCGGCGACACTGCCGCCGTTGAAAGATACAGTCTACTCGATGGGCCTGTGCGTCGGCCCCGACGATATGTACCTCGCGCTGCGAGGACTGCGCACGCTCGGTGTTCGTCTTGATCGCCACTACCAGTCGGGGTTGCGCGTCGCGCGATGGCTCGAACAGCGTACGGAAGTCCTGCGCGTGATTCACCCCGCTCTCGAGAGCGACCCGGGACACAAAATCTGGAAACGGGATTTCACCGGCGCCTGCGGCCTCTTCAGCGTCGTATTCAAGCCCACAAGCGAACAATCGGTGCACGCTTTCCTGAATGAGCTAGCCCTGTTCGGCCTCGGCTATTCATGGGGCGGCTTCGAAAGCCTGGCCATACTGTTTGACTGCACCGAATACAGGACCGCCACCAAATGGGCGCCGGGCGGGCCGACGGTGCGGCTCCATATTGGCCTTGAAGATCCGGACGACCTTATCGCCGATCTCGAACGAGGATTTTCGGCTATGGCCGCGGCCGCGGGTCGGCGCGCCTCGTAAATTGTCAGGCTGCGGCTGCCGTACCTCCGCCGCGCAAGACAAATTGCAGATTGCGCAAGTAAACGAAGACACCAAAAGCCTGCCCTATGATGAACACGGGGTCCTTACGATAGAGCGCATAGCCGAGCAGCATCAAACCGCCGCCGATCGAGAAAACCCAGAACGCCGTCGGCACGACACTCTTGCCGGCGCGTTCCGACGCAATCCACTGCACGACGAAACGCATGGCGAACATTGCCTGCGCGATATAGCCGACCAGAATTCCCCAATCCGCTGTACCGACGAACACGTCGTGCAGATACCCACCCACCGCCTGTGCGATATCGATCAGCATTTGTACGGTCCTTTAAACGCGCATGAATTTTTCCGAAAAACGGGCCTCAATTTTCGGGATCGTGCGCTAGTCCTCAATTTGCGGAATTCGTTTTTTGCGGCGGATAAGCCACCACACGCCGGCCAGATCCAGGACCCCTACCCACAGTCGGTCCCACATCCCGTAGTTTGACACGCCATGCGCGCGCGGACGATCGACGACATCAACGTAGCCGATGTCGTAACCTTCGCGTCGCACTAGTGCCGGCAGGAACCGGTGAAGTCCATCAAAGCTCGGCAGACTGAGAAACACGTCACGGCGGAACGCCTTCAGGCCGCAGCCCGTGTCGCGCGTTCCATCCCGCAGGACAGCACCGCGCACGGCATTGGCGATGCGCGACTGAAACTTCTTGAAACCACTCGCCTTGCGACCGACGCGCTGTCCAGCGACGAGGCCGGTACGTGGCGCGCCCGCCTCAAGCGTGCGGATCAGCGCCGAGATGAAAGCCGGATCGTTTTGTCCGTCTCCGTCGAGTGTCACCACGATCGGCGCGCGGGCAGCGGCAACACCAGTGCACACCGCGGCCGACTGGCCGCAGGATTGCTTATGGCGGACACGACGAAGCCAGGCATGCTGGGTAATCAGCTGTTGAAGCTCGACTTCTGTAGCGTCGCTGGAACCGTCGTCAACATAAACGACCTCGAACGGCCATTTGCCGTTCAGGGCTTTGGCGATTTCCGTCACAAGCGGAGCGATATTGCCGGCCTCGTTGCGTACCGGCACGACAACGGAGACCGCCGGATCGATACTCGTCATAACGGGATGTCTTATGGGGCCAGAAGCTCTCGGGCAACCGCCTTCATGCGCCTCAGGGAAGGCCCCGGATATTGATGGACTCGACCATCCTGCCCGATCGTGAAGCCAAGGTGGCGCTGTGCAAAATAACGCCGGACGAGCGCCGCCCCGATGATGCCGACCAGCGCCCCTGCCAGCACATCGGAAGGATAATGTGCCACCAGCACCACTCTACTGACGACGATAAGCAATGCATAGACAAGCAGGATGGTCCGGGCGCGCGGCCATAGCGTGCCGAAAGCCACCAACACCGCGAAGGCTGTGGTGGCATGTCCGGACGGCATCCCTGAATAGGCAGGCACCCACTTAAAAGGATCGAACAGGAGGGGATCGAGACTGCCCCCGACGTAAGGCCGCGCCCTCCCGATCATCCGCTTGATGATGGTGACGAACAGGCCAGGGACCGCAATTGCCGTGAACAGAAAACCGACGCGGACCATGATCGTTGCCAGGACCCGTTGCGAGAACGGGGTCAGCACGGGCGGCAGTGCGGCCAGCACAAGAAACAAAATTCCAAGCGGCCAGAGGAACCAGCCGGATTTTCCAAACTCGGTGATTTCATCGAACACGGACACCACCCATCGGGGCAGATGGGCGACAGACCGCGTCACGGCGGCGTCGACGAACACCATCAGGAACAGGATCGCGGCAACGGACATACCCGCCGCGATCGCTAGATCGCGCGGCGAGAGCGGCCACGCCCGCACCGGCGCCTTGCCCGAAGCGCGCGTCAGCAGGCCGAGTGCAGTCCTGACATTGGCGACGCAGCGCCGCAGCGTGGCAACCGCCTCGCTCTCCATTCGACTGATCCCGTTGCTAACGCTCATGATCCTGCCTGCGAACGGAAGACGGACAGCGATACCGGCTTTCCGATACTGATGTTATAGCCCTCGATCCGTCCGACGAGCGAATAGCGCAGGCCAATCGTCTCAGCGCGCTGCACAAAGCCACGCTCGCTGCGCGGATCGATCAGCGCGTACTGGCACGGGCCCGCCCGCAGGAAATCGGCAGCGCTGGCTCCATCGGTAAAGCGAGTCTCCGTGCCGAGGAGAAACACAAGGCTCGGCTCCTGATAGGCAAATGTCGATGCGACGTGCGGACGCGCGCAATCGCTTGCGTTGATTTCCTGCGCTATCAAGGCGCTGGGAAACAATGTCGGCAGCAGAGGGAATGTGATTGCGTAGACCGTAATTGCGACAAACACCGAAGCAATCATCCCACGCAAGAGCGAAAGTTCGGCGCCATCCACTTCATAGAGCCACCAAGCAAACAGGCCGAAGATCACGGCTAGCGCTGCGAAGGGCCAGGCGATCAACCCGAGTTCCCGACCGAACAAGATGAACAGGATCACCGTCGCAATCGAAATGGCCCCCGGCAAAAGAAACCAGCCGATCGTACCGCGCACCATCCAGCGTTGCTTTGTCAGACCGTAGGATTCAAGAATGCCGGCAATCATGATTGCGATCGCCGGATAGAGCGGCAGAACGTAATGCGGCAACTTGGTCATGACCACTTCGAAAACGAGCCACGAAGGCAATAGCCACGCGAGCAGAAACCGCGTGCGGGGTTCGTGCCGAAATCGCCACACGATCGGTGCCGCCAAGCCCGCCAGCACGGCGCCGGGCCAGAAGGTCACCCAAAACAGCAGAAAATAGTATCCGGGAGGCGCGCCATGTGCCTCCTGACTGCTCGCGACCTTGTCGAGCATGTCGTGCCCGATCGCCTGCACGAAGAAACTGGCGCCGGATTTTGCGATGATCGCCACGAACCATGGCGATACCAGCACAACGAACCAGATCACGCCGGCGACCGGCCGTAGCAACCACAGCCAGCGCGCCGATTTGTCGACCACGGAGAGGACGATGATCGCGAGCCCGACGAACATGGGGACCAGCGGTCCCTTGAGCAGCACACCGGCGGCGATCGCAGTCCACAGAATGGCGGGCTCGATCCAGCCAGCCTTGGCCTCAAGTTCACTCCGGCTGGCGAGATAGATGCGCGCCAGCGCTCCCATGGCGGCGACCGAGGTCAGCAACAACATGGCATCGGTCTTGGCGAGGCGCGCCTCAACGCCAAGCATTACGGAGCTTGCCATCATCAAGGCAGCAATAACGGCAGCGCGACGGGGAACAAAAGCGAGGGCGGTCCAGTAGGTCAGCAGAACGGCGCCGATCGCACCGAACAGTGACGGCAAACGATAGAGCCAGATGGTTGTTCGTGCCCGCGGTACGCCTAGGGCCTCACCGGCTTTCACCGCGGCTGCCTGCAGCCAGTAAATTCCCACCGGCTTTTTATACCGAACCTCGTTCTGGAAGCGGATATCGACGTAGTCGCGCGCCTCCAGCATTTGCTTTGTCGCCTGCGCGAAGCGCGCCTCGTCGCGATCGACCGCCGGTATCTGGAAGAAACCCGGCAGGAATGCGCACAGCGAAAACACCACAAGCAGAGCCAGCGCACGCCGGTGCGAGGCCACGGCGAAATCCAGCGCCGCCGTCAGGCTACGCCGCAGGCCAAGCTGGGAATGTGCCGCTTCAGTGGTCGTGCTCACGCCGTCAAGAACCTTGATCCGTCGATTTCTCCGGACAATAGGGCCAAGGCCCTAGCATGTCATTCACGGCTATTGGAGCCTTACTGTGACGCTGTCGGAGGTGCCACGGGCGTCCATAACGGTCAGCCGGACAAATCCGGGCCCGTCAGGCTGAAAGAACAGCGTCCCGCGGCCACTCGCAGCCGTGGTCGGCACGCCATTGACCAGAACCGTGAGCGGCCCGCGCCCACCGCTTATTTTTAGTGCAACAGGATCGCGCTGCGCGCCTGTGGCGATTTCAAGTCGCGCTCCGTCCGGCGGGAATATGATGCGCGGCGCCTCGACCGCCTCGCCTGGACCGGTGATGCCGAAACGTTGCAGCGGCGGCGGCAGCTTGTTGCTCGCCGCAAAAATTGTACCTGTCGGCGCACGTGGGAGGGCCTCGGGCGCTAAGCCCGAGCGGGCGAAAGCTTCGAAGAGAATTGGCGCGGCTGAAGTCCGGCCGACAAGACCAGGTACTGGCGCGCCATCGGGACGCCCGACCCATACGCCGACCGTCATGCGGCCGTCGAACCCGATGGCCCAAGCATCGCGGTACCCGTACGAGGTGCCCGTTTTGAAAGCGATACGGCCATGAGGTGCGTTATCGGGCGGCGGCGCGCCCAGGAGGATGTTGCCGACGTACCAGGCGGCCACGGGACCAAGTAGCCGGTGCGGCATCCCTAGGTCGGCCAGCCGACGCTCGGTCAAAGCGATCGCCTCACCCTGCCGCGCGAGGCCGGCATAGAGCATGACCAGGTCCGCCAGGCGGACGCCCACGCCGCCAAGCCCCATGGCGAGGCCGGGCGCTTCGCCTTTCGGCAAGACGAGCACCGCTCCGGCCTGGGACAAACGCGCGCCCAGACGGCTTACGCCAATCTTGTTGAGAACCGCGACCGCCGGAACATTGAGCGACAATTGCAGCGCACGTCGAACCGTGACCACACCCTGGAAGGTCAGATCGAAATTTTCCGGCTTATAGCTGCCATAGCGGCTCGGCCGGTCATCGATCAGCGTGTCGGGATGAATGACGCCATCTTCGAATCCAAGGCCATAGATGAATGGTTTTAAAGTGGAGCCTGGCGAGCGCAGGGCCTGCGTCATGTCCACCTGCCCGGCCCGGCGCGCGTCAAAATAGTCTGCGGACGCAACGCGCGCCCTTACCTCGCCAGTCACATTGTCGACCGCGAGAATGGCGACGGAAATATCCGGTCCGAGAGCTTGTGCACGATCATGCGCGAGCTGCTGCAGGTTCTTCTGCAGGAAGAGGTCGAGCGTCAGTCGATGCTCGCGGCGGTCGGGCTCGAGCAGGACCACCTGATCCGCGGCATGCGGTGCCAGCACGGGCAAAGGCTTGCGCTCGTGCGGAACCGGCTGGGCTTTTGCCCGCGCGATTTCGTCGGGTGGCATGAGGCCCGCCAACGCAGCGCGATCGAGTACACGATCGCGCGCAGCACGCGCCGCAGTCGGGAAACGATCGGGCCGGCGCAATTCGGGAGACTGCGGCAGGGCGACCAATAACGCTGCTTCGGCCAGCGACAGTTTGCGCGGCTCCTTGCCGAAATAGGCAAGTGAAGCTGCACGCACGCCCTCCAGATTCCCGCCATAGGGCGCGAGCGCCAGATAAAGCGCAAGAATACCGTCCTTGCCGAGCGCGTGTTCAAGCTCGAGCGCACGTACGATCTGACGCATCTTGGCGCCCAGGCTGCGCCGCTCGCGTGACTCAAGAAGCCGCGCGACCTGCATGCTGATCGTCGAAGCGCCAGAGATGATTTGTCCGCGCGAAATAAATTGAACTGCGGCACGTCCCAACGAGAGCGGATCAACGCCGTGATGCTCGCGGAAGCGTTTGTCTTCGTAGTTGAAGAGAAGTTTGAGGAATCGCGGCTCGACATCACGCTCCGAAACCGGCAGTCGCCAACGTCCCTCGCTCGTTGCATAGGCACGCAAGAGCCGCTCTTCGCGATCGAGAACCACGTGCGAATACTCGAGATTCTTGCCCAGAAGCGCCGGTCCAAGTTGGCGGACCCAGACCGCTCCGGCAAGTGCGATAGTGGCACCAACACCGCCTGCAACCGTCAAAATTGCTCGCCAATGCTTCATCGCGGCGCAATCTCGATGTTGCCGGTCGCGGTCCGGCCAAAACGATCGGGCCGGTACATGTCTTCGACCTTTGCCTGCGGCAGTACGTATCGTCCAGGCGAGACCGCGCGTACGACGTAGGCGACACCGAATACGGGCGACGAATCCTGCTTGCGATCGAAAGCCGCGCTGAAGCGGTCATCGCGGAATTCGGAGTTCACCGGTTCAACCGCGTCGGTGATCCAGGCCAGCGTGCCCGTCTCCCCCGACGAGACAAGGCGGGGGTTATCAATCTCAAAGCCGGCGGGCAGATAATCGGCAACGATGACGCGCCCAAACTGTGGTTGCGGCTCTGTCATTTTCAGCACGACGACGAAGCGCTGGTTCTGCCGGGATTTGCCGGGGTCGGCCGGTTCCCCGTCCAGCGTGTAGTATTTGCGTTCGATTCTGAACCCATCTTCCGCCGCCGGTTCAGGGGTGAGTGGCGCTCCGCTGACCGAGACGACGGCCTGCACATTGCCTTCACCTTGGTTTGCGACTGCAAGCGGACTTGCGAGATCGTCTGGGCGCAGACTGCGATAAAGCGCGCCCTGACGGGGCTCGCCGTTCACCGCAAGCGAGATTGCGTTGAGTTGTTTGGTGACCGTACGTGCCGCGAGCACGAGCCACGCATCTTCCTGCGTCGACGTGCTTGAGCTGAGAGAGCGCGCGGCATCGATGCGCAGCACGGCGTCGTCGATCGTCTTCTGTAGCGCCTTTCCTTCCGAGGCCAGCGTCACCAGCGCCGCAGCATCGCGCAGGGCTGAGCCGAAATCAGCGCGGCCGAGGTCGAATTTCGGCTGCGGCGAAATAGCGTTGAGTGCCGCCAGATAGATGTTATCGGCGCGTTCCTTGTCGCCGACCATCGCCAGCGCCGCGGCAATCTGGGCTTTCGCAATCGGCGTCGCCAAGTCCGCAAGCCTGACATCGGCGAGGTAACGCAGATCGCCCACCGGCGCCGCGCCGTTGCGCGCCAATACATAGAGCGCGTAGGCCAATTCACGTCCGCCATTCTTGTTCGGCTCGGGCGCCGTAGCGACGTAGTTGCGCAACCGATCGATGGCGAGCGTGTAGGCCGTTGCCGGAATGTCGAAGCCGCGCTCGCGTGCACGCGTCAGGAAATCCGTGACATAGGCGTCGAGCCACGGGTCATCACCGCCGACCGACCACAAGCCGAACGAGCCATTCGAGTCCTGCCGCGCCAGAAGGCGCGGAATGGCATCCTTGATGCGCTGGTCGGTTTCACCGTCCGGAGCTAGCCGCGCCTGTTGGGCGAGCTCGTTCACGTAGAGCATGGCCATTGCCCGGCTGGCGATCTGCTCGGAGCATCCGAACGGATAGCGATCGAGTGCATTGATCAGTGTCGCCGCATCAAGCGACGTCGAGACAGCGACTGAAAGCCCCGCGCGACCAGTGCCGGGAACAAAATCGGCAAACAGGTCCTTCGAGAGCGTGAGCGTTTCACCTTTGGCAAGCGAGCGCACGCTACGGCGAGTCAGAATTTGAGTGGCCGACCTTACATCGAGCGCATAGGTGCGCTCGAGACTGAAATTGTCGGGCCCTGTCACTTTCACACTCACCGTGCCGGCTCCCGCCCCACTGGCACCGACCGGCAGCGAAACCCGGTCGCGCTGTTTCGCAGCAAGCTTGAATGTCAGCGGCTTGTCGTCGTCACGCTTGATGGCGCCGTCGGTCATGACCGCGAGACTGTAGTCGCCGGGAGCGCCTTCGACGTTGTCGAGCTCAAGCTGGACCGCGCTCTTGTCGCCGGTCCGCAGGAAACGCGGCAAAGTCGCGGTCAGTACAACCGGGTCGCGCACGATCACGTCGCCGGACGCCTTGCCGACCCTATCCTTGCTCCACGCAATGGCCATCACGCGAACTGAGCCGGCGAAAGCGGGGATATCGAATTGCACCTGGGCGGAGCCATCGCGGCCGACGGCAACAATCCCTGAATAGAGTGCGAGCGGCGCCTGCGTCGGTGGCGAGCCCGACAGCTCGTTGCCGGCGCTGTCGCCGCCCGAGCGAATTTGTCCGCGGGCGCCCTGCATGCCGTCGATCAACTGACCATAGAGATCGCGGATCTCGGCCGTGAGACGGCGCTGCCCGAGATAGTAATCATCCGGCGCGGGTGGCTTGTAGTTTGTAAGATTGAGGATACCGACATCGACAGCAGCGACGACGACGCGCGCTTCCTCACCAGCCGAGAGGCCGGTCAGCTTGATCGGCACCGTCAACCGCGTATTAGGCCGCATCGTCGCCGGCAATTTCATGTCGAGCGCCAAAGTGTGCGCCGCACGATCGATCGAGAACCATTGCACCCCGATTGCGCGGCCAGGCATACGTTGTGCCGGCGCATCGAGCGCGCGGCGCAGGGTCGCAACCATGTAGGCGCCCGTGCCCCAATCGCGGCCAACGGTCATGTTGACCCGTGCCACGCCGGCTTTCACGTCTTGCGACTGACTGGCAACGAGACGATCGGTCAATACGTTGATCGTGAGGCGGCCGGCCGTCCGCGCGGTCATTATCACATTCATCGCCTCTCCCGGCTTGTAGTCGGGTTTGTCGAGGGCGACTTCCAGAAGATCCGGCGTGTCGGCATTAGCTTCAGCATAGAAACCGGCGTCGAAACTGAGCGACGTGATGGGTCCGTTCGATTCGCCCGTCGAAACTTCCAGGCGATAGCGCCCCCATTTGACGGGAAGAGACAGACGTCCCGGTTTGTCAGCGGCAAGATCGACCGTGCCGCTCGCGACTCTTTCCGTTCGTTTGACCGGCTCGAACTCCCACTGGCCGTTCTGGCGATACCACTGATAGCTGCTCTCAACCTTGAGCAGGTCGTAGTGTACGCCGTTTTTCGCGAGCGTTTTGCCATCGGGCGACAGCATGATCACGTCGAAATCGGCATTGGCGCCGTCAGCCAGTGATCGGCCGGAGAACATCGGCTTTACGCCAAGCATCGCGCTGTCCGAAGCGATCGGCAGCGTAAGATTGCGCGCGACAGCGCGGCCGCCGGATTCTGCCATCCGCACCGTGACCTGCGCTTCCAGTGGTCGGCTGCTCGCCGGCGTCGTGTCGAGCTTGACGGGAAACTTCGCTTTGCCGGCCGCGTCCGTGCTCGGCAGATCGTCGAGTTCCTGACGGACCGGTGTCACGTCATCGTCGAACAGGCCGAAGGCGTAGCCGGCAAAGCCGGGCAGTTCCTTGGCCGAGGCGATCGCTACCTCTCCGGACAGCTCTAGGTTTGAGGCTGGCGCGCCATAAAGAAAACGTCCGTCGACACTGAGTTGCACTGGTGCTGCGCGCGATATGTTTTTCGCGGCCGAGGAAAGATCGAATTCGAGACGGTCGGGCACATAATCTTCGACCATGAACGTGGTCTCGCCTACCGCCGGACGCTTGGGATCGGTATAGGCCGCCACGCGCCAGGTCCCGGTTGATGCCGAAGAAACGAGCGGTACGCTCATTGAACGGCCCCCGAGGCCCTGATCGGCGACAAGCGCGCGCCGATATTCAACACCGTCGGGCCGCGTGATCACCATGGTCAAAGGAGCGTTTGGTGCGGCAGCCCCCCGTGCATCACGCAGGAGCGCTGTAACGGCCACGGTTTCGCCGCTGCGGTAGACGCCGCGCTCCGTATAGACGAAAGCGTCGAGGCCAGCCGGAACCGACCTCCCCGCGACGCCGCGGTCGGAGAGGTCAAACGCCGGCGATTTGAGGCTGAGAAAGGCATAATCGCCTTTCTCGCTGGCAACGATGGCCGCGGGGGCAACACCACCCTCACCGCGCGCCAGCCCGGCCTCAAAATGAATGAAGCCATTGCGATCGGTCTGGCGGACAGCGAGTACCTCGTTGTTGCGCGCGATCAAACGCACCTCGACACTGCTGCGTGGATCCGCGCTCGCGAGCGAGTGTATAAAAACATCAATGCCGTCGTGCGTCGTGTAGGCGGTGAGCCCGAGATCGGAGACAATGAACCACTGCGTCGCCTGTTGCCCGTATTCGGTCGAAACGACGTCCTTCGGCTCGGCGGTCATCACATAGAGGCCCGGGGCGAGATCCTTGACCGCCTGATCTAGCGGGAACGCCGTAGTCACCTCGGCGTTGAGTTTGGACTCAACCGCCAGCTCGCCGCTCCAGATTTTCGCTCCGCGCTCGCTCGCAAGCCGCTGTGATTGGTAGCGGCTCATATTGCGTTGGAATTCGTAGCCAAGAAGAGAATCCAGGAGATTGCGGTCGCCGATCCGATAGATCGCGAGCACCACCGCCTGCGTGTTGACGCTGAGTACAGGAATTCCTTTCTGGCCCGCGCGCGGCAGGACATAGGCTTTGCCCGAAAAACGTACGAACGGTTTGCGGTCGCGCACAAAGATGGTGAATTCAGCCGATTTCGCGAGTGTTTCTTTCACGACGGACGGCAGGCCGGCACGCAGCGTCACCGAATAGCGTTCGCCGTGTTTGAGACCCTCGACGCAAAGTTGCTTCTCGTTTGTCGAAACCGCGGGTCGATCCACGCCGGCAACAGCAACGAAAAGTGAGAAGTCAGTCCGACGGCCCGGCAATTCTTCGGAGAACTGGAAGCATGCACGCGGCGAGATGGAGTCGGCGTCGACGGTAAAATCGAGCAACCGGAAACCATATTCGGCCCGCAGCTTCTCATATTCGCCTCGCAGCTCGGCGGTCTCCCGCAGGTCAAGGGAGCCACGCATCGCGTCGAGCGCACTACGCCATTGCTGCCGGTCGACAAGAGTCCGCCCGAGGACGGACAAACTGTCGGCTTCAAGATTGCGGTCACCAGCGCGTACATACGCGATGTACGCGGCAGTCGACGCACGATCGAGTAGCAGCGCCTTTTCTCGATCATCGCGCGGCTTGATTTGAAGGATGGTGCGGGCGAGCCTCAACCAGCTCGACGCGTCGTCCGGCGCAACGGCGACAAGCTGGCCCAGCACCAACATGCCTGAGCGGAAGTCGTTCTTTTGGAAGGCTGCGTCAGCGTCGCGTTTCAACGCCGCCGGCGGCTTGGTCACGGTACCGGCATCGCTTTTGATCTGCGCTTCGAGCTTGACGGCAGCTTCATCGAGCGCGCTTTGCTTGAGGGGCTTGTCGGCCGCGATCGCCGACGACATGGCAAAGGCCAGGAACGCGGCGGCGAGGCCGGCGCGAACAAAGCGAAGCATGGATCAAATCCTCCGGAAGCAACGGATCGCCGCACGCGTCATTTCAAGTCCCTATGGTGTCGAGCACATGGCAGCAGGAGCGGCGAACTGGAGGCAAGCATGCCGCGCCATTGCTTAAATTGATACGATGTTCAAATAGGTCAGTTGATATCTTGAGAATCGACATTAACCGGCCTGAGAAATCACTCTAAGGCCGTCATTTTCTGGTTGAATTTGGCTCGCCGCGGTAAGCTTTTCTTGCCGATTTTCGGGTATCCATGGCCTTGTTCGGCCGGATCGATGAATATGTCTAAGACTTAGCGATGCATGTTTGGCGCGGCATCTTTGCACCGCCGGTCAGCGACGGCTAAACCCTGTGGGCCGACCCCGTAGCTCAGCCGGATAGAGCATCAGCCTTCTAAGCTGAGGGTCGCAGGTTCGAATCCTGCCGGGGTCGCCAACTAAATCAATGGCTTACAGATGATTTTCAGTCGGCCTGCTTTCCAGAAAATGACGCTGGGAAGCACCTGGGAAGCAAGCCGGAAAGGCCGAGATTTGCAAAACAGGCTGGGAAGCAAACTGGGAAGCACTCATATAATGAGCGCCTGCAATGCCCCGCGACTGCGTAATCAGCATGGAGTTTGAAAGATGATGATACGCACAATTTTGGTGGGTGCCGCTGCTCTTGCATTGGCAAGCTTTAGTCCACGACACGTTAATGCCTCCGAGGCTCCGTGGTGCGCGGTATACTCGGCGGACCAACCGGGTGCGTGGAGCTGCCAGTATCGCTCGTTCGAAGAGTGCTACCCCAACGCG
>DATLJR010000242.1:0-2239 GCA_035538755.1 Pseudolabrys sp.
CTATATACCGTTTCATCGTTCCGGCGGAAGACCACACGGCATTTTGTCTGATCCAATTCTGCGACATTCCAGGAGCTAGGTGTCTCAGCGTCTGCAGCGCATCCTTCGCCTCATCGGTTTCTCCTGCAAGGGCAAGGTTCATAATGAGCGCACGATGAGCCGTTGGTGAATTTGGAATGTAGACGGCAGCGCTGCGGGCAAACTCGACGCCCTCACGGTAATGCTCGATTGCAAACGAGCCTGTTGCCCGCACGTTGTTGTGCGCACCGGCATACGCGCGCGCCAGCAAATCCCGCCGCGCCAAGCGTTCCACTATGGCGGCATGTGAAAAGACTTGATCGTGGTGACCGGCATAGGCCGAGCCGAGTGCCAGAAAGTAGTGGCCGGCGGCGAAGTTCGGATCGAGCTTCACGGCGTTCCGGCATGGCAGGATCGCGTCCTCCGGCCGCTTCCAAATCAAGGCGTAGCCGAGCGCGGCGTGAGCCCAGGGCTCGTCGGGGTTGAGCGAAAGCGCTTTGCGCGCAGACACCAGAGCGGGCGGGATGACGGTCTGGCGATCCGCCCAACTCATATGCACGCGCAACGTGGTCGCAATCGACAGCAAGCTGTGACCCTGCGCCGAGTTGGGATCGATCGAAACAGCCTTTCGCAGAAGGGCCTGCGCGAGTGCGACATTGTGCTGGTCGTGGCTGTTCATCAATGACAGGGCGCGCACAATACATTCCCAGCCGTTCAAATTCGCGGGCGACTTGCGCTGAACTCGGACCTGCTCGGCGATATAGAGCTGGGGCTCGATCGCAGCCACGACGTGTTCGCAGATTTCGTCCTGCACCGCGAGCCGGTCGATGAAATCCCGGTCGTAGCGTTCGGCCCAAATTTGATGATCTGCGATCGCGTCGATCAGTTGCACGGTGATGCGTCGGCGACCCGCTTCTTGGCGAAGCGCGCCCGCCAGCAGGTAGCGGACACCGAGCTTGCGGGCGGCCTGCGCGGTCCCGAGTGCTTGACCCTTGCAGGCGAAAGAAGAGGCGCGCGTCGCCACGAAGAGCCAACCGCCTTTAGAGAGGGCTGTAATAAGCTCCTCCGTCATGCCGTCGGCGAGCGATTCCAGGGCGGGATCGCCGCTGATATTGGCAAAGGGGAGAACCGCGATCGTCGGGTGATCAACCAGCAAGGCGCAATTGCGGCTTTCCTCGGCGATGCGTATCGTCCTTTTGGTCCGCGTTTCCTCGCGAACCGCGCCAATAAAGCGAAATCCTTTGGTACGCAGCGTCCGGATGAGGCGCTGCCCAGAGCCGCTGTCGCCGATCGCGCGCCGCGCCGCGCTCAATTGCGTGTGTAGCACCGCCTCAGAAACGATGCGGCCGCGCCAGACCGAGTTGAACACGTCTTCCTTGCTGACGACGCGCTCCCGATTGCGGATCAAGAATTCCAGCAGATCGAACACCTGCGGTTCGAGAGAACGCAGCACGCCGCCGCAGCGCAATTCACGCCGATCAGTGTCGAGGGCGCAGTCATCAAACCGGTAAATCACGCCAGCGTTTGTCCGAATGACCAAGCGCCCCGTACGCAAACCATAATGGAAATTAACGAAATCTCAAGCCGGCCTTTAGCTGGCCTTTAGCTGGCCTTAAGGTACGCGCTCACATTTTCCGATATCCTCCATGGCGACCGGGATCACCCGGACGCCATTGCCACGGTTAACGTGCGATCCGCCGTCGTGCGACCTGCATTGCGTGCTGCTCGCCGAATGCAGCTCAGGCGAACCCGCATTGGGGCAACGCCAGTGGAGGGAATCATGACTGCACAGATGATTCTGGACGTCGGGCCGATTACATTCACGACCGCCAGCTCGACGCGCTTTTATTTCCAGCCGGCGATAGTGGTCGTCAACAGTACTATCGACATGCTGGAAGCCTACAGCGATCCATATCAGGGAAAGGACACGCTGCAGTCGCAAACCTATATTGCCTACAGCGTCGATCTTTCCGGCAACTTCAGTCAGCTCAACGGCATCACCAGCTGGATCAATGCATTCAGTCCGCAGACCGTCCCGGGTTTCAGCTTGGACTATGCAGCTCGGGCCTTCAACGGCCCAAGCTCCGGTTCCGACTTTGCCGAATATTTCGACACCATCAACATGGATGGAACCGCGACGTTTCGGATCGCAGTGGTCGACATGTCCGGCGCTTCCCCGGTGGTTCATACGGTTGGCACGAGCATTACCGTCAACCCGGTT
>DATLJR010000243.1:0-2155 GCA_035538755.1 Pseudolabrys sp.
CGACGGCTTCTGGCTGGCGCGCGGCAAGCTCGCGCATGTCGAGTTCTCCCGTTTGCGGACCTTCGAACACAGTGCTTAGGCGGGTGTCTTACCGGATCGAAGTGTGGGAGGCCGCATGGCGGTAAAACGCATCGTAGCGAACATTGCGACGAAACGTGTCGAGGATGCCAAGGCTTTTTATGCCGACATTCTCGGATTGAATCTGGTCATTGGATCTCGGTTGGATATTGACTTTCGCAGGCGGAGAGGCTGCTGCGCCCCAGATCAGCATTGCGACTGAGGGGGGATCAGGCACCCCAGTGCCGGATCTCTCCATCGAGGTGGATAATCTCGACGAGGTCCATCAGCGTGTTCTCGCCGCAGGATCGTCAATCTAATACGGTCCCAAAAGCGAGCCGTGGCGGGTGAGGCGCTTCTATGTTCGTGATCCTTTTGGGCGTCTGCTCAACATCCTTGCTCACGAATCATAGTCGGCGCTGAACGTCGGCCTTCAATAAGTTTCAGGCGTTCGCGCATCGATATTGAAATCTGCTATGGGTCGATCGAAAAGCGGAAAGGCTCAGAATGAGCAAATGTCTTTCGCTTGTCTCAAAAGAGCAGACAAAACCAGCGAGGGCACCGTGAAGGCTGATCGACCAATCTGATGCACAAAAATCCGAGCATCCTCATCGGCGGACCTCAATGGTCATAACCAGAAAGCTGGGCTTGCTGCGAAGAGCTCGAAAGCCAGCCACAGTTCGCGAGGTGAGGAAAGCGCTTCTCGGGAAAGTAGGATGCGCGGCGCTTGCCCTGATCAGGAAATTCCCGGCCAAAGAAGTGTCTGCAAATCTGTACAGGCTGAAGGAGGTCATGGAGACACGAGCTATTCCGTAGCAGGCAAGTTTGCTCAGCGTTTGATGGTCACCCTCTTGGGTCGTTTTCTCCGTGCGTGTTAACTGTGCTCCACCGCAAGGTGACCTTGCTAGAGATCAAGGTGACCTTCCCAGAGATCGCAGCGCTACAACGCTGGTCGCGATGCTGATTGTCTCCCTCGATCAGTATATCGTCGTCGTGGCGTTGCCCGATATCGGTCGCGAGTTGGGCTACTCGTCCCAGACACTGCAGTCAGTAATCAGCGCTTACGCGGTCGCATCGAGCGGATTCCCGCTCTTCGGCGGTCAGGCGCTGCAAGAGGCGGTGAGATCGCGCGGTATCGAGCTTTTGGCTTTTACCATTGCCAGGCCCGAGGATGTTGCAGGTGCTATCAACGACGCTAAGACCGCCGGGGCCGCGGCTTTCAATGTGCTGGCGTCGCCGCTGTTATACGCCAACAGAGAGGACGCGGCAGGCCAAGTCGAATCATCGACGCGGGTAGTGCGCGCCGGAAGCTATTTATCGGTCACATCAGGAAAGTCGAACGGTTCGCAGCGGTTCGCGAGCGTGATCCAGGCATCGCGCAAGCGTGTAAAGTGCTCGCGCTCGTAATCATCGTCCGTTTCTTCGGCCAGAGCCGCCATTCGAGCGGCCATTTTCCAAGCGGTGTCGCTCTTCTGCATGTAGTCAGTCCCGTGCTTGCCTCACGCAAACAGAATACACCGCGGTTGGCAGCGCCCGGACTCAACTTTTATTGAACGTGAATCGTGGGATAAATTCGGCCAGGTCATCAATCTGTCGTACGGGCCGCGCGCCTATAGCTTCCCATCCTTGGGCTGGACTTGGTGTTGCTGCTGAACCGCCGTCGGCCGGCCGCGTGAATGCTTCATGCGAAGGTCAACGCCGTTGCGCTCCTTCGCTTTGTCAACGAGGAAATATTTCAGCGCATAGTCGCCGTCGGTTGGGGGAAGCGATTCTTTGCAGAACTTGCAGTGAATCCTACGTGTCGCATGTTGCGGCTCCGCCCGCACGCGAACGAGCTTATATCGCGATGTGCATTGAGGACAAAAGAAATCGACGGCTTCGGTCATGAACGCCTGCCTCAATCATGGTCGCCGCGACATATGTCGGCTAGAAGACAGTGTCAACGTCGGTTCAAACATACAGCCGATTTGGGCCATTCACCCCTCCCTATGCCATCTCCGCCCGAACGCCGGTGCCTTATCTTCGCACCAAGATTGCGAGTTGTGTGCCCGACACCCGACTCATGGCGAGCGAAATTTGAGTCGTCAGTGCTCAGGGG
>DATLJR010000244.1:0-3653 GCA_035538755.1 Pseudolabrys sp.
ACCGCTCATGCTTGTGAATTCGATCAAAGCAAGGTCGACAAAGCCAAAGACGCAATTCACGACGTAGTTCAGGAATTAGAAGCCAAAGCTAAAAGCGATTTGATCTAAGTCAAGGTTCGAGAAGTCATTGTTTGCTTTGAATACGCTGGAGTAAGCCCAAAATCGCCAACTGTGTCATGTATCCGTTTCTGAAGATTTTCATTATCGTGCTGCTTGCTCTTGCTTTTATCGATTGGCTCGCTGACCGCGACCGACGCGCAGACACCAATATACCCAACGCCAAGCCGGGATGGGCGCTTCTTTCAGGCGACATCAAAATAGCTTCGGCGAACGCAAATGAAAATCCGATAGGAACTGTCCCGCCGGGCGAGTCATTTCTTCCAGGTGACATCAAATACGAGAGTTCGAACGGAAATGTCCGTATCTATTTCCCTGTCGTGACATCGATCGTCCTCGCTGTTTTGTTTACAATGATCCTTCGTTTTATTCGCACAGAGCGGGCATCTAGTCGTAGTGATGCAGGTTCTTTCGGGGATAAAGCGGACATAGTCCGCAGACCCTGAGCATACCTTCAAAATCTCATTGCAAATTTGCGAGGGTGGACCGCAAACCACGCGCGAGTGAGTTTTTGGGCCCCGGGGTGGGGTCACGCTTCACGCTTCAAGGGCAAAATTTAGGGCGAAATAGGCGTCAGGTGTTGCCTGCAATTTAATCAGAGCGCGTTTTCAATCACCGCATTTGTTCGATTGACTCCGCTTGCAGATTTCCAGATTTCAGCCTGAGCCGAACACCTTCCCGCTTGGCCCGACCCTTGCATGAGAAGGTATGGCAGTCTCGGTGTGTCACCCAGCCGTGAATTCGAGATTGCTGGAGCCCCGGTTATTCCCAGCACCGGGGCTCTATTTTTTACGGACAGCGCCATCGATACACCGCACCGGCTATAATGCGCGGGTGGATCGCCGAGTGGTGGTGCATCCCCCCATTTGTTTGTTTGGTTCGGTGCTAGCCCGGAGCGAATGGCACCTGCGGCATAAGAGGACGCGTCAGTGGGACCAGTACAAAGCCGGTCCCCATTGATTGACCAGTGAACTGTGCCTCACGCGGGAGTGAAAACGGACGACCACTGCTCAAGTATAAATGATGAGATCGATTGCGGACGCGAAAAGTCTCGCTCTAATACCCCGAGTACGCCGGCGCGCCGTTACCCCACGGCAGTGGATAGTGACCCGTGCCCTGATAGTCCCAGCCGTAGAACCAGTTGGGCCGGCCTGGATCGCCGCCGGGCCACGAAAAGTAATCGTGGAACTTGCGATCGCCGACCGAGACCTCGGTCCCGGTGTCGAGGTAAGAGCGCCGCCGCGGGATCACGATCACCCTGGAGTGGCCGGTGCCGTCAGGGATGATCGTTGTGGTCGGCTGGATGATCGTGCCGCTCGCCGAGCGCTCTACGATGGGTTGCGGCGCGGGCGACTGCCGCTTGGCGGCGTTAGCGGGCATCACCGAAGCGACAATGAGGCCGCTGAACGCAGCAGCAATAAGCGGACGCAACGCTAACGATATTTCGGTCATTCGCCCCCATCCCTGCCAAGATTACGTCCGGCGAGTATGGCAATTATTCGCTATATTATCGCAGCACAGCCTTTGTGGCAGTGCATTTGTTTGATCTCCAATTAATCATGATCTGCCTTAATTGAAATTCTCAGTGTGTCTTTCCAGCACTAGTCGCAGCATTATTTCGTCGATTACGGTTTTCGGTTGTCATGACAAAGGAGGGTGCCATGAAAGCACTCGCTATACTGACGGCAGCGGCGGTGACCCTCTTCAGCGTCGCGGCCTCTGCACAAACCTACGCGCCGTACGGCAAGGGAAAAGCTCCCCCGCCGCCACCGGTCGTAACTAAGGGGTAAATGCAGTAACGACCATTGAGAGGGGACCGGCTGTCATGGAAGGGCCGGTCCCTATCTTTTTGGGATACCGAGACGACAAACCAGGAGGTCAGATGGGACCCTGCATGGTGGGTCGTCTGTAAAGCCAACGCGCGAATAGCAGGCGGAAAACGTAGGTAAGGGATATCCCTCCTACGCACACTAACACCACCCATGTCTCGGGCATTCACCCCTCCACCCTCTTCGCCAGAGACTAGACCGGGGGAGTATGGCGACCAGAGGGCCTCGGTAAGCAGGGCCGATCATACCTTCGAAACCTCACCCGAATTTTCTAGGGGGGTTTGCGTTCACCGGGCGAGTCGAGTTTTTGGCCCCCCATGACATCGGCCCGCGACCTACTGCTCGCCCACGACGCTGCGCTCGACTCCGATCGATCGCCGCCGAGTCCGCTGACCATCCCCAGGTGAGTCAAAACGACTCACCAATCAGCGCTCGCTACTGTCCCAAGAAGGAGCGAAGTAGGGACACGCAACCAGCACATCGGGGGTTTTCACATGACCAAACGCCATCTGAAGCCTGTCTCGTCCCGCGCTCTTAATGGGACAGTGCCGCCTAAACGCGTCCCGAATGCCGAATTGCGGACGCGGGAATATCTCGACGAGCACGAGGTCGGACGACTCATCAAAGCGGCCAAGGCCAATCGGCACGGCCAGCGTGACGCCACGATGATCCTAATCGCATTCAAGCATGGCCTACGCGCGGCCGAACTTGTCGATCTGCGGTGGGATCAGGTTGATCTGGGCCGCAATGCGTGCCTGCACGTGCGCCGGGTCAAAAATGGGATGCCAAGCGTGCACCCATTGCAAGGCGATGAGATGCGGTCGCTACGCGAATTGAAGCGATCAGCGGACGCGCCGTTCGTGTTTACCTCAGAGCGTGGAACGCCATTCACCCGCGCGGGCTTCGCGAAGATGGTGGCCCGATTGGGCCAGGAGGCCAAGTTCAAGTTCGGCGTGCACCCACATATGTTGCGCCATGCGTGCGGCTACGCACTGGCCAACAGGGGGCATGATACCAGGGCGCTGCAGGCCTACCTCGGCCACAAAAATATTCAGCACACGGTGCGATATACGGAACTGTCGCCAACACGTTTTAAAGACTTTTGGAGAAATTAGTCGGTGGTGATCCCGACACCCTGTGGCTACCTGCGTCAGAAACGGTGACAGCATGAGTCAATTGCAGAGCATCAACCACATCGTCGTCTTGATGCTGGAGAACCGCTCCTTCGATTGCTTGCTCGGCACGCTCTATCCAACGTCCAATAGCTTCGAAGGCCTGAATGGTACTGAACAGAACCCCGATGCCAATGGCGCGCCGGTTCTGGTCTGGAACAGTCCCGGCACCGACGAAACGACCGCGAGCTCTGGACCGACATCAACATGCAACTGTTCGGCAACTCCGCGCCGGCGCCGGGTCAGAAACCCACCATGGCCGGCTTTGTCCAAAATTATCTCGCCCAACAACAATTAAACCCGCAACAAACCAACGATCCGAAAAGTGTGATGCATTATTTTGCGTCCTTGATTTATAACGGGTTTTTACGCCCATGTCTGTTACATTCAGATAGACATCGATCGGCACCGCGCGGCTTCAGGCGCGGTTCTGGTAAGACGCCATCGGCCATTCCGGCTTGGCATTCGCGGCGCCTTTCGGCGCCAAAGTCACGAGCTTGCCGCCGCGATTCTGGATCGTGCCGCATTTGAGCTT
>DATLJR010000245.1:0-3295 GCA_035538755.1 Pseudolabrys sp.
AATGCGCTTCGCTCATGATCCAACAAAAGGGCTGCCTTTCGGAAAAGCTCTTGCGCTGCCGAGACGCGCCCGAATTCATCTCGTACTCGGAATGGGAGAGCGAAGCCGCGATCGAGGCCTATCGCAACAGCGACGCCCACAAGGAGATCGTGCAGCACACGCGCGGACTGAAAGGGGCGAAGGCGGAGGTCAAACTCTACGATCTAGTGCAATAGGCCCGAAACGAGGACGGACCCGGCGCAAGCCCAGTCCCAGATTTCGACCTGGGGGCATTGAAGTTTCCCCAGAGTACCCCTCCTCCTCCGACCGCAGCGGCGGCGAAAGACGCAAAATTTTGCGTGGGCACTTTTGCTTAGAAAAACGCAGCAAAACCGGGGGTTCAGGCGTGTACTTATAAACGCGGGCATTGGCCGAATGTCCGCTCTTGGGGCGAACCGGACACGCCGGGATGGCGGGAATGACGTGAATGGACCCGAAGCGGACATGAGCAGGCCGCTTTTACTGCAATGCACCTTATCTGCCACGGGGCGCAATCAGACGCACACGTATTGCCCCATCAGTCCGGCCTCCTCGTGCTCAAGGATGTGGCAATGATACATGAACGGGTGGTCGCGCGTTGCGGGCTGATTGAAACTGACGAGAAGCTCCGCCTTGTCCTCAACAAGCACCACGTCCTTCCAGCCCGCGAGATGAGGCGGCGCTGGCGCTCCCGCGATGGACAAGATGCGGAATAATGCGCCGTGGATATGAAACGGATGTGCCATTCCAGCCGAGATTACCTCCCAGATCTCTGTTGTTCCGAGGTTGGTCTCGACATCGATGCGTGCCATGTCGAAGGTTTTGCCGTTTATTCCTGTGAGGGCGACCATATCCGCATGCTCGCCAGCCTGTGTCCGGTTCATGCAAATTCCGCTGTTTACAATGAACTGCCGCCGCGCGACCGCCGAAGCCTGAGAGGCCGGCGAGAGTTCGACAAGACGGGTCGGCATTTCTTTGACGAAGGGCTTCGTCGTCGTCGTTTCGAAGCGCATCACGGGTACGTCGTCTGCACTCCCATCGGGCGCTAGGCGGCCGAATATTCCCATTTCTTCGTCTGGGCCGGTCTCAAGTGCGACTGCTTTTCCGTTCGCGAAATCGACGAGGACCTCAAAACGCTCGGCGGGCGAGATTGTCAGTTGGGTGGCTGCGACCGGTGCCGGCAGGAAGCCTCCATCCGACGCTATGACGTGAAACGTGCGTTGATCGCTGAAGCGCAACTGGAAATTCTGGGCATTGGCAGCATTCAAAAGTCGCAATCGCACTAGACCAGGCGGAACTTTGGCCAAAGGGGCGATCACCCCGTTCACGATAACGGTGTCACCTCGAGCCCCATATACGATGTCGAGCCCATCAGTCTCATATTCAATCGAGCCATCGGAAGCGAATGAACGATCCTGCAGGATCAGCGGCAAATCGTCGATCCCGAACGTTCGCGGCAGACCAAGCCGAGCATCAGTGCCATCATCGACGATGATCATTCCCGTCAAACCCATATAGATCTGTCGAGCAGTATCGTGATGGGGATGAGGATGAAACCAAAGGGTCGCAGCCGGTTGGTCAAGCTTTAAGATCGGGCGCCAACGATCGCCCGGATGAATCAGCTGGTGCGGCCCACCGTCACTGTCACCCGGCACCAACAGGCCATGCCAATGCACCGTCGTAACCGAGTCGAGCGCATTTTCGACTGTCATTTCGATTTCATCGCCGCGGCGCATGCGAATGACCGGTCCAAGGACTGGCGCCGAGTAACCATAGGTTCGCGTAGGCTTCCCATGAACGAACGCATGCCGACCGGACACGACCCGCAGTTTGACCGCGTTCCCCTGCTTAGCTGCATCTATGAGCGTGGGGATCGGCAGAAGGGTGCTAAATGGCGCCGGATCGCCGATGCCATGCCGCGTCCAGATGAAGGCACCCGATGCGAATGCTCCGCAGCCGATGGCAAAGTCGCGTCGTGTCAAAGTCATGGGTTGAGTGCGATTGGTTGCACTATTACCGCTCAGTGCCGCGAGGTCAGTCGCCGCATCGATTGGCCGGCGGCATTATCGTCCCTCGAACATATCTGCTGCTGCACGGTCTCCAGGGCAAGGGCAGTGTGCAGGGACTAATTCGTGACTCGGGTCCGAGCTTCGGACGCGATCGGAGCAAAGCGAACATCCCCCGAACCCATCGGTCGCGGTGGTCGGATGTCATTGACCCGGAGCGGAGTTTACGAAGCCGTCTCGTGCGCTTCAAACGCAAACAGGCCAGCAAAGGCTCTTGCTTAGGGCGGTACGTCACCGGGCTCGGACTTCACGGAATAATTCATACCGCTATCGGCCGGTGCAATCAGCTTTGTGACCTGTATGAACCCGTAACCCATAGCTTGATGGCAGCCGTTGCAGCTCTTGAGCGTGTTGTTGTAGGCGCTGTCAAACGTTTTAAAATCCTTCGCCTGAATGGCCTTATTCACCGGCGCGAAGGTGTTATCGTAGAAGTTCTTCCACACTTTGTACTCATCCGGCTTGGTCAGGCTTGCCGGATTCATCGCGCCGTTCATGTACTTCGACATGTATGCTGCGAGTGCCCAATTACCGCCTATCGCGGCGAAATACATGTTCTGAAAACGATCACCGACTTCACGCATGGGTATCGCGAACTTAGGTAGAGCGGCCTTCAAGGCGTCGAGCTGGCCTTGCACATCTTTCACCGCATCCTGGGCAAACGCGTCGATTGCGACAAAAGCCAACGAACCAGTAATCACAATTGCCGCGTTTCTGATGGACCGCGACATCACAGCCCTCCCTTTTTCCCAGCATGGCACGACGGATTACAATGAAACGGATCCGTTTTGCGTCTTTGATCTAGATCAAGTGTGTCGCGTAGAGCAAACACACGGGAGGTCGTCCTGCGAGCAAGAAAACACGCTCGCGGTCAATTTGACGACCGCCGAGGCACTGGGGCGGGCGTGGCAATCGAATGACGCGGTTTTGCTGCGGTGCAGGAGTCGGCTTATGGCACATCGCGTCAATTCGCGGCAACGCAGCACTTCGGTCGCTTTCGGAGCGAAGCGGACTTACTGAAAGAGGATTTATGAGCACACGCCCTAACATCGTCCTCGATAGATCGGATGCCGCGGATCGATCGGCATGCCATCGGCGCCGATCGTGTTGTCGTATCCGCGATGCTCGAAGCGTTTCTTGCGACTCTCGTGACAGTGCGCGCACAAGCTCTGCAGCTTGCCGTTCCAGAACTTGATTGGATCGCCGCGGTGCGA
>DATLJR010000246.1:0-2393 GCA_035538755.1 Pseudolabrys sp.
CAACCAGAACGGGGCAGTGCTGACGCTGTCGGGCAGCCAAATGGGACTGATCGTCGCCGCCGACCTCAACGGGCTGGTGATCTCGCTGCGGTAGTTTGCGCTTGCGCTTAAGACGCCCGACCGCTCAATTAATGTTTCCGGATTACCTGGCCAGGCGCGTCGTTTTTTACCTCCCTCTATCCCTAAAAGCCGCTGGCGCAATGCAAGTTTCTGTAATGTCCGCTTTGGGTCATAATCGGACATTTCCGAATGGCTAAGCGATGTCCGCTTTACCCCCAATAACGGACATCGCCCTTTGAACGACTAAGAACTAAAGCTGGCTGCCGCGCCTTGCGCTACACCGCACTGATATTGGACCGATTCAAAACCTTTTGGTGAGATTGATCTCGGGCCTCACTCACCGCCCCATCGCAAAAGCGGAGCACAAGGCGTGCGCTGCCGCAGATCAAGCACCAGGTATGGGCAAAACCGGCATTACCTCCACCGCTTCGCCTGGGAAGATTGCAAAGTGCGGGTGGTTTTCGAAAAGCTTCGCGGCGGCCTCGTTTGATTCCGCTCGGACGACCGTGAAGGCTCCCATGTCGTTGCTTATGTCTTCGATGCCGCGTTGAGTGATCTTCTTGGTCTTACCGAGTGGTCCACCCATGGCGACGATCGCGCCCTGGTGCTTTTCGACCCATGCCTTCCACGCGGCCATTCCCTCTCGTTCCTTTGCCCGCCGTTCCGCTTCGGAAAGAGAGTTCCATGCCATCATTTTTGGGCTGGTTTTGCTGCCGCGGAAAACAGCGAGATAAGTATCGTTGATGCTCATGCAGTTTCCTTTCCTTTGCGTTTTGCGAGTGGGACAAAAGCTCGACCTAGCGTCGTAAATATGTCCGACCCATGTCCGCTTTACCCCCAAAAGCGGACATCGCTGAGCGCGATCACCATGTGGACGCCGTTCGCCGTAAGGTGAGGCGCACAACAGCGCCGGGACAAGCCGTATCATGCGGCCGTTCGGATGAGCCGAATTGGCGATCCCGGCTGTCGCCGATCGAGGAGATTTTCTTCCAGCTCGCCGCCGCGCATCAGGCGCCGTCACTTTTCCAGGTGCGATCAGGCTGCGTCTTTGAGCGTCCCATCGGCCAAGAATGGACGCGCTCTAGAATAGAACCACTGCTTCTCCCCCTCGCTGATAATGCCAGCGTTGTGCAGGCAGTCAGCCTTTATGACCATCAGAGCCGCGGACGCGGCGTCTTTGATCGGAAAGATTAATTCAATGTCCCATGCGCGTTGCATGGCTGAATAACAGTGAATTTCACACTCAGTTCCCTCCGAAGAAGCTTAATGACTGGCGGGAGGGAAGAACCTTGATCTTAGTCAAACAGGTCAAGCCTTCTGCAATAGCTCGGGTAGCTTGGCAATGCCGACTGCGATCCGTCGCGCGGCATTGCGGGTCAATAGCCTCGCGAAGGATCGGCGGGCGACACCTTCCCCGTAATAGATGAATACCAGCGGCCGGTCGTTGCTGGCCTTTACTACAAAACAGCCGCCAACGTCTTCGACGGTCCATGGTGCCGGGTAGCGCTCAGACATACTTGGATCAGGAGGCTCGCTCGACCCTCACGACGCTCAATCGCGGGTCAAGGTCTACATGGATGTTTAAGGACAAACCGTCCGGCCAAGTGGCAAGCGCGCGAAGGTCCGCCACGGTTTTTGCAGTCACCGCGATGTCCGTTTCAACCTCGACCCGCATGTTGTCGCGGTAGCCGAGAAGATGCTGTCGCATCGCCTCTATCGTCTCTGCTGGATACCGCACGTCAGTTCTCCCGGCGCGGTCGGCGGCGCAACAAACGCGCATGTCGAGCCGTTCATATAGCTTTGCGGGGCCGGTCTCTAAAGCCGGCTGACGCGAAATTTCTGGAGCGACGCGGCCAACGGGAGCAAATTTCAAATCTTTTTCATGGTTGTTCGCGGATAACCTCGAACACCTTTTTGTCATTGCGCAGCCCAAGGAAGGCGGGATGCCGCATCTCGCCCTCCCTCGTCCACTCTGTGAATTTTACCTCGCCTACGAGCTTGGGAATAAGCCAAGTGGTCGCCTTCTCGTCCTTCACTTTTTGGTCGAAAGGCTTCTTATGGGTGCGCAGCGGCCGCATCGTTCCATAGAGCGACTTCAGCGCCGAACTGGCAAAATTGATGCGAGACCACGACGTCGGCGCTATCCCAATTGGCGAGAACGATCGGTTAGTCGGAATGGTGACCGATCGCGACATCGTGTGCAAAGGATTAGCACAGGACAACTTCGATGCGCGGGGCGCTACGGCGCGCGATGTGATGACCGCGCAAATCCATTGTTGCCGTGAGGACGAGGACCTCGCCAAGGCGATACGGCACATGGAGGAGTTGAAGAT
>DATLJR010000247.1:0-9848 GCA_035538755.1 Pseudolabrys sp.
CACGCCTTTCTCGTGACATTTATCAATAAGCGAGCGGATATAGGGCAACGCCTTCCAGGCGTCTTCACCGCAGGAATTGCGCCAACGCTTAATTGATTCAAGGATCGGCTCCGGACGGTCGCCGCAGAACGCCCAGTTCACGTCGATAATGAGCAGCGCTGGCCGCTTCCCGAACCCGCCCCGCGCACCGTAACCAGACGCAGTGAACACGGCTTTATCGCGCTCCGTGAGAAATTCGCTCCAGATGGGTTCCGACATGGTTCAGTTTTCCTTCGGGCCGCCGCGACGCGCCAACAAGCGCGACGAAGTGCTGTCGCCTCATAGACTCCCCCAAGAGCGGGGGAGCTTTAGCCTATCACAATGGTGAGGCAGGAAGATCGCGTTGTGCGCCACCGCAACTCCGGCCACTCAAGGTCCGCTTTGGCTCGGAGCGACAGCAGCAGCGCGACAAGCCATGTCTGCTTCACCCCACTAAGCAGAGATCGCTCATTCGACACGAGATGTCTGCTTCGTGCCAACAGCAGACATACGGATAGACGCTCGTTATGATTGCGGACCCTTCGCTTCCCGCGCGTCTCGACAAAGCGTTTTAGTTTTCATCGGAAGCGATGAAGCGTTGCTGTGCTTGAATTTCCTTAATATTGGCGGGCCGTTCAAAAACGGGAGGCCCAGGATCCCCGGCGCGCCGGGGACGACCTAGGGCGCGGAACCAGTCTTCAAGGCCAGGCGGGCTGATGAGCCATAGCAGCCGCATCTGCTCAGAGCCCGTATTGGTGACCTTGTGCTGCAAGCCGCGGCCAATTAGGACCATTGTCTCTTCGCGGACCTCAAATGTCTTGCCGGCGATTTCGGCGGATCCAGTCCCACGAAAGCAAAACAGGAGCTCGCGGCTGCGCTCATGGGCATGCCGACGAATATGGGCGCCGGGCTCTAGGACTTGGATACCGGTCGAGAAATCGTCGTAAGGCGAGGTGTAAGGGTTGATTTTATTAATCACGTAGCCGCGCGATGGCTGCGGCTGCCAATAGGATTCACCATCCTCCGGTCCGAGCACTATTGCAATTCCTTCCGCATGATTGCTCATTGGAGTACTCCCTGAGGGCGCGAACCGCGTGAGCGTAACGAGGTCGGCGACACCTCCCCGTCAACGCCCAGCGCGGCTGCGCTCGGAACCGCGCAGGACATGCGATTCGACGACAGTATTTTGCGCGGGCGTGGTTTCATAACCATACGTCGCCATGAAATCCTCAGCCAGCTGATGCAACTCATCCCATGGTGCGTTGATGAAATTATAATTCCGAACGGCAAATGTCGGCCCAACAAAAAACTTCTCATAGGATGTCGCACGGCTGGCGTGATCCGATCCGACCAAATCCCAAGCTAGTTTAAAAAGTTTCATGCGATTGAACGCACTCTGCTGACCAGCTGTCCAAAAGGTCGTGAACAAATCGCGAAGCTCGGGATCCTCCATCACATCAATGCTGGCCGGAAACTGAAATTGGCCGCCGCCCATTAACTCGCGCAGAATATCGATCAGCTCAGAATGGTGCTCCATGGCCCAATGGATCGCAGCGTAGAGATAGCGTCGGTTGTAAAGGACAAATCCGTGATCGATCGGCAGGTAGGCTTCAATCTGCCCATCGATCATGGCCTGATATCCGGCTTCCATTGCCGCGAGTCGACCGAGTGTGTCGCGCACGACTGGGACATCGCGCGCGCCGATGGCTTCCGTAATCAAACTCGCTACGGCCAACATGAACCGGAGCTTGGTGGCAAATCGCACGTTGCACTGGTGATTGGCCATCACGTGCGATGGCGTTCCGATATATATATTTCGGCTTAATCCGGGATTGTCGTGAACGACGACCTTTTCCCACGGCACTTTGACGTCTTGGAAAACCAGCATGCAGTCCGATTCGTCAAAACGGTAGGTCAAAGGGCTGTCGAATTCGATCGTGTCTGAGCGATTGAACGGGCGACGCGACCACAGCGATAGACCGGGTAGATTAAGCGGAATGACGCAGGTAATTGATTCTTTGAGCTGGTTAGGCGCGAGCGGCATCACGTTGCCGATGAGCACTTCGTGCGCATATGCAGCGCTGCTGGCGAGCATTTTCATGCCATTGAGTGTGACCCCACGGTCGTCTTCGGCCGTCACACGCAACGCCGGCTGCTGCAGTCCCTGCGTCTGATAATAATCTTTATTCCGCGCAGCGGGCGGCGGCACAATTGCGTAAGTCGCAAAGATGTCGTTCTGCCGCATGTGCTGATAAATTTTGAGAAGATTGGCGCTGTTGCCACCCGGCTCGGCGTCGAACACTTCCGGTTTCATCGATAGACCAGTGATATTGCCGGCAACGGCATCGGGCGTACGACCCATGAGGCCGAAACAGAACTGAGTTATTTTCTGATGCACGCGGTTGCGTCGTCTGAGATCCTCCTGTGTGCGCGGCTGCAAGTAATACGTATTGTAGCGCTCACCACGCTCTTCAAAAGTCATGAGGTCGCGCAGCGCCAAATCTGACTTCAGATCGTATAACGCGGCATAGGTGCGGGCGGCGCCGGCGAAGGCAGGATGTTGGGTCTGATCGGTAATGCGCTCGCGACCAACATAGAGCATGCGGCCGTCGCGAATGCTCTCGAGATATTCTTTACCCGTCATCAACATCGTAGCGACCCCCGTCAAGATTGACGGCTTACTGCCTGGGCAAACTTCAATCGCAGCAAAAGACTGCGGTTTTCGAACAGATCATCAGTCCTCCATGAAATAATGGGTCTCGAGGAGCAGGCAGCCTGAATCCGATTTGAACGGGCCGTGATGAACGCCAGGAGGCCGCACCGCATAAGTATAATTCTGAAACTTCTGACCGCCGTTGCCCAGCCGATCGTTGCCCACAATCAGGTCGCCCGAGAGCAGAAAGACCTCCTCCCAATAGTCATGAACGAACGGATCAGTCGTGTAGGTGCCGGGCGCGAAGCGCAGCAGCCGCGTCCGGTTACCACGCTTGTTCTTTTCGTCGAGCTCCCCAGCGATGATCTTTTCTTGAATCCCTAACGGGTAACCGGGCAAGGTATGCCAACCGTCCTGCAAATCGAGGACATGGAATTCTTTATGACCCTTGTGATAACCCATGGCCGTTTTTCCTCGCCTTTGAGTTGGTCGTGATCCAGAACCGCGCCATCATCCCGCACTCCGGCGTCATGAATTGGGAGGATAGCTTGCGATCAGATTCCACTTGCCGTCGTTCATTTCAATCACGTAGGCAGGTTTGAGCGCATCACCGTTCTTGCCAAACGAGATCGCCCCCTCAAGCGCAGGAAAGTCCTTCATCTGTCGAAGTTGATCACGGATCGCCGAGCGCTCGGAGGCGAGATTTGCGGAATCCCCGGTCACCTTCGCCGCCTTCATGGCCGTGGCATAGATCAGAACGATGTCGTAACTCGCGGCATCGAACTGTGAGGACGCCGTGCGGTCGATGCCGGCCGCCTTAGCGCGCTTAAGAAACTCGGCTTCAAACTTGCGGGTACGGTCATTGAGGTTGGCATAGAAGGCCGTCGGAATGACTGTTCCGTTGCCGGCAGCACCCATCAAGCGCGGCAATTCCGGATCGGCAATTGTCGAACCGGCGACCGGCCGCGCCTTTCCGCCCTGACGACGCAATTCCTGGACAAGGCGCACGGCTGTTTCTGGCCCCGAACCGATACCAAGCAGATCGGTCGGCTGGGCGACGAGTTGTGACACCTGCGGAGCGAGATCAAACACCTGAGACTGGAATGTGACGTTGAGCTTGATCTCGGTCCCTGCCTTTTGCATTAGCGTCGGCAGCACCTTCTCGCCCATCGTTTTGGAAATGATATCATCGGTTGCGTAGGCGATCGCAGCTGTCTTAGTCGGATAGCTTTTCTCCTTTAGCGCCCGCATGACACGGTCGAACAAGTAACCCTCGTCTGAAGTGTTGCGGAATGCGAACGTAAAGGGTTCGGCGAGATTGGGCGCCGAAGAGGCCATTGACATCACTGGAACGCCAGCGCGCTCAGCAGCTGGGAAGGCAACGCGGCACTCACTAGAGCTGAACGGCCCGATGATGGCGGCGACTTTATCGTCGTCAGCGAGTTTGCGTAAGCCGACAACTGCCTGATCAGGCTTTCCTTCGGTATCAAAGCCAATGATACGAATCTTCTTGCCATTGACTCCACCCGACGCGTTCACTTCATCCACCGCCATCTGTGCGGCGATTTGATTGGTCTTGGAAAATGTCGCAAACGGCCCGCCCCCTGACGGCAAATAGCCGAGCACAATCTCCTGGCTCCAGGCCGGCGACATGGTCAGTGCGGCCGCAGTCGCGACCAGCAATCCAGCAAAGAGCTTGTTGTTCATGGCTTGATCTCCAGTTTAGCTGGTTCAGATTCCCGCTCAGCTTTCGATTTGCATCGACTTTGAGAATCCGTGACCCAGGTAGGCGTCGATTAGGCGCTCGCCGGCCAGAATTTCTTGCGGTGTTCCTGTGCACACCACCCGGCCCAGTTCGAAGACGTATGCGCGATGGGCCACGGCCAGAGCACGATGCGTATTCTGTTCGACCAGCAGCATAGCAAGACCGCGTGTGCGATTGAGCTCGGCGATGTGCGCAAATACCTCCTCGGTAAGACGTGGGCTTAGCCCCAAGGATGGTTCATCCAACATCACCAATTTGGGTCGCGCAAGCAACGCGCGGCCAAGCGCCAGCATTTGCTGCTCTCCGCCAGAAAGCACCCAAGCCAGACGATCTCGCCGTGCCGCCAGATTGGGAAAACGCGCATAAAGAGCATCGATGTCGCGGCGCACGTCCTCGCTGTCGCGTCGGTTAAACGCCCCCATCAGCAGATTCTCGTGCACAGTCAAACTTTTAACGATGCGGCGCCCCTCTGGTACCAGCACGAGGCCAGCTTGAACGCGGCGGCTCGGCGACAAATGGGTTAATTCAGTTCCGTCAAAATTAATGCTGCCGGCTGCAATGCGCTCAATACCGAGCAGCGCCCGCAGCAACGACGACTTACCGGCGCCGTTGGCGCCAAGCACGGTAACAATCTCGCCTTCATTAATATGCACGGACACCCCGCGCACGGCATGCACGCGGCCGTAGCGGACGTCGAGATCACGCGCATCGAGTAGCATGATTGCGCTCCTTCGATGCCGCGGCCGTGCCAAGATAGATACGCTGCACTACCGGATCGTCGCGGATCTTGGCCAGCGTGCCTTCAGCAATCTTACGACCAAAATCGAGCACCACGACATGGTCGCACAAGGCGCCAACGAAATGCATATCATGCTCGATGATGAATAGCGTCATCGCGGTGTTTGCGCATATCCGATCGAGCAGCTGCTGAAGCGCTTCACTTTCGCCCGAATTCAGACCGGCAGCAGGTTCATCCAACAAGAGCAGGCGTGGCCTTGCCATAATAGCGCGCACCAGTTCAACCCGCTTCTGTACGCCATAAGGCAGGCTGGCGACAGTTGCATTCTCGTATGCCGTCAGCCCGGCGTCGGCCAGACTGGCTCTGGCTTCGGCGCGCCAACGACTGTTAGGCAGGAGATTGATCGGCTGCAGAATTCCGAACAAGCCGCCACAGCGGCTATGTTGCCCCACCATCACATTTTCCAAAGCCGTGAGATGCGGCATCAAGCGGACGTTTTGGAAACTGCGCGCAATGCCGTAGCCGACGCGTTGTCGCGACGGCACAGCGGAAATGTCATGGCCGTCAAACAAAATGCGCCCAGCATCCGCCGATAACAGCCCCGAGACGAGGTTGAACAACGTGGTCTTGCCCGCGCCGTTTGGTCCGATCATTGCCGTCCGCGAGCCGCGGGCGACGGCAAAGCTTAAGTTCTCGATCACGTTCAGGCCGCCAAAGTGCTTGGTCACGTCTTGCAACTCGAGAATCGACCGCTCGGCCTTCATGCGGCGATTCCCTCAGGCTGGCGGTTCACCTTAAAAAGCCGGCGCAGCTGCCCCCTGGTCACGAGTCCTTGTGGGCGTAGAGCCATCAGCACGATCAATGCGGCCGCGAAGACCACGTAGCGCCAGCTCTGGCTGCCCCGCAGCAGTTCGGGCAACAAAGTGAACACCGCAGCACCGACCAGTGGACCGAGTACGGACTGGGTGCCCCCAAGGAGAACGTAGAGCACGACGGTGATGCTCAGGGCGATGTTGAAATTCTGCGCCTCGATAAAACTGAAATAATGCGCATAGAGGCCGCCGCCCATGCCGACAATGATTGAGCCGATGGTAAACGCGGCGACCTGGATCGCCCGGACGTGAAGTCCCATCAGATCGGCTGCAATCTCATCGTCGTGCAAGGCTCTAACGGCAATCCCAAAACGGGTCGCAAACAATAGTGCGACAATGACCACAATCACAGCGGCGAAAGCCGCGATCGTAGGCACTCGGATGAAAGCTGCGACAGGATAGCCGGCGGCGCCACCAACGATTTCGAGATTGAGGATGGTCGCCTGCACGATTTGTCCGACCGCGAAGGTAGCGAGCGCAAGATAAATACCACGCGTGCGCAGCACCGGCACGGCAACGGCGAGCGCGACGACACCGGCGACTAGTCCTCCCAAGACTATGGCAAGCGTCGGCGCGACGGACCAGCTATTGCTTGCATAAGCGGCCGCATAAGCGCCGATGGCAGCAAAGCCGGCGAGGCCGAGATTGAGTTGTCCGGCAGCAAGCGGCAGAAATGCGCCATAAGCGAATACAATGTTAACGGCAAGTAGCACCAGGACGCCTTCGAAATACCCGCTCATGGCCCGCCCCGTTCCGTGGCTAGGCCGACAAAAAGTCCCGTTGGCCGCACCATGAGAATTAAGAGCAGCAGACCAAAGACGCTGATGTCGACGAAATTTGCTCCGATGTAGCCGACCGATAGGACTTCGGAGATACCAATGATGAGCCCGCCGACAATTGCACCCCAAACATTGCCCATGCCGCCGACGATCATGGCCGCGATACCTTTGAGCCCTATTGCTTCGCCCATGAACGGATGCACTTGGCGATAATCAATGGCAAACAGCGTGCCAGCAACCGCAGCAAACAGGCCGGCCAGCACGAACACCACAGGAACCAATTGATTGATGTCGACGCCGAGCAAGAGGGCGGTGTCGGAGTCCTCGGCAATGGTGCGTAAGCCGCGGCCAAGCCGGGTGTGACGAAGCACGAGCGAGAGCGCGAGGATCGAAGCGAATGACAAGCCGAGTCCGAGGAGCTGCGGTACGCTCACGATAAATTTGCCAAGCCGCCAATCGGCGCCCGCGAACTGGAGTTGCAGCGGCCGCATTTCCGAACCCCAGACCACGACTGCGAGATGTTCGAACAGAATTAAGAATGCCATTGAACTTACCAGTGGCACGAAGGTTTCGGCGCCGCGGAGCCAGCGCCAAGTGAATCGTTCAACAATCAGCGATGTTGCGGCGGCAACGCCGAGTGCGCCCAGAACCGCCAGCGGCCACGGCACGCGGGCTTGCGTCAGCGCCCAGAATGCCATCCCGCCAATCATAAAGAGGCCGGGAATGCTAAAATTGAGGAAGTTTAAAACGCCAATACTTAGCGTGAACGCCACAGCAACCATCGCGTAGACCGAACCGAGCATCAGGCCGTTGATGATTTGCTGACCGATCATGATGTTACATGCACCAATCGGAGCAGAGACGACACGGCATCAGTAACCTCCTTGGAGCTTCACTAGAAGACGATCCTGCCGCTCATGGCTTGATGCGTCACCTCACCCGAAAATGGAGGAAATCGCGCAAAGTCCTCGCGGGCACGACGCCGCGCTTCGGAGTGCAAGGCGCGCTCCAGATCCGCGGGTGTGTCAAACGTCATCTGTGCGAGGAGGGCGGTGCCGTCAGGGCGCACCGGGAGCGGATCGTTCCAGACTGTAGGCTCGTACAGCGAGAGGGTACGAATGCCGGAAAACTCTTTGAGGATCGCAGCGTGGCGCGTCGCATAATACTCGACAAACGCCGCTGGATCGGCGGCAGAACCGCGATACCGTACAAAATAAGAAATCATCGCCTGAACACTCCCTGACCCTTTATCGGTTCTAGCGCTATCCCGAAATCAACGTTCGCTTCGTGGCGGCAGACCGTGCGCCTGTGAGCAAGGACAGCACGCGTCCTTCCCAACGACGCTCATTCGGCGGCGCGGGCCGGCGCTTCGCCAGTGGGCGTTTCGACCAGTTCCGTTACCTCGCGCGAGCTGTTAACCAGCCGCGCTGCCGAGTGAGCGAACGCGCGAAACGCCGTGCGCGTGAATGGGGCAAAGAATTTGTCGTTGATGGCCATGATCGCCGGACTGATCGCGATCATCTGACGTGCGCCGTTCGGCGTCAGCCGAAGCAGCACGCCACGTCGATCGCGCGGGTTGATCGACTTGATGACGAGGCCAAGGCGCTCGAGTTGTCGGGTCTCTGCCGTGATGAAGGCACCTGAGACATGCAAGACCTCCGCCACTTTGCCGACGCTCACCCCGTCAGCGCCCTGAAATTGCGCGATTGCAACAAGCACGCTGTATTGCGGCCCGGTAATTCCGATCCGCCGTGCGAGATGGGTGCGGACGGTTTCCATCCGCACCGATATTGTCAAAAGATCATAAACCAGCTGGCGAAAGCGGCTGTCGGAGCCGCGTTCGAGCAGGGCCGGTCGCGAAACGGTTGCCGGCAGTCGGAAGACTGACCGTTTTCGATAGCTTTGCCGCCGCGCTGACCTAGGCCGCGAGGTCGACATAACCAGTGTCTTCCAGGAGCTGGCTTTCGACCGGAATATGCAGGCTATCGTGGACCGCGTTGTAGAACTTCCAAAATCCCACCACGCAGGCGAGTTCGACAATCTGTGGCGGCTTGAGGTGCTGTTTTAGCCGATTGAGAATCTCATCCGGCACGGCTGTCGGATCGGTGGATGCGGCGCGCACATAATCGAAACAGACGCGTTCGAATTCATTTTTCGGTTGGTAAGTACCGGTAATGATCGCCTGAAGCTCCGCTTCATCCATTCCCCAGCCTTCGAAATCGTTGTCTCGCGGCTTCTTCAGCATCGAGCAGCTGTGCGCGGTGCAGTATGCGCAGCCATTGATCGCGCAACACACCACCGCAAGCCTGCGCTTGAGGAATTGATCAAGCGTTGATGATGGATCACGCATGACATTGCTATTGAGCCGCCACAACGTCTCGGCGATCTCGGGACGATAGGCGTAAAGCTTAAGCGCATTCGGCAAAAAGCCCATGCGCTTCTTGTAGGGTTCAACGACCGGGCGCAGCCGCGGATCAAAATCCTCATCCTTGATATAGGGAATGAAGGGCTCGGCTTCGACGAGCACGCGCGGAGGCGGCGATTTAACAGCTTCGTTCATAGCGAATACTCCTCTTCGTTCTGTAGGTGGGACTCGATCGGCTCCATTCACAAATAATCGGTCAGGCGAACCTTCCCCCAGTTTTTTGGCCAGGCGCGGTCGAAGTCATGCGGGTCGTGGCGGGACTTACGCGTCGCGTCGATGCCCATCTTGCCGACGACACGCCAGGGATATTGGCCTTCCAGCGGACGCGCCGACGGATCATAAGGCGAGCCGCGGGTATTCGGCACGATGATTACGTCACGTGCTGGATCGCAGCGGGTCGCTACGGCGTGATAGACATCGCCTGAATCATCGACATTGGTATCCGGACTGACCGCAATGACGAGCTTGGTGTTGAGCCATGGTGCACCCATGGCCAGCATCAGCGCATCGTTGACCATACCGTCGCGTGGATAATCAAACTGCAAAATGCACGACAATGCTGCGCCCCAAGTCGGGAAGCGCACATCTTTGACATCA
>DATLJR010000248.1:0-7022 GCA_035538755.1 Pseudolabrys sp.
GCCAATTTCTGCCGAACCGCAGACTCCAAAGCCTGCCCACCCTGTGAATCGGCGCGAGCCACTTCCCTGGTGTCTCCCAAAGCCTCCAGAAGAGGATCCGCAGGCTCGCGCGCGCGTTCAGGCAATTCTCGAAAGCCCCAGTTATCGCAGCGCCGACGTTGACCGCGACTTCCTTGCGCGGGATCGCATGAGGGGCGTCCGGCTGCAGATTGACTATTTCAAGCCCGAGATACTGCTTGAAGAGCACGGCATTCGCCACACGATTGTAGTCTTTGGAAGCACGCGGATCTGCGAGCCGGCTGCGGCCCGCCGCAAGGTAGATATGTTGAATACGGCATTAGCGGCCGACACCAGCAACAAGGAATTGGCGCGCCGCCTTGCAATTGCGGAACGTGTCCTTGCAAAGAGCCACTACTATGAAGTGGCTCGCGAATTCGGCCGTCTCGTGAGCACGACGAACAAGACCATCAATCGGCACCACAGGGTTGTCGTGACCGGTGGTGGACCGGGAATCATGGAGGCCGCCAATCGCGGCGCGTTCGATATCGGAGCCAAATCCGTTGGCCTCAACATCAACCTGCCTCATGAGCAATATCCGAACCCCTACATCACGCCCGAGCTTTGCTACAACTTTCATTACTTCGCGATGCGCAAGCTTCATTTTCTCTTGCGGGCCAAGGCGCTGGTCACCTTTCCCGGAGGGTATGGTACCTTCGACGAGCTGTTTGAGGTGCTCACGCTCGTACAAACGCGCAAGATCAAGCCGATCCCGGTCGTCTTGGTAGGCGAAAGCTACTGGCGCCGTGCGGTCGATCTCGATTTCCTGGTCGAGGAAGGCGTTATCGATCAGGAAGATCGCGAATTGTTCTGGTTTGCCGAAACGGCCCAGGAGATCTGGCATGGCATCTTGCGCTGGCACGAGATCAACGGCGAGCCGTTGATCGTTCCGTGACAGGCGGATCGTCACACCGCCAAGGAGCGTTCCTTGAAATTGTCCTTTTACGGCGCTGACCGCAGCGTTACCGGCTCATGTCACATGGTCGAGTGCGCCGGAAAGCGGGTCCTGATCGACTGCGGGCTGTATCAAGGTAGCCGTGAGCTGGACGAGGAAAATTCGCATCCATTTGGGTTCGATGCTGCCAGCGTCGACTACGTGTTGTTGACGCATGCCCATCTTGATCATTGCGGCCGGCTGCCGCTGCTGAGCAAGAGAGGGTTTCAGGGCGAGATCATCACTACGGCTGCGTCGCGGGAGTTGGCGCGACTGGTTATGCTCGATGCAGCCCATTTGCATGAACAAGATGTTAGTTATCGGGCACGCATTGCCGGACGGCGCTCTTCAACAAATCAAATTATGGCCCCGCTTTATTCGGTCGCCGATGCTTTGCGCTCTTTCGACCATTTCGGACGACCGGCGGTTTACGATGTGCCGATTGAACTCGCTGCTGGCGTACGCGCCACCTTCATCAACGCTGGCCACATCCTGGGTTCGGCCAGCATCTATTTGCAGCTCACAGAAGGGTCGCAGCAATCTACCGTGTTATTCTCCGGGGACCTCGGTAAGTCCGGCGGCCCATTGCTGCGCGATCCCACGAAGCCGCCGGCCGCAGCGAATGTGGTGATGGAAACTACGTACGGTGACCGGCTGCACAAGCCCTTGGGCCCGTCCATCGAGGAGTTCTATGACGCTGTGACAAACACCTTCAAGGGAGGTGGAAATGTCATCGTCCCCACCTTCGCATTGGAGCGAGCGCAGGAACTGCTTTATTTCATCAACCAGGGCATCGATCATGATCGATTGACAAAATCCACACAGGTCTTTGTTGACTCGCCCATGGCTATCTCGGCTACCGAGATCATGCAGCATCATCTAGAGGGCTTGAAACCGGAAATCGCGAAGCGCATTCAAGATGGACATGATCCTTTTCATTTTGCCGGATTGCACTTCACGCGCGAGAGCGCCGAGTCCGCGGCGCTTAACATGATCCCTGCCGGCGCCATCATCATGGCCGGTTCGGGTATGTGTACGGGCGGCCGCGTGCGCCATCATCTCAAGCACAACCTTTGGCGCCCGGAATCGAGCATTGTGTTTGTGGGATATGCCGCCAGTGGCACTCTGGCGCGCCGCATCATCGATGGCGCAAAGGAAGTAAACATCTTTGGCGAACAAATCCCGGTGCGAGCTCGCGTCTACACGATCAACGGCTTCTCCGCCCATGCAGACCAGGCTGAGCTATTGACCTGGCAAAAGCAAACAGGTGCGAAACGCACGTTCCTTGTTCACGGCGAAGAACAGACAATGCGAAGCTTCGCGACACTTCTCGGCGACACACGAGTTGAGCTGCCTGTGCCGAATCAGGTGTTCGAACTGTAACCTGAACTAACGGCACAATATTCAACGGTTGCCACGCATTTTAAAACGCGCCGGCTTCCCGGGTGCCTATGGCACGCCATTAACTTTAAGTTGCGGTGCCAGGCCCAGCCGCCGGTCACACGTGGGCTGATACAAGGCTGACATGCCATCGTAGATGAGGAGCGTCGAGAATTATTTTTCTGAGCATAACGGCATCTTGGAAGGGACAGCAAAATTTCGGATTCCATCATCATCCGCTTACCTCAGTAGCGGTCCGCAAGGGAATTGAGGACAAGCCCTCCGGCGATAGTCTTGAGTTCGCTTTCCAGGGCCGCTATGCGGCGGCGAAGCTGATCATCGTTGACTTTCATGAATGCACTTGCCGCCTTGTTGGCCAGCTCCGCCAGCATCGAGCGTTCATCGTGACTCAGGGCGTTGCCGGTCGCATGCGGTCCGTAGAGCGCTAGCCCTAAGCAACGCAACCGGTCGCCCACGGGAACTGCAAGGATCGGCCGCATTAACCCGCCGGGGAAGTCATTGCGCGCGGCAGATTCGGCGTCAAGGTCGTATGGCCGATGAGCATGCGCACGTTCGAGTATCGGATCGTGCCGATCGAGTATTCGCGCCGCACTATCCCATGACTGATCCGCGGCAGTGCGTCGGAAGATATGATCTTGTTCGCGAAAGATGCTAGCGGAGGTAAGCCCGAGGGCACTATGTACCCCTTGGACGAGTTGCGCTTCAACCTCACCGTAATCCTTCGCCTTCAGGACAGTATCACCGAGCCGTTCCCCCGCTTTTGCGACAGAACGATTGAAAAGCCAATCTACGTGGTGGACGGCCATATCGTGAATCTTCGAGGTCAAAAAAAGAATTACGGCTCCGATTGCGATCCAAGCCCAAGCAGGCAATGTGACGTTCTCGCTGATGCCTTCGCGAATGTGATCAATGGCCTGGTGCAAGAACAGCACCGGCAAACTAATAAGGAGGCCAAGAATGGTCACGCGACGCAGAGGTATGCTCACTTTCACGACGTAGGGTCTGCGCACAGCCTCGCTGACGAGGAGGCAAAGCACACCGTTGACGAGATAAAGCAGGCCCCACAATTGTTCGGGTGGCGAATAACCAGGCCAAAGAAAATTAAGAAGGGTCGTGGTTGTGCCGGCATCCGCGAAGACGAGAGCTGGCAATCCAATCAGGCAGCCCCAGATCACCCAGCGCAGGCGCTGGTAGTCCTGTGGCGGTAGCTCGCCTTGGCGCGCGAGCAGAATCACGAACGCACATGTGGCGACGACGAGGCCGCTCAATACGCCGGCCCTTGTCACCATTTCGGTAGGATAGCCGAAGAGATTTGCGTAGCTGAGCGCCAGCAACAGCGATAGCAGGATTGCGACAAAAGGCAAACTCCGTTCGACGGGCCGCCAGCGCAGTGTCGTTTCATCTGTCGGCGCTCTTAAAGCGAACCAGATGAAGCCTGCTGAGCCGGCGCCCTGCGCAATGGCGCCCGCTAGATTCTGTGTCAGCAAGGCGATAGGTGAGTAGCTCTGCAAGAACGCATAATATTGTGCCGACTGGCCTGGATTGAACCAAATGACATAAAGGAAAAACCCCCAGGTCATGATTCCTGGCCTTGTCCAGACGAGCCACGCGGCCGCGAGAATAACGAGCGTCGATGCGAGCTGATCAAGTAGCAAAACCACGAGCACCCATCCATTATACGGCCTCTGTTTTGCAATGATGTCGACTTCTCGCGCCGGTCGGTCTGGAGTGGCAGCGATGACGAGTTCGGCGCGGCGTTGATTAGTGACGAGGCGAAAGCCTCCCAGGGCCGCCATCGCACTCGTGCATCTGAGAGTGCTTATGGGAACGCATCGCATTTGCTCAAGATCGAGCCTATCACCGGCACGCAGACCGGCCTGAAAAGCGGGCGAGGCCGTTTGTTCATGGAACGGCCCCTGTACGTCCGTGACGACACCGTCGTTGTTGGCATAGAAACCCAATGATCCCAGTGGCTGATACAACCGATAGAGATCGGGAACGATCATCGCCAGCGCCCAGAATGTGAACACCACAAGTAGGACGCGACCTGCAATGCGGGCATAACTGTACATTCCGTTGTTATTTTCTACGATTAGATGCGGGAAAACAATCACGCCGGGAAGCAAAAACCAAATGACGGTTGGTGCATTTGGTAATTTGGCCGCGTCACTCAACCCAGCGTGAGCGGCCGAAATGAACCGTTGCCTTGGGCTATCCCGTTCCGGTGTGGATAGCCCTCTTTTTTAGATTGTAATGCTAGGCGCGTCGCCCAGTAACAAAGAATGATCTCTGCGTAGGCTAGTGCAGCAATGTCATCGCATTAGCGACAACGGCAGCTAATCCGGCGCCCAGAACAATCGCGAAGCTCACTTTCCAAAGAACATTACGCCTGTTTCGCATTGGGTCGCCTCCATTCCCTGGATTGCGATGTCTGCAATTCTAGGATGGAATGAGGGCGCCCCCCTGTGATTGGGTTCACGGAACTTCCATTTTTATTAGATTTTTATTCCGCGGTAACGCGGAGGGTGCTCAGCGCATTTTATAAATACACGCTTTCGCAGTGTGATGAAAATCACACTAATCAGCACAGCACCGCCCTCGCCTCTTGCCGTAATGCCTCGGGCCTGATCTGTCGTAATAGACGACATAACTAACCAGATGATCGATGAGGCGGCTTGACCAAGTCTGCTTGCACCCCGTTGCCGACGTCAATCTGGATCATGCCCTTGAAGGTCAGACCTGTTGGATCGAAGGGCGCGCCGCTGTGATGGAATATGCAAGCCATCCAGGATGTTGGTGTGATGCTTACTCGGTGGTTGGCCTCAATGGCTGGCTTTTAGAAAATAGAGGAAGAAGAGGTGACTCTGATGAAACGGCAATTCATATCGGCTCATGCAACAACTTTGGCCCTGCTGATCACAACAGGCTTCGCCATGTCGCAAGTGCTCACAGAAAAGCAGATGTCGGTCGGGTTGGCGCTGGAGATCGCCCAAGCCGCATTGAACCAATGTCGAACCGACGGGTATCATGTGGGCGTCGCCGTTGTTGATCGAGCTGGCCAAGTCAAAGCGCTACTGCGTGACGACGGCGGAAACCCGCAACTGGTCGAAGCGAGCGAGCGAAAAGCCTATACGGCTGCTATATTCCGATCTCCAAGCGGCGCATTTTTCGAACGCATACAACAAAATCCCGGGAATGCGGCGCTGACGGAATTGCGCGGAGTTCTTGCGCTTCGCGGAGGCTTGCCCATTAAGGCAGGAGATGAAGTCATTGGGGCCGTTGGTGTCGGTGGTGCGCCCGGAGGCGACAAAGATGAGGCGTGCGCGCAGGCGGGGATTCAGAAGGTTTCTGATAAGCTTCACTAGAAACCCAAAACCGAGAATTAGCGACCGGTAGGGTTGGGCTATTTCAGCGGCGCGCTGGCAAGTTGCTGGCGAGGCCGTCGAGGCGCTCATAAAAAAGAGGGGCGCTGTACTCATTACAATGCGGCCCGGAAGGGAACGGCCACCGGCGACGGGTTGAGGGGATGTTGTCGGTTGGCCACCTTTTATCCAACCAGCTTTCGCGTCCCTTTTTGTTTACGAAGCCGCGATTGTGCCCGCTTTTCCACAGCAGGGAACTTCGCGCGGAACTTCGCCTTCAGACAATGTGCGTTACACGCAACTCGCGCCGACGCGATTCAAGGTTCCGATAAAAGCGCAATTCTGTTTCCCATCCACTTGGGTTATTATTCTTGGTGTGAACTCGACTTTCGCTCCCGGTAGGAGGTCGCCATGATAACCGCGATCGTTCGCTATAAGCTGCCCCCGACTATCGGCAAGAACGAATGCCTTGCGCACTTCCACAAAATCGCGCCCGGCTTTGCGAAGGAGAAAGGATTCATCCGCAAGCAGTTCATCTGGAACGAGAACGGGATCGCCGGCGGCGTTTACCAGTGGGAAACGCTCGCCGACGCGAAGGCGTTCTACCAGGGTCCTTGGCTTGACGGCATTCTTGCTCGCTATGGCGTGTATCCGGAAATCGAATACTTCCTAACTTTTGCGGTCGCCGAGCAGTCGGGTGAGGTCATCTACACCGAATTTCCCGTGCGCACCGTCGCTCATACCGCCGCCGCTTGATGCACTGGGCGCTGCTCCGCTCACGGCAGCTTGGCAAGAACTTTCTGACGTTGCTGCAGCATTGGTCGGATGCGGTCACGTGTCCGGCCTGTTTGTGCAGTACGGATGGCCGCCGGCCCTAATGCTCTGCGCGGTTCGGCTCCCAATCGAAAGCACGCACTTGAAAGTGCGCTGACCCGATCGGGTTTTATGGCAAACTGGATTTGATCCTTTCGACAGGGCCGCTCACCGTTGTCTTGTACAGGCGGGAGCACAACCGGTCTCTCAGCCACCGACGGCTGCGCGCATTGCCACACTCGGTCATGGTGGAACTCTGCGCCTGAAATGGCTGAGAATCGAGCTTCAAGAGTGAGCTTCAAGAGTACGAATCGAGAGTCGAGTTTAAAATATTAAAATAGATGTGTTGGATGACCGGTGCAGCATTTGATAACAGATACGGGGCCAGCAACGGCCCCGCTCTGCTTATTGGGTTGAAACGTTCACATCGCAGCTGTCTTGGAGCGGGCAGGTCG
>DATLJR010000249.1:0-2017 GCA_035538755.1 Pseudolabrys sp.
GACCGCGGCATGGACGCATCCCAATACAAGGACTACGTCCTCGTCCTGCTGTTCGTGAAATACATCAGTGACCGCTACGCCGACGAGCTTTATGCGCCCATCAGCATCCCCAAAGGCGCGACGTTTGCCGACATGGTCGCCCTCAAGGGCAAAACCGATATCGGCGAGCAGATCAATAAGAAGATTCTCGCTCCGCTCGCTCAGGCGAACAAGCTGTCCGACATGCCGGACTTCAACGATCCCAACAAGCTCGGCAGCGGCAAGGAGATGGTGGAGCGCCTCACCAATCTCATCGCTATCTTCGAGAATCCCGCCCTCGACTTCTCGAAGAATCGCGCCGACGGCGACGACCTCCTCGGCGACGCCTACGAATACCTCATGCGGCACTTCGCCACCGAGAGCGGCAAGAGTAAGGGCCAGTTCTACACGCCTGCCGAAGTGAGCCGGGTCATTGCGCAGATTCTCGGCATCCGCCACGCCAAGATCACCAACGACACCACGGTCTATGACCCGACCTGCGGCTCGGGCTCGCTACTCCTTAAGATCGGCGACGAAGCCAGCCACGGCCACAAGGACGTGAAGGTCACCCTCTACGGGCAGGAGAAAGACAACGCCACCGCTGGCCTCGCCCGAATGAACATGATCCTGCACGACTACGCCACGGCGGAAATCAGGCAGGGCAACACCATCGCCAGCCCGCTCTACCTCGACGGAGACGCGCTCAAGACCTTCGACTACGTCTGCGCTAATCCGCCCTTCAGCGACAAACGCTGGAGCACCGGCCTCGATGCCGAGCATGACCCCTGGCAGCGTTTCCAGTACGGCATCCCGCCCGGCAAGCAAGGCGATTACGCCTACCTTCTACACATTTTGCGATCACTCAAGAGCACCGCCAAGGGTGCGTGCATCCTTCCGCACGGCGTGCTGTTTCGCGGCGGCGCGGAGGGTGCCATCCGACGCAACCTTGTCCAGCGTGGCTACCTGAAAGGCATCATCGGCCTGCCCCCAAACCTCTTCTACGGCACTAGCATCGCGGCGTGCATCGTCGTGCTCGACAAAGAAGGAGCAAACGCCCGCAAGGGCATCTTCATGATTGACGCCTCCAAGGGGTTCATCAAGGACGGCAACAAGAACCGCCTCCGCGAGCAGGACATCCACAAAATCGTGGATATTTTCAACCGACAAGTCGAGCTGCCGCGCTACTCTCGTCCCGTGCCTGTCGCCGAAATTAGCGATTCCAAGAACGACTACAATCTCAACCTCCCGCGCTACATTGACAGCACCGAGCCGGAGGATATCCAGGACATTGACGGCCACCTGCGCGGCGGCATTCCCGAACGGGATGTTGAAGCACTCGACCGCTACTGGAAGGTCATCCCCGGCGTGCGCGGCGCGCTGTTTAAGAAAGCCAATCGTCCTGGCTACTGCCAGCTGAACGTCCCCATCGGAGAGGTGAAATCCGCCATATTTGGCCACGCAGAGTTCATGGCGTTCAACGACTCAGTGACTAAACTCTTCGCCAAATGGAAGAAGAAAAACGCACCACTGCTCAAGGAATTCGCTCAGGAGGGCCGCCCCAAGGCTCTGATTGAGACCATCGCCGAGGATTTACTCGCCACCTTCCGGGCCGCGCCGCTGCTCGATGCCTACGATGTCTACCAGCACCTGATGGATTACTGGGCAGAGATTATGCAGGACGACTGCTACCTAGTTGCCGATGACGGCTGGCGCGAAGCCGCCCAGCCCCGTCTCATCGTCGAGGAGAAGAGCAAGAAGACCAAGGCCAAGCCCGACTTCATACTCGGCAAAAAGAAATATCAGACCGAACTCATCCCACCCGCGCTTATCGTCAGGCGCTATTTTCCGGGCGCTACGCGAGCTACGCCGCGATTACCCTAAAGAGGCTTACGTGTTCGTTTCCGAACGCGGTGGGCCGATCGGCCCATCGGCTTCCATCGCCTCATCCAGCGTGTCGGGGAGGCCGCCAAGATGCCATTCCCGATCCACCCACACATGC
>DATLJR010000250.1:0-22962 GCA_035538755.1 Pseudolabrys sp.
TAAAAATGAACTGTGGAACGCGGCAGTCGGGGCATGCCCACAGAGTAGCTTTCGCCCCGCGTGCGGGCAGGCTCTCCCGGTGCTTGCCAACTTGTTCGAAGTGGCGCGCCTGCGGCTCGGAGCCGCCGAAAAGCATCCGCCTCAAATCATCTACGTCATCTTGTTCGGTCTTGGACTAGGCGGCTCATTACTTGCTGGATTTGGTATGGCCGCTGCCAAATCGCGCAGCTGGATTCACATGCTCATTTTTGCCACGACGCTGACGGTCGCGCTTTACACGCTCACAGACATGGAATATCCGCGGCTCGGACTCATTCGCATTGAGAATTTCGATCATTTTCTTGTCGACGCTCACCAGCAAATACAAACGCAGGACAGCGCGTGGGCAACCCTTGGCTACGGCAGATGAGATAGCGCTATGATGTCCGCTTTTGGGTCCAAAGCAGACATGTGCGGTGCAAAGGCGCATGTGCTTTGGGCCATTAGCGGACATGGACCGAGAAGACGCGGCAAATTGCTAGGGCCAACAGTGGACCATCGGGTTACTTGGCCCGCTTCCACACGAACTCTAATGTCACCCCGGAAAGCGTACAGGGGTTCGTGAACTTCATTTCGTCGACGGTAATGGATGAGATGATCCGGCGCTGATGTCCCCGCAAGAAGCGATCAGTCCCACAAATGCGCGGACATTCAGGCGACTCGCGTCACTATCGTCCAATCAGCAACCGGTCTGAATCATCTTTGAGCCGTAAGCCCGAGAGGCGCCGGAAACGCATTTCGCGTATCAAATATCCGAGTTTGAAGGCGGCGTGGGCGTATCCGACACCCTCGGGTCGGATATTGGAAATGCAGTTCCGGTCCGCGTCGCTGGTTTGCGGACTGGGCTGCCAGGTCAAGTACGCTCCCATGCTGTAGGGCGCCGACAAGCCTGGGCGCTCGCCGATGAGAACCACCACGCAATCGGCGCGGAGTGCGTTGGCAATGGCATCGCCGATTGCAACCCGCCCCCGGCGGGCGACGACCAGCGGTGCGATCTGCCAGCCTTCAACCCGCAAGGCCGGCAGCAGGTCAGCCAAGACAGGTTTTGCGTGGGTCTGTATTGCGCGTGCCGACAGGCCGTCGGTGACGATCAACGCGATGTCGTAACCGACACTATTTGCGTGTTCCGCAAACGTTGCCTCGGCACTCGACGCGAGGCGGCGCCCGAGGTCCGGTCGCATCAGGTACTGTTGCCGATCTTTAGACCTGCTCGCGACTGAAACCACCGGAAGTCCGAGCTCTACGAGTTCTGCAATCAGGCGTGGTTCATCGAGCGACTCATGCACCGCATCGCGAGCGCGGGCATGGGCGATCTTCAAGTCCAGCAGCGGCGCTGTCGCAAGCGATGCGCCGGTCCTTCTGAGCCCGATGCGTGCCGGCGTCAGCCGACGCAACCCAACCCATACCCCGTCCTCACCCGGCGTACGTTGCGGCCTGTGATCAGACGGTGTGGCAGGGTTTTCTTTCATGAGTTCAAGTCGGAAGCAGCGCGCAAAAGCGGCTAGGCATTCGGCGCGGGCGAATTCGATTCGCGGCGTCCATCAGGCCTTGCCGCTCCAGCCACGTCTCAAATTCCGGCGCCGGACGGCGACCCAGGAGATCACGCATGGCGAGCGCATCATGGAACGAGGTGCTCTGGTAGCCCAGCATGACGTCGTCGGCGCCCGGCACGCCCATCACGAAATTGACACCACTCGCAACCAACAGCGTCAGCAGAGCATCTGCGTCGTCTTGATCCGCCTCAGCATGGTTGGTGTAACAGACGTCGACGCCCATTGGCAGGCCCATAAGTTTGCCGCAGAAATGATCCTCCAGACCCGCGCGCGTGATTTGTTTGCCGTTGAATAGGTATTCAGGCCCGATAAAGCCGACGACCGTGTTGACCAACAGCGGCTCAAATTGGCGCGCAACTGCATAGGCACGCGCCTCGAGTGTCTGCTGATCGACCCCTTGATGCGCGTTGGCTGAGAGTGCGCTGCCCTGGCCAGTCTCAAAATACATCACGTTGTTGCCAACGGTGCCGCGGCGAAGCGACAAGGCGGCGTCGCGAGCCTCCGCGAGGAGGCTAAGATTGATACCAAAGCTCTCGTTGGCCGCTTCAGTCCCGGCGATTGATTGAAAGACTAGATCGATTGGTGAGCCCCTGCGAATTAGATCCAGCGTGGTCGTTACATGCGCCAGCACGCAGCATTGGGTCGGGATCTCGAGCTTGATTCTAATTTCGTCGAGCATCAATAACAACGCCTGCGCGCGCTCAAGGCTATCGGTCGCAGGATTGACACCAATGACGGCGTCCCCGGAGCCCAGAAGCAAACCATCGAGGATACTTGCCGCGATGCCGCGTACGTCATCGGTCGGATGGTTGGGTTGTAGCCGCACCGACAGGCGGCCTGGCAGGCCCACCGTGTTTCGGAATCGGCTCACCACAGAACATTTTGCAGCTATCACCAGCAGGTCCTGTAGGCGGCTGATTTTGCTGACTGCGGCCGCCATCTCGGGCGTCAGCCCCGGGGCCAATGCAGCTAACGCTGTCGTTGTCGCCTCGTCCGACAAGAGCCAGTCACGGAAACCGCCGACGGTTAGATGCGCAACCGGCGCGAAGGCCGTCTGATCATGCTTGTCTACGATAAGGCGTGTCACCTCGCACTTCTCGTAGGGAATAACGTGCTCATAAAGGAACGTGGCTAGCGGCAGATCGGCGAGTACATGTTGTGCGGCGATGCGCTCTTCGTCGGTATCTGCTGAAAGTCCGGCCAGTTGGTCGCCACTGCGCAACGGTGATGCCTTCGCCAGCAGATTCGCAAGATGGCGAAAAGTGTAACGGCGAGCTCCGATGGTCGCACCGAACATTTGCGAGTTCCGATGGCCGGTTTCGCCGCGGATTATATCGTGGGACGCAACGCAAAACACGAGTTTCGCGTCTGGGTCATCGCACTCCAAAGGGCGCGTTAAAGATCATCGGATCTATCGGTTTCTTCCAGTGACATTAGTCGTCTCCATCGACTCGGTTGGTGACATCGCCGTAACTGTCCGAGGCAGAGCGCGATGGCATTATGGCGCTGACTGTCACCGGCGCAGTCAGTTTCACCACAGCTGAGCGTTTGCAGAATCCGCACCATGGTGATGGACCCGCAACGATGTAGCGCTTCCAAATGTTTGGCCCTCAGGGTCCACTCTCGTTCGGCGAACCGCGCAAAGCGTCGACCATCTAGAGGACAAGGCGGTTTGGACGGAGTAACTCGACGAGCCTCCCTTGGGCCGCCGCAATCACTCCTCTTGCCACATTTTCCCAGCTGTATCGGTGCGCCGTCTCGACTGACAGCGCCAACCTAGCATGCTCCCGCTTTGCGGTATCGAGAGTGAGCCACGCGATTAACTTGCTGGCGATTTCCTCCACCGCTCCCGGCCCGATTTCGAACGAGAGCAACGGCCGTAACGCCTCGGGCAGCGCGGGCGCCAGCGTGCCGGTGACCTCGGCCATCCCCGAGTGCCGGGCAGACAGCGGCAACGCTCCGCATGCGGCCGCCTCGACTGCCACCATACCGAATGCTTCCGGAAAGGTGCTCGGCATCACCTGCGCTTCGCAGACCGACAGGAGGGCGGGCAGGTCGTGGTGCTCAATCCGCCCCGTGAAGTGAATACGCGCAGCCGCAATTGGCGCGACCCGCAGCCACTCGTCACTGATATTATCAAGAAACGCGCGCAGATATCTCAGCTCTCCAGGAGGACCTCCCTCGAGCTCGCGTCCTCTAGCCGCGATGTCGTGCAAGGTGTCCAAATCCCCGCGGCCGAGCGCCTCGACAAATCGGCCCAATGCCTGTCGATACGTGCCGAATCCGACGACAATTAACCGGGCGTTTGGTACGCGCGCCACCACAAGCGGCCAGGCAGCCAAAAGCAGTTCAACGCCTTTCGAGACAATCAACTTGCCCACATAGCTCACGATACGATCCTCAGAGGGATTGATTTTGGCGAGTGTCTCCGCAGCGCCAACCTCACCTCCCCAGTCTGTCTTCATACCAGCCGCGAGCTTGTCCCCGAGTTGCCTCAAGCTGATGACGGCCTCCTCTTTCCGGCAAGGCCGGAAAGATTTCACGTCCACTCCGGGCGGCCCGAGCCGTGTCTTTTCGGACAACGAGGACTCATCGCAGAGCACCTCCCATAGGCTTTCCGCCGTATGGCGCGAACCCACAAGTACGCCCGATGCGCCGCGAATCCCCTCAAGCGCGTAGGGCAGAAAACGCTCGCGGTGTGGGCGCACGGTGTACTCCAGCGCGCTGCCGTGGATCTTGACGGCATAGGGCGCCCGCCCTTCAAGACCGCGCGCGAGAATCACGGGGCCCATCACCAGATGGTTGGCGAGCGCGATGTCAGGCGAAGGGACGGACCGGATCGCGGCGATGTTGGCGTCTAGGTAGTGGCTGAGCTCAATGTCATTGATTTCTGGGAATGGTAACGCATCAAAGCCCTCATAGTGATCAGCTACGTAAACGGGAAGCAGCCGCCCAATGTCGGGCACGTGGATTGTCACGCCGTTCGGCGGCACTGCCATGCGGTCCTGGCAGAACAAGTGCACTTCATGGCCCAATCCCGCTAATGCCCGCGCTAGATTGGCGTTGTAGATATTGCTACCCGTGCCGCGCAGTAGGTAGCCATGGAAAATGAGGATTCGCACGTGTTGCTGCTATTACCCGGACGACTTTACGTCAATGAAGGATGCTGGTCGTGCCTAAATCACCAATACATTATCAAGTGACGATCTTAATCAGCCTATTACTCCCGTTGTTCTCGTTCCTGCTGGATAATGCAGTGGCCCAACCAGCTCCGATGAAACGCATCGACCTGCATAACGGATGGACGGTGCAAACATCGCGCAAAGTCCAGGCGACTGGCGATACCATCTCTACGTCGAAGTTCCAGACGAAAGGTTGGTACAGGACGACGGTGCCAATGACCATAGTCGCTGTGCAGGTCGCGGCTGGAGAATTCCCTGAGCCGTACTACGGGAAGAATCTACGAAAGATTCCGGGGATTGCTGCCTATGAGATCGGCGAGTCCTTCGCCGACAAGCCGATTCCAGATGACAGTCCTTATGCCGCATCGTGGTGGTACAGGACAGAGTTTCTGACGCCGGGCAATCATCGCCACGTGGCGCTCCATTTTGACGGAATCAATAACCGCGCGAATGTGTGGATCAACGGGAAGAAGATCGCCGACGCGAAAGATGTTGCGGGAGCATATCGGACGTTTGAATTCGATATCACGCTCGAACTTGCTAAGACGGGAAGCAACGTCGTTGCGGTCGAGGTGTTCGCGCAGACGCAGAACGATCTCGGGATTAACTGGGCTGATTGGAATCCGACACCGCCCGACAAGAACATGGGCTTGTGGCAGGACGTGTACCTGACGACGAGTGGACCGGTGACGATCCGCCACCCCGCGGTGGTCACCCATCTTGCCGACAAGGACGGAGCGACCACGGAGCTGACAATCTTGGCGGAGCTGCACAACGTTTCCGACAAGCCGGTAGAGGGCAAGTTCCAGGCCGAGATCGCAGGACTGACGCTGCGGGTTGAGCAAGCGGAGTCACTAGCGGCCGGAGAAACGAAATCGGTGAAGCTGGTTCCGCAGGATTTCATGCAGCTTGCGGTAAAGAATGCGAAGTTGTGGTGGCCGGCGCAGATGGGTTCGCCGAACTTGTATGACCTGCACACCTCATTTTCGATCGCGAGCGCAATATCTGATTCCCAACATACGCGGGTTGGAATTCGCGAAATTACCTCGGAGATGACGGATAAGGGAGCGCGGCTGTTCCGCGTGAATGGCAAGCCAATCCTGATCCGCGGCGGCGGATGGGCCCCCGACATGATGTTGCGCCGGAACCCGAAGAGACTTCGGGCAGAATTCCAATATGTTCAGGATATGAACCTGAACGCGATACGGCTCGAGGGCAAGATCGAAAGCGACGAATTCTTCAAACTCGCCGATCAAAAAGGAATTCTTATCATGGCGGGTTGGTGCTGTTGCGACCTTTGGGAAAGGTGGGACGAGTGGAAGGGCGACCAGTTGGCAGTTGGGTCGGCTTCGGTACAAAGCCAGAGCTTGCGCCTTCGTGCCCACCCAAGCCTGCTGATGTGGCTGAACGGAAGCGACAAGCCGCCACCGGCCGACGTTGAAAAGGCCTACCTCCAAGTTCTGAAAGAAACGTCATGGCCAAATCCGATCGTCTCTTCCGCGTCGCAGACGCCCGCAGACAGCGGCCCTTCAGGCGTGAAGATGACCGGGCCCTACGATTACGTCCCGCCGAGCTATTGGCTGATCGATACGAAGCATGGCGGCGCTTATGGGTTCAACACGGAGACAAGTCCGGGACCCGCCATACCGACCCCGAATTCGCTCAAAAAGTTTATCCCCGCCGATCATCTCTGGCCGATTGACGAGATATGGAACTTCCACTCCGGTAGCAGCAGATTTAAGACCCTCGAGAACTATAACGCAGCATTGAGCGCGGAGTACGGTCCACCTGCGGACCTGGACGATTACAACAGAAAGTCACAGGCGATGGCGTACGACGGCGAGCGCGCGATGTTCGAAGCGTACTCGCGCAACAAGTACACATCTACTGGCGTGATCCAGTGGATGCTGAATAATGCATGGCCCTCGTTGATCTGGCACTTGTACGACTACAACCTCGAACCCGCCGGCGGCTATTTTGGAACGAAAAAAGCGAATGAGCCCGTTCATATTCTGTATTCGTACGATGATCGCAGTATCGCGGTCGTCAACAGCACGTATAAGCCAGTCAGCGGCATGAAGGCCTCGGTGCGTGTCGCTGATTTCAACCTGAAGGAATTGTTTTCGCAGGAAAAGACAGTCGATGTAGATGCTGACGGCCTACACAAGGTGCTGCAGATTCCGGAAATCCCATCCGACTTCAAGCCAACTGTGTATTTCGTTCGACTGAACTTGAAGGATGCAGCTGGGAAATTGTTGAGCTCGAATTTCTACTGGCTCTCAACCAAGAAGCCGGAGTTCGATTGGGATAAGACCAGTCTCGTTCACACCCCGGTTACTTCTCACCAGGATATGACCAGACTGCTGACTTTGCCGAGAATGCATCTCAAGGCGACAGCTCATCTTCATCCGACAAAGGATGGCGAGTCTGTCCAAATCTACCTGAAGAACACATCGGCGGCGCTTGCATTTCAGGTGCGACTAGCGGTGGAAGCGGGGAAGCCGGCTGAAGAGATCCTGCCGGTACTCTGGGAAGATAACTACCTCTCGCTGTTGCCGGGAGAAGAACGGACTGTCGAGGCTCGCTTCCCTGGCAAACACTCGATTGGATCGCACCCGACACTGAGCATTACCGGCTGGAATATCGAACCGAAGACCTTCGCCATACGCAAAGCTGGGACGATTACGCCGACTTCGACGAAAAAATAGGATCGACCCTTGGCCAACAGCCGGGAAGTCACACTCTGATTGAAGACAAAGGTTCCGGTACAAGCTTGCTTCGGGATCTACGAAGCCAAAGCATTTCGGTGATCGCCATGCGGCCCGAAGGCGATAAGATAACGCGGCTCTGCGTAAATCAGGCGTATTTCGAAAGCGGCTCGGCGCACTTCCCACAAAGAGCACCCTGGTCTGATGATCTCATCGCCGAATTGCTCGCGTTTCCGCACGGCCGTCACGACGATCAAGTCGACTTGAGAGCTCAGGCACTGACTTGGATATCGCAGAAACAGCGCAAGTTTGAGCACCGTGATTATGCCAATCATCGTCAAAGTGCGGAATCCGTAACGTGACGCCTTTGAATATTATTACTGAATGAATCCGCTTTCCGACCGTTTTTAGCGTGCGAACATATGCAGCGCAAAACGGCATATCCGCTTTGGGTCATTAGCGGACATAAGCAGAAAGACCGCCTTGAGACGGTCTCCCCGAAAACGTGATCAACATCTTGGTCGGGCGGCGGCCTGCGCTTCACGCCAGCCGAGCAGCTTGCTTAGGCGGCAAGGTCTAGCGCGGCAGCACGCAAGCGCATTCGATCGCGTTCGCCGCGCGCTGCAGATTTGAGGATGCGTTCGGCCAACGCTGTCTTCTGCATCGTGGCCTGCAGTTCCGGCGAAAGGCAGGCCCAAGCGTCGTCAAGAGTCTCCCTCAAAAGGATGACGGTTTCAGCGTCAAATTGCACAGCTTCTTTGCCGATCATTATCACCTCACGTGCTGTTTCGATTGGCGCTGAATTTACTCGTGAACGTGACCACAGTCTGGCGATCGCATGTCCATCGCCTGACCTTTTGCTTCCAGCGGTTCGAATTTACCGCGAATGGTTCACGGTCGATTGAATGGCACGTGATGTCCGCTTTACTCCCGCAGACCGACATTATTTGGTGTCAGTTGGAATGTCCGCTTCATGCCAGTATCGGACATACTTCATTCTAAACCATCCCCACGTTGTCGCGGGCTTGTTTAGCTTGGAGGATGGTCGGTCGGCCGACTAGCTTCGATTTCGAAGGTCCTCTGACGTTAGACGAAGACGTCGTGACAACTCTCGAGCGAGGTTACTTAAAAGTTTTGTAGCGATCGCAGGGTGGTTGTTAAGCATCATAGCGAAATCGTCTCGAAGCAGCTCATAACAAACGACCTGTTCGTCGGCGACGATTGTTGCTGAACGTCGCGCAGTCTCGATAAGACACATTTCGCCAATCACTGTTCCCCGCGCAAGCGAAGCGATTCGTATGTTTTCCCTGCCACCACCTAGTGTTAATCGCACGCTTACACTTCCTTTCGCCAGGAGCCACATCCGATCGCCTGAATCACCTTCACGACAAATAATTTCGCCTTGCGCGAAATCGCGGCGAGTCAACACCTCACTAAGCCGATTAAGGTCCTGCTCTTCAATACCCGCAAGAAATTCCATTTCCCCGAGTTCAAGTACATCCGCCCGACTTCTTTTGTCTGCATTGAGCAGCAATGATTTTTCTTCCATCCACTCCAGCGCAGAATCAAGATCCTGTTTGATGAGTTCTTCGACTGTTCCCGTCTTTGGTGCAAGATCTTCAATAGTTCTCAGGCACGACGGTGGGATCTGGCAAAACAGCAAGAACTTTTTAAGCTGGCGACTCTTGCTGACAAGATTCGCGAGAATATTAGCGCCCGACACGTCGATATCGTTGACGCCTCGCATATCCAACGTCACCATGTCGGTCTTGTGAAATAGCGATTTTATTTGTGCGGACAAATCATCCGCGTTGCCAAAAAATAGCACCCCTTCCAACTGCAATACGGCGCGATTTGATCCCGTGTCGCGCAGTATCTCAATATCCTTCGTCGGGCGAAGGCGCTTAGATTGAATTTCGGTCCCAAAAAGGGTGCGTCGTACTATGGGCCGGCTCATGTTCATGACGAAAATGATGCCTGCCAATACGCAACCAACAATGACGCCTGCTATCACTGAATAAAAAACAGTTATTCCCATCACAATGAGAACAACTGTCAAATCGTAAATGGAGCGGCGACGCTCGAGGGCCGTCGAGGCTTTGCGAACATGCGACACAACCTGAATGATCCAGCGATCAAAAAGCGAGATCCCAACCGCAAGAAGAATGCCGGACAAGACAACGGATGGAATCTTGGCGAGATACTTCGGAAAAAACACACCAAGAGCCAGCAAGATCAATGCCGATGTAATTGGCACAGGCCAATTTCGACCGCCGGCGCGGTAGGCTGCCAAAGTCGGAGATGGAGATGCTGCGCCGGTTAAGCCGCCAGCAAGCGCGGATGCGCAATTGGCAACGCCCTGTGCAAACAAGTCGCGGACGGGAGAAATATGCAGATCACTGACGTTTTGGGCAGCACGAAACGCCAGCAATGAATCCATGGTCGCAACAACTGCCAGGATGATGGACATTGGAAGAATATCCCATGCATGGCGCGCGATACTCGTCCACGTCCCGACATTGTCCAAGCTGCTCAGAGGAAAAACAAAATGCACCTCTCCGACGAAAGAGCCGAGATTGAGATTGGGATTAAGCCCCTTGATGAAATAGAACGCACCGATACCGCCGATGAACCCGATAAGGACAGGCGGCGCCTTGGCGAGCGCCCATGAACTTGGGAATCGTTTTGCGACGGTTGGAAAAAACAACATCAAAGTTGCGATCCCGACCATCATGACAAACATCCATGGTTTATCGATTAAAGTCATATTGGAAGAGTCAGCGCTGATCTGAAAATAGGGTTTGAGCTGTGAGACGGCGACGAGGACCGCAATGCCATTGAGAAAGCCCACAAGAACCGGATGCGGGGTGAACTTGATTATTTTCGCAACACCGGCAAGTCCAAAAATTGCCTGCCATAATCCTCCCAGCATGACGCACGAAAACATTGCAATGACGACCAGGGCTCTATCATTTGCAATGTCGGCACGGGTCGATAACGTCATAATCAAACTGGCAAGCAGCAAGGATTCGCTGACGCGCGGAGAAGTAATGATGAAAGAGGAGCTGGCGATGAGTCCCGCAGCAAGCCCGGTAATAATCGCGCCCGTAAGACCAGCGGCGGCCCCAGCCGCGGCAAAGCCCGGCCCGAGAGGGGCAAATGCCAATACACCGGAAGCAACACAAACCGGCATGCTGACAATTGAGGCTATTGCACCAGCGGCGACGTCTTTGCGCCAGGTCGCGAGGGCTGAAAACGAGCTTGTCCGTGGTTGTACGTGATGTAGTAGTCCGCTAGACACTTAATGCCGGCCCTTCGCGCCAGATTCCGTCATGACACTTCCCCGTCTGATCATGGGGTCACAAAACACAGTCGGTCAATGGAATGAACTGGACCATGTGCTTTGGGTCAAAAGCAGACACCCAGTGCGAGAGCCCTCGTCCGCTAAGGGCGAATAGGGGACAAAATCATCCAGTGGCTTTGTGACCCATTCCTTACGCCTGCTTTCTGTGTTTAGTGGGGATGCGGATTTTCTGAGGGGGAGTTCCATGAAAGCGTCGTCGCTAAGTTTTCAAGCCGCGCTTCTAATCGTGCTTGCAGGAATGGTATGGGGTCTACAAATGGCGATAACGAATGACCATTCGGCATTTCCTGCGCACGCTCATCTAAATCTTCTGGGCTTCGTGTCGTTGTTTTTGTTCGGGTTTTATTATCGAATGTATCCTTCGCTGGATCAGAGCCGGGCTGCATTCGCTCAAGTCTCGATGTGGATCGCGGGAACGGTCGTTATGGCGGTCGGTGTGGGATTGGTGCATACGGGTCATGCTGGTGGCGATCCAATTGCGGCTATCGGCTCAATTATCGTGCTTGTGGCTATGCTCACATTTGCTTGGCTTGTATTTCGGTCAGAACGTGGTGCGAAATCGCTAGCAAGTTCAGCAATGCCCGCTGAATGACAGTTATGGCCGCTCGGCCGGTTGTTCAGCACTTCGGTTTGATCTTAGCAGCAAAGGATTGCGCTACTATCTTCCCATTTCGCACAACAAATGTGTCGGTAGCGAATTCATATGAGTTGTCCGCTGTGTCGGCCGTCCAGAGGATATAGCCGTGATCGCCCTCAACCGATCGCTGCTGCACAGTGAACGAGGAGCCTGGCTTTGCAAACTCAGAAATGAGGGCCTGGAAGAGCGGTTTGATCGCGGCCCGGCCCGTTAGTGGTCCAGTCGGCGTGAACAACACCGCATTCGGTGAATAGTCGGCAAGTATGCCGGCGACGTCGCGCTTGGCAAAGGAATTCAGGTGACGATCCAAAACGTCACTCGTTGACAACGGTGTCATCATTTTTCTCCCTGTCAGTAATTGATCTCATTCGTATCGGTTGTCCTTTGCCTCAAATAGTCGGTGCAGCGGCCCGCAGCTAGTTCAGAAACTGAACTTGAACAATACAGAAAATGAACTACCTCTGGCGATGAGATATGGAATGGAAAGGAGGCGCCTATGGCCGAAGGCACTTACAATCAATTTTGCCCGATAGCGATGGCATCCGAAATTCTCTGTACGCGTTGGACGCTCCTACTCGTGCGCGAGCTTTTGTCTGGCTCCAAAAGGTTCAATGAGTTGCGACGCGGTGTGCAGAGAATGTCGCCTGCGCTTCTATCGAAGCGACTGAAAGACCTCGAAGCAGCAGGAATTGTGACCCGTTCAAAAGTGGCAGGCGAACCCGAGCTTTTCGAATATCAGCTGACAAAGGCCGGACTCGAGCTTGCCCCCGTTATTGATGGTGTCGGTGCTTGGGGACATCAATGGATCAAGACTGAAGCGTCGTTGAAAAACCTGGATGTCAACCTGCTGATGTGGGGCATCCGAGGCGATATTAATCCGGACCCGATGCCCGCACGACGAACAACGATTCAGGTGATTTTCACCGATTTGCCTAAGGCTCGAAGAAATTGGTGGCTAATCGCTCAGCCAGGCAAGGAAGTTGATCTTTGTTCGATCGATCCAGGCTTCGATGTGGACTTATATCTGTCGACCGATTTACGGACGCTGACCGAAGTTTGGATGGGCTACACACCCCTAAGGCGCGCCAAACAAGACGGTCGCCTCACCATCACAGGAAGCCGGCAGCTTGAGGCAGACATGAAATCCTGGTTCGGCCTCAACCGGTTCGCGACTGAAAAACGGGTGGCTTGATGGTCATATCCAACGTGCGCGGCCAGTAGCGAATCTGTATCGGCCAGTACACTTTCTGGACTGGAATGTTCCAGTATTCTCCTGCAAATCCGGATCAGGCGCGGGCATCCGTCAGATACATAGGAGAAGACAATGAGCGTTTACATGATCGCTGACATCAAGGTCACGGACAACAAGTGGATACCAGAGTACGCCGCATCGGTGCATGAATTGGTGCACAAACACGGCGGCAAATATCTGTCACGCAGCGGAAACGTTGAGACGCTGGAAGGCAGCCCTCTAGACACCAATCTCATCGCGTTGATCCAGTTTCCGTCGAAGCAGGCTGTTAAAGGCTTCCTCGCTGATCCCGATTATGCACCGTTTGCTGCGGCCCGTAAGAACGGCAGTGAAAGCCGCTTTCAGCTGATCGATGACACTGATTTGGCAGGAACCATTCCCTATTTATCGAAGGGCAAATAGTTGGTTTGCATCGCCGCAATGTCCACTTTGTGTCAAAAGCCGACATGTGCGGTGCAACTAACGATGTCCGCTTTGGGCCAATAGCGGACATCATCCAACACTTCGCGGGAAGCGCGGAAAATCTCGGCGCGCGGTTAACCGACCAACGCAGCGCGGTGACCTACTGAACGGCGTGATTAACCACTGCATACCGTTTGCCTTGTGGTACCGCGCGAAAACGCGCAAAGATTGATCAGCAGATCAGACTCGAGATCCAGCAGAGGCAAGCAAACCGGTCGCGAACCGCTCAGTCATTTTGGCCGTCGTTTCCATTGCATCTCCAGGTCACCTAAGCAATTGAACTTCCAGCAGCGAGTACCAGCATGTTCGGAAACTCCAAAGGCAATACAACGGGCACCAATAGTCGTGACTCGTCACCGGCGCAGGAGGCCAAACGCTCCACCGTGGCACACTCGGCGGCGCCGGCAGCCTCAGAAGCAAATTCCTCCATCAGTTCCGGACTTTCGATCATTGGCAAGATTGTTGGCCAAGGGACGCTGGGGATTTTTGGTCACGTGGAGGGAGAAGTGCACGCCTCGACTGTGCAGATAGGCGACGGCGCGCAGGTAGAGGGCGATATTGTTGCGGAGGAATTAACGATCGGAGGGCGCGTCAAGGGCACAATCCACGCCAACCGCGTCAAACTAAATAGCACCGCTGTGGTTGAGGGCGACATCTACCATCGGTCCCTAGCAATCGAGGAAAATGCGCAATTCGAGGGGATGTCACGACGACAGGAAAATGTCATCAATACGTCCTCGCTCGTCCCAGCGAAACGCTCACCGGCACAGGCCAACTGATAGAGCAACGGCGCATCGGACGCCCTCAATCCATCGTGGACAAAGGCCGCGCCGATCGATCGTAAGTGCCGCGTCAACAGGTCCAACGTTCCTAATCCTTGGACCCGCGCGGGATATCCGCTTTGGGTCATAAGCGGACATGTGCAGTGCAAGCCGTGATGTGCGCTTGACCCCCAAAAGCAGACACCGGCAAACGCGGTCCGGTCATCTCGGCATAGACCGCTGACTGTCGGAATAGATTGGGAAGACTGCACAGAAAGCGGTGATCTATGATCCTCGTTGGACTTCCGTCTCGCCCACACGCTTAGTATCAAACGACAATGGTGCAAGTGAAAAAAACGCTTCGCGAACTCCACCGTGAGCATCAGCCATTGGTCAGCCCTCTAGCACATGATGCCCTATCGGCACGACTCATCGAGCGCGCCGGATTCAAGACTTTCAATATCGGCGGTTCGGCGATGCTAGCCGCGCGCTATGCGTTGCCGGATCTCGGGCTCGCCGGCTTCGCCGAGATGTTGGCAGGAATCCGCGACATCGTGGGAGCATCGACACTCCCCTGCCTTGTAGATGCCGACGATGGATATGGTGATGTGAAAAGCGTCGTACGAACCATTCAGGGATACGAAACGGCCGGCGTTTCGGGAGCATTGCTCGAAGATCAGTCACGGGAGGCCAAGCAGCCCGGCGCGGCGTCAGCGCGCAGCGTCGTTCCGCTCGAGATCATGGAGCAAAAACTGAAAGCTGCAATGGAGGCTCGGCGCAATCCAGATTTTGTCATCATTGGCCGCACGGATGCCTATGGCGCAGAAGGCCTAGACGCCGCAATCGAACGCGCCGAGCGATTCCTGCACCTGGGTGCCGACGGAATTTTCGTAGCCGGGCTGAAGACGCCGGAGGACTATGTCCGGGTCGGCAAAGCATTCAAAGGGACCTGGAACTGCGCCGCGATCTTCGAGGTGGCAGCGACGCCGTGGCTGACGCCGGCCGACCTCTTCGATATGGGATTTTCCCAGGTTGCTTTTCCCAACATCCTGATCGGACGCGTGGCAAAAGCGGTGGAGCAAGGCTTGCATCGCCTTAGTCAATTGGCCGCCGGCAAAGACAGCGCCTTCAAAAACGGCGAGCAGGAAATGGCGCTGCAAAGCCTGGTCGAGGCCATCGATCTAAAAAAGTGGAACGCGCTGGAAAAGAAATATCGCTAGCCGTGATGCAGCCGGCGATCGATGACGAGTAGGGCCATATTCACGCTCGCCGCCAGCGCGACCAGCAGGAACGTGACCGACATGATCAACTCAATATTGTACAGGCTGATCGCGCTCATCAGCATATAACCTAGTCCGCGTTGCGCGGCGAACATCTCACCGAGTACGGTCCCGATCAGCGTCAGCGAAAAGCCGACACGAATGCCGGTGAAGATCTCCGGCACCGCCGCTGGGAACAGAATCTCGCGCACCATGACCGCCGGGCTGAGCTTCAGGACACGGCCCGTCTTGATCAAAATCGGTCTGGTCGTGCGAACAGCGTTGAGGGTGAACAGCGCAACGGGGATGATCCCGTGAATGGCGCCGAATGCAATTTTCGCAGATATACCGATTCCAAAGGCCAGAAGAATGATCGGGTAAAGCGTGATCTTCGGTATCGAATAGAGCGCGACCAGCATCGGCTCCATCGCCTCGCCGGATAAGCGATGCAGACCGAGGGCAAAGCCGATGAGGAGCCCGAGTATGACCGCTATCGCGAGCGCGACCGCGAAAGCCTTCAGTGAATCGGCAAGATGGAGCCAGAAAAGATCCGTTTGCATCAGCTTGCCGAGAAAATTGACCGTTTGCCAGGGCGAACGGAGGGCAACGTCGCCGACGACGAGATAGGCCAGCTCCCAAAACAGGAACAGGCCGACGATCAGGACGACAGTATTCCGAAACGTCGCATTTTCCTGCGGTCGCATCAGGCTTGTCCTCGTCTTACGAGCAACATCCTCTCCCAACGCGAGAGCAGACTATTGGCTGCGATCGACAGCAGCAAAATGAGCAGGATGAGCGGGTACATCGTCGCGTTATCGAAGTTTGTATAAGCATAGCTGATTTCATAGCCCATGCCGGACCGCGCCATGATGAATTCAGAGCCGATGACTCCGATGAACGCATAGGCGAGCGCCAGTTTGGCTGCGGTCAAGAGGTACGGTGCGCAGAAGGGGAGCGTGATGTGGCGCGCTGTCTGCAGTGCATTGAGCCCGCTCACTCGCGCTGTTTTCTTCAACACTGGCGACACGCGGTCGAGGCCATTGAGCGTGGTCATAATCACGGCGACGACGGCCAGCATGAATCCGATCAGGACCTGCGGTCCGTCGCCGAGGCCGAACATGACGATGAACAACGGATAAAACGCAAAAACTGGGATGGCATAATATGTCGCAAACAGCGGATCAAGGATCTCACGCGTGGTCTTGTGACCATGCAGGATTGTGCCGATGATCACACCGACCAGATAAGCCGAGGCAAATGCCACCAGCACGTTCACAAGGCTCTTGCCAATCTCATCGAAATAACGCCCGGCTAGCAGCATGAGGAAGAGATCGCGAAGAATAATGTGAGGCGCCGGCATTGTGATCTTGTCGATGACGCCGGAGAGGCACAGCGCTTCCAGCAGCAGGATAAAGCCCGCGACGACCGTTATCTGGTAGAGCCGCAGCCTGCTCATGCGCCGTTACCCTGCTCGTCCCATCGTCTTTAGAGATTCCTCGCGTAAAGTCTTCCACAAGCGGCTGGTCAGGGCCCCGAAATTCTCACGCTCAACGATGCGGCTGTCGCGCTCGCGCGGCCAGCCGGTCTCGACAAGGTCGATCGTCTTGCCCGGCCGCGCAGACATGACGACGATGCGATCTGCCAGCATCACAGCCTCGTCGAGCGCATGCGTGATCAGAAAGACAGTGGCCCCTGTTTGACGCCACAGCCGGAGTATCTCATCACCCATCAGCAGCCGCGTTTGCTGATCCAGCGCGCCGAATGGCTCATCGAGCAGGATCAGCCGCGGCTGCGCCACGATGGTCCGCGCGATGCAAACGCGCTGGCGCATGCCTCCTGACAGTTGCGCCGGGTAGCTGCGCGCGAAGTCGCGCAAGCCCATCATCTCGATGACCGCAGCAGCTCGGCGCGCTTTTTCGGCCTTGTCGATGGTCGTTCGCCGCAAGCCGAATTCGACATTCTCGATCACATTTAACCAGGTGAAGCAGGCATCTTCTTGGAAAACGACGCCGACGCCTTCCGGAACGTTGTCCCCGATCGCGTGTCCTTCGAATTCAATCTCTCCTGCGGTCGGAGCGGTCAGTCCCGCAATCAGCTCAAGAAGCGTCGATTTTCCGCAGCCGGACGGCCCGACAACGGCGAAAAATTCGCCCTTCCGAATTTCAAGGTCGATTGGTCCGAGAGCATGCACCGGATTCACGTTCGCCGCGGCGGGAAATACTTTTGTCACCCCGCGCAACGTCACTTGGGCCGTCACCGCCACGGTCACCCCGATCATCCTCCACTGCGCGGCTTTTACTTCGCTTTCTTCAGGTCATCCGGCAGGAAGCGTATATCGATGACCTTGGATAGATCGATGTCGCCGGTTAACGCGCCGACGCTTTTCTGTACCTCAATGATGCGCTTCATTCCGTCGAGATGGATGTCGCCCTCGCCCCAATAAGGAATGCCCTCGGTAGTGCTGCTGATCAGATTCTTGATGGCGCTTGTTGCGACTTCGGGTGTGATATTGAAGGGCTTGGCGATGATCGCGCCTGCCTCCTCGGGGTGCTCCCGCATGAACTGAATGGCGCGTCGGCGCGCGCGTATCACGGCCGCGATGAAATCGCCGCGCGTCGCAACCGCCTGAGCCGTCGCCACACCGACGACGTTATCGAGTGGAGGTAATGCATCCGAACCGGAGATGAGCACACGGAACTGGTCCTTCACCTTCGACCACAGCGGCTCGGTCACGGGAGCGACGTCGATCTGGCCGAGCTCGAGCGCGGCCACCATCGGGCCGAAGCCGCCGGTTTTCACCAGCTCTGCATCTTCCGGCTTCAGGCCGGCTTTCGCGAGCATAAGAATGTCGAGCGCCTGACTGGTCGACCGCGGATTGGTGTAGCCAATCTTCTTGCCTCTCAGATCCGCGATTGTCTTGATCGGGGAGTCCTTCTTCACCAACCAAGCAAATTCCGCGATCGTAAGGACGTTATCGCTGACGATCCTTAGATCGGCGCCTTGCTGAATGGCGACGGCGATCGCGCCGGGGTTGGCCTCTCCATAAGCAACACCAGACATGGCATTGCGAACTGAGGTGCCCCCGCCTTCTGACGCAATGATGTTGGTGACGTTGGCGCCCTCTTCCTGAAAATATCCTTTGGCCAAGGCAACGCCGAACGGCATCCCATTCGCGGACGAGCCATAATTACCGATGGCGATAGCTTCTGCACTGGCTACGTTGACCGCGATGAGCAGCGCGAATGACGGAAAGGCGAGACGAGAAAAAATTTGACCAACCACCGCATCCTCCCCCATTTTTTGAACGTAAAGCAGCTTTGCCACAGGGTATTATGTTCAGCCATTATTATGCCAATCAGGCGGGACCGGATTCAATCAATTCATTGGTGTTTGATCGCTCCTGACCAAAGACGCGATTCGACAGAGGTTTTGCGCTGGCAATGCATGAATAGGCTTTTCATGAGATGCTGCTGGCAACTTGCAATTGGAGTCCAAACAATGATCGGCAAGCGGGTTGTCGGTTATGTGATCTACGTGCGATTGAGCGGCGGTCGCGCCGAACGCAGGAGCCTTTTGAACGTCATTAAAGTCCGGCTACGCCGAGTCTGGCCGCTATAGGCTAGATACTGATGGACGAATGCGATCGCCATGCTTCCCTCGCCCACAGCTGACGCAACGCGCTTGACTGGGCTGCTGAGCCGAACATCTCCACATGCGAAGATCCACACAAACCGGGACATCGTATCGACTTCGACTACCCGATTGGAAGGGGAGTCCAAACCGGTTCGAAAGTGCGCTTTGGGTCAAAAACGGACTTGCGCTGCAATAGGGTCTGCTTTGGGCCAATAGCGTGACTATCCGATCACCTCGTCGGCCCGAGCGAGCAGGGTGGGCGAAATCGCAAGGCCAAGTACACCTGCGGTTTTCAGATTGATGACCAGCTCGAACCTGCTCGGTTGCTCAGCGGGAAGGTCCGCCACTTGAGCGCCCTTCAGGACGCGTGCGAGCAGTCGGGCAATGGCTTGATAAACGTCGTTGCGAAACGGTCCGTAAGACATGAGGCCGCCTGCCCTCGCTGACTCTCCCCACTGATAGATCGCAGGCAGTCGGTGCGCGGCCGCCTGATCAATGATGGGCTGCCGCAAGGCGTGAAGTAATGGCGAGGCCAGGACGTTCAGGCCATTTGCACCCCATGCCTGCGCCGCCTCGAATGCCTTGCTCAGAACTTCGCCGCCTGTCACATCGTGCACCTGCAGCTCTACGCGCAGCGTCTCGGCGACGCTTCTAAGCGTCGGCAGATGAAAGGAGCCGGTGGCCGGGTCCCAGAGAACGGCGACGCGGGATATCGAAGGCGCGGCCTCTTTGAGTACCTCAAGTCGCTTCGCATTTAGCTCTGAAGCAAGAATACTGACCCCCGTCACGTTGCCCCCGGGATGGGCCAGACTCGCAGCGTGTCCCTCGCCCACAAGGTCATCGGTGCCGGCGATGATTGGGGTCGTTGGCGCCTGCTTTCGAACTGCCTGGATAGCGGCGTCGCCAATGGCGACGATCGCATTGAGCCTGAGTTGCGCCAGATCAGCTGCCAGAACAGGGATGCGCTCGGTCCGACCGCCGGCATAGCGCCACTCAACAACAATATCGCGATCCTCCTCGATCCCCAGGTCATGGAGAGCCTGCCCCATTCTGTAGCCAGGATCTGTGGCGGCGTATGGTTCGAGGATACCGACTCTGGGTAGAGTGCCCGACTGCTGCGCGCGTGCCGCGAACGGCCAGGTGGCGACCGAACCGATAGCTTTGATAAACTCTCGCCGTCTCATTGAGCCCCCGAGGCGAAGGACAGGGCATCGTATCGGGCTGCTTCAGCACGCATGAATAAAATTGGCATTAATGTGAGAGTCGCGATGTCGGCTTTGGGCCATTAGCCGAGCTGTTTCAGTGGCGGCATGAACGCAGCTTTGATTGTCTGGTTACGGCGCCGCTCGCGTGCACTCGCTCTTGCGCAATAAAATATAGGATGCTTCCTGCGCCTTATTCAGCCCTGGCAACGCGTCGGGCATTCCTCTGCTCGCCGCGTACAAGCTCATCTGGGTCCGGAGATGTGGTCTAGGTTCCCTTTATTTATTGTGATGGGGTCGGCAGCCGTTGTCATTGCCGCCTTATACCTTACCTACCGGCTGGTTGATCCGCTGCCACCGCGTCACTTCGCAATCGCGGCCGGGATGGCAGGATCCGGGTACGACAACTTTGCGAGGCAATACGCTCGCATACTTGCGCGCCAAGGTGTTGAGCTGGAGATTCGCAACTCTGTTGGCGCAGTAGAGAATCTCAATCTGCTGCGTGATCCAGCCTCTGGGGTCCAGGCTGCCATAACTACCTTCGGCTTCACGAACCAGGCCGATGCGGACACACTCTACTCACTAGGTGGAATATTCGATGCGGCTATATTCATTCTTTACAGGAACGCGGAGCCCATTACGCAATTTGCGCAATTCCGAGGCAAGCGCCTTTCCATCGGCATGCCGGGGACCGCGCTACGATCACTCATCTTACAGGTTTTAAAAGCTACTGACGCGTTGGATGCTTCCGTCCATCTCTCGGATTTGGAGCCCACCGACTCAATCGACGCGTTGATCGCAGGCGAAATCGATGTGGCGATCATTCCTCAGCTAGACCGCACCCCTTTGCAGCGCGTGCTTGACACCCCCAGCATCCGCTTAATGAGCGTGGCGCAAGCCGAAGCCATCGCCAAAACGGTCCCCGGGCTAAAGCATGTCGTGTTATGGCAAGGCCTCATTGACCTAAGCCGCGACATCCCGAATTCGGACGTTCACCTAATTGCCTCCGAAAACAGATTGCTCGTGCGAAAGGATCTTCATCCTGCCTTACAGTATTTGCTGCTCGAAGCCATGCGCGAAGTCCACTGGCCAGCAGGTACTTTTAATCGCCTCGGTGAATTTCCGGCCGAACAACCCCATGATTTGCCCCTCTCGGGAACGGCAGAGGCATTTTACCGCTCGGGCCCGACCTTGTGGCAACGCTACACGTCCTTCTGGCTTACCTCACTGCTCAATCGAATTGCGTTCTTTGTCATTCCAGTCGTCGTCGCGCTCATTCCGGTAGTCGGCTTCGCGCTTACGTTCCACAGATGGCTCCACATTCGGCGTATCGATCGCTTCCCACCGGGTTCAAGGAAGCCTCGAAACTGAGCTTGCCAGGAGTGCCGATAAGTTGGGGGTACTCGAGGACAACATAAGAATTTCGAAGGATCGCGTCGCTCGAAGCAACGCCGAATTTGTGCAACTCGCGGCAAAAGCCACTGCTCGGCATGGGTGTCGTGTCGCAACGCCGCATGAGGCGCGTCAGATTCTCGGTTTACAAGCCTAGATTTTCAAACTTGCCGACCGCTTGGCCCAAAGCGGATATGAGCTTGTGCAGTGCAAGAGTCTGCTTTTGACCCAAAGCGGACATTCACTTTTGCAGCGAAATCGCACGTGAAGGCCCAGCCTTATGATTGGAGCCTCTGCTTTGTGTCAATCTGTTCCCCCACGCGCCTCTTGATAGGGGACACATTGCGATTGGCTTCCTTCCCGATTGTCATCTGCATTTTCTGTCTTAGGCATGAGCGTTAGCGGGTCGCGGAATTCCAGCAGCGATTGGCCCCCCTCTATGTGGAGGTCAGGTCGCACCAAAGATACGAAAAGAAAAACTGCGACAATGAACACGATGTCGATGACGATTGCCACTTGCACGGGTCTCTCCGACTCAACGTCCGGCAACACCTTGACCGTTAGTCGATCTTGTTTTCGCCATGTGAGTTCTCGTCGTAATCGGGGATCAGATGTCTGTATCGATCAATCACTGCGGCTGCTTTTCGGCGCTGCGATTCATCAATTGCAAGGTATATTCTGGCCAAAAGGTTTTTGAACTGAACCGCCAGCTTGTTGCCTGCGCGGACAGCAGAGACGCCAACAGACGTGTTTTGCGTGATTGACACTCAATCCACCAGCCACATCTGATCTTGGCTAAAGGCTTCATTCTTATCAGCGGCCCACCACAGGGACGCTATGAACAGTGTGACAATGGCCACTTCGAGCGCGAGAACTCCGATTTTTTTCAAAATAGCTCCTCACGTTAACGCCGGAGCTCAATACCTCGGCATCTAGCGGAGGTCTTGCAGAACTCCTGTATTTTTCCCTGATTTTTTGGTGATGCGGGCGTCGGCACAAGTGGGAGAAATCCGATGTTTTTCTTGATCTACTCTGCCTTGATGCCGGAGGCCTGAATTACCTTCGCCCATTTTCGGGATTTCGATCTGGATGCGGTTGGAGAATTCTTCCGGCGTGCTGTCGACGGTATCAAACCCTAGCGACGCAAGTTTTCAGGCCCCCACGAAGTATGAGGTGGTGATCAATCTCAAAACCCCCAAGGCGCTCGGCCTTACCGTGCCGCCAACGCTGCTCGCCTGCGCCGACGAAGTGATCGAAAAGAACTCATCGAATAGGTGATGTCCGCTATTGGCCCAAAAGCGAACATCCGAATTTGCGCTGCACACCTCTGCTTTTGACCCAAAGCGGACATTGGCTTCAGGGCCGTTTCGTCCCAACAGCGTAAATTGCGTTCATTTCGACGCGACCAATTCTGTTTTCTTGCAGCCAACCGACATTGTCGGCTTTCACTCGCGCCGCCGCTTCCGGACCCATTTGCTCGATTGTCCAACGCAGTTCAGTACCAAGCGCGATGGTCCA
>DATLJR010000251.1:0-1506 GCA_035538755.1 Pseudolabrys sp.
GCAGCAATTTCACTTCTGGCGCAAGGCGCATCGGAAGCTGAGCCGGTCAAGATCCGCGTATCCTGGATCGCGCCGCTTTCGAACTGGGCGTCGTTGCTCATGGAGAAAAAGGAGATCGCCCGCCACATGGGGCGGACCTACATACTCGAGCCTGCCCGCTACGCCGGAACGCCACAACAGATCGCAGCGCTCGCAAACAACGAGCTTGAAATTGCAAACCTCGCTTTCTCGACATTGCCAATAGCGATTCACAACGCGGGCCTCTCCGACCTGCGGGTCATCGCCGATGAATTCCAGGACGGCGTGCAGGACTACTACTCGCAAGAATATATGGTGCTCAGCGACGGACCGGTGAAACGCCTTGAAGACATGAAGGGTCGCGTGATTGCGACCAATGCCGGCGGCTCGGCCGTCGATGTCGCGATGCGCAAGATGCTGCTCACGGTAGGGCTCGAGCAGAAGCGTGACTATGTCATGATCGAGGCGCCATTGCCGACGATGCGTGCCATGCTCGCCGAGAAAAAAGCCGATCTGGTTCCCCTTGTTGTGCCATTCTCGTTCGATCCAGAGCTGCGCCGCATTGCCAAGCCTCTTTTCTACAACCGCGATGTTATGGGTCTGACGCAGCTCCTGTTCTGGTGCGCGCGGCAGTCCTTCGTCGATAAGAACCGCGCCGCGCTGGTGGATTTCATGGAAGACACGCTGCGCATCACCTACTGGTTTCTCGATCCAGCGAACCATGCCGAAGTCGTGGCGATTGCTTCGCGCCTGACCAAGCAGCCCCCCGAGCGTCTCGGCTGGGTCTTCACCAAGCAGGATTACTATCACGTGCCGGGAATGCGTCCGGACCTCGACGCGCTACAGCGCAACGTCGCACTCGTCAAAGAACTCGGACTGATCAGCGCCGATACCGATGTGAAAAAGTATTCCGACCTGACCGTTTTAGACGATGCAGCCAAGCGCCTGAAATAGCGAAGCCGCTGCTCGGCATCCGATCGTCCGAGGCCGCTGCCGGTTTCCGGTCCTCAACGCCTTTGCGACATTGCGAACGTTTTAGACCGAAGAGCGAATCGGTCCATCGCACGGCCGCCGTCCGTCGGGACCGTCCGTTGAAAATTGCAAAAGGAGGGCAAATTGGACGCAACGAAGAGATACCGCATCTGGGCGCAGGGCGCCACTGATCAGGTTGGGCACCGCAACTACCTGACGCAGCTGTTGCCGCACATGCAGGCCTGTACGGATCCCGACTTCGAGCTCGATTTCAAGACCATGACCCCTTCGGTGACGACGGTGCACGCGTTGTCGGAATTCCGCGTCTCGCGCGCGGTGATACGCGGCGCCATTGCGGCCGAGCGGGAGGGGTATGACGTTTTTTTCATGAACCACTTTCAGGACGTCGGCCTGTACGAGGCGAGAGCGGCGGTGAAAATACCAGTGCTCGGCCTGGGTGAAGCGACCTTACTCCATGCTTGCATCATGGGCCGCAAGCTCGGCCTGATAGCGATC
>DATLJR010000252.1:0-1965 GCA_035538755.1 Pseudolabrys sp.
GCACGCCTTAAGGCGATGCTGAGTTGATGACGAAGAAACAGGTTCTCGGCTTCATTCCGCTTCCAACATCCAAACCAACCGCCAATCCGCGGCTCAACCACAAGATTTCACCCGCCATCAATTTTGCAAATCCGTCGCCCGTAGATGCCGCTGAGTTTTGCAGGCAAGCCTGTACTAAAACACGCCAGATTGCGGTTGAGATGACAAATAAATTCGGGCCGTCATAAGCAACCCGGTTCGGTCATCGCTCGATAACATTCTTTTTTCGCCGCGCGTGAGCGTCACGCTATTTGCAATGTCTGTAGGCGTCCTCTTTCACAGCCTTGGGCGCCTGCCTTCCTTCGCCGACGCCTCGGTGCTGTCAAATTGGGTCCTGGCCGGCTTCCCCGATCAGCGCCCCCGCACAATATCTCCGTTGCCGTCGAGTAGAACGCCGTCGGCTTCTTCGGATGCAGGCTGAAGTCGCGCAAACTCATCCAGCGGCTGGCCGTCGACCGTGATGTAGATTGCCGGCTGGAAGTCGGGGCCCGGTCCTTTGACGTCATGGCTTATGTGGTCGCCGTATTTCTTCGGCGCGAGCTTGCCGGCGTGCCATTTGCGAACATCAACCTGCAAGCGCGCCTTGGCAACCTGGGCACTATCAGCTTTCACCTCGTCGGCGATCGTAAGGCATTCACCGGCTAGTTTGTCGGCCTGTTCCTCGCGCGCGCGTATTGGTCGCGCGCCGGGTGCGATCTCTTTGAGCAGCTCGAGCCATTTCGCGCTGAAGCCAATTTCGAAGCTCATAAACCCGGTGGCGTTGCCGCCGGGCCGCGCCAGACTTTCAACCAGACCGGAGGCGACCGGATCGACTGCGACCGGAAACGTGTGGCCGCTGGCGGCGCGCGCGCAGCAGGGCGAGCGGATGCGGCGGATCGGCGTGCTGCTGCCGGCAGCCCCGGACGATGCGGAATTTCAATCCTGGGTCGGGGCGTTCCTGCAGGGGCTCGCGCAATCGGGCTGGATCACCGGACGCAATATACGGGTCGAAACTCGGTGGACCAAATTCGATCCCGAGGAGACTCGCAAATATGCGGCTGAATTGGTGGCGGGTCAGTCGCAACAAGGGTCCCACCGTTGAGGTGCCGGTCGCCAGGATGACATCCGGTGCGAGCGGCAACGCCGCCCAGCAGCGTGATGAAATCGCGTCGTTTCAATTGATCGAGGTGCATTTCGGCCCCCTTGCCAGGTCAAGGCCGGATTGCAGGATATCGAATTGGCGACGAGCAGTCAGGAGGTAACTGAAACGATTTACGACGGCCCGACCGTGTTCGCACCCCTGCAAGCTCGGGCTCGAAGGCATCGTGTCGAAGCGGAGGGACTCGGCCTACCGTCCGGGACGCTCGCCAATTGGCTGGCTGAAGGCCCTAGATAGTGGCCCGGCCCGGAAGCCCCTTAGCGGGAAATGCGTGGGTCACATCGGTGGGGATGCCGGACCGAGCCGAAGTGAACTCTGCCATTGTGCGGTGCCGCGCGGAAGTTGTTCCGTTGCGCACCGTAAACGAGAGGTTAACGAGGGATTGGCGTTCACGAATCAGAAAAACCCATGAAATCGCGGGAAAGGAAACGGAGTAAACGTTTCAAACGGTATCAGCCAGAGCGCAAGGAAAAATACCGCGAGTGTCAGTGCCGGAGCCAACCGCAAACAGCACCACAAGCTCTCTAAGCCCAGGGCCAGACATGACATGCAACGCCAACGCAGCGAGGCGCTGGCCCAGTTGACTAGAGGCGCCGAACGCAGGAGCGCCGTGGCCAACTGACCACAAGAGAGGCGAGTTAAGGCTACCGTCACGCCCTCGCGCCCGCGTTCGCGGCTGTTATTTCGGTGAAATCCCAATCTCGGCATCCTCAAGGATCGCCGTGAGCGTAGCGCGGCCGCTGTCCGTCAGCGTATACGCCCCGTTCTCGCGATTGTGCGCAATGAAT
>DATLJR010000253.1:0-3104 GCA_035538755.1 Pseudolabrys sp.
GCCGGAGCTCGAGCAAGTCCCAATTGTTTCAGCATCGCGATAAACGCCTTAAGGCGGTCCCGGCGATAATTTTCGATATCGATGTTATCGTAGTTGAAAAAGCCTCGCCCCGCCCCAAGGCCGATGCGCCCTTCATTCATGTAACGCTCAACGATCGCGGGCGCCGCATAACGCTCGCTGCCGAGCGCCTGGGTAAGATAGCGGCTGGCGTAATACAAGATATCGCCGCCGCCCCAGTCGATAAATTCAAGCATGCCAAGCCCTGCGAAGCGAAATGCAAAACCATATTTAATGGCTTTGTCGATCTCTTCGGCGCTGGCAACCCCCTCCTCTACCATGCGGGCCGCCTCGTTCATGGCGAGCGCCTGGATGCGTGGAACAATGTACCCAGGCCGCGGCGCGCAGGTGACCGGCACCTTGCCGATCCGTTCGAGCAGCGACTTCATCCGCGCGGTGACCTTGGGGTCAGTGCGCGTCCCGGGCGACAGTTCTACCAGAGGCACAAGATAAGCCGGGTTGAGCCAATGTGCGTTGAGGAACCGTTCGGGATGGACGACGGTCGGGGCTAAATCATCGACCATCATTGTCGACGTAGTGGAAGCGATGATGGGCCGTGGGCCGGCAAGTGCCGAGGCGCGGGCCAGCGCGTGACGTTTGACGTCGAGGACCTCAGGAAGGCCTTCGAAGATCACGGCCGCGGAGGAAAGTTCTTGTTGTACTTCGGCCTCCGGCAGAATCTTAACCCTCCTACTCAACCGTTCGACCTGTTTTTCGTCAAACAGCCCTAAGGCCGCAAGACTGGTGAGCGTCTCGCTCACCTCCGCCAAGGTATCGGTCGCCAGTTGAGCGAAGGCCGTCGCGTCACGCGCCTTGAAATCGATGATTGAAACTTGATGACCAGCATAGGCGAAGACAACCGCGATGCCGCGGCCCATACGCCCGGCGCCGAGGCATGCAATGGGCGGACGGGCGTTCACCGCGACCTCATTGGAAACCCTCGCGCAACAACCGTTGCAAGGCGTGGCGATCCAGGTGTCCCAATCCCAGGCCTGTCAGTGTGCGTCCGGTTTGCAGAAAATCTTCGTTGCAGATCACGCTACCGATGTTGCAAAACGCCCGCGCCAGTGGGGTTGGTACCGTCGCCAATTCGCCAACCGAAATGATAAAGGAAAGACCGATTCGTACGTCTTCCAGCATGTACCGGTGTTGCGTGAGCACGATGCGTTCGCGCCAGTCGCCAGAGTCGGTGAGTCGATCGTGCGAACCGCGGCCATACATCCATTCCTCGCCCGACTTGGCATAATGGTTGGCGAGTGGGAAGTGCGGCGCGCCGTAACCGAGCGCTTCTCGCACGGCAATACGTTCGGCATCGAGCCGGTCGGTGACGCGGCGGATAGCGGGCTGCGTCCCTTCTTTATGAATATCCCAACGCTCAAAATGCTCGATCGGCCCGGCATTCATCGTGATCAGTGGCGGATGAATGATGGGTCCCGCATTCATCAGAGCGCCGGACAGAGCGTCACCGCAATCTTCAATTACGCCTGGGAATGCTCTTGCAATAACGGCGAGCGCATGCGCCTTCGACCGGACCGGAAAAGTACCGGTCGGCAGCCGCTTAGCACGCACGGTGATCGCGACTTCGAACGGCCCATGCTTGCGCGTCAGCCAGGGCAGCGTGCCACTCTCGGCGAACGCCACGTCGGCGCGGTTGCCAGCTGCGCGTAACGCCTGCGCAAACAGCATGGAGCCGAAGGTGCCTGGCGGCAGAAACACGACTTGTCCGTCGATTAGGTGGGGCGCCAACTGTTTCGCAATGTCGGCCTGTGCGGCGGCCGGCGCTGGACAAACGATCAGCTCGGCACCGCGTACGGCCTCAGCAATATCGGTCGTCACCAGCGCAGGTGCGATCTCGTGGCGGCCTTTGAAATCCTTGATGACAATCTTGTTGGCGGCGGAATGATGGGCCGTGACGGCTTTTTTATCGCGACGCCACAGTCGCACGTCGTGCCCAGCTAACGCGAGATCGCCCGCTGCCGCGAATGAGCCGTTGCCTCCGCCAAGAACCGCGATGTGCATGGTGCGATCAACACACAGGATCGGCAGGCATTTGCCGAAGGGAAATTCTATCGATTTTCCCGATCGATGTACGCGGCAAAGCGCTCAGCAGGCAAATACTCGCGGGTACTTTGTAGTGCGCCAAATTGTTTTTGCAGTGGAAAATCAAATCATCGACCCCGGCGAGCGCGCCATCCTTCAACACGACATAGGCGCGAACGACTTCGCCATAATAGGCATCGGCCATACCTACAACTGCCACCTCTTTAACATCAGGGTGAGCCGACAATACGTCCTCGACCTCGCGCGGGTAAACATTGTAGCCCCCGACAATAACCATGTCCTTTTTGCGATCGCGAATATAAAGGTACCCATCATCGTCGAGTTCGCCGACGTCGCCGGTATAGAGCCAGCCATTGCGCAATGCCCGGATATTTTCCTCGGCCCTGTTGCGATAACCGAGCATAATTTGCGGCCCGCGCGCACGAATCTCGCCACGTTGGTGAATACCGAGCACGTTCGTTCCAGTTTCAACGTCGACAATTTCGATTTGTGTCAATGGCAAGGCAGCCCCAACCGAACCGATCTTTAACGATCCACCGTCACGCGCATAGGTCAGAACCGGCCCCGCTTCCGATTGACCATAACCTTCAAGCAGCAGACTGCCCGTCCGCTCGCGCCAGCGATGCAACGTTTCGGCAGGTAACGGAGCAGCACCTGAGTAGCAATTTCGCAACGAAGCGAGATCCGTCGACGCAAATCTTTCGTTATTCATGAGGCCGATGAATACCGTCGGTCCAGCGGGAAGACGCGTGATGTGCTCTTTCGCGATCAGATCGAATACGGCATCTGGCGAATACCGAGGCAAAATGATGAGCGAACCTCGACAATATGCGGCTAAGTGCAAACACATCGCTTGGGCGAATACATGGAACAGCGGCATGACGCAAAGGATGCGCTCATCATCGCCATGAGTCGGCAAAGCCGCTTCGCGTTGACTGATGTTAATTGCCATCTGCTCATGGGTAATATTGACACCTTTCGGCAGC
>DATLJR010000254.1:0-2098 GCA_035538755.1 Pseudolabrys sp.
AATACAGCGTTCGGTGCCGCCGGTTTTGCTGACAGGATTTTCGACGTCTATTGGACCGGCGTCAAATACGCCGTTACCAACCAGGTGGATGTGATCGCCGCTTATTACCATTACACCCAGCATTCCAACTTCGGCACGCCCACCGGCGGGGTCATGTTCTGCGACGGCAAAGAGCACTCGCAATGCGCCGGTACGTTGAACGCGATCTCCGGCGTTATCGACTGGAAGTTTGCACCGAAGTGGGATGTTTACGTCGGCCTCATGCATACGGAATTCAATGGCGGATTAACGAACGCCTTTATCGAGCGCAACAACATCGCTTGTACGTCGGGATTGCGCTTCCGGTACTGAAATCACGAGGCTGCGACCGATCTGTGCATTTGTGCTTCGGATGGCGCTGACCCTGTCCTTTCCGAAAATCATATCCGGACGTAATGGTGATGCAAGCCAGACAGGATCGGGATGGCGATGATGTTGCCAGACCTCTGCACAGTGCGGCCCGCGGGCGTGTCTTTGCCCAGGGCTAGGTGTGTGCGGACCTCGTTGTAGTACGTTGCGTACGACGAAAGAACTCGCCTCAGGTGGGCCTCGCCAAAGATCAGCATCCGGTCCAGGCACTCGCGACGCACGGTGCCGATCAGACGCTCCACATACGGATTTTGCCATGGCGATCCAGGCGAGATCGGTCGGTCCCGGATACCCATAGCTGTCAGCCGGGATGTAAAGACATGCCCGTAAGCACGATCGTTGTCGCGCACCAGATAGGTTGGCGCCGTGGTCCAGGGAAAGGCCTCCGTGATCTGGCGGGCCAACCACTCCGCGGTTGGATGGCGCGTTACCTCAAACCACAGCAACCGCCGCCGGCCATGACCCAGCACCAGGAACGCGAACAATCGCTCAAACGTCAAAGTCGGCACCACGCACAAGTCGATGGCGGCGATCGCCTGCGCCTGGTTGCGAAAGAAGGTTTGCCAGCCCTGGGAGGGCGCCCCACCCGGCCGCGCCATGTACTTGGAGACGGTCGACTGCGCGACCTCAAAACCAAGCATCAGGAGTTCGCCATGGATCCGGGACGCTCCCCACCCGGAGGTTTCCCTACTCATCCGTTGAATGAGCTCTCGCAAACCACGATCGATCTTCGGCCGCCCTGCCCTCTTTCGGGATTTCCAGCGCCAATACCGACGAAAGCCCTCACGATGCCATCTCAGGATGGTCTCCGGTTGCACAACACGCGCTGCGCCGAGCAAGCTCGGCCACAGTCGCGTCATCCAGACCAGCAACGCCCGGTCACTGCTGCGCACGCAAAACCGAGGCGGTGCGCGCCTCAACGCGATGCTGAGCTGGTGGCGAAGAAACAGGTTCTCGGCCTGAAGGCGCCAGCGCGGCTTGAAAAAGCCGACGATGAACATTCCGAGCAAATGAAGGGTCGCAAACATCGATCGTCATCATGCGATGATTCTGCCTAGCGTGAAGGAATTGCCTTCGAGGCAGAATGTGAATGATTTGGAAGAAGTCATCCGGCGGAACGCCGAGCGCGCTCATGAGCGCATCTTGCACCGCCCTTGACACCTTGCCGAGCCGAGCCTCGTCGTATTGTCCCGCGAGTATGTGAATCTTTGCGACCGGCATTTTCCGTCTCCTTCAATCTGGCTACGCCAGCGTCTCGATGGCAAGCGCGATGCCTTGACCACCACCGATGCACAGCGTGACGATGCCGCGCTTGAGACGGTCACGTCGCATGGAGTGAATGAGCCGCGTCGTGAGCACGGCTCCCGTCGCGCCGATCGGGTGACCATGCGCGATGGCGCCGCCCTCGACATTGATGATGTCCTCGGGAAGGCCAAGTTCCTGCGCCACCGCGAGCGGCACGGCCGCGAACGCCTCGTTGATCTCGATGCGCTCCACATCTGCGAGCTTCCACCCAGCTCGCTCCAGTGCTTTGCGCACAGCCGGGACCGGGCCAAGGCCGAACATGCCGGGCTCGACGGCGGCGACACCGTGCGAGACGAGCCGGGCCATCGGTTCGACTGATCTGGTTTCAGCGAAGGTGCGTTCGGCCACGATCAGCGCGGCCGCGCCGCTATTGAGGCCGGGTGCA
>DATLJR010000255.1:0-23670 GCA_035538755.1 Pseudolabrys sp.
TGCGGCAAGCAGAGGGGCAATGTCCAAGTCCAATCGCCATCTGATTTGGTTACTGGTGGCTTTTTCCGCCTTTGTATCTGAGGATCGTGCGCAGGCTCAGCCCGCGGCCATCTCCGCCGGGGATGCCTGTCTTGCATTCAAAAAAGGAATGTCGCTTGGCACGCCTCTCACTCGTACCCGGACAAAGCTGCAGGCGGGTGAACCGCTTGTGGTCGTGGCGCTAGGATCCTCATCGACAACCGGATTTGGATTGCTCAGGTCCGGCGGTGCCTTCCCCGACGTGATGAAGCGGGAACTGTTGCGATTGCGGCCGTCCGCACGGATCGAGTTGATCAACAGCGGACGCATCATGGAAAACATTTCCGAGAATGTCGCACGCCTTGATGGCGATGTTCTGCGTTACAAGCCCGATCTTGTGGTGTGGCAACTCGGGAGCAACGATGCGGTGTGGCGCGGCATCGCCGACAACGCCAAGGAAATGCTCAGCGGAGCCGTGAAGCGGCTTAAAGCTGCCAATGCCGACGTTATCCTCGTTGATTTGCAATACGCGCCGCTAGTGTTGCTGACCTCACGGTACGCCAAGATGGAGAAGATCATTGCCGAGGTCGCACGTGAACAGAACGTCGGACAGTTTCCACGATTCACTCTCATGAAAAGAGCGATCGATGGCGGTGTGAGCGGCCTCGTCGGGTGGGACGGCCTTCATAAGACTGCTGAAGGTCATCGGTGCATTGGCAAAGCCCTTGGGCAGATGATCGACATAGCTGCTCGTTAGAATTTCACTCGGCGGCCTGCGCGGTCGGCAATCGATAGTTCTTGAATTGCCGGCGCAGCACGAGCTTCTGGATCTTGCCTGTGGCCGTATGCGGGATTTGGTCGGTAAAGACCACGTCGTCGGGCATCCACCACTTGGCGATCTTGCCTTCCATGAATTCGAGGATGCTCTCCTTGCTCGCCTGTTCGCCTTTCTTGAGAACGATGACGAGCAATGGACGCTCGTCCCATTTTGGATGAGACACGCCGATGACCGCTGCCTCGGCTACTTTTGGATGGCCAACCGCGAGGTTCTCAATATCGATAGACGAGATCCATTCGCCGCCTGACTTGATCACATCTTTGGCGCGGTCGGTGATTTGCATGTACCCGTACTGGTCCATCGTCGCTACGTCCCCAGTGTCGAACCAGCCATGCTGCTCAAATACCGGGTCGCCTTCGACCTTGTAATAATTTTTCGCCACGGCCGGGCCGCGGACCTTGAGACGACCGAAAGTCTTTCCGTCCCATGGCAGCGGCTTGCCGCTGTCGTCGGTGATTTTCATCTCGACGCCGAACGGCGGATGACCTTGTTTCATTTCTATGTCGAGCTTTTCTTCTCCGGTCAGTGCCTCATATTCCGGCTTCATCGTGCAGAGCGAGCCGAGCGGGCTCATTTCGGTCATGCCCCAGGCGTGCACAACCTGAACTCCGTATTTGTCCTGGAATGTTTTTGTCATGGCTCGCGGGCAAGCAGATCCGCCGATCACGACACGCTTCAGATGCGGAAGCTTGCCGCCAGTCTTTTCAAGATCCTGGAGCAACATCAACCATACTGTTGGCACCGCTGCCGTGAAAGAAACCTTGTAAGTATTGAGCAGTTCGTAGATCGAAGGTCCGTCGAGCTTTGCACCCGGCATCACCATTGTGGCGCCGACCATCGGCGTGGAGAAGGCGAGGGACCAGCCATTCGCATGGAAAAGAGGCACGACCGGCAAGACGATGTCGCGCGACGATAGGCCTTTACAATCCGGCATCGCCGCCATGAAGGCGTGCAACACGTTGGAGCGATGCGAGTACAGCACGCCCTTCGGGTGTCCGGTTGTCCCGGAGGTGTAGCACATGCCCGCCGCAGTGTTCTCGTCGAACGATTTCCATTCGAAATCGCCATCGACTTCGGCGATCCATTCTTCGTATGGGACGGCATTCTTCAATGTCGTCTTCGGCATGTGTGCCGCGTCGGTGAGTACAATGTAGCGCTCGATGGTTAGCAGCTTTTCTGCGATCTTTTCCAGGAGCGGGACGAAAGTGATGTCGGTGACCATCGCTCTGTCACCGGCGTGATTGACAATCCAGACAATCTGATCGGGAAACAGGCGTGGATTGACCGTGTGATAGATCGCGCCGAGACCAAGAATGCCGTACCAAACTTCCAGGTGACGCCACGTATTCCACGCGAGGGTCGCTACGCGGTCGCCGAGTTTGATGCCGTCTTTCTCCAGCCGCTGCGCCACCTTGAGCGCACGGGCGCGAATTTCCGCATAATTGGTCGTATGGATAGGCCCTTCGACGGAGCGCGTGATGACCTTACGCTCGCCATGGTATGTGGCGGCATGGTCAATGATGCGATGGCACAACAACGGCCAATCCTGCATCAGGCCGAGCATAGCATTCCCCTCTCTATCCGGCGCACAATCGCGCCCGAAAACTTTTCTGGCGCACGCGCGTTGTTAAACTTGGACCGGCGCCCTTCGCCAGTCTGGGTTAAGGTTAGCCGCCGCGCAGGACCGTGCAAAGGTTTCGTTGAGAGGCTAAAGGGCCGCGGTCATCCAGGGTCTCATGGCATCGCACATAAACCCAGTAATAATGGCCAATAGGGGCGCCACGCGGCTGGCGATAGCGTTGCTGTGGCTGGCAGGCGGAGGCCTTGGCCCCGCCTCCGCCGAGGACGTACCACTGCCCGAGCCGCGTCCGTCAGTCTGGACAGAGCCACATACATTTCGGGAGGCCGCGGGCCCGGATTTGGATTCCGCCCACGTAACGAGCGCGCCGACGGAGTGTGATCAGCGCCTGGGGGCAATAGCCGCGATTGAGCCGGTGCCGCGGCTGATTGGGCCCGACTCCTGCGGAGGTGAGGATATGGTGCGGCTGGATGCTGTGACGCGGCCCGGCGGCGCGTACATCGCACTCAAACCTGCGCCGGTTCTGCGGTGTGCCTTTGCCGAATCTGTCGCCGTCTGGCTTCGAGACGAAGCGGCGCCCCGAGTTGAGAGGCTGGGTGCGACCCTGAGTGGGGTCGAAACCTATGACTCGTACGAATGCCGCGGCCGCAATCGTGTGCCCGGCGCCAGGCTCAGCGAGCATGCTAAAGGTAACGCGGTCGATTTGCGTTCATTCATATTAACAGATGGTAGGGTCGTGACGCTCACGGACGTGACTGTGGCAAAGGATTTTCGCGACGAATTGCGCGAAAGCGCATGTCGTCGGTTCAGCACGGTTCTTGGACCGGGTTCGGACAGCGCCCATGAGACGCATATACATGTCGATCTTATCGAACGGCGCGGCGGCTATCGCATGTGCCAGTGGGACGTTCGTACGCCTCCACCAAAGGAAGTCGCAGCCGGCGTTCCGTTGCCTACACCCAGACCGAATATTGATCGGTCAGCCGCGTCTCAAAAAAGTGACTTTTGCCAGACAAAACAAAACGGCGCCCGCGGGCGCCGTTTTTAATTCAAATTGATGCACTTGCGGTCAGCGGTAGCGGCTGATCGCCGACGCCATGCGCGGGATCGGGGAGTCACCCTGATGCGGCGCCAGCACGACGACGACCGTACCTGGCTTCACGCGCTTGTAGAGATCGATCACATCCTCATTGGTCATGCGGATACAGCCAGAGGAAATTGCTTCGCCAATGTATTCGGGCTGATTGGTGCCGTGAATACGGTACAGAGTGTCTTTGTTGCCCTCGTACAAATACATGGCGCGCGCGCCCATCGGATTCTGCGGGCCCGGGCTGACGAAATCGGGAACATTCATACGCTTCTTGATATCACCAGTCGGCGTCCACGATGGCCATTCGGTCATGCGGCCGATCTTGGCCACGCCTGAGAAAGCCAGCGCTTCCTCGCCAACAGTGACTCCGTAACGGATCGCTTTGCCTCCAGGGAGGACGTAATAGAGATAACGCGCATCCGAATCGATCAGGATCGTTCCAGGTGCTTCCCTGCGGTGATAGTCGACGATATGCCGCTTGTATGTCTCGGGTATCGCCGCCTTTTCGTAGGGCGCTGCCGCCAGCAACTTCCTGTCGCGCGGGGTGAAATTCGCTTCCGATGCCGGCTCCACAGTCGACTGCATGCAGCCGCCAAGCACGACTGCGACACCGAACAGGACTACCGACAACCCCCGTACCGCCATCTTCTATCTCTTTCCCGGTCGCCACATAGCGGCCGCACACGTTGCTTTCACAAGGCAATTAACCGAAAAAATCACGCCATTGCCACGGTTTCCAGCGTGTCCACAGTCATCTTCCTGTGTCCTGTTGCAGGAATGCCGCAGTGCAACCAACCAGCCGGAGCATAAAACGACATTGGCGCCAAGACCTTAAGACCGGGTTTACCATCGCTGCGCTTATACTGTGAAAAGGGGCTCAACCTGTCTCAAATGTCACAAGAGCACACGATTTGCCGCGCAATTCCGCCCTACTAACTTACTAGGCTGAGCGGGTGGGAATAGCGCAAAAGGAAGGACCTGGAGTCAGACTATGAGTGCGAAAGCAACGGAGCAGAAGCAAGACTCCGCCGGACAATACCCCAACCTCGACAATCGCTACGGCAAGATCGGGATTTCGGCAGTCGCGGCCGCAATGTGCCACAAGGCCGAACAGCGCAACGCGACCGAGTCTCACTTCGAACCTTACGATCGCGATTAGCGGTCCCCCGCGCCGGCGCGTCGTGTCGACGGGCCGGCCGCCACCACAATCACCGCCACGCTTTGCGCGGCCGCGCTGCGGCTGCGTCTCGGCTATTTGTGTCTTGCGCAAATCCGCGCGATGGGGCCATGAGAGGTAAACCCTGCCGCGGTATGATTTCAATCAGATCATCCGCAAGATGGTGATTGGATGATTTCGGTCTACATGCCAAAGGGAGCGACACTCGCGCGTGTCAATGTAGAGTCTGGGGCCGTGATTCCGGAAAATGCGGTGTGGATCGATATGGTCACACCGAGCGTGCAGGAGGACCGGTCGGTTGAACAGCTGATCGGCATCGCCGTTCCGACCCGCGAAGAGATGCAGGAGATCGAGGTCTCGAGCCGACTCTACGTAGAGAATGGCGCGCGATACATGACGGCCACGCTCATGTGTCAGTCGGACACCGCGACTCCGAAGACTACTGCGGTAACGTTTATTCTCTCGGGTCATCGTCTTGTAACCGTGCGCTATGACGACCCGCGACCATTTGCGATCGTCGAACACAAGCTGGGACGATCGTGCCCTGCCAAGATCAACGGCGAAGGCGTGCTGATGGATCTGCTCGACGCCGTCATCGACCGTTCCGCGGACATCCTCGAGCGCATTGGAGCGGAGGTCGACCAGGTCTCCCATTCAATCTTCGAACCGGAAGAGGAAGCCCAACAGCCATCCTACAACGACGTACTCAAAGCGCTTGGTCGGAAGGGCGATCTGACTTCGAAAGTTCGCGAGAGTCAGGTGTCGGTTGGCCGACTATTGCTGTTTCTTGCCAACGAGGCCGACAACATGAAATGGCCGAAGGACACACGCGCACAACTACAATCCATGCTGCGCGACGTCGGGTCGTTGTCGGACCACGCCACCTATCTGACTAACAAGATCACCTTCCTGCTCGACGCAATGCTCGGTGTCGTGAACATCCAACAGAACAACATCATCAAAATTTTCTCAGTTGCGGCCGTGGTGCTGATGCCGCCAACTTTGGTCGCTTCGATCTACGGCATGAACTTCCGTCACATGCCGGAACTGGATTGGGTCGGCGGCTATCCGTTTGCATTGATTTTGATGCTACTCGCCGCCGCGCTTCCTTATTTGTATTTCAAGTGGCGCAAGTGGCTCTAGCGCAATGCGCTAAACGTGCTCGCCGCCGTTGATGTGAATCTCGGCTCCGTTCACGTATGAACCGGTGTCAGTGCACAGCACATAGATGATCTTGGCGACTTCGTCCGGCGTGCCGAGCCGGTGCATCGGGATTTGTTCGACGATTTTCTCCGTGCCCGGCGACAATATCGCGGTGTCGATCTCACCGGGAGCAATAGCGTTGACGCGGATGCCGAGCCGGCCGAAATCACTTGCCATTTCACGGGTGAGGGCGGCAAGCGCCGCCTTGGACGTCGAATAGGCTGCTCCAGCGAATGGATGCACGCGTGAACCCGCGATCGACGTAACGTTCACGACCGAGCCCTTCGCCGTTTTGAGCTCTTCCATAAGGCCTCTTGCCAACATGATCGGGGCAAAGAAGTTTACTTGAAAGACGTGGTGCCAATCTTCGTTGCTAGTGGCCAGCGTGCCGAGGCGTTTGCCGCCTTCAGCCTTTGGGGAGATCGCCGCGTTGTTGACCAGTGCGTGCAACTCGCGGCCGTCAAGGCGTCGCTTGGTTTCTGCAATCGCTTCCAGCGTGTTGGCTTCGTTGGCAAGATCAACCTGGATGTGATCTTCAGGGCCGGCCTCCCAAGGACAATTTTCCGGAAACGGGTGGCGCGAGCAGGTGATGACTCGCCAGCCGGCCGCGGAGAAGCGCTTGACGGTTGCGTGACCGATGCCGCGGCTCGCTCCCGTTAGAAGTAATGTCCGGCGTTGTTGGTTCGCTTGCGAATTGGGCATGCCATTCCTGGAATGGTTCTAGTCTGTGATCGGGTCGATGCTAGCCTACGGGTAGAGCCGCGTCTTGTTCCACGGCGCATCCGGGCGTTCGCGTTTGAACTCGAGGCGATCGTGCAATCGAAACGGACGCTCCTGCCAGAATTCGATCGATAGCGGCACAATTCGATAACCCGACCAGTTGGGAGGGCGGGGGACCTCGCCGATCGCGTATTTGGCTGCGTAGACCGCAACCGCTTTCTCGAAGGCGAGCCGGCTTTCAAGCGGAGACGATTGCTTGCTGGCCCAGGCGCCGATCTGGGCTTGTTTTGGCCGGGTCGAGAAATAGGCGTCCGCCTCCTTTTCGCTGACATGCTCGACAGGACCGCGAACTCGTACCTGTCTGTTCACCGACTTCCAGTAGAACACCAGGGCTGCCTGCGGCTGGGTGTCCAATTCTTGCCCTTTTTGACTATCCATGTTCGTGTAGAACACAAATCCACGTTCATCGACGCCCTTTAGCAGCACCATCCGCGCATTTGGACGGCCTCTGGAATCGACTGTTGCGAGCGTCATGGCAGTGGGATCACGCGGTTCCGTGGCAGTCGCTTCCGTCAGCCACGCGCTAAATAGTCGCAATGGCTCGTCGGCTGTGGTGAAATCACCAGTCGTTAACCAACTCGGGTATTCAATTGGTGATATGTCGGACATCTGCTGGGGTGCTTCGCGTGGCCGGGACCGGTACCCGTCGATACAGTCGCCTTTATAGTGGATGCGCGTGCCCCCGCCTATGGCATAGCGTCGCCATGGCTGCTGCCCTTACATTGGCTCTGGGTTGTGGAGGCTGCAGCTTGTCCGGCCAATTCGATTCAATGTTCGGAGACAAATCCGACCGTACGGGCGCGATCACTCCTCCATCGGGGACCAAGGAAGTGGTCCAGCTCCCGCCTGACGCCGACCTCGCATACGCCAAAGCGGCCGCCAGCGCAGTTCTCAGTCGCGGCGAGAAGGACACCAGCATGCCGTGGGAGAACCCGAGCACTGGCGCGCGTGGCACCGTGACCCCGATCGCATCCGCCTACACTTCGGACGGTCGGACGTGCCGGGATTTTCTGGCAAGCTTTGTCATGGGTAGCTCGCAATCCTGGCTTCAGGGAGAAGCTTGCAAGCAAAGGCAAGGCGACTGGGAAGTCCGCACGTTCAAACCCTGGAAATCGTAGGATCGGTGGTCGGATCTACGGGTGCCAACCGACATCGGCCGCCGCGTTGCATCTTTTGCGGCCAAACCCCACATTAAGTAGGCCAAATTGCCGGTGTTCCGCCGGCTGAGAGGGGATTTCACGGGAGTCTGAATACGATGCGCGACCCCTACGAAGTCTTGGGGGTTTCCAAGAGTGCAAGCGAGGCCGATATCAAGGGCGCCTATCGGCGCCTCGCCAAAAAACTGCACCCTGATGCCAACAAGCACGATCCAAAGGCGGCCACGCGTTTCGCCGAGCTCAATGCCGCGTACGAAGTTGTTGGCGACAGCGACAAGCGCAAGGCATTCGACCGTGGAGAAATCGACGCCGAAGGCAAGCCACGCTTCCAGGGCTTCGAGGGGTTCGGTGCGCAGCCAGGTGGCGGACGCGCACCTGGTGGTGATGCGCACTTCGAGAGCTTCAGTTTCGGACCCGATGGCTTTCGTCGTTCAACCGGCGGCACCGGAGGAGGTTTTGAGGATCTTCTGCGCGGAATGTTTGGCGGTCGCGCTGGTGCCGCGCGTGGTTTTGGTACGCAGTATGAAGATGAAGATTTCGGTGCGGCAACCGGTGCAGGGCAGGACCTGCATGCCTCGCTGACGGTCACACTTGCGGACGCGGCGATGGGTACGACGACCCGTGTGCACCTGCCAACGGGCAAGGACGTCGAAGTCAAGATTCCCGCCGGAATTGCGAGCGGTCAGCAGATCCGGCTGAAAGGGCAGGGCTGGCCTAGCGCGGCCGGCAAAGCCGGTGACGCTCTGATCACAATCAACGTCGCGCCGCACCCGCTGTTCAAACCGGATGGTGCAGATCTGCGGTTTGAATTGCCGATCACGCTCTACGAAGCCACACTTGGCGGCAAAGTACGCGTGCCCACACTCGACGGTGCAGTTGAGCTGGCGATTCCTGCCGGCACAAACTCAGGGCGCACCTTTCGTTTGCGAGGTAAAGGCCTCAAGGCAAAGGCGGGCGCCGGCGATCTTCTCGCAACTGTGCGTATCGTGATGCCCGACAGCGTCGATGAAGAGTTCAAAGAGCTCATGAAAAAATGGCGCAACACGAAACCTTACAACCCGCGTAAGGATCTGGAATGAAAACGTCATGGCCAGGACCAACCTGCCCATGACGTTTTAGCGCTGGCGAACTTCACCTAAAGTTTTTTCGCGCCGGTTTTGTCAACCTGCTCGTAGGCGGCTTTCGTCACCTTCTCGAGCCGCTCTCGATCGGCGGGTCCGCTGATCACATAAGCGATCTTGTCATCGACCCAATAGAATGCGGCAAACGGATCACCACCTGTGAAGCGAAGAGCGGTCCCCGGCTCGTCAGTCTTGGCGCAATACATGGTGAAACGCTCGCCAGAGGCGCTTTCATACATATAAAACGCAGCAGCCCCGGTCGGACCGGGAAGCAGCCTGCCGCCAACCAGCTTCAGCCCGATCGACTGAAGATCGGGAATGCGCAGATCTTCACCCAGTCGCTTCGACAACCATTGCGTCATGTGCGCCCGTTCGCCGCCGGGCACTTCCACGGGATGACGCACCTCAACCACATAAAGCTTGTGAGCATCGAGCGCTTCGCTGGCGTACACATCAGAGCTGCTTGGAGAGGCGGCAGATGCACCACGCGCCATCCAACCGGCTGCGCCACCAACAATGAACGCAACGATGGCTGCCGCCGCGGCCATCCCCATCCAGGACCGCCCATTGGCCTGGTCTTGTTTCAGTATCTGGTCGAGCTTGAGCCGCTGCGGGACCGGCTCGTCGACGGCGGCGCCAAAATGCGCGCGAATGCTTTCTGCTTGAGCGCGCCAAGCCGCAACCAGCGCGGCCTGTTCGGGGTGCTCCGCGAGCCAAGCAGCAACAGCCGCCTTGCGATCGGTCGGCAATTCGCCGTCGATATAAGCGTGCAGTTCATCCTCGGTCACGGGTGAATCGCGATCGATCATGGTTCACCTTCTCTCTTTCATTTCACGCGGCGAAGCGCGGGGCGTCCGCCGTCGAGATAGTTTTTGATCTGTACGCGGGCACGCGCCAGACGCGACATTACCGTGCCTATCGGCACGCCTTGGACTTCGGCAACCTCGCGGTAGCTGAGCCCCTCAAGTACCACCAACAACAAGGCATTGCGCTGGTCCTCGACCAGCGTTGCGAGCGCGCGTTCGATATCGCGCCCACCTGCTTCCGGCCCGGCCAAATCCGGGGCATCGTTCTCTTCGATCGGCGACAAGGCCGGACGCCGTGCCAACGACCGCAACCGATTGCGATTGAGGTTCGTCAGAATGGTGTAGAGCCAGCTGCGTACGTCGCCGCCGTGAAACAGATGCTCAGAGCGCAGCGCACGCACCAACGTGTCCTGCACCAGATCGTCCGCGATATCCGAATCCCGCGTCAGCGCCCTCGCATAACGGCGCAGCGCGGGGATCGTCGCCTCAACGTTCTGACGGAACGTGGCCAATCCGGCCTCCTTTGCCTTCGGCATGCGGTGGACCGGAGGCCGGTCTGTCCGCACGCCTGCCGGGATGAGCCGGCATTGTCGGTTGTCAGAAAAACCCCACTGTCCCGATCATATTCCCGAAAACGAATTGAAAAACAACGACAAACGCGCCGTTCCGTGCTTGCTTGATGGGCAAAAGGCCCTGTGTCATACGAGGCAGCCGGCGTTAACCGGTCGAGACAGGAAGGGGCATGCCGGAAAATTCAGGTCTAATGCGTGGCAAACGCGGGCTGATCCTGGGTGTAGCCAACAATCGCTCGATCGCCTGGGGCATTGCTCGCGCCTGCCGCGATCATGGGGCCGATCTTGCGTTCACATACCAAGGTGACGCGCTCAAGAAGCGGGTTGAACCGCTGGCCGAAGAGGTCGACGGCCTGGTCGTTGGCCATTGCGACGTCACCGAACCGGCTTCCATCGATGCAGTTTTTTCAGCCGTAAAGTCGGCCTGGGGCTCGCTCGATTTTCTGCTTCACGCCATTGCCTTCTCCGACAAAGCTCAGCTCGACGGACGCTATGTCGACACCACCGAAGATAATTTCATCAAGACCATGGTTATCAGCTGCTATTCGTTTACGGCGCTCGCCCAGCGCGCCGAGAAATTGATGACCAATGGCGGTTCAATGCTGACGATGAGCTATTACGGAGCCGAGAAATGGATGCCCCACTACAACGTCATGGGGCTTGCCAAGGCGGCGCTTGAATGCTCGGTGCGCTATCTGGCCGCCGATCTGGGCGGCAAGAGGATCAGGGTGAATGCCATTTCGGCTGGGCCGATGAAGACGCTTGCTGCGTCCGGGATCGGCGATTTCCGTTACATTCTGAAGTGGAATGAATTCAATACGCCGTTGCGGCGAAATCTGACGCTCGAAGAAGTTGGAAAAGCTGGTGTCTATTTCCTTTCCGACATGTCGAGCGGCGTGACAGGCGAAATCCATCACGTCGATGCCGGTTACCACATTGTGGGAATCAAGAACCCCGACGCGCCGGATATCACACTCGGCAAGGACAGCTAGCGGCGATGGCGCCGCAGACTCTCTACTATATCCGCCACGGGGAGACCGATTGGAACGTAGCTGGTCGTTTGCAGGGCCAGCGCGATGTCCCTCTGAACATTCGAGGTCGCGCGCAGGCCGGCCGCTGCGGAATTATCCTGCGTGAATTGTTTACGCCGAGCGGCCGCAACCCCGCTGATCTCGACTATGTCTCGAGCCCGCTCGGGCGCGCGCGGGAAACCATGGAACTGCTGCGCGTGACACTCGGCTTGTCGCAGAACGATTATCACCTGGAGCCGCGACTTGCCGAAATTTCCTTCGGGGATTGGGAGGGCTTCACGATTGCCCAGCTGCGCATACGCGACCCGCAACGTATCGCCGCGCGCGAGCAAGACAAATGGCGTTTTGTGCCGCCCGGCGGGGAAAGCTACGAAGCCGTCTCCGGCCGCGTCAGTGAGTGGTTTGACAGCTTGACCCGCGACACCGTCGCAGTGGCCCACGGCGGGACTGCGCGAGGGCTCCTTGCGCATCTTGGTATTACCCAACCCGCGGCAGCGCCGCTTGTCGATATTGCCCAGGGCGTCGTGTATGTATTCGAGGACAAGCGGATGACACGTCTTGCCTAGCGGCAATTGAAAAAGAAAACGGCCGAGCTTTTGGCTCGGCCGTTTGAGCGAGCGCGAAATGCGCGCTCGAGAGGTCGGTCTAGCCCAGGGTCGGCATTGCCTTCTTTTTTCTGTCGGTTCGGGGATGATCGCCTTCGCAATGAGAAATATGGAAAAACCATTATTTTTCCATATCTTAACCACCTTGCTATTAATTTCCGTTCAGCGACGTGAACGCCGTAGGGCGCCGATTGTACAGCTCTACTAACAAGCGTCGTTTAATTGACCGGCGCGGAAGTGCGCGTTACCAAACCGAACACGTGCGGAACCGCCATGTCGTTCAATACTTTCGGTCACCTTTTCAGGTTTACGAGCTTCGGGGAAAGCCACGGGCCCGCGATTGGGTGTGTCGTCGATGGCTGCCCGCCACGGATCCCACTTAAACAAGAGGATATTCAGCGCGAGCTCGATCGTCGCCGGCCGGGGCAATCACGTTTTACGACGCAGCGGCAGGAGCCTGATGGCGTGAAAATCATGTCCGGGGTCTTCACCGACGAGCGCACCGGCATGCAGGTCACCACGGGCACGCCGATCATGCTGATGATCGAGAACGTTGACCAACGCTCAAAGGACTATTCCGAGATCAAAGACAAATACCGGCCGGGCCATGCCGGCTACACATACGACATCAAATACGGCATTCACGACTATCGCGGTGGCGGACGGGCGTCTGCGCGGGAGACCGCGGCGCGCGTCGCTGCCGGTGCGATTGCGCGCAAAATTGTGCCCGGCCTGACCGTGCGCGGTGCGCTTGTGCAAATGGGGCCGCACAAGATTGATCGGTCGCGCTGGGACTGGAATGCGGTCGACAAGAATCCGTTCTTCTGCCCGGATGCGAAGCAGGCTGAATTTTTCGAAGGTTATCTCGATGGCGTACGGAAGGCTGGTTCGTCCTGCGGTGCAGTGGTCGAGGTTATTGCTGAGGGGGTCCCGGCCGGACTGGGTGCGCCGGTCTACGCCAAGCTCGATGGCGATCTCGCTTCGGCCTTGATGGGCATAAATGCGGTCAAGGGCGTGGAGATTGGCGACGGTTTTGCCACGGCGGCAATGAGCGGGATCGAGAATGCCGACGAGATGCGCATGGGCAACGACGGCAAGCCACTATTCCTCTCCAACCACGCGGGTGGCATTCTAGGCGGCATTTCGACAGGGCAGGCCATTGTTGCGCGGTTTGCGGTCAAGCCGACGTCGTCGATTTTGACTCCGCGAAAGACCGTGGATCGTTATGGCCACGACACTGATATTGTGACCAAGGGCCGTCACGATCCGTGCGTAGGTATTCGAGCGGTGCCGATTGGTGAGGCCATGGTGGCATGCGTGCTGGCCGACCACTATCTGATGCATCGCGGCCAGGTCGGCGAGGGGACGGCTTGGCCGTTCAAGCCCGGCGCGTGACCCCCCTTTCGAGGTAGAGCCGTGGCCGACAGCCATCAACGCGTTGAAGCCGCGATCAAGGCCTTCGCCAAAGGCGAGATCGTCGTCGTTACCGACGATGACGAGCGTGAGAACGAAGGCGACTTGTTCGTCGCCGCGAGCCACTGCACACCTGAGAAAATGGCGTTCATCATTCGCAATACATCGGGCATTGTTTGCGCACCTTTGGGTGCCGAGCAGGCGCGCCGCTTGCATCTTGAGCCGATGGTTGCGGACAACGAGGCGCCGCTCGGTACGGCTTTCACCGTTTCGGTCGATGTTCGCCATGGACTGACCACCGGTATCTCGGCGGATGAGCGCTGCAACACTGTGCGCGCGCTCGCGAATGGCAATAGCGGGCCCGCGGATTTTGTGCGTCCGGGTCATGTATTCCCACTGGTTGCCCGAGAGGGCGGTGTACTGATGCGGTCCGGCCATACCGAGGCCTGTGTTGACCTGTGCCGTCTCGCCTCGCTACCGCCCGTTGGTGTACTGGCCGAGCTGATGAACGACAACGGTTCGGTGATGCGCGGTCCCGAAGTCGCTGCCTTTGCACAGAAACACAAACTTGCCCAGGTCTCGATCGCCGAATTGATCGCTTACCGCCAGAACCGCGATAAGCTTGTGGAACGTGTCGGGGAATTCCACGTCGCCTCCGAAATCGGCACCCTCAATGGCTATGCCTACGTGACGCCGTTCGACCGCGTGCATCACATGGCGTTCGTCTATGGCGATATCGGCGACGGCAAGGGCGTGTTGGCGCGGCTGCATCGGGCCGACGTCATTGGTGATGTGTTCGGAGGTGCCAAGCCGATCCACGCTGCGCTCGCGCGATTCAAGACAGCGGGAGGCGGGGTCATCGTATTCTTGCGCGACGGCACAGCGGGCGTACCGGTCTCTGAAATTCCGCATGAAGGTGACACAGGCGCCGACGCCGCGCGTTCCCGACAGTGGCGCGAAATCGGACTTGGCGCGCAAATTCTCAAAGACCTGGGGATATCCTCGATCCGTTTGCTGACATCGAGCAAACGGACCTATGTCGGTCTAAGCGGTTTCGGCATAGAAATCGTAGCGACCGAACCGATCGAAAGCTGACCCAGACATTTCCGGGCGCGGTTTTTGCACGACTTTGCAGCCGATCATCGGCCTTTTTTCGTCGCCGGGTCATGTCAGCATTTGGTCATGGGGACGCGTTCTCCCAATTTGGCCATTGTCGTTGCTGTTGCGGCTCTTGGCCTCGCGCTTAGCGCATCGGCGTCACCAACGCCACCCCGTCTTACGGACGCGCGCAAAAATGCGACCCGGTCGATGTTGAGCTCGTAATCGCCGTCGATGTCTCCTATTCGATGGATCCGGATGAAAGGCCTTGCAACGGGAAGGCTACGTCCTCGCGCTCACGTCGAAGGAGTTTCTGCAGGCTCTACGCCAAGGCGCGCACGGCAAGATTGCGATTACTTATTTCGAGTGGGCTGGCCAATTCGACCAGAAGGTCATCATGCCCTGCCGTCTGATCGATGGTCCTGAGTCCGCCAATTCCGTTGCCGCGGAGATCGGCCGCGCGCCATACCGGCGTGCTTCGCGGACATCCATTTCGAGCGCGCTGCAGTTTGCCAAGCCGCTAGTCGATGGCAGCGGATATAAAGGCCTGCGTCGCGTGATCGATGTTCCGGTGATGGGACCAATAATGCCGGCCAGTTAATCGTGCCGACGCGGGACGAAGTGCTGGCTTCCGGCGTCACGATCAATGGCCTGCCGATCATGCTCAAACGGCCTTATGTCGGGACTCTAGATATTGATGAGCTCGACATTTATTACGAGGATTGCGTCATCGGTGGCCCGGGCGCTTTTGTTGTTCCGATCCGGGAGCGCGAAAAATTTATCGAAGCGACGCGTACGAACTGGTCCTCGAGATTGCCGGACGGCTACCGGAAGGACGCATCATTCCAGTCTCGCAGGCGCCTCGCGTCTCCTGCACAATCGGTGAAAAGATGTGGCAGGAGCGATGGGGCGGAGGCATCGATTTCCGGTAGCCGAAAATTACTTCGCAAATTTTGCGACGATTTCCGCGTGATGCGAGTAGCGGAATTGGTCAACCGGCATGACGCTCTCAAGCTTGTAACCACCTTCGATCAAGATTTTCGCATCGCGTGCGAATGTCGCCGCGTCGCATGATACGGCGACGACCACCGGCACTTTGCTTTTCGCGATTTCGTGTGCTTGCGCCTCCGCACCTTGTCGCGGTGGATCGAATAGCAGACCGTCGAAGCGCTTTAGTTCAGTCGTGACAAACGGTCGACGGAAGAGATCGCGTGTCTCGGCTTCGATTGGTTTGAGATTAGGCGTGGTCGCTGCCGCACGCTGCAGTGCTTTTATGGCTTCTGCGTCGCGGTCCGCCGCACTCACGCGTGCGCACTCCGCGAGCCGAAGCGCAAAGGTTCCAATTCCGCAAAAGAGGTCAGCAACGTGTTTGACCTTGCCAAGATATCCCAGGGTAAGCCGCGCCAGCGTCTCTTCGCCCTCTGTTGTCGCTTGCAGGAACGCGGCTGGCGGCAGCGGCACGTGGGCGCGACCGACCCTCAACAAGGGAGTGGTACGCTGCACGACAAGTTCACCATGCTGCGTAAGCCGCGCAAGTTTGTGCGTTTCGGCCACGCGAGCCAGCGCTGTCCGCCCCCCGGCGCTAAGCACACCGGAACCACGCACGTCGAGGTCGAGCCCGCTGTCGGTAGCGGTTGCCTGGATGTCGAGAGGTTTTCCCGTGGACCGGAGCGTCTCTGCTATGGCCCAAGCGACTGGAAGCGCACCAGCGAGCCCGGGTGCCAGAACAGGACAACTGTCGATGGCGACGATGTGGTGGGCGCGCGGTGCCGTGAAGCCAACTTCCAGAACATCATGTACGCCGCGCCTCGCGTGCAATACGACGCGCCGGCGACCTGCGCCATGTGCGTCAATCAGGTCACCGACAGGTGCAATCACATTTGCTTGGGCCAACGCCTCCAAGACAAGCGAACGTTTCCACAGGTGATATTCCGCAAGCGACCAATGCTGCAAAGCACAGCCGCCGCACACGCCGAAATGTTTGCAGATTGGTTCGCTGCGCTCGTGGCTGGCCTTCTCGATGTGCAGAAGGTGCCGTCGGTCCGGGTGCCCACGAACCACCTCGACCGTGACAATCTCGCCCGGCAGTGCATAGGAAACGTAGACCGGCCCATTTTCTGTTTCAGCGACGCCGTCTCCCCGATGTCCGAGCCGTACGATGTTGAGTTGCTCAGTCACGAATTGCTCCGAGCAGAAACTCGGCGTTGCCATCGCCGCCCAGGACAGGTGAGGGGATAACCCCGAGCACGCGCCAGCCCAACGACGTCGCGAGGTTGGCGATATCGTCGCAGATGGCCTCCTGCGTTGCGGTGTCGCGAACGATGCCCTTTTTCGTGGCACCGGGACCGGCCTCAAATTGCGGTTTGATCAACGCAACAAGATGGGCCGGAGATTTGGCAAGCCCGAGCGCGGACGGGAGTGTCAGTTTCAGCGAAATAAAGCTGACGTCGATACTGACAAAGCCGGGAGGCTCCCCTATGTCGCCGGGAGTCAGTTGACGAATATCGGTGGCGTCGAGCGCGACAACTTCTGGTCTTGCACGAAGTAATTTGTGGAGCTGGTCCGTGCCGACGTCGACGGCATAAACGCGTCGCGCGCCACGATCCAGCAGGACCTGCGTGAACCCTCCAGTCGATGCGCCGACATCAAGGCAAATCCGATTCTTCGGATCGAAACCGAAATGGTCGAGGGCGGCCGCGAGTTTGAGACCGCCGCGGGACACGTAGGGGTGTGGTGAGCTTGCATGTAGCTTTGCATCTGTCGGAATCTGTTCCGAAGGCTTCAGCACCGTTCGTTCGTCCGCTGTCACAAGGCCGGCCTCAATAGCAGCCTGCGCCTTCGCACGACTTTCAAACAGACCACGGTCGACAAGGAGTCGGTCGGCACGTTGACGCGGTGTGGTCATCGATTAACTCGTTGAGCAAGGAACAAAGTTTCGTGTACGACGGTTACAATCAGTGCCCTACAAGAGTTCCAACGGGCGTCATGGTTTGTTTGAGGAGCACGTGTATGGCACGCAGATATTCACGAGGCGCTTCGCGGTATGTCGAGCGCGCGATGAAAAAGCGCAAGAAGGGTACACTCAGAAGCGGACGCAGCGGCAGGAAGGTCAGGAGCCGCAAGCAGGCGATCGCCATTGGCCTCTCCGAGGCGCGCAGCAAGGGAAAGAAAGTACCCCGGAAAAGCCGATTTTAAAGCCGTCAGGCGAGTTTGGCGGTTTCCGCGTCAATATCCTTGCCCAGGGCCTCGAATACCTTGGCGACAATTGCTTTCGCGTCGAGGCCAGCAGCCGCGTACATGGCTGCCGGCGAATCCTGATCGATGAAACGGTCCGGTAGCATCATGCATCGGATCCGAAGACCTTGATCGAGTGACCCCTGACCAGCAAGCGATTGCAGGACGTAGGCGCCAAAACCGCCGACGGAGCCTTCCTCGATCGTCACCAGCACTTCGTGTTCCCGCGCGAGCCGCGTCACCAATTCGACATCGAGGGGTTTGGCAAAGCGTGCATCCGCAACGGTGGCCGATAGACCAAGCGCGGTAAGCTCCTTGGCCGCCTTCAGACATTCGCCGAGCCGCGCGCCAAATGACAGCAGGGCCACCTTGTGGCCTTCCTGTATTATCCGGCCTTTCCCGATTTCGAGCGGCTTGCCTTCGTCGGGCATGGGTACGCCGAGCCCTTCACCACGCGGATAACGAAGCGCACTGGGCCGGTCATCGATCGCGACCGCGGTTGCAACCATGTGAACAAGTTCCGCCTCATCCGCTGCTGCCATCAGCACGAAGCCCGGCAGACAACCAAGATAGGTGACGTCGAAAGCCCCGGCGTGTGTCGGTCCGTCGGCGCCTACGAGGCCGGCGCGGTCAATTGCGAAACGGACCGGCAGACCCTGTATCGCGATATCGTGCACGACCTGATCATAGGCGCGCTGGAGGAACGTGGAATAGATGGCGGCGAACGGCTTGAACCCCTCGGCCGCGAGACCGCCGGCGAAAGTCACCGCGTGTTGCTCGGCTATGCCGACGTCGAACGAACGGTTGGGAAATTCTTTCGCGAACAGGTCGACACCGGTGCCTGACGGCATGGCCGCAGTTATCGCCACGATCTTGTCGTCCTTGCGCGCCTCTTTGATCAGGCTCTCACCAAAGACTTTCGTGTACTGGGGGGCAGTCGATTTCGATTTGGCCTGCGCACCGGTCGCGACATCGAACTTGACCACGCCATGATACTTGTCGGCGGAAGTTTCGGCGGGTGCGTAGCCCTTACCCTTCTGCGTCACGACGTGGACGAGGATCGGACCTGCCTCCGCATCGCGCACGTTTCGCAACACCGGCAACAAATGGTCGAGGTTGTGACCATCGATCGGGCCCACGTAGTAAAAGCCAAGCTCTTCGAACAAGGTGCCGCCTGTCCAGAAGCCGCGCGCGAACTCCTCCGCGCGTCCTGCCTTTTCTCCGAAGAACTTTGGCAGATGCTGCGCCAGCTGCTTGCCGATATCGCGCAGCGTCCGATAGGTCTTGCCGGAGATCAGCCTTGCCAGATAGGCCGACATTGCGCCCACCGGTGGTGCGATGGACATGTCATTGTCATTGAGAATAACGACCAGACGCTCGTTACGCGCGCCGGCATTGTTCATGGCTTCGTAGGCCATGCCAGCCGACATTGCCCCGTCGCCGATAACCGCCACGACGTTGTTCTTTTTGCCTTCGAGGTCGCGTGCCACAGCCATGCCGAGAGCTGCGGAGATCGAAGTCGAAGAGTGGGCGGCGCCAAAAGGATCGTAGTCGCTCTCGGCGCGCTTGGTGAAACCGGACAACCCGCCGCCCTGCCGCAGGGTGCGGATGCGAGCCCGCCGGCCTGTCAGGATCTTGTGCGGGTAGCTCTGATGGCCGACGTCCCAGACGAGGCGGTCGCTGGGTGTGTCGAATACATAGTGAAGCGCGACGGTTAATTCGATGACGCCCAGTCCCGCACCGAGATGGCCGCCGGTCTTGGCGACGGCGTCAACGGTTTCGGTCCGCAGTTCGTTGGCAAGCCGTTTAAGTTGATCGGCCGACAGGTTTTTGAGGTCGTTCGGAAAAAGAATGCGGTCGAGCAACGGGGTCTTGGAAGAATCGGACAAGAGCAACTCCAACAGACTTGATTAAAGGCCGGTTTTTACCAGTGCCATGAAACTGGTCGGGCCGTGACTTACACCAAAGTGCCCTTGCGGGCAATTCGGCAAGAAGTGCATTTCTGATTGATAAATAAGGTCAATCCACGTCAAGAGGCCTGGTTCCGGTCGGTTTTCCGTCGGCATCGAGGGTAATCCGTTCGACCCGCGCTTCGGCCTGGCGTAGCAACTCCTCGCATCGCTTCTTCAGGGCCTCGCCGCGTTCGTACAGCGCCACCGACTGCTCGAGGGGCACTTTGCCTCCCTCGAGATCGCTAACGATCGATTCAAGCTCTTCAATCGCGCGTTCGAAGGGCAACATTTTGACGTCAGCATTATTGTTTTCGGCCATATTCAAATCCGGCGATTCGTGACCCGCATTGACCAAGATAGCGTGGATTCTCTAACCGTGCATCAGCGCGGTCACGTGGGCCGCCACTGAACGCGACAACCCCTGCAAATCGTAGCCGCCTTCCAGCAAAGAAATGAGGCGTCCTTTCGCGTTCGTGTCGGCAATTTCCATCAATTTTTTGGTGACCCAGGAATAGTCGGACTCGACTAAATTCAGATTTGCCAGAGGATCGCGGGTGTGCGCATCGAAGCCGGCGGAGATGATGAGAAAGTCAGGTTTGAAATCCCGAAGCCGCGGGATGATGAGGGTCTCCAAAGCTTCGCGGAAAGCGTCGCCGCCGTCGCCGGCCGAGAGTGGTGCATTGACGATGGTATTGTAATCGCCGCGCTCTCCGATCGCTCCGGTGCCGGGGTAAAGGGGCATCTCGTGCGTCGAGCAGTACATCACGCTCTTGTCGGACCAGAAGATATCCTGCGACCCGTTGCCGTGATGCACGTCGAAGTCGACGATCGCGGCACGTTCGACACCGTGTTTCTGTTGCGCATATCGTGCGGCGATCGCCGCGTTGTTGAAAAGGCAGAAGCCCATCGGCCGCGCCGTCTCGGTGTGGTGACCCGGTGGACGTGTGGCGACAAAGGCGTTTGCGGCCTTGCCCGTCATCACGTCGTCGACCGCCTGCATGGCGCCGCCGACGGCGCGTAACGCCGCCTCATAGCTCCCCGGCGACATCGCGGTGTCGGCGTCGAGCCGCACAAGACCTTCGGCGGGTGAGGCTTCGCGGATCGCTTCGACGTATTCCATTGGGTGACAGAGGGCGATGACGTCGAGGCTTCCGCGCGGAGCCTCGACTCGTGCCAAAGTCTGAAACTTTTCGTCCTCCAGCGCTTGTTCAATCGCACGCAAACGATCGGGCCGCTCCGGATGTCCGGATGGTGTCAGGTGGTTCAGACAGGCTGGATGGCTGAGGAGAAGGGTGGACATTGCCTAGACCTAAACATTCGTGAGCCGCCGTGGAAGTGCCTATCGCGACTTTGCGTCCAGGCTAACTCCCTCGGGCGGGCGACTGGTGTCCGGTACAAAGAAATCGACCTGCAGCGGTTGGCTCGGATCGACCCGGTATCGGTCAAAGTCGTGGATGCCCTCGCCAGCCAGGAAGCTGTCGTCGATCAGAAAGTTCCCGGTAAAGCTCTTGGGCTTCTGAAAGATGCGGTAGGTGGCCTCGGCGATGATCTCCGGCTTTCGCGACCGGCGCATCATCGTATCGCCGCCGAGAAGATTCTTGATTGCCGCCGTAGCAATAGTCGTTCGCGGCCATAAGGCGTTGACCGCGACCTTGCCGCGCAGTTCGCCGGCGAGTCCCAGCACCACCAGGCTCATGCCGAATTTTGCCATTGAATAGGCCGTGTGCGGCGCGAACCACTTCTCTGCCATGTCGAGCGGTGGAGACAGCATCAGGATATGTGGATTTTCGCGGCGCGTAAGATAAGGAATGGCAAACTTCGAGACCATGAAGGTACCGCGGGCATTGATCTGCTGCATCAGATCGTAACGCCGCATATCGGTTGCCGTAACCGCTGTTAGCTGGATTGCGCTGGCATTGTTCACGACGATATCGATGCCCCCGAATTTATCCGCAGTTTCATCAAGCGCGGCCTGAACGCTCGCTTCGTGGCGCACGTCAACCGCAATGGGCAAGGCTCGCCCGCCGGCCTTCGCGATCTCGGCGGCGGCAGTATGAATCGTGCCTTCCAATTTTGGATGCGGTTCAACGGTTTTCGCTGCGACGGCGATGTTGGCGCCATCGGCCGCGGCCTTCAGCGCGATCGCGAGACCGATTCCGCGCGATGCCCCGGTGATGAAAAGAGTTTTACCTTTTAACGACATCGCGCGCCGTCCCGTTATTCTGCCAGCGCCGCTTGAGCGTCAGCAATGCTACCGGCACCTTCAGTGACGCTGCGTTCGAGGCTGTTTGCCTGGATTGCAATATTTTCCGCGAAGAAGCGCGCAAGGACGGAACGGCTCGTTCCGTCGCCGGCGCGAAGCGATGCAAGTGCCTCTTCGGCCAGCATGCAGCCGCCGGCCGTATTGCCGAACAACCGCAAATAGGGCGTGGCGCCGGCAAGCGCGGCATCGGAGGCTTTTTGAGCAAGCAGCCACCGGGTCGCTCGCTCAAGGCTGTCGATGGCTTCGCCGAGGCAGGTTGCTGTTTCGCCGAATTCGGGCGCATTGCTCGACTGAACCGACTTAACGGTGCGTCGCAGTTCGTCGATATACATTTCGACGGTCCTGCCACCCTCCAACGGTACTTTGCGAGTGACAAGATCAAGCGCCTGGATTCCGTTTGTGCCTTCGTAGATCGCGGCGATGCGGGCGTCGCGGTAGTGCTGCGCTGCGCCGGTTTCCTCGACGAAGCCCATTCCGCCGTGCACTTGTATCCCTAGAGAGGCAACTTCCGAACCGATATCGGTCGAGAAGGCCTTGGCGACAGGCGTCAGCAAAGAGGCACGCTCGTGGGCCCTCTTGCGCTCGACGTCGGTTTTCGCGCGCATTGATCGATCGATGGCGACTCCGGTCGCATAGCAGATCGCGCGAGCTGCACCGGTCAGTGTGCGCATGGTTAGCAGCATGCGTCTGACATCCGGATAGGCGATGATCGCACTCGCCGGGCCTTGCTTGCGTTCTCGCGCATACGCCAATGCTTGTTGTGTCGCACGCTCGGCGATCCCAACCCCCTGCAAGCCGACGGCCAGCCGCGCGCGGTTCATCATGGTGAACATGCACGCCATGCCTTCGTTCTCTTCGCCGATTAGAAAGCCAACGGCTCCGCCACGATCGCCATACACCATCGTGCAGGTAGGCGAAGCGTGGATGCCGAGTTTGTGTTCAATGGAATGTGCGCGCACATCGTTGCGCGAGCCGTCAGGCAGTATTTTCGGTATCAAAAACAGGGAAATTCCCTTGGTCCCCTGCGGGGCATCTGGCAAGCGGGCAAGAACGAAATGGATGATGTTGTCGGTGAGGTCATGCTCACCGTAGGTTATGAAAATTTTTGATCCGGTGACTTTATAACTACCGTTGCCCGCGCGCTCGGCTTTGCTGCGCAGCGCGCCAACGTCGGATCCGGCCTGCGGCTCAGTGAGCTGCATGGTGCCCATCCATTCCCCACTGACCAACTTGCCGAGGTATTCCTGCTTGAGCTTGTCGTTTCCGTACGCATGCAGTGCGTCGATCGCCGCCATTGTCAGGACCGGTCCGATGCCGAAAGCCATCGATGCCGAATTCCACATTTCGATGCATGCCGCATTCAGTGCGTGCGGAAGCTCCTGGCCGCCCCAATCGACTGGTGCAGCAAGACCGTTCCAGCCGGCCGCGGCCCAATCCGTATAGGCTTCCTTCCAGCCAGGCGGGGTGGTGACTATTCCGTCCTTGAACGGCGTGCCGAATTTGTCACCAACAGTATTGAGTGGCGCGATCACGTCGCTGGCGTAGCGCCCGGCTTCCGCCAGAACGGAATCGACCGTCTCTTCATCGAGATCGCCATAGATACCCTCGGCCAGTGCATTTTTCAGACCGGCGGCGTGCTTTAATGTGAAGGCTATATCGTCAACTGGAGCGCGGTAGCTCATGGCCAGCTAATCTAGCCTCGGCCGCAGGCCGGTCAAACCACGGTTTATGTA